>JAJPHF010000077.1 GCA_021325365.1 Pseudomonadota bacterium
CCCGCAACGCCGCCGGCCAGCGGATCGACTGGCGCTTCACCACGGCCGATGCCCGGATCAAGCTCAAGCATCTCTACCCAGCGTTTCAGGTGTGACGGAGTACTAGGCTACACCACGCGGGCGGGAAGCCCGTCGCCGCGCGGCGGGGCAGACGGCTGCGCGGCGGCGGCGCGGGCGATCGGCGCGGTTCGCCGCGACCGCGAGGCATGATCGCCCAGGGCTCGCGGCGCGGACCGCCGCGTGGTATGCTGCCCTCGCGGAGAACGAAGCGATGGACACGGGCTCCGACCTCCTCGGCGCAATCCTGCTGGCCACGCTGGCGCCCGACTGCATCTCGGCGCTCGCGGGCTTCGGGACGGTGCTGCTCGCCGCCGCGCTGGTGCTGACGGGCTGGCTGCTGGGGCGGCTGATGCGCGCCGTGCGCGCGAAGCTGGGCTACCCCGATCCATCGGAGGTCCGCGGCCCACGATCGCCCGGCCACACGGCGGAGGACCTAGCCGCGCGGCTGCGCCACGACTCCCCCGGTGGCTGGACGGCGGGCGAGACCCGCTGGACGCTCGCGCACGAGCACGGCTGGTACACCTCGCGGGACTATCGGACGTTCCTCGCCGTCGTGATCGTGGTGGTCCTGAGCTGGGCGTTCGGCATCCACTTCGCCCACCAGTTCTGCCCCTAGACCCCTCGCCCTGCCCCCTCCCGACGCGGGAAGGGGGAGAGGGACGAGGCCGAGCCGGCTCCCGTCTTCCTTCGAAGGGAAGGGGGGCCGGGGGGTTAGGTCATTCGGGACGGGCGCTCGCTGGAGCGCGGTCGCGGAGGAAGGCGAGCATGGCGTCGGCGAGGGCGGCCGGCCGCTCGCGGGCGGGGGAGTGGCCGCAGGCAGGGAAGCGCACCACCCGCGCGTCCGGTAAGAGACGGGCGTACTCGTCGGCGTAGGCCGGCGGGATGATGCGGTCCTCCTCGCCCCAGACGACGAGCGCGGGCAGGCGGACGCGCCGCAGACGGACGGCAAGCCGCGGGTTGTGCAGGTAGGGATTCCAGGCGATACGCGCGAAGGCGGCGCGCGCCCGCACCTGGGCCGCCCGCGCCTCGGGCGTCGCGCCCGCGGCGATGGCGGCCTCGCCGACGGCGGGGTCGTAATTGCCGAGGCGGGCCGTCTCGGCGGCCGAGAGGGCGAACAGGTCGGGCATCGGGCAGTCGGGCAGCCAAAGGCCGGCGGCGTCGATGAGCGTGAGCGTCCAAAGGCGCTCGGGATGGGCGACGGCGATCTCGGCCGCCAGCCAGCCGCCCAGCGAGTGGCCGGCGAGGTGGATACGGTCGAGGTCGAGGGCGTCGAGGAAGTCGAGGTAGAAGTAGACCAGGTCTTCGATCGATTCCAGCCCGTCGGCTAGCTCGTCCTCGCCCCAGTTCGGGTGCTCGGGCACGATCAGGCGGCAATGCTCGGCGAGGGCGGTGTGGCCGGGCAGCCAGGAGACGCCGCCGGCGCCGTGCAGGTACAGTAGCGGCGGGCCGTCGCCGGCCGATTGCACGCGCACGCGGGTGCCCGCGATCATGAGGCGCTCGTCGCGCACGCCCGGGGCGCTCACGAGCGCGCCTCGGCGGCCACGGTCGTCGCGCTGGCCCGGCCGTTGGCGCCGTCGTTGGCCGCGGGCCTCGCGGGGCCGAGGGCGCGGACGAAGGGCAAGACCTCTTCCGCGAACAGGTGCATGTTTTTGACGGTTAGCTCGTGGGGCAGGCTGCCGAAGTGGAGCAGGCCGACGAGGCGGCCGAAACCCAGCCGCTCGTGCGCGGCGGCGAGGCGCTGGCGCACGGTCTCGGGGCTGCCGAAGCAGATGATGCCGAGGTCGAGGAGGTCGTCGTAGCTGCGGCTCTGGCCGGTCTTCGTGGCCGCGACTTCCAGGCCGCGCACCATCGACTGGGCCGAGATGTAGCCGGGCGGCAGCGTGAACTCGAAGGGGCGCTTGCTGAGCCAGCCAAAGAGGTACTGGACGTGCTTGGCGGCCTCTTCGCGCGCCTTCTCGTCGGTCTCGGCGACGTAGATGGGGAGCATCCAGCCGATCTGCTCGGGCTCGGGCTCGTAGCCGACCTCGTTGGCGCGGGCGCGCAGGCACTGGAACATGGCGGCGATGGCGTCGAGGGTGTCGTAGGTGCGGACGAACGGCCAGCGGCGCTGGACGGACCACTCGATCGTCTCGACGCTGCCGGTGGAGGGCAGCCAGATGGGCGGGTGGGGCTGCTGGAGCGGCTTCGGCCAAACGTTCACGTAGCGGACGCGATAATGCTTGCCCCAGAAGCTGAACGGCCCCGGCTCGGTCCAGGCGCGCAGGATGAGGTCGATACCTTCTTCGGTACGCTCGCGGGAGTAGGTCGGGTTCAGGTGGAAGGAGTGGTACTCGCAGCCGATGCCGCGCACGAAGCCGGAGATGATACGGCCGCCGCTCATCACGTCGAGCATGGCGACCTCTTCGGCGATGCGGAGCGGATGGTCGCGGAGGGGCACGGCGTTGCCCATGAGCGCGATCTTGGCGCGCTTGGTGCGCTGAACGAGCGCGGCAGCGATCAGGTTCGGGGCGGGCATGAGGCCGTAGGCGGTCTGATGGTGCTCGTTCACGCAGACGCCGTCGAAGCCCAGCTCGTCGCCCAGCGCCAGCTCGTCGATGTAGCGCGTGTACAGGGCGGTCCCGCGCTCGGGATCGTAGAGATCGTTCGGGCACGTCACCCAGGCTGACGAATACTTCTCGTCGAAATCCGGGGGCAGGTACGGCCAGGGCATCAGGTGAAACGAGTAGAACTCCACTGCCGGCTCCTTTCCGCCGTCGCGTCGTCGCGCGGGGCGCTGCACCTAAGCCCTCGGCCAGGGATAGTGTGGATGTTTGGCTTCGCCAAAGATCCACACCAGCCTGGGCCGGCCGCTTAGTCCCAGGCGACGACGCCCATGCCGCAGCGCCAGGGAACAACCGCCTCGTAGGCGAGGACGTTGGCGGGGCGGCGGCCGACGGCGCCCATCGCCACGAGCCAGGCGAGCACCTCGGAGGCGCCGCCCGCGCCGCCGGCCTCCATTTTCTCCAGCGTGACCTCGCGCAGCACTAGCTCCGGGCTGCCCTCGGCCAGGAGGTCGAGAAACCAGCGGTCCCACTGCTCGTCGACGGCGAAGTAGCGCGGGCCGCCTGGCTCATGGGAGAGGCCGCCGGTGGCCACGATGGCGACGCGCTCGTCGGCCGGCAGGTGCTCCTCGACGATGCGGCGGAAGACGCCGCCGACCTCGTAGCAGAGCTGGGGGCTGGGCCGCGGCGGGACGACGCAGTTCATCGTCACGGGCACGAGCGGGACGTTCAGCTCGGGTGTGAGCAGGTGCAAGGGCACAGAGAAGTTGTCGTCGAATCGCAGGCGGTCGACCGGCTGGATCTGGACGCCGGCGCGCGAGCCCTCGCGGACAAGGGCGCGGGCGAGGTCGGGATGGCCGGCGACGCGGTAGGGGGCCAGGTTCAGCCAGGACTCAAACCACGGCTCAGGGCCGGTGTGCTCGGCGGCTAGCGACACGGCGAAGTCCGGCGCGGCGTCGACGGGGAAGTTGAGCAGGTGGTCGTTGGAGATCATGAGGACGACCGAGGGCGCGGCCGCCTCGAGGCGCTCGCGGAGCGCGCGGTAGCCCGCCAGCACGCGCTCGCGCTGTCCGACCTCGGCATCGTCGAACCAGCCGGTGAGCCCCGGCGCGTGCGACGCGGCGAATACGCCTACTAGCTGGCCCATACGTCCTCCAGTGCTGAGTACTGCGCGATGCCGCGGAGTCCTTGCATGGCGTCCCGCGGACTGGGAACGGTCAAGCGTCACCCAAACTGCGGCCTGGACGGCCGCGGGCGGGCATGAAACCCGCCCCTACCAGGCGCTACGCCAATCATCTGTAATGACTCACTGGTCGCCGACGACGGAGCGGCGAAGCATCTCGGCAGCGGTGCTGGTGTTGCGATTGTTGGCGGTGCCGTAGAGCAGGCGCGAGAGCTGCGCGACGAGGTAGGGGTGGCCGCCTAGCTCGATGAGGCGCTTGAAGTCGCGGGCGCGGACGGCGGCGTGCTCGGCCTCGGACAGCGCGTAGGCCGCCATGACGCCCTCGGTGTCGGCCACGAGGCGCTCGCGGGCGGCCGGGTCGAGGCGCACCTCGAAGATCAGCTTGTTGATGCGCGCGGTCTTGTCGAGCTTGGCGAGCAGGCCTTCCTGCACGTCCTGGCGCAGCGCCGAGCCTGGTGCCCGGCTGGTATCGGTCGCGGCCATGTTCACCTCCCTGACGCTCCGGCGTCGCTCCGCCTAGACGGCCACCTTGAGTAGCTGGGGCGCGTCCCGCTCCTCGGGGACAGGTTCGCCGTCCATAGCGAGGCCCTGTAGGATGCATCGGGTCCCCTACAGCAATGCGCGAACTACCTGCACCGCCGTGACTCGCGGCAACCTACCGGGCATACGGGTTTCAGCTAGCATCGCGAGCAGCGAACCGCTAGCGGCCGTCGGCGGCGGGCGCGGGGGCGCTCTCAGACATGGGGACGCCGCCGACGGCCCACTGGTCGTGCGGCACCTCGCGCAGGAGCACGCGCACTTGCTGCGGCCGCACGTCGAGGGAGCTGACGACCGCCTGGGTGACTTGCTCGATGAGCGCGCGCTTCTTGCTGGCCGGCCGGCCCTCGAGGATCTCGATGTGCACGATTGGCATTGCGACCCTCCCTTTCTGGCGCCGCGCGGCGGCTACAGGGCGATGCAGACGTTCTTGGGCTCGGTGTAGAAGTCCCAGCTGTACTTGCCGCCCTCCCGGCCGATGCCGCTGGCCTTCGCGCCGCCGAACGGCACGCGCAGGTCGCGGACGAACCAGCAGTTCACCCAGACCGTGCCGACGACGAGCTTCGCCGCCACACGGTGCGCCTGACGCAGATCGTTGGTCCAGATCGTCGCGTCGAGGCCGTAGGGCGTGTCGTTGGCGAGCTGAACCGCCTCCTCCTCGGTCTTGACCGGCTGGATGGTGGCGACGGGACCGAAGATCTCCTCGCGGCAGATGACCATCTGGTTGTCGACGTTCGTGAAGATCGTCGGCTCCAGGAAGTAGCCGCGGTCGAGGCCGGGCGGGCGCTGGCCGCCGATCAGCAGGTGCGCGCCCTCGGCCCGCCCCTGCTCGATGTAGGCCATGACGCGGTCGTAGTGGCTCTGGGAGACGAGCGGGCCCATCTCGGTGGCCGGGTCGAGCGGGTCGCCGATCTTGAGGGCGCGGGCCGCTGCCACGAACTTGTCCAGGAAGGCGTCGTAGATCGACTCCTCGACGTAGAAGCGCGGGGTGGCCAGGCAGACCTCGCCCTGATTGAAGAAGGCCGAGCGCATCGAGCCGGCGACCGCCTCGTCGAGGTTGGCGGACTTGAAGATCAGGTTCGGGGCCTTGCCGCCCAGCTCGAAGGAGACGCGCTTGAGGCCCGGGCCGGCCGCCGCGACGATCGCCTGGCCGGTAGTCGTCTCGCCCGTGAAGGAGACGAGATCGACGCCGGGGTGCGAGACAAGCGCTGTGCCGACAGTGCTGCCGGGGCCGGTGATGACGTTGAACACGCCCTCGGGCAGGCCAGCCTCGGCCACGATATCGCCGAGGGCGAGCGTGGTCAGCGGCGTCACGGAGGCGGGCTTGATGACGCAGGTGTTGCCCGCGGCCAGGCACGGCCCGATCTTCCAGGTGCCGAGCAGCATGGGGAAGTTCCAGGGCGTGATGAGCGCCGCCACGCCGACCGGGTCGCGGGTCTCATAGTGGAGGAACTTGTTGTCGACGGGCACGCACTCGTTCGTGACCTTGGTCAGGTACTCGGCGAAGAAGATGAAGTTCGACGCCGAGCGCGGCACGTCGAGGGTGCCGCTCTCGCGCACCGGCTTGCCGTTGTCCTGGCTCTCCAGGCGGATCAGCTCGTCCTTGTGCTTGAGGATCAACTCGCCCACCTGGCGGAGCAGGGCCGAGCGCTCGACGGCCGGCATGGTGCGCCACGGGCCCTCGTCGAACGCCCGCCGCGCGGCGCGCACGGCGCGGTCCACGTCCTCGGTCGTCGCCTCGGCGATGTGGGCCAGCACCTCGCCGGTGGCGGGGTTCACATCCTCGAACGTGCGGCCGCCCGTCGCCTCGACCCACTCGTTGTTGATGAACAGGCGCTTCACTGGCGTCTGCGGAACGACCGCCGTCATCGCTGCCTCCTGGTGTCGACGTAGCCCGCGCGGAACCGGGCTGCGGGAGCGGGCCGCGCGGCCACGCCTGGCTCCGGCTCCCGTTACGATTCTACGCGAGTCGGGCCGGCCCGGCCACAGCCGCGTGCCGGGTAGCGACGGATGGCGAGTGTAGCCTCTGGTCAAGAGTTGAACCAGCCGAGCGCGACGGTGAGGAAGAGCCAGAGATCGTAGCCGCCGTGGACGACCGCGGCGACCGTGGTGTTGCTCCAGCGCCGCACGAGCCCCAAGCAGATGCCGACGACGAGAACGACGACGAGGCTGCCCGGGCCATACTGGAAGCCGTGCATCGCCGCGAAGCCGAGGGCCGCGAGAGGGAGGCCGTAGCGCGGCTGGACGAGGCCGCGCCACACCAGCTCTTCGGTGATGCCAGCTTTCACTGCCCGCAGGACGGCCCCCCCCACGTCGACCGGGCCGATCAGCTTCTCGAAGTAGCTGCTGGAGGTGTCGGGCACGCCGAGCGCGGTGAGCGCCGCATCGGTGAGCGGCGCCACCACGCCGACGATCAGTACCACGAGCGCGAGCGACAGGCCAACGCCGATGCCGACGCGCCGCCAGCCTGGCCAGCGCCAACCGAGCCGGTCGAGCGCGGCTGCGCCATCGCGCGCGAGGGGAAAGCCGGCGCCGACGAGGCAGAGCAGCACGGTCCAGAGCAGGCTGGCGACCTCGGTCCAGGGCGAGTAGGCGAGGTCTTCCTCGCTGAGGCGCTCGACCACGGCACTGAGCGGCGGCTGGCCGCCGAGCAGCGGCAGCAGCGCGAGCGGCATGAGCGTGAACCAGACGAGCACCACGAGGCCGACCCAGTGGCGGAAGACGTCGGGCCGCAGGGGCAGCCAGCGCGCGAGCGCCCGGCGCACGGCGCCGCTCAGCAACAGGGCCGGCGCGAGTAGCAGGGCGATCAGGCCGAGGGCGAGCGGGGCGAGCGCGCCGCCGGCCGCCGCCACGCCGCGGTCGCCGCCGAGCGCCATGGCGGCCAAGCCGAGCGTGAGCGCGGCGAGTCCGAGGCCGATGACGTAGAGCATGACGACGGCGATCGCTCGCGCCGCCGGGGCGGGCGCCGGCAGCCAGCCCACCGCGGCGAGCGCGAGCAGCCCGGGCGCCGCATCGCCGAAGAGTTGGGTCGCGTCGCGGCCGAGCGCGCCGCTCAGGCCGAGGCCCCAGAGCACGAGCAGCGCCGTGGCGGCGGCGATCACGCCGCCGCGAGCGGCGGTCGGCAGCGGCCGGGGAACAGGGCGTGCTGCGTCGGACACGGGACGCCTCCGCGCGCGTCGATGGGGCGGCGCCGCGCTGGCCTAGTATACTGACGGGGGCTCGGACGGGCGCAGCGCGCGTCGAGCGACGGTCCCCCGCGAGCTGCGACCGGGGCCGCGCGGACCGCGGCGGCCGCCCAGAGGGAGTACGCGATGCAGGCACAGGTGGACGGCGTCCAATTGTACTACCAGACGGTCGGGGACGGGCGCACCCTCGCATTCGCCCACTCGCTCGGGATGGACCACTCGCTGTGGGCGGCGCAGGAGCGCGACTTCGCCGACTGCTACCGCGTGCTGACGTTCGACGCGCGTGGGCACGGCGCCTCGGACAAGCCGCCGGGGCCATACAGCGTGGAGCAGTTCGGCGAGGACTTCTACGGCGTGCTGCGCGCGGCGGGTGTCGAGCGCGCGGTCGTGATCGGCCTGTCGATGGGCGGGATGGCGGCGCAGGCGCTCGCCGCGGCGCACCCGGAGGCCGTCGAGGCGCTGGTGCTGGCCGACACGACCTGCTGGTATGGCGAGACGGCGGCGCAGGACTGGGAGCCGCGCGCCCGCGCCGCCGAGGAGAAGGGGCTGGCCTCGCTGCTCGACTTCCAGCTGACGCGCTGGTTCGCCGATCGCACGCGCGCCGAGCGGCCGGACCTGGTCGAGCAGGCGCGGCGCGTATTCCTGGCGAACGACGTGGCGGCCTACGCGGCGTCTTGTCGGGCGCTGGGGGCGATGGACCTGCGCCGCAAGACGGACACCATTCGCTGCCCGACGCTGGTCCTGGTCGGCGCGGAGGACTACGCGACGCCGCCGGCGATGGCCGAGGACCTGCACCGCCGCATCCCCGGCTCGGAACTCGTGGTGCTGCCCGGGGTGCGCCACCTGAGCGCCGTCGAGGCGCCCGAGGTGGTGGACGCGCACATCACGCGGCTGCTGGGGCGCCTGCCGCAGTAGGCCCGCAGCGGCGGGCCGTCCCCAAAGTCTGCCCGAGTCGCGGCATTGGGGCAGTCGGGCGGAGCGACATTCCCGGCCGCTACGTGGTCGGGACCCCGAACGCAACCGCGCGTTGCAGCGCGGCCGCGCGCATCTCCGGCTCGATGGCCATGGGGCCGCCGATCGCCATGGCATTGATCGCGTCGTGGGCGGCTTCCTCCACAATGCTCCCTACCAGCACGGCCTGGGACGGCGTGCGATGGAACACGAGGACACCGTGGTTTGCGAGGAGAACGGCGCAGCCCCCGGGAGACATCGCGGCACGGATGTTGGCGACGGCCTGCTGCGATCCACGTGGACCGTAACCGGCTACCGGCACCCCATCCGCGAGGCCAAACATCGCCAGGGCCTCGATCCAGCAGTCGATGGGGCGCCGCGCCACCGCGAACGCCGTTGCGTACGGCGAGTGGGTATGGATCACGCAGCCGGCATCGGGGTGATCAGCGTAAATAGCGGTGTGCATGTCGATGACAGCCTTATTGATCGGCGGCACGTCTCCTTCCACGACCTCCCCGTCGAGGCGCACACGGGCGACCATGTCCGGCGTCAAGCCGTGCAGCGTGGGTGCCGTGGTGAACAGCATCTCCGACGAGTCGGGGATGCGGATGCTCACGTTGCCGTGGCCATTGCCCGAGATCGCCCCGCTCGCAACAACCGCCGCCGCGGTTTCCGCGACCTGCTCTGCCAGTTCAGCCAGGAGCGATGAGCGCATGTGTCGCCTCCTCTCATCAGAGCACCTTGGTCGGCCGCCGGGCGGTGGCGGTGGCTGAGCGCAATTGTACCTGTTCGATCATGACCGTGCCAGAATAGGCGCCGAGGCGAATTAGCAACCGCCTGGGAGGCAGGTGGGGGATCGTCTGTGTGCCGGGGCTCAGTCGCCGCGCCGGGAGGCATTTACTACGTCGCTGGCCTGGCAGCGCCGCTGGCTCAGCCGCCGCGCGGGCACGGGCTGCACCGACCGGGCGGGCGAGACGCCCGCGCTCCCAGCGGGGCCTGTCCCTGCCGGGAATTGGCCGGGCCAGGCGGCACGGTGCCGGGCACGGCTTCGGGGCCGGCTAGAGGCTGAAGAAGCGCACCGCGTTCGCGGCGAGCAGCTTCTGCTTCGTGGGCTCGGCGAGGTCGGTCCGCTCGCGGATCTCCTCCATCGTGTTCTCGCGCAGCTCGGCGTGCGGCATGTCGGCCGAGCCCATCACCTGGTCGTCGCCCACCAGCTCCAGGGCCAGCGGCAGCAGGCGCTCGTCGCCCTCACAGGTGAAGTAGAGCTGGCCGCCGCGCAGGTACTCGCTGGGCGGGCGCGCGGGCAGCGCGCTGATGGGGCCGGGGGCGTCGACGTGGAAGTAGTGGTCCATGCGCTCGATCCAGTAGGGCAGCCAGCCGATGCCCGCCTCGAAGAAGCCAACTTTCAGGTCGGGGAAGCGGTCGAGGACGCCGCCGCCGACGATGCTGAAGAAGCCCATCAGGACCGGCAGGGTGAAGCCGAGCAACTGGGCGCTGTAGATGCTGTCGGCGCTCTGGTTCAGGCCGGGGTGGCTCCAGCCCACGTGGACGCACAGCGGCAGGCGCTGACGCTGCGCCTCGGCGTAGACCGGGTCGAGGGCGCGGTCGTGGAGCAGCATCTGGCCGGCGGTGCCGAAGACGGCGAGGCCGACGGCGCCCTGCTCGGCGGCACGGCGGGTCTCGGCGACCGCGTCGTGGGGGCTGCGGAGCGGCAGGACAGCGACGTGCTTGAGGCGACCGCGGCTGGCGGCGCAGCGCTCGGCGATCCACGTGTTGTAGCTGCGCATGAGGGCGGCCTCGAAGCGCACGTCGGCGCTCAGCGGCTCGAGGAAGACGGTGGGGAAGAGCACCTGCACGTCGAGCCCGAAGCGGTCGAGGTCGCGGATGCGGGCGTCGAGGTCGCTTAGCGACTGGCTCTCGACGCTGAAGCGCTTGCCGCGGGCACGCGTGGAGAGCGGCGGGCTGGAGTAGATCGACGCGCCGTGACCGCGGGGCCGCGGGTAGGTGTGGCCGTCGATCCACCAGAGCGCGTCGAAGCCCATGAGCCAGGGGGCATCGGGCACCCGGATGACGCGCGGGCGGCGGTCGGCGAACTCGGCGTCGAGATGCGCCCAGGTCGCCTCGGACTCCTCGACGTGCGAGTCGGCGTCGACGGTGCGGAGCATGGCTGCCTCCAGAACCCGGGTCAGTCCCCGACGTAGGCGGTGAACTCGATCTGCACGAGCGCGGGCGCCGGCCAGAGCGTCCGCACCTGGACGAGCGTCGTGGCAGGCGGGGCGCCGGCGGTGGCGGCCGCGGCGATCGCCTCGACGGCCGGGACGAGCGCCGGCTCGGCGACGTAGATCACCTGCCGGACCAGGTGGCGCATGTCCAGGCGCTGCTCGTCCAGTGCGCGCGCCAGGCTGTCGTAGATCTGCGCTGCCTGGCGGGCGGCGAGGGCGGCCGGGCCGCCGGCGCCCGCATCGCTCACGATGCGGCGGGTGGCCGGGTCGACCGGCAATTGCGACGAGAAGAAGACGAGCGGCCCGGCGCGCCCAGCGAGCGGGATACCAGGGCCGAGCATCGGCACGCGCTCGCTCTCGACGCGGGCGGGCGGTGGTGCGTCGGCGGCGACGGCGGTTAGCTCGACCTCGACCGCGAAGGCGCGGTGGCCGTACTCGTCGACGGTGACCACGCTGGTGGCCGGCAGGGCGCCGCCGAACGCCTGGCGGCTGATGCCCTCGAAGGCGGGGTAGTCGCGCGGGTCGCGCAGGTAGACGTTCTGCTTGACGACGCGGTCGAGCGACGAGCCGCCCTCCGCCAGCAGGCGGGCGAGGCGCTGGTAGACGTACCACGCCTGCGCGCGGATGCGGCCCTCCCAGCCGTCGGCGCCGATCTGGCCGGTCGCGAGCGCCTGGCCCGCGGCGCCGAGGTCGGCGTAGCCGCGCACGACGAGCCCCCGCTCGGGATCGGCCGGCACCTCGCCGGCGAGGAAGAGGAGCGAGCCCACCTTGCTGCCGGGGATGTACGCGCCGACCTGACGCACCGAGCCGAGCGGCTCCTTGCGCAGCGGGCCGTCCGCGAGCGCCAGCGCCTCAAAGGCGGCAACGGCCCCGGCGGCGCCGACCCACGGCACCTGAAAGGTCGTGCAGGCCGGATAGCGGTCGGGGCCGAAGGTGCGGGCGCGAATGCGGTTCATGACGGGCCACTGGCGGAAATCGGTCACCCAGCCGCCGAGCAGCAGGATCGCGCCGGGCGACGAGCCAAGCTGCGTCAGCGCGGCGCCGATGCGGTCGTACAGCCACCAGACCTGGGCCGCCATGCGCTCTTCGAGCGCGTCGACGAGGAGGCTGCCCGTTTGCGGCCAGCGGCCGGCGGGCGGGAGGTCGTCGTAGCCCTCGATCGGGCGCCCCGTGTGCGGATCGACGGGGAGCTGGGCCGACAGGAAGAGGAGCTGGCCGGCGCGCACGGCGAGCGGCCAGCGGCCGGGGCCGGGGAGGCGCCCGACGCCGCTCATCGCCGCGCCTACCACGCTTCCACGAACGCCTTGATCTCGGGCACCACGTCGGCGGTGCAAGGCACGGGCGCCATGATGATGCGCGTGGCGCCAGCCTCGACGTAGGGCTGCACGCGGTCGCGGATCTCGTCCACCGACGTGGCGGCGACCATCGGTAGCTCGGCCAGCATGCGGTCGGTGACTTGCGCCATGCCGGCGTTGAAGCCGGCCTCGCGGTAGGCGGCGTAGATGGCCTCGATCTCCGGCCCCCAGCCCATGTCGGCGAGCATACGACGATAGAAGTCGGCCAGGCTGTAGAACGTAAGAACCTTGCGGAGCGGCACCTGGGCCGCCTCGCGATCGGCGTTCAGGGCGCAGCGCACCTTGGCGACGATCTCTACCGCGGCGGGGTCGCGGCCGGCGGCATCAGCGCCCGCGCGAATGCCGGCGATGAGCTTGCGGAGCTGCGGCGGGTCGGCCATGTTGACGATGACGCCGCGCGCTAGCTGGCCGGCGAGGCGCAGCATCTGCGGGCCGAGCGCCGCCAGGTAGAGCGGGCTGGCGGGGTAGCGCGGCCGCCAGGAGAGCTTGAAGCCGTTGGCCGCGTAGGTCTCGCCGTGGTACTCGACCTTCTCGCCGCGCTCGACGGCCTGCACGACCGCGACGTACTCACGGATGCGGCGGAGCGGACGGTCGAAGGCGGCGCCATGCCACGAGGCGATGCGGGGGTTGGACGGCCCGAGCCCGAGCAGGAAGCGGCCGCCGGACAGGTCGTTGAGCGTGGCGGCCTGGATGCCGAGGGTCACCGGGCTGCGGCCGAAGACGTGGTAGATGGCGGTGCCGAGCTGGAGGGTGCGGGTGCGCGCGGCGATGGCCGAGAGGAGCACCATCGGGTCCATGTTGTTCGCTTCGCCCTCCCAGAAGGCGGCAAAGCCGCGCGCCTCGGCCAGCTGGGCCAGCTCGACGACGCTGGGCGCGGGGTACTGGGTGGAGGAGTTGAACTCGACGTCGTAGATCATCGCGGCGCGATCCTTTCGGCGGCTCGGGCACCTCATGGTACGGCTCATGATAGCAGGGAAGGACCTAACCCCCCCGGCCCCCCTTCCCTGGGAAGGAAGGGGGGAGCCAGCCGGGCGCTGTCCTCCTTCCCCTTCCCGCATGGGGAGGGGGGCCGGGGGTAGGTCCGTCCGGTTGGCCGCGCGGTGGGGGCTGGGCTAGACTGGGGCGCCGCACGCGAGGGCTGGCGCAGTTGCGCGCGACGCGGCAGGAGAGGGGTGGAGCGATGGAGATCGAGCGGAAGCTGGCGGCGCTGGGGCTGGAGCTGCCCGACCCGCCGAAGCCGGTGGCGAATTACGTGGGGACCGTACAAGTAGGCGACCTACTGTTCGTCGGCGGCGTGTCGAACCGCATGAACGGCGTGCTGAAGTATCGCGGCAAGGTGGGCAGCGATCTGACGGTCGAGCAGGCGTACGACGCGGCGAGGCTGTGCGCGCTGAACCACCTGGCGGCGATCAAGGCCGCGCTGGGCGATTTGGACCGGGTCGAGCGCATCGTGAAGGTGGTGGCGCACGTGAACAGCGCGCCGGGCTTCAACAAGCAGCCCCTGGTGGCGAACGGCGAGTCGGACCTGCTGGTGGAGCTATACGGCGAGCGCGGCAAGCACACGCGGCTGGCGCTGGGCGCGGCGGAGCTGAACGACGACATCCCGGTGGAGACGGAGATCATCGTGCAGGTGCGGCGCGAGTAACGCAGCGTTGTCACACGATCGAGGCTGGGCTATGCTGTGACCGGGCTAGGCGGAGGACGTAGGGCATGGCGATCGCGCGGCAGCATCTCACCCTCGCGGAGTTCCTGACGCTGCCAGAGACCAAACCCGCCCTGGAGTATCACAGCGACGGGGGAGTGAGTCAGAAGGTGGCGCCCAGGCCGAAGCACAGCCGCCTGCGGGGCATCTTGGTCACGCGCTTCGCGGTGTTTGCCGAATCTCGCAGGTTGGCGATGGCTCTGCCGGAGCTGCGCACCACATTTGCCGGTGCCTCGCACGTGCCCGACATCGCCGTGTTTGCCTGGGACCGCTTGCCGCTCGACGAGTCAGGGGAGCTAGCGGACGAATGCCGCACACCACCCGACGTCGCGATCGAGATTGTCTCGCCGGGCGAGAGCGCGCCGGCTCTGGCCCGGCGGTGCCAATGGTACGTCGCGCACGGCGTTCGGCTCGCCGTGCTGATCGATCCGCGCCCGCGAGCCAAGCCGGTCCGCATCTTTCGCCCGGGCGCGGCCCCCATCACCCTTGACCTTAGCGGCGAGATCGATTTTGGCGCAGTCGTCCCCGATCTACGAATCGGCGTGGCCGACCTGTTCAACGCGTTGCGCCCCCCGAGCGGCGCCGCGCGCTGAGCCGGCGCCCGCTGCTCTCGGCCGTTAGCCGGGTGCAGCTTTGGAGCGGTTGCCGGAATCGATTTAGCGCGGCTGCGCGAGCTGGGCCGCGGCGTCTCGTATCCTGCAAACCTTCTGCGCGGAGTGCCGGCGAAACATCGTTGCAACCGTCACTCCTCGACACCGGGGCGGTCTACGGGCGCTCGGGGTCGCGGAGCAGTCGTGCGCCGTGATGGACGGTCAGACTCTGCACCTCGTCGGGCAGAAGGCGATAGATCACCCGATAGTTCTGAACGACGACTTCACGGATGTCGCTGCGCCCGAGTTCCGGGACGACGCGACCAGATTGTGGGAACTGCGCCAGCCACTCCGTTGCCCGAAACACGCGGCCAGCGAATAGCTCGGCGTAGCGGGGAGCGTCGCGAGCAATAAACAGGCAGATGGAGTCGAGATCGTCCAGCGCCTGGTCGGTCCAGGTTACGCGAGCCACCGGGCCATGCGGCGGCGCGCTTCCTCTTGAGATACCGCCTGCCCCGCGTCTGCCTGAGCGATCCCCCGTTCGACTTTCTCGAGCAGGTAAAGCCGTTCCATCGCGTCTTCGACCGTCGCATCGGCAGGTAGATCGGCGATCGCCTTGAGCATCTGTTCCTTGGTCGGCACCGCGCAACACCTCCCGACCTCAGTGTAGCGGCCGGCAGCTTGGCGTGCCACGCGGAGGAATGGCGAGTCGGCGTGGCCGAGCTGTTCGACGGGCTGCGGCCGGCCGGCGGCGCCGCGCGCTGAGCCAGCGCCACCGGCTGTCAGGTGTCAGCCGGTCTTGCTCCACGGGCAGTGCTCAGCCACGCGCGCGGCTCTTGGCGCGCTCGATGGCCGCGCCAAGCGGCTCCGGCGCGGCGTCAGCCACGCTTTCCCCGCTCACCTCGAACGTGGGCGTCCGCTCGCTGCCGCGGCGCGTCCCTTCGTCCGTTTCGGCGCGCACGCGGGCGGTGGAGCGGCCAGGCCGACCAGGTTGCCGCGAGTAAACGTGCCGGAAACCCGGCTCGTGGCCGACTGGCGCGACGCGGCCGTCTGGCCAGGCGCTCGGAACGAATTGCGAGCGGTGGAAGCGACCGCCTATCATCCGAGCACGCAATTTGCTACGACTGTCCGCCTGGAGGTGGCCCGATGCGTGGTTCAAGCGTGTTCCGCTGGCTGCTCGTGGGCGGAGCGCTGGCGCTGAGTGCCTGCGGGAGCGGCGCCAGTGCGCCGGGCGGCTCCGCGGCGGTGCCCGCGGCACCCCCGGCGGCCGCTGGGTCCGCTCCAGCCGCGCAGCTGCCGGCGGCGCCGACCGCCGCGGCCACCGCGCCCGCGAACCTGACGCACGCCCGGTTCGGGTCGCAGCTCGTGGCGGGCGACGTGGCGCTGTTCGTCGCCGACGACCTTGGGTACTTCCAGCAGCACGGCATCGACTTCGAGCTGGTGCCGTTCAGCAGCGCCTCCGAGATGATCCCCGCGCTGGCCACCGACCAGCTGGAGGTCGGCTCGCTGGCCGCGAACCCCGCCGGGTTCAACGCGATCGCGCGGGGCGTGCCGATCAAGTCGGTGCTCGACAAGGGCAGCTTCCCGCCCGGGCAGGGCGATCAGGCGCTCGCCATCCGCAAGGAGGTGTACGACGCGGGCCGCGGCCACACGCTGAGCGACCTGAAAGGACTGAACATCGGCTTCACGCCGCCGGGCAAGGGGACGACGAGCGCCTGCGCCCTGTCCGCGGGCATGCAGCGGGCGGGCGCGTCGCTCGACGAGCTGGTCATCCAGCCCCTGAACTTCCCGGACATGGTGCCCGCGCTGGCGAACGGCGCGATCGACGGGGCGATGATCACCGAGCCGTTTCTGACGCGCGCGGTGCAGCAAGGCTCGGCGGTGCGGGTGATGGGCATCGACCAGATGTATCCGAACTTCCAGATCTCGACGCTGGGCTTCGCGCCGTCGTTCATCGCCAACCGCCCGGCCGCGAAGGGCTTCGCCGCCGCCTACATTCTGGCGAGCCGGGCCTACATCGACGCCGTGGCCGGGCGGCCGAGCCCGATCACGCGGGCGCGCATCGACGAGCTGATCGCCGAGCACACCAAGATCGACGCGGCGACGGTCCACGAGATGGGGCTGCCCGGCCTGAACCCGAACGGCCTCCCCAACAAGGACGCCATGATGTACTGCTACCAGTTCTTCCGCGACCAGGGGCTGATCCCCGAGCCGGTGACCGATGCGCAGTTCGCCTCGCTCTGGGCCACCGACCTGGTGAACGAGGTGCTGGACGAGATCGGGCGCGTGCCGGAGTAGCCATCAGTCGTCAGCGATCAGCAGGCCGATAGCCGACAGGGGCCAGGCGGCGCCGGGAGTGGGCGGCCCTACTCGCAGGGCTCGCGGTTGTTGCGCGGGCGGCAGGCGGGGTTTAGAATCGGCGCGACCGCATTCCCCGGCCCGCGGCGGCGGGCGCAAGGAGGGCGCTCTTGGCGCACCCGGACTCGACCCCGCAACAGGACGCCGGCCTCGGCGGGCCGGTGGTCGACGCCCACCACCACTGGATGCCCCGCCCGCTCGTGGAGCGGCTCGAGGAGTACGTCCCGGAGAGCTACCGCGTGCAGCGGCTGGACAGTGGGCTCTGCCGCATCTACCAGCCCGACGGCGTGCAGGTGATGACGATCGAGCCGGAGCACTACTGCGAGCCGGCCGTGCAGCTGCGCGACATGGACGCCGCGGGCGTGGACCTGGCGCTGCTGTCGTCGTCGTGCTTCCCGTCGTGGATGACGCTGCGGGCGGCGCGGCTGATGAACGACGCCTCGGCCGACTTGCAGCGGCAGTATCCTGACCGCTTCATGCCGATGGCGCACGTGCCGCCGTTCGGCGAGGCGGGCGCGCTGGAGGAGCTGGAGCGCGCGGGGCGCGAGCTGGGGCTGCGTGGCGTCTGCATCACGACGAACTTCCAGGGCCGCTACCCGGACGAGGCCGAATACCACCCGTTCCTGCGCAAGGCAGCCGAGCTGGACATGCCGGTCTACGTCCACGCGGCGGGGGCGCCGCCGGACACGCGGAGCCTGGCGCAGTACGACCTGGCGCGGACGCTCGGACGCTCGCTCGACCACTGCCTGGTGACGGTCCGCCTGCTCTACAGCGGGCTGCTGGCCGACATCCCCGGCCTGCGGATGGTCATGCCGCACCTGGGCGGCGCCTTCTTCGTGAACATGAAGCGCTTTTTCCACAGCCCGCGCGCGCTGATCAACGAGGCGCCCGAGGTGCCGTACCAGCGCCTGATGGACCAGCTGCTGTTCGACACCGCGCCGTCGTTCTGGTACGGCCCGAGCGAGATCGCGTGCGCGGTGGCGAACCTGGGCGTGCAGCGCGTGGCGCTGGGCAGCGACTACCCGGCGAGCTGGGACCCGCGCGTGATGGCGGACGCCGTGGCGCACGTGCGGGCGCTGCCGCTCGACGCGGCCGACAAGGCGCGCGTGGCGGGCGGCAATGCGGTGGCGTTCTACCGCCTCGAACAGACGGCGCCGGCCAGATAGGCGCCGCGACCGGCGCGCGCCGCCGGTGGACGCCGGCTGCACGCGCGGCACGCCTGAACGCAACGGAGGTGAACGACATGGTTTCGACGAGCACCGCCCCCGCCGACAGCGCGCCGGTCGCGGGACCGGAGCTGATCGTGGACGCGCTCAAGCAGGCGGGCATCGACTTCCTGGTGGTGCTGCCCGACCTGAAGCTGGCGCGGCTGCACGAGCTGCTGGAGAACGATCCGTACTTCACCACCGTGACGGTGTGCCGCGAGGAAGAGGGCGTGGGCATCTGCACGGGCGCCTTCTACGGCGGGCGCCGCGCCGCGATGCTGATCCAGAACGGCGGCCTGTTCGTCGCCACGAACGCGCTGGTGAGCACGGCCAGCATGTACGAGATCCCGATGGTGCTGCTCATCTACTACGCGGGCGACATCGGCGACCGCTTCTTCCCCACCGTCGGTCAGTACACGGAGCCGGTGCTGCAGGCGCTAAACATTCGCTACTGGGTGCCGCGCGAGGCGCACGAGGTGGTGCCGACGATCACCGGCGCGCAGGTGACGGCGTCCGACTCGATGCGGCCGGTGGCCGTGCTGCTGACGCGGCCCGTGCTCGCGGTATAGGGGGAGGCCGTGAAGCGCTACGACTGTCTGAAGGCGATCGCGGACGTGGCGGGCGACGCGATTAGCGTGAGCAGCGCGGGCGGGGTCACGCTCGAATGGTCGAACGTGCGGCCGAGCGACGCGAACCTGCGCGTGCGCACGCTGGGGCTATGCTCGTCGATCGGGCTGGGGCTGGCGCTGACCTTGCCGCAACGCAAGGTGCTGGTGCTGGACGGCGACGGCGCGCTGCTGCTGAACCTGTCGTCGCTGCCGACGCTCGGCTGGCAGCGGCCCCCGAACCTGATCCACTGCGTGTTCGTGAACGGCGTGTACGAGGCGTCGGGCGGCGGGCGCAACGCGAACAGCGCGAACGCCGACTTGGTCGCCATCGCGAAGGGCGCCGGGGTGCCGCATGCGGTGTGGGTGGACAGCGTGGAGGACTTCCGGCGCGAGGTGGCGGCGGCGTTCGCGCGCAACGAGCTGTCGTTCGTCGCGGCGCGAGTGGAGCCGGGCGTGCAGCCGGGGCTGAAGGGCATCGACGTGCAGGCGGTGGAGAACAAGTTCCTGCTGGCGCGGCACATCGAGCGGACCGAGGGCATCCAGGTGCTGGCGCCGGCCTACCCGCAGCGTTAAGCATCCGGCCGGGGTTTGGGGGACATTAAATTACGTCAAACGCCCGCCCGAGCCCGGTGCGCGGGCTTAGGGTGCGCTATACTCCCCGTTGACGGCGCGGCGGCGCCCCAGCACCCGTAGCGGAGGTAACGCGATGGCGGTCCAGGTAGGCGACCCGTTCCCCGCGTTCACCGCCCCCACGCAAGAGGGCGGCACGCTCGATCTCGGCAGCTTCCGCGGCAAGAAGAACCTGGTGGTGTTCTTCTACCCGAAGGCGAACACGCCTGGCTGAACGATGGAGACCACCGACTTCGGTCGGCGCGCCGGCGAGTTCGACCGGCTCGACACGCAGATTATTGGGGTCAGCGTGGACGACCCCAGCGCGAACCAGAAGCACGCGGTCGCCTGCGGCAGCGGCTTCCCGCTGCTCTCCGATCAGGGCGGCCGCCTGGTCGATGAGCTGGGCATCAAGAGCGAGCGCGGCACGGCCAAGCGGACCACGTACGTCGTGGACAAAGAAGGCAAGATCCGCGACATCTTCCCCGACGTGAAGGTTGACGGCCATACCGACCAGGTCCTAGCCGCCGTGCGCAAGCTCTAAGCCGGTGTCGAAAGCTGGGAGGTAGGTCTGGCTCAGCCAGACCTACCTCCCAGCTTTCGCCGGATGCTTCGGCGAGGCCGCCCGCTCGACGCTCGAGCGGGCGGCCTCTAGCGTCCATCGTGCTACACTGGGGCCGGGCGGAGCCGCCGCGGCCGGGGCGCGGCGCTCGCCCGGGCAGCAGCGGCGCCGACGGCCCGGCGGGACAGGAGCGCAGCATGAGCGGGATGGCCCCGAGCGCCAGTCCCGCCGCTTCCACCGCGCGCCCGCGCTTCGCCGCTTTCGCCTACCGCAACTACCGGCTCTACTGGATCGGCCAGCTCCTCGGCAACGTCGGCTCGTGGATGCAGATCGTCGCCACGGGCTGGCTGGTGCTGGCGCTCACCGACTCGCCCGCCTCGCTGGGCCTGACCGGGGCGCTCACCGCGCTGCCGCTAATCACGCTATCCCTCGTCGGCGGCGTCGTCGCCGACCGCGTCGACCGCTTCCGCATGGTGCTGGCCGCGCAGGCGGCACAGCTCGTGCCAGACACGACCATCGCGCTGCTCGTCGGCACGGGGCACGTGCAAGTCTGGCACGTCTACGTGTACACGCTGGCGGGCGCCACGATCCGCGGGCTGAGCACGCCCGCTCGCCAGGCGTTCATGCCGGGCCTGGTGCCGCGGTCGGCCCTGCTGTCGGCGATCGCGCTAAACTCGATCCTCTGGCAGGGCGCCGCCGTGGTGGGGCCGGCTGTCGCGGGCGTGGTGCTGGCCGGCTGGGGCGAGCCGGGCAACTTCTACCTGAACGTGGTGAGCGACGTCCTGAACCTGGCCTTGCTGTGGGGCATCCGCCTGGCGCCGGCCCCGGAGCGGCGGGCGGGGCGATCGGCCTGGGAGGGGGTGCGGGAAGGGGCGCGCTACGCGTGGGGACATGCCAGCGTGCGGGCGCTGCTGCTCGCCGCCGCGGGGGTCTGCTTTCTCGGCCTGTCGTACACGCAGCTCATGCCCGTGTTCGCGCGCGACGTCTATGGCGTCGGCCCCGAGGGGCTGGGCCTGCTGCTGACGATGCCGGCCGCCGGCACGATCGCGGCGGCGCTGGCGCTGGCCGTCGCCGGGCAGGTGCCCCGCAAGGGGCGCCTGTTTCTCGGCGCCGGGCTGGCCCTCTGCCTGGGCCTGTTCGCCTTCGCGCTGTGCCCGCTGTACGGGCTGGCGCTCCCCGTGCTGGTCGTCGTGGGCGCGGCCGGCACCGCCACGCTCACGCTCGGCAACACGTTGGTCCAGCAGACCGTGTCGGAGGAGCTGCGGGGGCGGGTGATGGGCTTCTGGATGGCGTGTACGCAGGGGATGAGCCCGCTCGGGGCGCTGCCGGCGGGCGTGGTCGCCGAGATGCTCGGCGCGCCGCTCGCCATCGCCCTCAGCGCGAGCGGGCTGCTGGTCCTGCTGCTGGCGCTGACCTGGCCGCGCGAGGGGCTACGCAAGCTGAGCTGAGCGATGGCCGCGCGTCGTAGCCGTGGGCGCGAGGGTGCAGTCTTGCCCGGTGGCCGAGGCCTGCTCACGCGGGGTCGCGGAAGCGGGAGCCCGCGGCGGGATTGAACCGCGGCGCCAGCGCGTAGTAGACTCGGCGCAAGCGTGCGGGCCGCCGTGCCGCGCCATTGCTCGGTTGCAGGCCCGCCCCGCGCGAGGAGACTGCCATGTGCCGGCCGCTTTGCGCCCGCCTCGTCGTGACCGTCACGCTCGCGCTCGTGGCCTGCACGGGTGGCGCGTCCGCGCCCTCTCAGCCCGCGGCGTCCACCGCGCCGACCGCCGGCGCGGCCGCGGCCTCAGCCAGCGCCGCACCGACGGCGGCGCCGACCGCGCCCGCCGAGCTGACGACGATTCAAATCGCCACGACGCCCAGCATCTCGAACGGGGGCCGCTACATCGCCGAGGAGCGCGGGTACTTCGCCGAGGAGGGCATCCAGCTGGAGGACGTCAGCTCGGACACGTCGGCCAAGATGCTGCCCTCGCTCGCGGCCGGGCAGATCGAGATCGGGGCGGGCGGCGTCGCGGCGGGGTTGTTCAACGCGATTGCCCAGGGGATCCCGGTGCGGATCGTGCTGGACCAGTGGACGGCGTACCCGGGCAACGGCGCCGGGGGCATCATCGTCCGCAAGGACCTCATTGACAGTGGGCGCGTCCGCGACTTCGCCGACCTACGCGGCCTGAACATCGCCATTACGTCAAAAGGGCAAGCGACGCAGTACGGCCTTGCCATGGGGCTGGCGAAAGGCGGGCTGACGCTCGCGGACGTGGAGACCACCGAGCTGTCGTATCCCGACATGACCCTGGCGCTGGGCAACAAGGCGGTGGATGCGGCAGTGACTATCGAGCCGTACGCGGCCACGGCCGTGGCCCAGGGCTTCGCCGCGCGGTTCAAGGCCTGGCCGGAGCTGATTCCCAACGACAACCCGGCGATGCAGATGTACTCTGAGGCCTTCGCCGACGGCCGAAACGACGTGGCCCGCCGCTACGCGAAGGCGTACGTGCGGGGGCTGCGCGCGTACAACGACGCGCGGACGAAGGGCATCGATCGCGACGAGGTGATCGCGATCTTGATCAAGAACACGCCGCTGAAGGACCGGGCGATCTACGACCAGATGCCCTGGCCGTCGAACAGCCCGGACGGCCGCGTCAACCCGGAGACGATCGCCGCCGCGCAAGACTGGTTCGCCGAGAACGGCTACGTGCCGACCAAGGTGGACCTGACGAAGGTGATCGACAATCAGTTCGCGGACTACGCCGTCCAACAGCTCGGGCCTTACCAGCCCTAGGCCCTCGCGGACGCGTGGCAGAGCATCGCGGGGAGCCCTGCCCGGGTGGAGACGGGCAAGCGCACGGAGGAGCCGATGATGCGATTCGTGCATCGCGTGGGGCCGGCCGTCCTGGCGGCGGGCCTGCTCGTCGGGGGCTGCGCGCCACAGGCAGCGGGGCCAGCGGCCGGCGGGTCGGCCAGCGCGCCAGCGGCCGCTGGGAGCAGCGCGGCGAGCGCGCCCGGCGGGGCGGCGAGCGCCGGCAGCACGGGGGGCAATGGGACAGCAGCGGGGAGCAGCCCCGGCGGGGCCGCCGGGAGCGCGGCGCCCGCGGCCGCGCGGCCCAGCCCGCTGTCGCCGCCGGTGACGGTGCGCGCGGCCACGACGCCGAGCATCTCGAATGGCGGCCGCTATATCGCGATGGAGCGCGGCTACTTCGAGGAGGAGGGCATCCGCGTGGAGGACGTGCCGTCCGACACGTCCGCGCAGCTGCTGCCGTCGCTGGCGGCGGGGCAGGTCGATCTGCTCTCGGGCGGCACCGCGTCGGGCCTCTTCAACGCGATTGCCCAGGGGATCCCCGTGCGGATCGTCCTCGACCAGTGGACGGGCTTCCCGGGCAACGAGGCGGGCGGGCTGATGATGCGCAAGGACCTGATCGACAGCGGGCGCGTGCGCGAGCCGGCCGACCTGCGCGGCCTGCGCCTGGCGATCACCTCGAAGGGACACAACACGGAGATCGTCCTGTCGAACGTACTGGGCTGGGGCGGCCTAACGCTTGACGACGTCGAGACCGTCACGATGCCCTACCCCGACATGAACGTAGCGATGGGCAACCACAACATCGACGGCGGGGTGTCGATCGAGCCGTACGCCGCGCTCGGCGTGACCGACGGCTACTCTGCACGCTGGAAGCCCTGGTCGGAAGCGGTGCCCTACGACGAGATCGCGGCGGTGATGTACTCGCAGGCGTTCAGCGAGAATCAGAACGAGGCCGCGAAGCGCTATGCGAAGGCGTACGTGCGGGGGCTGCGGGACTACAACGACGCGCGCACGAAAGGCCGCGACCGCGAGGAGATCATCGGCTACTTCCAGAAGTACACGCCGCTGAAGGACCGCGCGGTGTATGACACGATGCCCTGGCCGTCGAGCGATCCGGACGGCCGCGTGCGCGCGGACACGATCGCGGCGGCGCAAGATTGGTTCTTCGACCACGGCTACGTGCCGACGAAGGTCGATTTGTCGAAGGTGATCGACAACCAGTTCGCGGACTACGCTGTCCAGCAGCTTGGGCCTTACCAGCCGTAGGGGGCGCGAGCGCCGGGGTCGCCTGGCGTCTGCTATGCTGGGAGCGGACGCTGGAGGCCCATGAGCTGCCTGGGGCTGGTGCTCATCCTGATGGGGCCGTTGCTGCTCGTGGCAGCCTGGACCGGCAGCCGTTCGCCGGTGCTGGCCGCTGGCAGCATGGCCTACATCGCCGTGGGCGCGTGGATCCTGGTGAACTACGCGCGGCGGCGGCACCCGGGGTGAGCCGCGCTCAGCGCGCCGGCGCGGTGCCGAAGCGGCCCTCGGGCAGCTCCACGAACGTGCCCGTGCCCTCGACGGCCACGGTGCCATCCGGCAGCAGCAGCCGGGCCCGCGTCTCGTAGACACGCGGGCGGCGCCCCACCACCTCGCCCTCCGCGCGCAGCGGCGTCTCGATGGGCACGGGCTTGCGGAAGAACGTCTCGAGGCGGCCGGTGACCGCGAAGACGCCCTCTGCCCAGACGGCGTGGGCCATGACCTCGTCCAGCATCGCGGTGAGCACGCCCCCCTGCACGAGGCCGCCAAAGCCCTGATGCTCGCGCCGCCCGCGAAACTCGCCGACCAGCATCGTGCCCTCGGCGCGAAACCGGGGGTGCAGCCCGAGGGGGTTCTCTGGCCCGCAGCCGAAGCACCACTCGGTGCCGGGCACGGGCGCCAGGCTCTCGTCTTGCCGCTCCGCCACGCGCATCCTCGAACGCGGACTCCGAACGCCCGGCCGAGGCGGGGCGGGCGTCCGGGCACCGTATCCAGTCTACTGCAAGCCGGCGGCGGCCAGCCCGGCCGCCACGGCGTTCTCGTCTTCCTGCGACGGGCCGCCGCTGCCGCCCATCGCGCCGACGAGCACGCCGTCCACCATCACGGGCAGCGCGCCGCGGGACGGCAGCAGGGGGCCCTGGTAGCCGAGCGACACGGCGCCGCCCCAGAGAGCAGGGTTGTTCTGGTAGGAGTCGCCCAGCGCGGCGCTGGAGCGCCCGGAGACGGCGGAGCCATACGCTTTGCCGCGCGCAAACTCGATGGTGTACAGCGCGGCGCCGTCCATGCGCGCCGAGGCGAGCAGGTGGCCGCCCGCGTCGAGCACGACGAAGCTGCTCGGATAGTCGTGCTCGCGGGCGTAGGCGATGGCGCCCTGGAGCATCCGCTCGGCCATCTCCAGGCTGATGCGCGGGCTGGCTTGCGCGACCGGCGCCGGGAGCGCGCTGGCCGGGGGCGCCATGCGGTCGGCCGCGACGAGCGATACGGGGCGCAGCGACCCGGCCGCGATGCCGACCAGCAGCGCTAGCGCCATGCCGAGACCCGCCAGGGTGCGAGGCCCGATACGAATAAGCAGCATGTGCCCTCCTCCTCCACACGGTGAGCCGGCGCGGGCCGGCCCGGTGGCGGCCCGCGCCGGCTTGATGCGTTACGCGGCCACGATAGGCGGCGCGTCGCGAGGTGTCAAGCCCCGCGGCGCCGCTCGCCGCAGGAGGCAGGGCCGTGGGCTGAGGTGGCGGGGCGCAGCGGTCGCGAAGGAGGGAACGACTGCGGGCGGGAGGCGGATAGACAGTGATCCGAGAGCCACTGGACAGCGATGGATTGGGGACGCGACCAGGGACGACTACTCGGGATCGACGTCGAGCAGGACGACCTCGTCGCGGCTCCAAGTACAGACATTTGAGAGGCGGCGCGTATCGGCGCGGCCCCCTCCGTCGGCGCGGACGAGGCCGCACTTCTGGCAGGCCCAGCGGTCACGGCCCATGTCGTCGCGCTCGATGAGCCAGTGATGGGGGGGACACGACGCGGCAGGCGGGGCAGAGTCCGCGGCCATCGGGCGCTCCTTTCGAGATCAGCAGGCAGCTACTAGGCTATCGCAGGTTCCGTGCCACTCCCCGGCGCCTGGCGCGATACTGCCGCCGGGCGGTAGGCTATAAGGCCAGCCCGGCGCGGACCGGGCACGGAGGGACGATGGCGATTCAGGAGGTCGAGCGAGTCATGCACCGCGCGCTGCGGGACGAGGCGTTTCGGGAGCTATTACGCACCCACCCCGACGCGGCTCTGGCGAGCTACGAGTTGACGGCGACGGAGAAGGCCGCGCTGCTGGGCAGGGCCGGGCCACCAGAGCCCGCGGGCGCGGAGGCGTCGCAGTGAGCGTCCGTAGCGGGCAGCGCGCGCTCGCAGCCTGGCTCTTGCTCGCCCTGACGGCACTGGCCTGCCGCCCGGCCGCGACGCCCGCGCCCGCGGCCGCGGACCCGCCGCGCCAGGTCGCGCCCCCGCTGGAACCGCTGCAAGTCGTCTACGTCGGCAAGACCGCGGCTCTGCTACCGTACTGGGTAGCGCGGGATGAGGGCGCGTTTACGCGCAACGGGTTGAACGTGGAGCTACAGGCGCTGCCAGACGCGGACACCGCGTACACTTACCTCTTGGCCTCGGCGGCGCAGATCTTTCTGACCCCGCTCGACGCGACGCTGGTCGCTCGGGCCGCGAACGGCATCGACGTCGTCGTCCTGGGCGGGCAGCCGGATCTCGCGGTCGTCACCCTGCGGCCGCTGGCCACGAGCCGCGAGCCGATCATGGAGCGCTTCCTGCGCGGTGTGCTGGAGGGGATCCACAGCGTGGAGACGCAGCCCGACACCACGGCGGCGGCGCTGGCCCGCGAAGGATTATCGGCGCCCGCCAGCGGCGAAACACCCCATTTCGAACGGATACCGTACCTCTCGGCCGACGACCTGGCCCCGCTGCTCGCGGCCGCCGCCGACCCGCGGGCGGCAAGCCTCGACCCGAATCAGCTGCTCGACCAGACGGTGCTGCAACGGCTCGAAGCGAGCGGGTTCGTCGAGGCGCTGTACCGCGCCTGACGCGGGCTATGGCGGGCAAAGCCGCGTCCCGGGGCGACGGCGCGCGTCGCCGTCGCGTCACGGACCGCGGCGGTGGCGGCTCAGCCCCATTGACACGGCGCCCCAAGGGTGCCATGCTCGGCGTGGGCTGGACGCGGCGGGCGGTGCGGGGACCGGAAGCACGGTGGGCGGACTAACGAGAGTGGCGATGCGCGGCCAGGCGCTGAGCGTGGCGCTCGCCGTCGCGCTTGCCGCGGGCTGCGCGGCGCCGACCCCGACGCCAGCCCCACGCGGGGCGGCTCGCGCGGACGCTCCGGGGCCCGCCGCCACTGCTGGGGTCGCCCCGCCGGCGGCCATCGCCCCAGCCGCACGCGCCGGCGGCATGCTCGGCGGGCTCGTGGCCGGGGTGGCGGCGGCGCAAGAGGTGGACGAGCCGCCACCGGAGCCGCCCACCCCCAGCGGCGCCGAGGTCGAGTCGCCCACCGCGAGCCCGCTGGCGCTCGCGGCCACCCCGGCCGCCCTAGCGACGCAGCCGCTACGACGCGCCTATCGGCTGCCGATGCAGGCAGCGGACGTGGCGCCGGAGCCGGCGCCCGACCAGCCGCCGCTCGTCGTCTCGCCCGGGCTGGCAGGCCTCGTGGAGCAGCACCTAGGCGGCGTGCAGGGTGTGTTCGGCGTGGCCGTGAAGGCGCTCGACAGCGGCGAGGGCGCCCTGTTGAACGCGGACCGCGAGTTCCCCGCGGCCAGCCTGTTCAAGCTGCCGGTCATGTACGAGGTCTTTCGGCAGCGGGACGCGGGCCGGCTCGACCTGGCCGAGCGGCTGGTCCTCACGCCGCACTACGCCGATCTGGACCTGGGCACGCTCGACCTGCCGGTCGGGGCCTCGGTGAGTATCGCGGACGCGCTGGAGCGCATGATCGCTATCAGCGACAACGCGACGGCGAACATGCTGGCCGATCGCGTGGGCTGGGCGAGCCTGAACGCGACGGCGCGGGATCTCGACCTGCTGGAAACGCACCTCGGCGGGGACCGGCTCTCGACGTCGCCGCGCGACATGCTACGGCTGCTCGAGCTGATCGCGCGCGGCCACGAGCCGAGCGACAGCAGCACGGCGGCCATGCGTGACCTGCTCCTGGAGCAGCGGGTGAACGACCGCCTACCCGCGCACCTGCCGCCCGGCACGCGCGTGGCCCACAAGACGGGGAACCTGGGCGGGATCGTCCACGACGTGGGGATCGTGTACGCGCCCGACGCGCCGTTCGTCATCGCCTTGCTGGCCGAGGACGCGTGGGACTACGGCGCGGTGGTCGAGGCGGAGGCGGCGCTCACACGCGCGGTGTACGACTACTTGCTGGCAGCGGCCGCGGCCCCGACCGCCACGCCCACCCAAAGCGCCACTTCGACCGCGACGCCCGTACCGCCTCGCCCGACGGCGCGGCGCTGGCAGCCGCCGGCCACGACGCCGGTGGTGTTCCCCACCGCTCGCCCCTGGCATTCGCCGACGCCGACGGCCACGCCGCCCCCGCCGGGGAACCGCTAGCGTCAGACGCCGAGGTCGTACAGCATCTCGTAGTCGAGGGCGAGGTCGCCCATCATCATCCAGACGGCGGACAGCGCCTGCACGGCGTTGCGCCGCAAGCCGGGCGGCAGGTCGTCGCGGGCGAGCAGGGTCTTCAGATCGTCGTAGACCCGGCGCACGGCGTCCACGACGGCGGGGTCGGGCGTCGGCGCCGGCTGGGGAGCGGTGGCGTCGGCCATGAGCAGGTTCCTCTCAGGCGGTTTCGAGGCCCGCGGGGCCGCCCGCGGCGTCGCGGGGCGCCACCGCGTCGGGCCATGCGCCCGTGGGCCAGGCGTAGGCTAGCTCGAGCACCTGGCGCGGGCCGAGCCGAGGCAAGGCGAGCGCCTTCGCCGCGGCGTCCAGGGCGACCTCGGCGGGCACCAGGCCCACTAGCTCGCTCTCCAGCACGGCGACGCCGCGCCGGGCCGCCTCGGCCTGAACGGCGCTGAAGGCGGCCCAGAGGCCGGTCTGGCGGGGGATCGTGAGGTTCATGGTAACCTGCACGGCGCCCGGGCGCGAGCAGGACACGCCGAGCGCCTGCACGCCAGGCAGCCCGCCGCTGGAGGCGCGCACGGCGCGGGCGACGGCCCGGGCGACGGCCGCATCAGGCGTGCCGAGCAGCACGTTGAAGGCGATGAGCGGACCGCGAGCGCCCACGGCGACAGCGCCGGCGGGACCGAGCGCCGCCGGGCCGAAGTCCGGCGTGCGGGCAGGATCGCTGGCGATCGCGGCGACCAGGGCCTCGTACTCGCCTCGCCGCACGTTCGCCAGCACACGGCGCTCGGGGCGGCGCGCGGCCTCGCCATACAGGTAGACGGGCAGGCCCAGCTCGCTGCCGAGCCGCGCACCGAGCGCGACGGCTAGCTCCACGCAGAGCGCCATGGGCGCATCACCCAGCGGGACGAACGGCACCACGTCCGCGGCGCCGATACGCGGGTGAACGCCGCGGTGGGCGCGCAGATCGATGCGCGCGGCTGCCTCGCGCACCGCGCGAAACGCCGCCTCGGCGACGGCGCCCGGCGGACCCGCGAAGGTGAGCACCGTCCGGTGGTGATCGGCGTCGGAGTGCGTGTCGAGGAGTCGGGCGCCGTCGACGCTCCGCACCGCGTCCTGCAGAGCGGCGATCGTCGCCCGGTCGCGTCCCTCGCTGAAGTTGGGCACACACTCGACGAGCACGGCGCCTCCTTGTCGCCGGTCCGCGGTGAGCAGTCGCAGGGCTCCGGCCGCGGCGCCCGGCCGCCGCGGCGCCGCTACGAGCAGGGCGAGTCGACGTCGAGCGGCTCGTCGAAGTCGCTCAACACACGGACGCTGGAGCGCTCCGGGGCGGCGAAGCTGGGGGTGGCGACCTCCACGCGGCGGGGCAGCGCGTCGTCGACCGCGATCCAGACCCGGACCTCGCGGTCCTGCGCCAGCGTGGACCAGCGGCGGTCGCCGGCCCGCTGGCTGAAGCGCACCACCTGTACTGGCACGCCGTCGAGGTCAGTGACATCCTCGGCGACAATGCGCACCGCGCCGCCAAACAGGTCGTCGGCCAGCGCCGCGGCCACCGGCGGCCGGCGGCCGATCGGCCGCCGGTCCCAGGCGCCGTCGTCGCGCAGCCAGCAGTCGGTCTCGTCGCTCTCGTAGCCCTCATGTAGCTGCCCGTCCATGGCGAAGAAGCGGTAATGGCTGCGATTCGGGATGGCGTAGTCCCAGCTGCTGCCCGTCTCGGGATCGAGTTCTCGCCAGGTCTTGAGCTGCGCCGTGGTCTCCCGAGCGCGGTCTAGCAGCTGCCACACAGCGTAGGCCTGTTGCAGCCGCTCGTAGCCAACCCGCGAGGGGGCCGGCGGGCCGGCCGCGGCGGACGGGCCACAGGCCGCGGCGAGCGCCCCGAGCAGGACGCAGCTCGCGGCGGCGCGGCGGCACGCGCGCGTGGCGGCCCGCGCACGGCGCCCGCGCCGGCGGCGCCAGACGCGCAGACGCTCAAGAGCTAGCATCATAACCTCATTGTAGCTGGCTCAGAGCTTCAGTAGCACCCGCGCATTCTCGCGCGCGATGCGGTCCTTCACGGCCTGGGGCGCGTCGAGCGCGGCTAGCCGCTCCTTGGCAAAACGAATACCGACGGTGGGCGGGTTGTACGGGAAGTCCGAGCCAAAGACGATCCGGTCGGGCCCCACGGTCTTCAGCGCGCACTCGATGGCCGGGGTGTCCATCGAGTGGATGTCCACATAGTAGCGCCCAAAGTAGTCGCTGGCCCGCCGCATGACGCCGAGCGCGTTGGCGCCCTCCGGCCCGAGGACCGTGCGGTACATCTCGTAGTTGGTGTCGAGCCGCCCGGCCAGCATGGGCATGAAGCCGCCCAGGTGGCAGAAGCAGATGCGGAGCTGGCGGAACTCGTCGAAGACGCCGCGCATGATCATGCGCGCAATCGACAGCGTCGTGTCGAGCGGCGAGCCTAGCTCGGCGGCGATCCAGTCGGCCTCCATGTTGGCCTGGAGTGCCGACCAGCCCTTCGGCCCCGTGGGGTGGACCATCACGGGCACGCCCAGCTCCTCGGCACGGCGGTAGATCGGCCAGAACGTGGGCGAATCGAGAAACACGCCATCGTAGTTCGTGACCATGTGGACGGCCCGCATGCCGAGCTGGCCGACCGCGCGGTCGAGCTCCGGGATGGCCGCCGCGCCGGCCGCGGAGTCGACCGCCGCGGCGCCCAGGAAGCGGTCGGGGAACTGACGAATGGCGGCGGCCATCGCGTCGTTGGCGAGCCGGACGCCGTCCGCCCGCGACATGCCGGCCGCGGCGATAGCCGGCTCCAGCAGCATCGAGTAGGTGAGCAGGGCGCGGTCGATCTCCTCGGCGTCGAGGATCCGCAGCTGCTCGTCGAGGCGGTCGAGCGGGTGCGCGAGGAACGGTCCCATCGGCGTACCCGCCTTAGCGGCACGCAGCGCTTCCAATAGGGGTGTCGGCAGGTAGTGCGTGTGGCAATCGACGATCATCCGGTGGTCCTTCCCGGCGGGGCAGATCGGCGCCCGAGCGCGGTCCCGCCGAGCCTTATTGTCCAATGCCCGCGCCGCCGCGTCAACGCGCCGGGCGGCCGGGCCGGGGCCTGGATATAATGGCGTAACGTCCCGGCGCGGCACACGCCTGCCCGGCGGCGACGCCGTTACACGGGGGGATCGCCATGCGACTTGCCCTGCTCGGTATCGTGGCCCTGGTCCTGGCGGGCTGCGGGCCGTCGGGCGCCGCGCCGCCGCGGGCCGATGCGCCGTCGGCGCCCACGGTCGGCGCGGCCCAAGCGCCGACCGCCGCGCCCACCGCGCCGCCATCGCTGGAGCACGTGCGGGTGGCCTACGCGACTCCCTCGGGCGGCTTCGCCGCGCCGTGGATGGCGAAGGAGGCGGGCCTCTTCGAGAAGTACGGGCTGGACGCCGAGATCACCTACATCGCCAGCGGACCCACGATGATTCAGTCGCTGCTCTCCGGCGAGATTCGGTTCGGCGAGCTAGCGGCGCCCGCGTCGATGAGCGCGTACGTGCAGGGCGGCGAGGTCGTCTGGATCACGAGCGCCGTGAACCGGCCCGTGCTGTTCGTCCTCGCGCGGCCAGAGATACAGCGGCTGGACGACCTGCGGGGCAAGACGGCAGGCGTCACGCGGCTAGGCACGTTGACGGACACGTTCATGCGGCTGGCGCTGCGGAAGGCCGGCCTGGAGCCCGACCAGGACGTGCAGGTGCTCCAAACCGGCGGGGTGCCCGAGACGATCGCGGGGCTGGTCGCCGGCCGGGTCAGCGCCGCCATCTCCGGCCCGCCCAACCACCTGGAAGCGCTCAAGGCCGGCATGCACATCCTCGTCGATCTAGCCGACCTGGGCATCCCCTGGCCGTTTGGCGGGACGGTGAGCACCAAGAGCTACGTCGCCAGCAATCCGGATACAGTCCGCAAGTACCTGAAAGCCTACGTCGAGGCCGTCCACTTGCTGCGGACGGACCGCGAGCGCGGCACCAGCGTGATCGCCAAGTACACGAATCTCGACGACCGCGACGTGGCCGAGCAAACGTGGGAGATCTTCAGCAAGCGCTACGACATGCCGCCCTACCCGACGCGCGAGGCGATGGAGACGGTCGTCCAGTACGCGCTCGTGGACACCGACCCGAAGGCGAAGGACATCCCGCCGCAGGACTTCTACGACGACCACCTGCTGCGCGAGCTAGAGCAGAGCGGGTTCGTGCGGCAGGTGGCGGGCAGCTAGCCGGCGCGGCGGCGCCGGGCCGGCGGTCCTCTATAATCACTGCGTGACTCGACACTTCGAGGTAATTCCCGCCATCGACCTGCGCGGCGGCCGGCCCGTGCGCCTGTACCAGGCCGACTACGCGCGCGAGACGGTCTACGGCGACGATCCGGTGGCCGTGGCGCGGGCGTGGGCGGACGGCGGCGCGCCGCGCCTGCACGTCGTGGACCTGGATGGTGCCCGCGCGGGCGCGCCGGCACACCTGGCCACGCTTGCCGCCATCGCGGCGGCCGTGGCGATCCCCGTGGAGTTCGGCGGCGGCCTGCGCACGCGCGCCGCCGCGGAGGCGGCACTCGCGGCGGGGGCCGAGCGCGTGATCGTGGGCACGGCGGCCATCGAGAACCCCGCGCTGGCGCGGGAGCTGGCGGCCGCGCTGGGGCCGCGCCTGGTGCTGGGCGTGGACGCGCGCGACGGGCTGGTGGCGACGCGCGGCTGGCTGAGCGGGTCCAGCGTGGCGGCGACCACGCTGGTGGCGCAGGTGGCCGATTGGGGCGTGCAGCGCGTCATCTTCACGGATATCGGGCGGGACGGCACGCTCACGGAGCCGAACTACGCCAGCCTGGCGGCGGTGGTTGCGGCGGCCCGAGTGCCCGTCATCGCCTCCGGCGGCGTGGCCCACGTCGAGCACCTGCGGCGGCTCCGGGCGCTCGGCGCCGAGGGCGCCATCGTCGGCAAAGCGCTCTACGACGGCGCGGTGCGCCTGGACGAGGCGCTGGCGGCCGTACGGTGTGCTGAGTGCTGAACGGCGACGCGCGGCTCGGCAGTGACCGCCCGGCCCTGTGAGACACTATGCTGACCAAGCGGATCATCCCCTGCCTGGACGTGACGGCCGGCCGCGTGGTGAAGGGCGTCAGCTTCGTGAACCTGCGCGATGCGGGCGACCCCGTCGAGATGGCCGCGCTGTACAACGCCGAGGGCGCCGACGAGCTGGTGTTCCTGGACATCACCGCGTCGAGCGACGCGCGCGAGACGATGGTGGACGTGGTGGAGCGGACGGCCGAGCGCGTCTTCATCCCGCTCACGGTCGGGGGCGGCATTCGCTCCGTCGAGGACATGCGCCGGATGCTGCGGGCGGGCGCCGACAAGACGGGCGTGAACTCGGCCGCCGTGGCCGATCCGAGCCTCGTCGCGCGGGGCGCCGATGCCTTCGGCAGCCAGTGTATCGTCGTCGCCATCGACGCGAAGCGGCGCGCGGCGGGCGACGGCTGGGAGGTGTACACCCACGGCGGGCGACGACCGACCGGCATCGACGCCGTGGAGTGGGCCGTGCGCGTGACGGAGCTAGGGGCGGGGGAGATCCTGCTGACGAGCATGGACGCGGACGGCACGCAGGATGGCTACGACCTAGCGCTGACGTCGGCGATCTCGGCGGCGGTCCCCGTGCCGGTCATCGCCTCGGGCGGCGCGGGGCGGCCAGAGCACCTGCTCGCGGCCGTGACCACCGGCCGGGCGGACGCGGTGCTGGCCGCGTCGATCTTCCACTACAGCACCTACCGCATCGCCGACGTGAAGCGTTTTCTTGCCGAGCAGGGCGTGCCGGTTCGGCAGTAAGGCCCCGGGAGCGCAGATGCTGAAATACGACGCGAATGGACTGATTCCGGCCGTGGTGCAGGACGCGACGACGCGCGAGGTGCTGATGGTCGGGTACATGAATCGCGAGTCGGTGCAGCGCACGGTGGAAACCGGCCAGGCGTGGTTTTGGAGCCGCTCGCGCCGCGAACTGTGGCACAAAGGCGCCACGTCGGGCCACTACCTGAACGTGCGGGCCATCCGCGTCGACTGCGACGGCGACACGCTGCTCGTGGAGGCGGAGCCGGCCGGGCCGACCTGCCACACGGGCGCGGTGAGCTGCTTCTTCAACGAGCTGGAGGCGGCGGACGTGCGCCCGACGCCGGCGGCGGAGCCAGCCACGGCCGCGCTGGCCGCTGCCGAGGCTCCGGACCCCGGACCGGCGGCGCCGCTCGACGGCCGTGCCGTAGAGACGCTCTTCGCGGTGATCCAGGAGCGGCAGCGCCTGCGGCCCGAGGGCTCGTACGTGGCGAAGCTGCTCGACGCCGGAGTCGACCGCATCGCGAAGAAGATCGGTGAGGAGGCCACCGAGGTCGTGATCGCGGCCAAGAACGGCGACCACGGCGAGATCACCTGGGAGGTAGCCGATCTCTGGTTCCACTCGCTGGTGCTGCTGGCCGCCAGCGGCCTGACGCCCGCGGCCATCTGGGAAGAGCTGGATCGCCGGCGGAGGTAGTGGGCCTAACCCCCCTGGCCCCCCGTCCCTTCGAAGGAAGGGGGGCGCCGGTTACGCGAACCGCCGGCGCTCCCCCTTCCCACATTGGGAGGGGGCCGGGGGGGCCGGTCCTCGCCCTTCCCGCGTTGGGAGGGGGCCGGGGGCAGGTCGGGCTTAGCTCTCGGCCGGGACGACGGTGAGCAGCGAGGTCATGTTGTTGAAGGGCTCGAAGTGGCCCGTGCGGGCGCCGTCGGCCGCGTCGATGGTGTAGTGGACGATGCCCATCGGCGTGTCCGGACGGATCGCCCAGACGGCGGTCCAGTACTCGTCCATCGCGGGCGCAACGTCCGGCGGCGGGTGCGCGCCGTACATCATGTTGAGCGTGGTGCCGTCCTCGAGGCGCACGGCTACCTGCGCGTTGGGCACGAGCTGCCCGGTCTGGGCATCGTAGACCTTGGCGCGGAAGACCACGCGGTCGCCGGGATGGAAGCGACTCTGCAGGACGCACGGGCCGGGCGCACCGATGACCAGGTCGGACTGGATCAGCAGGCCGCCGCCGGGGACGGCCGCCACGGGGACCGGCGGCGTGGCGGCCGGCGTCGCCGGCGTGTTGGGCGCGGCCGCCGGGCTGCCCGCGGCGCCCTGGGCCGCGGGTGCCGCCGCGGCCACGCCGGGCAGGCTGGCCACGAGCAACGCCGCTAGAGCGAGAATTGCGCGCATATCCCCTCCTTCAGTTGCAGCTTGCGTTAGCGAAGCACTTGGCCAGGCATGGTGTGGATGTTGGGCGAAGCCACACGTCCACACCAACCTGGGACGACAGCTTAGTCGTCGACCACCTCGATCGTCACGCGCACGGCTGGCAAGCGATTGCCGGGATGGTCGTCGAGGTAGGTGAGCTGGGGTAGCCGATAAAGCTGCTGCGGCATGTCGGGCGGGCCTTTGAACAGGCCGGGATAGAAATCGATGGTGTGGACTCCCGGCGCGCCGGTGGCGGTGAGAGTGACCAGCACGTCGCCCTGGCTAGTGAAGCCGCAGGCGTAGCCGAGGTAAGCGTTGTCGTAGGTCAGGTTGAGGATGTTGTCGTACTCGGTCCAACCAACCCCCTTAAGCTGGATCGCGAAGGTCTCGCCGCGCCCGACGACCGACGGCGTGACGCTCACCAGGCTCGTTTCCACGGCGAATGCCGCGCTCGCCAGCTCGCGTCCGTCGGCGGCCAGCACGCGGATCGGGTGCGCGCCGCCGAGGTCGTCGGGCACCGTGAAGGCGTAGCGCAGCGTGCCGTCGCGGTCCACGTGCGCCGCGCCCAGCGTCAGCTGGTCCGGCTTGAAGCCGGCCGCCTCGACCCGATTGCCCAGCTGCCGCTCCCACACAATGCTGACGTCGCTGTCCGGCGGCAGCCCGCGGGCCGTGACGGTGGCCTCAGTCAAGATCGGCCCCTGAGCCGGCGTCACGCTGGCTCCGCTCTCGCCATGCAGCGCCGTCAACGCGAACTGCCGTTGATCGGGGTACGGCTCCACGTAGCTAGCCAGCTCGGGCTGGTCGTCGGTCGTCACGAAGGTCCACTCGGGGCGCGGCAGATACCAGGTCGGCGCCTGCTGGTGGTTGATGTACGCTTGCCCCTGCCAGCCCGACCACAGCTTCAGGTAGTGCGGGCCGACCGGGCCAGCCGCCCGCAGCCGCGCGACGGCCGTGCCGCGCGTATCCACGGCCGACACCCAGCCTACCTCGTGGTTGTCCCAGGTGAGCACCCAGGTGCTCTCCATCGTCTGCCAGCCGAGCCCGCGCGCGGTGATCGCGATCGGCGAGCCGATCGCGCCCGCGGTGGCCGAGATCTCGAAGCTCTGCACGACCTCCGTGGCCCCGCGCGCCACGGGCACGCCGTCAACGCTGGCCACGATCTCGTGCACGCCGCCGTAATCCTCGGGCACCGTCAGCGTGATGTCCAGGCGGCCGCTCGCATCGGTGCGCGCCTCGCCCCAGGGGCGCGACGCCGCTTGAAAGCGCTTGCCGAGGAACTTGTAGTAGTCGGCGATCTGCCAGCCGCCGTCCACCGTCTGCCAGGTGAGCGCTACAGTCGTGTCGGGGGGCAGCCCATCCGCCGCCAGGGACACGGTCTGGAGCACCTCGGTCTTGGCGGGCGACACTTCGAGGCGGCCGAGCGGTGCAGGCGGCATCTGGGACGCTTGGGCGTCGGGCGCGTGGGCGGTAGGGAGCGCGAGGGGGTGCGCGCAGGCCGCCTGGGCTAACAGCACGGCAGCGCCACAGGCCAGCCAGCGCCAGGGCACAGACTGCATACGAGGCCTCCTAATCGGCGCGCGAAAACAGGCTGGGGCCGCGAATCGCCGCTAGCGGCCGGCCGTCACAAAGAGGTCACGAAAATCCGACACCGGGGGCGCTAAGCGGGCGGCACCTTGCGAGTGTACTGGGCGCGGGTAGCCCTGTCAACCGGTCGCGCCTCGCCGCCGGCCACGGGCTGCCGTCCCCAGGCTGCCCTCGCCTTGGCCAGTAGCGAGCGGCCACCTGGCCCACAGTCTGCTGTATAGGGAGGAAGCGGGTGTAAGCAGGCGGCGCCAAAAAATCCAGAAAAAAAATCGTACGGCGACCGATAATTCTGTAGACCAGATTAAGCTGTGTGAAGCGATTCACACCAGCGCTGTGCGGGACTTGACAGTCGGGGTCGCGGCCGGCCGCGTATTCTGGCACTAGCCACCAGGCAGCGCGGTTGGAGCGGGAGCCATGCGCGGGCAGACGATTCGGCGATGGGTACGGACGGCGACGGTGAGTACGCTGCCGTTGCTCCTGCTGGGCTGCTCGTTCGCGCAGCCCTCGGGTGCGATCGCGCAAGAGCACCTGGCGCTGGCTTCGCTCCCCGCGAACATCGCGATAGATGCCGCGGCCTCGGGCTACCAGGCCGGTGGCACCCTCGGATTTACCCTGCGGGACACTCCGATCCAGGAGCAGCTCTACCGGCGCGACGCCGGGGCCGAGCGCGGCCTGGTTTGGAGCGCTGAGTTCGTGTCGCGGTGGCCGCTGAACGTGGATCAGCTGGACCGCTGGAGCGCGCAGGCGATCGGCCTGATGGCAGACGACCTGGGCAGCGACGTGCAGCTGGCCGGCTACGAACGGCTCGACGCGAGCGACGTGGGCGACGAGCGGGTGGCGTACCGCTATCAGCTCGCGACGACCAGCGGCCAGCCGCTAGGCGACGCCACCATCGTCGTGTTCTCGCGCGGCGACGACGTGGGCTTGACCGGCTCGGCCGCCATCGGCACGGAGCCGCCCGTCGACGCGACTACGCTGGCCCGCGCGCTCGACGCGTCGGCCCACCGTGGGTAACGATTCCTCTTAGATCCGGAACTCGTCGAGCGTGGCGGGGGTGAAGAGGCTCTCGAGGGGGAGCGCTTCCGGGATCAGCCCCTGCTCCACATGGTATTGCACCATCGCCTCGAGCGTCGGGCGGCTCGCCTCCAGGCCGTAGGGCCACACGTCGTGAGTGCCCATCACCGCCCGGTCGCGCTCGATCTCGCGCAGGATCCAGGGCAGGGCCACGCGTAGCGACGTGGCGTCGTACATCTCGCGCTGGCAGATCGCCTTGGCCTGCACGAACGCCTTGTACAGGCTCTGGGCCGTCCACGGGTGCGCCGCGTAGAACTCTTGCCGCAGGACGATCAGGTGCATGATCGGGAAGATGTGCGTGCGGCGATAGTAGTCCTCCTCGACGCTCCAGGGATCGGCGAACAGGCGCCGGATGCGCGGCGAGCCCTCCGCGAACGGCCGCGGGATACGGGGCGCCATCAGCGCGTCGATCTCGCCGCGCTCTAGCATCGCGTTCAGCGTCTGGTCGGGCGGAATCGGCTGCACGTCGAGATCGGCGGGCAGCTTCACCTCGGCGCGCTCCTTACGCCCGGGCTGCTCCTGACCGCCCACGCGCCACTGAATCTCGGTCGGCAGCACGCCATACTCGTGGCGCAGCATGCCGCGCATCCACACGCAGGCGGTGAGGTTGTACTCCGGCAGGCCAACGCGGCGACCGCGGAGGTCCTCGGGGCGCATGATGCCGGAGTCGGCATGAACGTAGATGGCGTCGTGGCGGAAGGCGCGCGACGTGAAGACGGGGATGCCGATGAACCGCGGGGCCGGCCGCGAGCGCTCGATGATGTAGGCCGTGCCGGACATCTCCGAGGCGTCGAAGTCCTGAAACTGCGTCATCCGCCAGAACGCCTCCTCGGCGTCGAGCGGGATGTAGTTCAGGTCGATGCCCTCGGGCTGCACCCGGCCGTCGATGATCGGCCGCACGCGATCGACGTTGCCCGCGGCGAGAGTGAGCGACAAACGAGCCATGCCTGCTCCGGACGCGAGTGCTCGCGCGGCCCGGCCCTGAGAGAGGCCGGAGCCGGGCGGCAGGCGCAAGCCGACGCCGTGGCAGGCGGGGCGCGCACGGCCGGGATTGTAACGACGGGCGCGCGGCGCGTCAACGCGCCCGTCGCACTCGCGGCGGTCGCGGCTCAGCGCCGGTCCCGTCCGCGTAAGCCTATGGTCGAGGATAGCGTGGCAGGTGCAGCCACATCATCTTCGGAATCCAGCCAAGAGTGCCCGGGCGTGGCTAGGCGGCGCGGCGCGTCGCGGTCCCGACGGCCTCGGCAGGCTGGGGGGCCTCGGGCACGTAGTCGGGGATCCCGGCCGTGTAGCGCTTGTCCTCGGCCACGACGTCGCGGTTGATGTACAGGATCAACAGGATCGCCGAGCCAAAGAACACCGTCAGATAGATGGTCAGCGCGATCATTCGCCCCTCCTCCTGCGCCAGCCGGCGCGGCCGGCGGTGATGGCTGCATCGTAGGGCCGGATGGTCAACTGGCAGGTTGCGGCCGGTAACTGGTAGGTAACAACCACGCGATGCGCGGGCAAGGGAGGGATGATGGCACGAGCCTGGGATCAGGCGCGGGCCGGCGGCGCACTGGCGCTCGCGCGCCGCCGGCTCCGCGCGACGCCGTTCCGCACGTTCGTCCTCTATCCAGCGGCCCTGGTGGCGGTGGAGACGCTGCTGAGGCGCGGTCCCCCGGCCGTCGACCCGCGGGGGCTGCCGCTCATGGCCTGGGGTTACCTGCAGTACCGCTGGTGTGGCAGCTACCGCCGCCCGCGCGGCGGCGGCGGGCCTGGCCCCGACGTGCCGCCCGAGCGCCTGGTCGAGAGCGGCCCTTACGCCCTCGTTCGCAACCCGATGTATCTGGGGCACCTGCTGTACTTGACCGGCCTGGCGGTCACGCTGCGCTCGCCGCGCGGTGCGCTGCTCGTCCTCGTCGTGGCGGCGTGGTTCCACCAGCGGGTGCTGGCCGACGAGGCGCAGCTCCATGCCCTATTCGGGGAGGAGTACGCGACCTATACGCGGCGCGTGGCGCGCTGGCTGCCAGGCATCTGTTAGCGCGACGCGGCCGCGGCGGCCCGCGCGAACTCGGCGACGGCTTCGGCCGAGAGCGGATGCTCGGCGAGCGCCATGATGACGGGCCAGGGAAGCGTGACGTGGCGCGCCCCAGCCAGCAGCGCCGCCGTAACCTCGTCGGGCGTCTTCAGGCTGGCGGCCAGCACCGCAGTGTCGGTGCCGGCGGCGGCACAGGTGGCCGCCAGCGCGCTCACGAGCGCGATGCCGTCGCCGAGACGGCGCGACGCACGGTTCACGTAGGGAATGACGTAGCGCGCGCCGGCCATGGCCGCGAGGTAGGCCTGGCCCGGTGCGTAGACGGCGGTCAGCGCGCAGGGGAGCGCCGGGGCGAGACGACTGATAGCGCGCACGCCCTCCAGACCTGCCGGCACCTTGAGCACGATCTGCTCGGGAGAGATCGCGTGCAGGCGGCGCGCCTCGGCCACCATGCTCTCGGCATCGGACGCCACCAGCTGGCAGAAAACTGGCCCCGGCTGGGCGGCGCAGAGCGCGGCGAGCACCTGTTCACGCGGCTCAGGGACCGCGGCGAGCAGGGTGGGATTGGTGGTGATGCCCGCGACCGCGCCGGTCGCCGCGGCCGCGCGAGCGTCGTCAAGCTGGGCGGAGTCCAGAAAGATCGCCACGGGGGCCTCCGCGCTCAGACGCCGAGACGAGTCGGCGCTTGGAGTCTTGGCGGCGAGTCGCGCTCCGGGGCGCGCGGGGCTGACTGTGGCGCCCGCGGAGAGCGCCGAGAGGGTGGGCGCGCAGGGACTCGAACCCCGGACCTCACGGATGTGAACCGTGCGCTCTAACCAGCTGAGCTACGCGCCCCTCGGCAGTACGTCTCGATTGTACGGCACCCGCGCGACCCCCCGCAACCGCGCGCCGCCCGGCCGGCGCTGGCACGGGCCGAGCACGGGGAAGCGGGCGGAGCGGCGTGCAGGCGCGGCTGGGTCGCGCTAGCGAGGCAGACTCGGCGCGGGCGTACCCGTCCCCGAGAGCGGGGACGCGGGCGCGGGCGCGGGCGTGCCCGTCAGCAGGAGCGCGGGCAGCGTGGGGGGCAGTGCGACGAGGGTGGCGGTGGCGATCGGGGCCGGCGTGAGCGTGACGGTCGCGGTCGGGGTCTGTGTGGCGGTCGCCGTCGGGGTGAGCGTGGTCGTCGGCGTCGGGGTCGCCGAGGCGATGCGAATCGGCGTCAGTGTGGGCGTGCCTGGCCCGGTCACGAACTCTTCGCCGGGCGCACCGGCTATCCCGGCTGGCCCCGGCGTGCCGATCAGGTCCGAGGTTGACGGACCGCTCTCGCCGCCGAACACGCCCGGTCCGCCCTCAGCAGGCACCGTGGGCAGCAGCGGCGGCGGCGCGAGCGTGGGCGGGACGGGTGGCAGTGGGGGAAGCGACGGCAGCGGGGGCGACGTGGGCAGCGGGGCCACCGTCGGCATGAGGGTCGGAATGGCCGGGATCTCGGGCGGCAGGGGGGGCGGGCGGGCCGGAATCTCGGGCGGCAGATTAGCGGCGCTGGTCGGGAAGGGCGCGGCCAGCGGCGGCTGGGTCGCGGCCCCGATAGGCGGCACTGCACCGGGCTCGAGCGAGGGCAGGCCGGGCAGCGACGTGGCGCCGGCCGACCCGCCCGGCGGGAACAACGCGCTGGTCGGCAGGGGGGGCGGCCCGGACGGTAGCCCGCTCGGCGGGGGCGGGGGCACACCGGACGGCAGCCCGGCCGACGGAAGTGGGGGCGGGCCGGACGGCAAGCCGGCTGTCGGGAGCGGCGGCGAGCCGGGCGGTGGGCTGCCGGGCGGCGACACGGTCCCCGGCGGCCCGCTGGGCAGCGGGGCCATCGTCGTCAGGACCGTCGCGGGCGGGCTGGCCGGCGCGACCGACGTGGTGAGCGGCGTGAGCGTCGCGCGTGGGGCGGTCGGCGTGGCGGTTGGGCTCACCTGGACTAGCGGGCTGCCCAGGTTGCGGCCGAACAGCGCCCATAGGAGAATGCCGGCCACGAGGGCGGTCGCCGCAATGGGCAGCACACGGGTGAGCAGCCGCGAGCGCTCTGGCTCGTCCGGATCCTGAAATGGGGGGGGCGGCGCGGGAGGCGGAGGAGGCGGCTGCGCCATCGGGCTCTCCTAGGGCAAGGTGCGCGGCCGGGCGCCCCTCTACCCGGGCAAGAAGTATGCCGCCAGCGGTGTACCGTGCGGCCTGGGCGGCGGTCAAGTATTCGCTTGCGCCGCCGGGGCGCGGCCTTCACAACCGGCGCTTAACCCCACGGCGCCTCCCGCCGCGCGCCAGGCGGTCATACTGAGGGCGAACTGTTGCGCCGGGCGGCCGGCGCCGGGACGGGGGTACCAGATGGAGAGAAGTCAGGCCGTCCCCGACCGGCGCCGCGATCCGCTGCTGCGGCACCTCGTCCAACAGTGCCTCGGCAGTTTCGGCCAGCGCGGCTTTCACCTGGCCCTGCGCGGCAGCTCGGCCGAGCATAGCTGGGTACAGCTGCGCGGTCCCGCGCGCGACCCGAGCGGCCAAGATGGGACGCTGATGGTCCTCGTGGCGCACGGGCAGCGGGAGCGCACGGTGATGGTCGACGCCTACTTCGTCGACTCCGCGCTCGGGCTCCAGACGCCGCGCCACAAGCTGCTGCACCGCTATGCGCCCGAGAGCGAGCTGCCCCGCGTCGTACGCGAGGTGGCGCAGGCGGTCGAGGGCTGGCCGGCGTGACGGCGGGCGGCCGGGCGCGGCGCCACGCGGGCCGGCGTCGCGGTCGCCGCCGCTATTCCCACGGCCAACGGCTGGCGACCGGGAGCTGCAGACGCTCCATCAGCCGCGCGCCGGCGGCCTGCGCCTCGCGCTGAATGCGGGCGGCGTCGAGGTGGGGAAACTGGCGGTCGCGCATGACGACCTGGCCGTCGACGACGACCGTGCGCACGTCGTGCTTGCTGGCACAGTAGACGAGGTTGGGCACGAGCGAGAACTCGTGCAGCGGCGTGAGGCTGGGCGCGCGGGCGTCCACCAGGACCAGGTCCGCGCGCTTCCCCTCCTCCAGGGAGCCCAGCTGGTCGGCCGCGAGCAGCGCCTCGGCGCCGCGCAGGGTGGCCATCTCTAGCGCCTGCTCGGCCGGGAAGACGGTGCCGACGCGGTGGGCGTCCTTCTGACCGCCGGCGACCAGGAACAGCTCCTGGAACATGTCGATGCGGTTGTTGCTGGCGACCGCGTCGCAGCCCAGCGCGACCGTTGCGCCCGCCGCGATCAGTTGCGGGATCTTGCCGTGGGCGACGCTGCCGTAGGCGCTGTGGAGGCTGGAGCCGGGACAGTGGGCCACCTTGGCGCCGTGGCGGGCGATCAGCGCGACCTCCTCGTCGTCGATACGGGCGCAGTGCGCGAACAGCCAGCGGTCGGCGAGCGCGTCGAGCGAGGCCAGGTAGTGGATCGGGGTCAGGCCGGTCTCTTCCCGCACCCAGCGGTTGTGGTCGTCGTTCACGGCCGCGTGCAGCTGCACGATCGTGTCGCGCTCGCGGGCGAGGCGCAGCATCCCGCGCAGCAGCTCCGGGCTGGCGTTGGTGAGGGTGCGAACGGCGCCGGAGATGCGGATGCGCCCGTCCGCCTGGCCGTCCCACGTGTCCATGAGGCGGCGGGTGGCGGCCAGTGCGGCCTCGGCGCCCGCGCTGCGCACGGCCTCGGGCACCGGGCGGTCCGCGGGCGAGCGGTCCCAGGTGTGCAGCGAGAGCACGCCGCGCAGCCCGACCTCGGCCACCGCGCGGGCCACGGCCTCGGGGTGCGGGCCGCCCGGATCGGCGAAGCAGGTGATGCCGCTGCGGACTAGCTCCAGGCAGACGAGCAGCGCGCCCCGGTAGACGTCGTCCTCCGTGAGCGCCGCGTCGTACGGAAAGATGCGCTCGTAGCACCACTGCCAGAACGTGCAGTCGTCGGCGATGCCCTTGGCAAGCGCCTGCGTGGCGTGCTGGTGTGTGTCGACGAAGCCCGGCAGGACGATCTGGTCGGCGGCCTCCAGCCGCGCGGCGGCCGGGAAGCGCGCCGCCAGGTCGGCGGCCTTGCCGACCGCCACGATGCGCCCGTCGCGGATAGCGACGCCGCCGTCGCGGATGATGCGCCGGCGCGGGTCGAGCGTCACGACCGTGCCGCCCGCGACGAGCAGCTCCCGCGAGCTGCTGAGGGCTGAGGGCTGAGCGCTGAGCGCGGGATTCATGGCGCACCGCCTTGGGATGGTTGGGAGCCGTGCGGCCCTCTGGCGGGGGCCGTCGCGCGAGCTGTATCGCTCGTGGGATCGGCGTCCCGCGCAGGCGCGCTGACCGCGTCGGTGGCGGAATCGGCGGCCGCGGCCGCCTCGGTGGCCGTCACGACGCGGTTGCGGCCGGCGCGCTTGCCGACGTAGAGCGCGGCGTCGGCCCGGGCGATCAGGCTGGCCGCGTCGCTCGCGTCGGTCGGCAGCGAGGCCACGCCGATCGTCACGGTGATCGGGACACTCTGTTTCTGCCAAGCGAGCGGGGCGGCCTCGACGGCGCCGCGTAGACGCTCGGCGAGGAAGCGCGCGCCGATCCGCTCGGTGTCCGGCAGCAGCACCACGAACTCGTCCCCGCCGTAGCGGACGAGGGTGTCGGACAGCCGCATCTCGGTCCGCAGCACGTTGGCAAGGGTGGCAATCAGGTGGTCGCCAGCCTGGTGGCCGTAGGTGTCGTTCACGATCTTCAGGTTGTCGGAGTCGACGATCAGCACGGAGAGCGGACGCTCGTAGCGCCCGGCGCGCGCGACCTCTTGCGCCAGCAAGTAGTCGAAGTGGCGGCGATTGTAGAGGCCGGTGAGCCAGTCGATGCGCGAGAAGCCCTCGACCTTGTCGCGCGCCTCCTGGACCGACGCGCGCACGCGCCGCGTCTCCTGCGCGAAGAAGCCCGCGACGTAGGCGGTGAGCCAGAGCGCGGCCAGATTGGCCCAGAGCTGGCCGACGCCGCGCGCCAGCGTCAGAGTAATCCCTGCCGACAGGTTGAGCAGCGTGCGCGGGTTCACGGCGCCGAGATCGGGTGCGCCCTGTGCCGCGCCGCCTTGCAAGAGGGCCTGCGGCATAGCGACCAGCTCGCTGAGGGCGGTGGTGCCGACGACGAGGTAGAGGGCAGAGGCGAGCGCGGCCAGCGCGAAGCACTGGCGCAGGCCGAGCGTGAGGGCGGCGCCCATGATGGTGAGCAGGTAGACGAAGAAGAACGGACTGCTCTCGCGGCCCGAGAACCAGATGAGGACCGTGGCGAAGCCGAGGTCGACCAGGTTGCCGTAGAACAGCATCCGCCAGGTGAAGCGCCGATCGGGCAGGAGGCCGTGATACGCGAGCGTGAACAGCGACCAGGCCGCCACGGCGACGGCCGGCACCGCGTTGTGGGTGAGATCGAGCGAGAAGTAGGCCCAGATGAGAAAGGCGCAGAGTACCAGGAGATTGGTGGTGGCGTAGAGCCGTCGGTAGCCGCGCAGCTCGCGCAGGGCTTCGAGCGCCATCGCCATGTTGCTCCCCACGCGTCGGGGCGCGAGAGGCCGGGGCGCCCACCCCGGCCTCTCTGCCGTCGTTCTCGGGCGACCCTAGCGCGGCTTGACGACGACGTCGACGAGCGCCACGTTGCCCTGACGGACCTGGTCGAGCGCGCGGTCGATGGCGGGCCGGAGCTGGTCCGGGTCCTCGACCGGGCCCTCGGCGTAGCAGCCGAAGCTGCGCGCCAGCGTCGCGAAGTCCGGCGGCGGGTCGGTCATGCGCATGCCGATCCAGGCGTTCTCCTCGGGCCGGTTGCGCACCTGGGCGATGAGCTGCTGGTGCTCCTCGTCGTTGTAGTAGGAGCGGTTGTTGCGGACGAAGCAGAGCAGGGGCAGCTTGTAGTGGACGGCGGTCCACAGCGCCTGCGGCGCCATCAGGAAGTCGCCGTCGCCGATCATGGCGACGGGCAGCTTGCCGTCGTCCTTGTGGGCAAGGGCCACGCCGACCGCGCCGCCGGGGCCGTAGCCCAGGCCGCCACCGCCGCCCTCGCCACAGTACTGGCGCGGCTGGTTGAACTCCCAGATGCCGGGCGCCAGGCGATACGAGCGACCGAGCGCGAGCACCCAGTCCTCGTTCTTCACGGCGTCGTAGACCTCGCCCATCATGCGGCGGATGGAGATCGGGCGGCTGTTCCAGGCCTCCTCGGTCTGCTTGCGCCAGCCGGCCCACATCTCCTGGCGAATCTGGCCGAGCCTCTCCGCGCGAGCCTTGAGCCGCGCCTGATCGACCTTGCGGCTGTCGACCAACCGCCGGCAGGCCGCGAGCAGCTGCGGCAGCGCCGCCTCGGGATCGGCCAGCATGGGGATGTCGACCGCGGGCAGCCGCTGGTAGTCGGTGGTCCAGGCGCGCTGGATCAGCTCGTCGGTGGAGATGTTCGCCGTCACGCAGCCCTGCTTCAGCATGCTGCTGGCGTTGCGGGCGGGCTTCACGGGTGGCACGGAGGTGGCCCCCGCGAAGTCGACGTTTTCCAGCCCGAGCACGAAGTCGGCGTCGGGCAGCAGACGGCGGGAGGCGCCGGTCAGGTTCATCGGGTGGCTCGTCGCGATGCTGACCTCGGACTCGCCGTCGAGGACCGGCACGCTCATCAGCGAGGCGATCTCCGCTAGCGCGGCGAAGGCCGTCGGCGCGCGGCCGATGCGGTCGGCGACGATGACGGGCAGCTCGGCCTTGGCGATGAGCTCGGCGACGCGCTCGATCGACTCCTCGGGCGCCGGGATGGGCGGCGCAGGCATGTAGCGGCTCGCCGGCGGGATCGGGACGGGGCCTTGGAGAGTGCCCTCCTGCACCTCGGCGTCGAAGCAGACGTAGACAGGGCCGTAGGGCTTCGTCATGGCGGTGCGATAGGCGCGGTACAGCGACTCGGGGACGTCGCCGACGCCGTGGGGCTGGTCGTCCCACTTCACGAAGTCGCGCACCAGGTTGCCCTGCAAGTTCGCGGTGTGGATCCAGTCGATCCACGGGCGCCGCAGGCCCGCCTCCATCGGCCCGGTGCCGCCCAGCACGAGGACCGGCGCGCGGTCGCACCAGGCGTTGAAGATGGCCATGGTGGCGTGCTGCAGACCGACCACGTTGTGGACGAAGGCGCCCATCATCTTGCCGGTGGCCTTGTAGTAGCCCTGCGCGATGGCGACCGCGATCTCCTCGTGGTTACAGAGGATCATCTGCGGCTGCTGGTTGCCGCCGTAGTTCACCAGGGAATCGTGGACCCCACGGTAGCTGGCGCCGGGGTTCAGGGCGATGTACTCCAGGTTGAGGGCGCGCAGGACGTCCACGACGACGTCGGAGCCGAAGCGCGGGTCGCGTTCATAAGGCGGGACGTTGCTGGGCTTCTCGATCTCCGAGAGCGGCTTCGAGCGGGTGACGGCCACGATCGATCCTCCGCAATCTCCGCCAGCGCGGCGGGGTGTCAGCGTAGTGGCGGCATCCCCGCCGCCGGGCGCGTCGTCCGGGCGTGGCTCGTCGCCCCCGTGGCGACGAGCCGGCCGCGAGCGCGGCCGCAGGCTGGGCTGGGCCGCTGGGACGCCTCAGGGGTGCGCGCCGCGTCCAGCCCTCATTCTGTCGAACGCGCTGGCGTCGCGGCAAGGGGCGGCCGGCCCCGCGGTGCGCCGGGCGCGTCGCGGCCCGGAAGTCTAGGATTCAGTGTACCTATCGCGCCGCCAAAAGCAAGCGGTTGGGGCGGCTCAAGACACGAGAAAGGGCCACGCACCGGAACCCCGGCACGGGCCCTTTCCCGCTGGAAGGAGGGGGGCGACTTCCAAGTAAACTGTAAAATTCAGTTGCTAACCGTCTGCTGACAATATGTTAACAAATCGCCAGGGGAACCACCAAGGGGCGGCGCCCCGAGTTTTCGCACCTTTCGTTCGCCGGGCAATCCGGTCCGGGATGGGCCCCAGCGGCCCACCCGCCAGGCTCAGACCGGCTGCTGGGCCACCGGGGCCTTGCTCTTGCGTGGCGCGGCGCGCGCCCGGGTCAGCAGGGTGTAGGACGTGCTGAGCGCCCAGCCGAAGATGCCGTTGCGGATCACCTCCCCGCCCAGTGGCACCAGTCCCATGCCGAGCGACAGCCCCGCCACCCCCGCCCCGAGCGCCGGCAGCACGACCCAGAGGGAGAACGCGAGCGGCATCAGCGCGAAGAGCAGGCCGCCGAGCCAGTCGGGCTCGGGCAGCCACCGCTCGACGTGACTGTAGGCCACGGCCCAGAGGAGCTGCAACACCACGTAGAGCGCGATCGCGGCGACGAGCACCTCCACCGCGGGGCGGACGCCGTAGTGGCGCGCAAAGGCCCGCGCCAGCTCGAAGAGGGCTGCCGCCGGCGTCGTGTGGCCGACCGTCGCCAGGGTGTTGATCAGGAGGTCGAGGACGAGCGACATGGTGGCCGTGGCGAACAGGCCGGCCATCAGCGCGGTTTCGATGCGCTTGCGCTCGGGCATCGCGTGGACGGCGGTGACCAGGTGGGCGCGGCGGCGGATGATGATGTAGGCCGCGACGGCGAGGCCCACGCCGGCGAGGTCGGCGAGGGTGCGGAGCGGGAAGTGCGGGCCTTCGAGCGCGCGCACCACGCCCGGCCCCGCGGTCAGCCCGAGGAAGAAGAAGAACAGAATGTAGATGCTGGCCCCGAGGGCCAGGGGGGGCAGAAACGTCAAGTAGGGCACGCCGAAGACACCGGAGGCGAGGGTGGTCGGGATGCGCAGGCCGGGGATCACCCGCCCGGCCACGATGGCCAGGCGCCCGTGGCGGCGCAGGAAGTCCTCGGCGCGCTCCAGCTTGTCTAGCTCCAGGTGGAGGAACTTGCCATAGCGATAGAGCACCGGCCGGCCGCCACGCCGGGCCAGCCAGTAGAGCGCCGACGACCCGATGAGGGTGGCGCTCTCCATGAGGAAGATGGCGAGCAGCGGGTTGGTGCGGCCCTGGGCGACGCGCACGCCCGCCAACATCATCACCAGGTCGCCGGGCAGCGGCAACGGGATGCCGCTCTCCTCGAGCAGCAGCACGAGGAACAGCGCCCACTCGGCGTGTTCGTTCAGTAGGTGCAGGCCCCACTCGGCCACGGCGTCCACAAGGCGCTCCGGATCAGGCGAGCGTGAGGCGCACGAAGCTGATGACGATGACCAGCGCCAGCGCCAGTTCGGCAGCTGTCCCGAGAAGGAAGCCCACCAGCGCCCCCAGGCCGCTGCGCCCGGCCTGGCGCAGCGGCTGGCCGCTCAGCGCCTCCAAGGCCACCGCGCCCAGCAGCGGCCCGAGCAGCAGCCCGACGGGGCCGGCGACCAGCACGCCGATCAGCAGGCCGACCGCGGCGCCCAGCACGCCCCAGCGCGTCGCGCCGAACGCCCGCGCGCCCAGCGCGTGGGAGGCGAAGCTCAGCGAGAGCGCGAGGACGGTGAGGGCGCCGAACAGCAGCAGGTGCCCCACGCCTACCCGCTCGAAGCCCGTCGCGAGCGCGTAGAGCAGCGTCGCCCCAAAGACCAGGATGATGCCAGGTAGCACGGGCACCACGGTGCCGACGAGGCCCACGGCCATCAACGCCAGCGTCAGCACGAGCACGAGCGATTGGTCCACGGGCGCCGTTGCCTCCTCACCAGCCCGAGAGCACGACACGCCCGAAGACGCCGCGCTCCTCGAGGCGGCGGTGGGCGGCCGCGGCCTCGGGAAAGGGATAGACCGAGTCGATCACGGAGCGCACCTTGCCGCGGGCGAGGAGGTCGAGCGCCGCGCGCAGGTCGCGCGGCGTACACACGCTGGAGCCCATCAGGTGCAGCCGCCGGCCGATCAGCAGGCCTGGATCGACCGGGACCGGCGTGACGTCCACGTTGCCCATGACGACCAGGCGCCCGTTCTGGCCCAGGCTGCGCAGGCTTTCGCGCAGCGTGGTGCTCACAACGTTGTCCAGGACCACGCTGACGCCCTGCTTCGCGGTCAGCGCCCAGACGCGGGCACTGAACTGCAGGTCGGGCGCCAGCACCACCTCGGCCGCGCCCGCCTGGCGCAGCGCGGCGACCTTCGCCTCGGAGCTAGTGACGGCGATCACGTCGGCGCCGCACAGACGCGCTAGCTGGATCTGGTGCAGGCCCAGCCCGCCGCTCGCGCCGGTGATCAGTACCACGTCGCCCAGCCCCACGGCCGCGGCGCGCAGTGCCTGCAGGCTAGCCCCGATGGGGCAGGCGGCCAGCGCCGCGTCCACGAGCGACGTGGCGGGCGGAACGGGCAGCAGGTTGTGCGCCGCCGCGAGCACGTACTCGGCGTAGCCGCCGTCCGCCCCCGAGCCGCGCAGGCGCGAGTGCCGGCAGCGGTCCTGGCGCCCCGCCAGGCAGTCGGCGCAGCGCCCACAGGCCGTCCGGACGTAGACCGCGACCGGATCGCCGGGGGCCAGGGCGTCGACGCCCTCGCCCACGCGCTCCACCGTGCCGGCGATCTCGTGGCCGAGGATCTGGGGCAGTCGCGCGCTGGGCAGCAGCCCCTTGCGGTCGAGCACGTCGTGGTGGCACACGCCGCACGCGGCCACACGCACTAGCGCCTCGCCCGGCCTCGGCGCCGGACGCTCGCGCTCCTCGAGCACGATGCGCTCGGGGCCACCGAACGCGCGCACGACCATTGCCCTCATGCCGCCCGCCACCACGCCCGACCTCGCTCCCCGGCTGCCGCGCCGTCACCGTGGCGCCGTCGCGGCGCGGCGCCCACGGGAGCCGGGTGTTGCAGTTGCCGGGAATTATACGGCCCGCCCTCACGACACGGGCAGGCTAAATTGACAGCGCATCAGCCCGCGGCTTATTCTCAGACTAGAATTCCGGACCGAGGGAGGCTCCCATGCGCGGACGACTCGGCGGCGCCCTGGCAGGACTGGCGCTCGCGCTGACGGTGGTGGCGCCGGCGGCCGCGCAGCAGTGGCCAGCCTACGGCACGTATGGCTACGGTGCGGGCTACGACTACACTCGCAACGCCTACAGCTACCCCCGCGCGCTGACCGCCCAGAGCCCCGCGACGCCCGAGGACTCGACGGCGCTCTACGGCGGCTACATGCCGCTTCTCTACTACTCCGGCGCCCCCTACGCGCTGAGCCACGCGACGCCGTTCGCGTCGGGCCAGGCGTACTGCCAGTCGGCCGGCTCGTACCTGTACTGCGCCGACCTGGAGACCGGCTCGGCCCTCTCGCTGCTGTCCGCCGATGGGCGCCCACAGACGAGCACGGCCTTCATGCCGCCGCCCGGCCGCATGGGCAGCGAGGCGATCTTCCAGGGCGTGCTCTCGACGCGGACAGTCGGGAACACCCAGTCGCTGGTCGGCACGCTCCGCAGCAACGACGGCGCCGAGCTACCGGTGAACTGCTCCGGCCAGGCGCGCGCGGACACTACTAGCCTTACCTGTCAGTAGAGCGCCGCACTAACCCGTTCGTCTCGGTCGCCGCCAGGTAGCTGGCCCAATCGATCGGCGTGCGGGAGGCCCCTCGCCAGCGCAGCTCGCTCAGGGTGGGCAGCGCGCTGCCGAGGACGTTCGAGCGATCGACGGGCGGCGTGGCGTCCAGGGCGAACAGGGCGAGGCCGGGCGGGCCGGGCGCGGCCGGCAGCGCGGCGAGCCAGGCCCCGAGCGCGGGGTGCTCGTCGGCGAACACGTAGGACACGCGCAGCCCAGGCCACCCCGTCGCCAGGTGCGCCGCACCGACCAGCCCCGTCGAGAAGATGTACACCTGACTGCCCGGCCACCGCTCGCCGCGCTTGAACGGCACCCCGACGAACGCCGCCGCCTCAGGGGACCCTGGCGGCGCGGCGGCCGCCCAGGCGGCGAGGTAGTCCATCGTGGCGCGCACGCGGGCGCCGGCCAGCCGCCACTCCCCCGCCACCTGGAAGAGCAGCACCACCGCCACCACCGCGTAGGCGGCCACGAGCGGCAGGCGCCACCACCCCAGCCGCCCGAGCGCGACCGCGAGCGCCAGGGCCAGGCCCACGGACGGCAGGTAGTAGTACCGGTCGGCGACGCCGTAGACGCCGAACAGGACGAACGGCGCGCCCGCGAGCGCGGCCCAGGCGAGCCCCAGCCGCACCGTCGCATCGTCACGCCAGGCCCAGCAGCCGGCGGCGACCAGCGCGAGCCCCCCCAGCGCGAGCCCCACGACGCCGAGCGCCAGGCTCTCGGTCCACGGCGGGGGCACGACGAGCTGCGCGGCGTAGCGCAGCGGGGCGATCACCAGATCGCCGCCCAGGCCGAGAAAGCGATAGCCGCTGTCAGGGTAGGCCGCGGCGCGCGCGCGGTAGGCCCAGGCAAGCAGCCCGAGGTGCGCCACGCTGGCGAGCGGCAGCGCCCACAGCCAGCCGGGCAGGGCGCCGAGCCGGGCGCGCAGCCGCGCGGCGGCGACACGCGGGCCGGCGACGAGGGTCGGGTACGGAGGCGCGCTGGTCGAGCGGCGCGGCGCACCGTCCGGCGCCAGGGCCGCTTCGGCCGGAGGCTGGGCCGCGAGCGGCGTGGTGCGGCCCCTCGCCCGCTCGTAGAGCGCCAGCGCGACGAGGAGCAGCGGCAGCACGACGGCCGACTCGTGGGCGAGCAGCGCGGCCGTGTAGGTGACCGCGGCGGCCCAGCCGGCGCGCGCGTCGTGGCTTCGCCACGCATGCAGGAACAGCACGGCCGTCGCCAGCGCCAGCGCCGCCGCCGCGCCGATCGAGACGGCGCCGAACCACATCACCACCTGGTGGTGCCGCGGGTACAGGGCGAACAGCAGCGCGGCCGTGAGGGCGACCGGGGTGGCCTGCCAACTGCCCCCGCGCGTCGGACTCGCGGCTAGCTGCCGCACGAGCAGGTACACGAGCACGGCGCAGGCAGCGTGCAGAGCAAGCTGAAACGTGTGCGCCGGTAGGGGGTTGAGCCCGAAGGTGAGGGCTGCGGCGTGGTGGATGGCGGCGGCGAGCGGCATGAAGCGGCCGAAGCCCGAGGCAGGAGAGAAGAGGTCGCTGGCATCGCCGGACAGCATGTCGAGGTCGTCGGACACGAAGAAGCTGGGCACGGCCGGGCCGTAGGCGATCACCACGAGGACGCCAAGGAGCAGCGCGAGGCCAGCGCGGCGCGGCCAGGTGCCGGCGAGGCCGCGGGCCGGACGGCTGCTCGTCGCGGACCGCGCCACCGCTCCTCCTCACGCCGCTTCGTCGCGCCCGACTGTTCTAACCCGCGCCTCCCCACCGCGCAAAGCGATCGGGGCGACGCGGACGCGCGACCGGCGCGGCGGGCGTGGGGGCCGGGCGGGGCGTTTTCGCGAGCGCCGCGAGATTCGGCTATAATCCCCGCCCGGACGCTCCACCAGGAGGACCTCATGCCGCGCGCCTGGCTGATCCCGCTCTGTCTGCTCGCCGCCGTGGCCTGTACGCCGCCGACGCTGCCCGTCGGCGCCTCGGCCGCACCCGATACGTCCAGCTGGCCCGCGCCCGACGCGGCGCTGAGCGCGGCGTCCGCCGCGATGAGCCAGCTCACGTCGATGCGCGAGAAGTTCAGCAGCCGCACGTATCGCAACGACCAGATGTTCCTGGGCGCCGACGTGGAGCGCGCCTACGTGGCGCCCGACGAGCGCTACGAGCATTTTGAGGGGCGCGGCCCGACGGACGTGGTGACCGGCGAGACGGTCACGCTCGGGACGCGCTTCTTCAAGAAGGTCGGCGCCGACGGGCCATGGCAGGCCCAGCCGGCGACGGACAACTTCGTGTGGCCGGGCGACAGCTTCATGTTCACCGGCGTGCAGGCCACGTCGTGGGTGGGCGTGGACCAGATCGACGGCCGCCCCGCCCGCATCCTGCTCATCCGCCATGAGGGCGACGCGCAGCAGCGCAACGCCGGCTGGGACTTCCAGACTAAGCTCTGGATCGACCCCGACACCAACTACTTCCTGAAGCGCGAGACACGCGGCACGCGGCAAGACCCCGCCGACCCGACGACGGGCAAGCCGCTGCTCCAACGCTACGAGGCCACCTGGACGTACATGAACCACAACGCCTCGATCAGCATCACCGAGCCGCCCGGCGCGGTCAGCCAGTAGCCGCCGGGCACACACGGTCCGCCGGCGCGCGAGGCGAGCGTGCGCGTCTGCTACTTCGGCACCTACGACCCCGCCTTCGCGCGCAACGCCCTGCTGCTGGCCGGGCTGCGCGCCGCGGGCGCTGAGGTGGTCGAGTGCCGCGCGCCGCTGTGGCGTGGCACCGCCGACAAGCTCGCCGCCGCGCGCACTCCGCACGCCGTCCCGCGGCGGCTGGCGGCGGCCTGGCGCGTCCTGCTGGCTCGCCACCGCCGGATCGGCGGCTACGACGCGCTCGTCGTGGGCTACGCCGGTCACCTCGACGTGCTGCTCGCCAACCGCCTGGCGCGGCGCGCGGGCCGTCCGGTCGTGCTCGACGCCTTCCTGTCGCTGGCCGAGACGGTCGAGGACCGCGGCCTCGCGGGGCGGCACTCGCCGCGCTGGCAGGCCGCCCGCCTGCTCGACCGGCTGGCCTGTCGCCGCGCCGACCGCGTGCTGGCGGACACGCGCGCCCACGCCGCCTACTTCGCGCGCGCCCTCGGCGTGCCGGCCGCGCGCCTGGCCGTCGTACCGATGGGCGCCTGGCCGCGCCCGCCGCTGCCCCCGCCGCCCGCCGAGGGCTTCGAGGTCGTCTACTACGGCGGCTACATCCCGCTGCACGGCCTGGAATACGTGCTGGGCGCCGCGCGCCACCTGCGAGGCCTCCCCGACGTCCGCTTCACGCTCGTGGGCGACGGCCAGGAGTACGCGGCCACCGTCGCGCGGGTCCGGGAGTGGGGCCTGGCCAACGTGCGACTCGCCCGCGAGTGGCTGAGCGAAGAGGCGCTCGTCGCGCGCTACCTGGCGCCGGCGCACGTCTGCCTCGGCGTGTTCGGCGGCTCACCGAAGGCGGCGCGCGTGGTGCCGGCGAAGGCGCTGCTGGCGCTCGCCGCCGGCCGCCCCGTGGTGACGCGCGACTCGCCGGCCGCCCGCGAGCTGCTGACGGACGGCGAGAGCGCGCTGCTCTGCGCCCCGGCCGACGCGGACGCGCTGGCCGCCGCCCTACTACGGCTGCGCGCCGACGCCGCCCTGCGCGCGCGCCTGGCAGCGGCCGGGCCGCCGCTCGTGGCCGCGCGCTATGCTCCCGAGCCGCTAGGCCGTCAACTGCTCGGCATACTGGCCGAGGCCGCTAGCTCGCCGCGCAGCACGGTGACGGCCTGCCCGCCAAGATAAACCCGGCCGTCGCCCACGCGCACGCGCACGACGCCGCCGCGTGCCGACGCCTGGTAGGCCGTTAGCTCGCGCCGACCCAGCCGCTCGGCCCAGAACGGCCCCAGACAGCAGTGCGCCGAGCCGGTGACGGGATCCTCGTCGATGCCCGAGGCCGGCGCGAAGAAGCGGGAGACGAAATCGTAGCCGGCCGTGTCGGCGCGGCTCGTCACGCTGATGCCGCGCACGGGGATCGCCCGCAGTGCGGTGAAGTCGGGCGTGAGCGCGCGGAGGACCGCCTCGGACTCCACCTCGACGACGTAGTCGAAGGCGTTGCGCGCGACGTAGCGGGGCGTCGCGCCCAGCGCCGCCGCCAGCCCGGGCGGCGCCTCGGCGGGCTCCTGCGGCTTGGCGGGGAAGTCCAGCTCGATCCAGGCGCCTTGTCGCTCGGCGGTGAGCAGGCCGCTACGCGTCCAGAAGTGCGCGCCCTCGTCGGGGGGCAGATGGCCCTCCTCCCACAGCACGTGGGCGCTGGCGAGCGTGGCGTGGCCGCACAGCTCGACCTCGACGGCGGGCGTGAACCACCGCAGGTCGTAGCCGTCGTCGCGGCGCACGAGGAACGCCGTCTCCGACAGGTTCATCTCGCGCGCCACGGCCTGCATCCAGACCGCATCGGCCGCCGCCGGCAGCACGCACACGGCCGCTGGGTTCCCCGCGAACGGCCGCTCCGTGAACGCGTCTACTTGGATGATCGGCAGGCCCATTAGCGTGTCCTTCCGGTACCGGTTGGGTCGCGGCGAGCAACAGACGCAGCAATCAGCGCGCCCCGCTAGCGGCCTGGGTAGCGGACCGCACCGCCTGGATTCTACACTCCAGGGGGCCGGGCTGGCCGCGGGATCGGCGCTCGCCGGAGGGAGTACACGCATGCAGGACCCGTCGCTGAGCGAGAGGGACCTTGACCAGACGATGCAGCGAGCGCTCGCGTTTCGGGAGGAGGTGCCGCCGCTGACGCCGGGGACGGCCCGGCAGTACGTCGCCTACCACACCGACGACGTCCCGCGGCTCGTCGCCGAGGTCCGGCGGCTGCGCGCCGAGCTGCCGCGGCGGGGCCAGTAGCATCGACGGGGGCAGGATCCCTGAGAGCGACCGCGGCGCGGGCGGCAGCGATAGGCGCGGCGGGGAAGCCGGTATTGGCCGCGACGGGCGCGGCGGCACCGGTCCTCGCGCGGGCGTCGCGGCGGCGAGCGCCATGCGCTGGGGCGCCGAGCCGGAGCTGGTCGGGCCGCGGCACCATTTCCGCGTGGCGCTCATGGCGCGGCTGCTGGCCGCCTACCTGCCTCCCCGCCTGCCAGGCAGCCGCGTGCCCGTCCGCGTGCTCGACGCGGGGGCCGGGCGCGGCACGCTCGCTCGGGCGCTCGCGCGGCGGGGCTACGCGGTGACGGCGCTGGACGACTCGGCCGCCTTTCTTGCCTACCTGCGCGAGCGCGTTGGCCCCAAGGCGCCCATCCGGCTGGTGTGCGGCGACGTGGCGGCGCTCCCATTCGAGGCCCGCGTCTTCGACGGCGCGGTGTGCGGTGAGGTGCTGGAGCACGTGGCCGACGACGCCGCCGCGGTGGCAGGGCTGGCGCGAACGCTGCGACCAGGGGGAGTCCTCGTCGCGACGGTGCCGGCCGGGCGCGCGCGCTATAGCTGGCTCGACCGCTGGGCGGGGCACGCGCGCCGCTACGAGCGGGCGGAGCTGCGCGCGCTGGTCGAGCCGCGCGGCTTCGAGGTGCTACGGCTGCACCACTGGGGATTCCCGTTCGGGCTGCTGTACGAGCGGCTGGTGCAGCGCCCGGTGCTCGGCCGGCACGCGCGGCGGGGCGCCGCGCCGGGGTTCGCGCTCCGCCTTGGCCGGGCAGGCACCACCACGCGGACTGTCGGCGCCCTGTTCGCCGCCGACCACCTGTCCGACGGTCTGCCCTGGGGGCCGGGGCTGCTGCTGGTCGCGCGACGCCGCGGTTGAGCGGGCAAGCGCGCGCTGGTACAACCTCAGGAGCCAACCGGCCACCAAGCACGCGACGGAGAGCGCCCAGGTGATTCGAGAGCAGCGGCGCCCCGCGCCTGTGCCCGCCGAGCTGTACTCTGAGGAGCTGCTGCTCGCGTTCACGGGCGGCGATTATGACGAGTTCCTGCGCACGCGCGGGGCGGGGCTACGGCCCCGCCTGGTGCGTTCGCTGGCGCTGGCGCGACCGGGGCCCGGCGTGCGCGTGCTCGACCTCGGCTGCGGCCGCGGCGAGGCGAGCTTCCACGCCGCCGCTCGGGGCGCGCGGGTGCTCGCCGTCGACTACTCGGCCGACTGCCTGGCGCTCACCGCGCGCACCCTCGCGCTCGCGCCGTCCGCGGTGCGCGCCCGCGTCGAGCTGGTGCGCGCGGACGCGACGGCGCTGCCGCTGCCCGACCGCTCGGTGGACCGCGCGCTGATGCTCGACGTGGTCGAGCACCTGCATCCCTGGCAGCTCGCGCTGGCGCTGCGGGAGGTGCGCCGCGTGCTGCGGCCCGACGGCTGGCTGGTCGTCCACACGGTGCCCAACCGCTGGGCACTCGCCTACGGTTACCCGCTGCTGCGTCTGGTGCGCCCCGGGCTGCCCGCCAACCCGCGCACCGCCTACGAGCGGCAGGTCCACGTGAACGAGCAGGACATCGTCGGCCTGCGGCGCCTGCTGCGCGCCTGCGGCTTCCGCGCGCGGCTCTGGCTGGAGAACCTGACGGTCGAGCAGGCAGCTTGGCGGGCGCGCTTCGACGACGGCGCGGCGCTCGGCGCCGACGACGTGCGCGGCGGCGCCTACCCGCTGCTGCGCCGCCCGCTCGCGCGCCGCCTGGTCCGGCTGGCGATGCGCACGCCGCTCTGCGCGCTGACCGCCAACGATCTGTTCGCGGTGGCGCGGCCCGCGCGCGAGGCGGTGCGCCGAGGCCCGTGATGACGGGCCAGGCAGCGGGCCGCGCGACGCGCTTTCGCCACCTGCTGTACGACTACAACGAGCGGCCGGACGAGCGCGAGCGCATCGTGGGCATCATCCAGCAGGAGTTCTGCACCACGCTCGCCGTGCTGGTCATCGACACCTGCGGCTTCACCCGCCAGACCCACGCGCTCGGCATCATTCCCTTCCTGGCGCGGCAGGAGCTGCTGGAGCGGCTGATCGGGCCGGTCGTGGCGCAGCACGGCGGCCGGCTGCTCTGCACTGAGGCCGACAATTTCTTCGCCGTCTTCCCCGATGCGGCCGCGGCCGTAAGCTGCGCCGCGGAGACGATGGGCCACGTGGCGGCCGCGAACGAGGCGCTGCCGGCGGCCGACGAGACGCGCATCTCCATCGGGATCGGCTACGGCAGCGTGCTCGACCTGGGCGATGGCCACCTCTACGGCGACGAGATGAACTTCGCGTTCAAGCTGGGCGAGGACCTGGCCGCAGCCGGGGAGACCCTGCTGACCCCCGCCGCCCATGCAGCCCTGGGCGAAACCGGCTGGCGCTTCGAGGAGCGCAGCTACGACATCGCGGGCCTGCACCTGACCGCCTACCGGCTGCTGGCCTAGCCGCTCGCTGCGCAGCAGCGTAACATCCGGCGTGGGTGGTGGGCATTGGTCGGCCCTGCCCTACCGAGGAGATCGTCGTGAGCGAGCAGCGCACCGCTGGCGAGGCGCCGCCGATCTACTCTATCGGCCACTCGAACCATCCACTCGACATGTTGCTCGCGCTGCTGCGGCAACACGGGATCGACGTGCTCGCCGACGTGCGCTCGGCTCCCTACTCTAAGTACTGTCCCCAGTTCGACAAGCCGGAGCTCGAAGCGGCGGTGCGGAAGGCGGGGTTCCAGTACGTCTACCTGGGACGCGAGTTGGGTGGGCGGCCGGAGGGCGCCGAGTACTACGACTCCGAGGGCTACGTCCTCTACTGGCGGCGGGCCGAGTCGCCCGAGTTCCTCAGCGGCATCGAGCGGCTGGAGCGCGGTCGGGACCAGTACCGCATCGCCCTGCTGTGCAGCGAGGAGGACCCGGCCGGCTGCCACCGCGCCCTACCCGTCCACTGGCTACAGGTGAACAGCCTCCACCTGGAGGATGACCCGGCCTGGACGCTCGGGTAAGGCGGGCAGCGCGCGGCGGGTCAGTCGCCGAGGCCGGGGTCGGCACCGCCGGAGATGATCGGGTGGGCCGACGCGGCGCGGACCGTCGCGGGTACGGGGCCGCGGCTCTCGTCGCCGGCGGGCAGCGCGCCGCGCAGCTGCCGGCGCGCGTGGCGCCGTTCCCAGGCGGTGTCGGGGATCAGGAAAGCCAGGGGCACGGTGATGAGCATGACGCCGGCCAGCGCCAGGTAGATCTTCGTCAGGCCCTCGCCCGGATCCGAGAAGTACGAGAGCGCCAGCACCACGCCGGCGATGCCGATCACGCCGCCGGTCTGGCGGAACATGCCGCGCAGTCCCGTGATGGCCGCCGCCTCGCTCGGGGCGAGGTCGATGCCGGCGTTGCTGGAGGCGGGCGCGCCCAGCCCCATCCCAGCGCCGCTCAGGCCGACGATGGCGCCGAGCAGCCAGAAGCCGCTCAGGGTCACGCCGCCAAGCTGCACCTCGGTCCAGCCCTGGCCGAGCAGCAGCAGGCTGAGCGAGACGAGGCCGACGCCGGCGATCATCGGGAAGCGATAGCCGAGCTTGATGACGTACATGCTGGCCAGCGCCGAGACGACGATCATGGCGATGGCGCGCGGGGTCAGCACCGCGCCGCTGCTGAAGGTGTCCATGCCGAACCGCGTGACCGCGTAGTAGGGGATGAACGACGAGAAGCCGAAGGCGGCGGCGCCGTAGAAGAGGTTGTACAGGTTGGCGGCCAGGAACGGGTTGCGCGCCACGAGATCGTAGGGCACCAGCGGCTCGGCGGCTCGCGCGATGTGACGCAGGAACAGCCCGAACAACGCGGCGCTGGCTACGAAGAGGCCCCAGAGCAGCGGGTTGCTGATCAACGTCGGGTCGTCGCCCAGGCGGGTCATGCCGTACATCAAGGCGATGATGCCGCCCGCGAACATGCCCATGCCGAGGAAGTCGATCCGCAGCGCATCGTCGGTAGGCTGGTCCTGGCGCAGCAGGAAGTGCACGGCGACGAGCACGATCACGCCGAGGGGGACGTTCACGAAGAACAGCTCGCGCCAGCTCCAGTTGTGCAGGATGTAGCCGCCGAGGTTCGGGCCGATGATGCCGCCGATCGGGAAGATGCTCGTGAACAGGCCGATGGCCTGGGCGCGGCGCCGCCCGAACTGGTCGCTGACGATGCCGACGGCCGAGGGCATCAGGCCGCCGCCGCCCACCGCCTGCAAGGCACGGAAGGCGATCAGCAGGCCGATCGACGGCGCCAGGCCGCAGAGCAGCGAGCCGAGCGTGAAGGCGCCGGTGCAGAACAGGAACACGCGCTTGCGCCCGAGCGTGTCGCTCAGGCGTCCGGCCACGGGCATCATCACGAGCTGCACGAGCTGGTAGGCCGTGAGCGTCCAGCCGATCCAGGTGAGCGGGGCGTGCAGCGCGTCGGTGAGCTGCGGTAGCGCCACGGCGACGATCGTCGAGTCGATGGCCGACATGAGTACGGCCAGCGCCGACAGCAGGAAGAAGACGTACCGGCTCGAGCTGTCCGGTTCGCTGGTCACGCCGGCTCCTCCTGCTCGTCGGGCACGGGCTCCAGTTGGGCGGCTGTGAAATCCTGGGTGAGCACCTGCGCGAGCAGGCGCACGCCGTGGGCGAACCCCTCGCGCTCGGCAGGCGTGAGCTGCGCGAACACCTCTTCGACCTGACGGCGGCGCCGGGCCAGCACACGCTGCACCATGGCGCGCGCCTCATCCGTCAGGCGCAGGAGCACCACGCGGCGGTCGTAGTCCGGGCGCTCGCGCACCGCGAGCCCTAGCTCCACCAGCTGGTCGCCGATCTGGCTGGCAGCGGGATACGACACGCCCAGACCGCGGGCCAGCTCGCCCATCGGCAGGCAGTCCGCGGTGGCCAGGCGCAGAAGCGCGCGCACCTGCGGCACGCCGAGCCGGCGGCCGACGGTGTGTCGGGGCGGAGCCGCCGCCCGGGCGATCTCGGGCAGCGCGTGAACGACGCTCTCCACGTCGAGATCAAGCGAGGGGTCTGTTACCATCTTGAAAAATACTCACATTTTGAATGATTTCGCCTGCTTAAATAGTAGCCGACCACGGCGCGGGCCGGCAAATCTCATCGCCGTGTCGCGGGGCGCGGGTGCCGGTTGCGCGCCGGGACGACCGCCTTGCAGCGCGGCCGTCGGGCAGGGTGCGACCGGGACGGTCGTCGGCCGAGAGGCGCGGGCTAGCGCACCGGATCGGGTTGGATGGCCCACAGGCGCAGGCGGACGCCGTAGAAGTCCTGGCGCAGTACGGCCGGATAGCGGGCGTCGAGGTAGTCGAGGAGCAGCTGGTCGCCGCGCCCGTCGGCATGGCTCAGAATAGCCCAGACGCGGCGGCGGCCGGCGAGGGCCGGGTCGACCACCGCCCCCAGGTCGGCCGGCTCCAGTCGGTAGCGCGCGGCGTAACCGCGCCGCCAGTCGAAGTCGGCGGGCAGGCCGCGCCGCGGCAGGCCGGGCGGCAGGTAGCGATCGAGGGCGAGCTGGCCGCCATAGTGCAGCAGCAGGATGACGTCGCCCTCGCGCCCGAGCGCCGCCACCAGCCCGGCCGCGCTGCGCCAGTCCTCCTTCGGCGCCGCTAGCATCGCCGCCGTGCCCTGCGCCAGCAGGACGACCAGCGCCGCACCGTACAGCGCGCGGGCCAGCGGCCACGCGCCCGCGCGCCAGCCCTGCCGCGCGCGCAGCGCGCCGCCCCGCGCGCCGCCCACCAGGCCGGCCGCCACCAGCAGCTGGGGCACCCAGGCGACCGCGATGAAGCCGCGCTCGCGGAACGCGTGGAGCGGCGCCGCTGCGAGCAGGCCGAGCGCCAGCGGCACGAGCGCGTAACAGGCGAGCAGCGCGAGCACCTGCGGCTCCCGGCGCAGCGCCCAGCCGCCAGCGGCGAGAGCCGGCAGGAACAGCACGGCCGCGAGCAGCGCCGGCAGCCCGGCCTGATCCCCGACGCTGAAAGCCAGCGTGAGCCCGCCGAGCGCGGCCAGCGGGTCAGGCACGGCCCAGTCGGCTACCGAGGCCGCCAGCCCGCTCTGCTGCGCCAGGAACGGCAGCCACGGCGCGAAGGCGAGCGCAAGGGCCGCCTGGGCCCACAGCCAGCGGCGCAGGCGCTCGCGCGGCAGCGCGCGGTGTTGGAGCAGCCAGATCAGATAGGCGTTCTGGGCGACGAGCAGGAACAGGGCGTAGTAATGGGTGTACAGAGCGAGCAGCATCGCGGCGGCGTAGGCGAGCAGGCTGGCCGTCGTGCCGGTGCGAACGTAGCGCACGTGGGCTAGCGCGGCGACGAGGCCGAGCAGCGCGAAGAGCGCGTACATGGCCGCCTCCTGCGCGTAGCCAACGTAGAGCGGCGCGACAGCGGCGAGCAGCGCGGCGACCAGCGCCGCGCGGCGCCCCACCAGCTCGCGGCCGAGGGCGCAGGTGGCCGGGATGGCGGCGGCGCCCAAGAGCGCGGAGAGCAGGCGCAGCGCGGAGTCGCCGCCGCCGACGAGGCGCAGCCAGGCGTGGAGCAGCAGATGGTACAGCGGCGGCGACAGCTCGACGACGCCGACAGCATGGGGGATGGCGACCACGGGGAGGGCGGCGATGGCCGCGCGCCCGGCCTCGTCCAGCCAGAAGCTCTCGCGCCCGAGGTCCACCAAGCGCAGCGCCAGCCCGCCGGCGGTCAGCGCGGCCAGCACCGCGTGCTGACTGTCTAGCGCCGAAGCGAGTGCCGCGGGCTTCGCAGTCGTCACAGCTCCTCGCCGAAGCGCGGCTCGCAGCGCTTGAACACGACGTAGCCGACGACCAGGACGGCGAGCGCGCTGGCGTAGGTGCGCAGCATGAACGCGGGGTCCGGGGCTACGCCCCCTTCCAGGAGCACGATGCGGTAGCTGGTGATGAAAGACGCCATCGGGTTCAGGATGTGCAGCAGGCGCCCGAGATTCACGCCGGCCCACTCGCGGCTGAACACCGTGTCGAGGTCGTACAGGATGGGCGTGGCGAAGAACCAGGCGAAGAGCAGCGGGCCGAGCACGGCCTCGACGTCGCGGTAGAAGACGTTGGCCGCGGCGAGCAGCAGGCCCAGCCCCAGCAGGAACGCAGTCTGGAACACGATCAGCGACGGTAGCCACAAGAGCTGCGGCGTAAGCGGGACGCCGGCGAGCAGGATCAGGGGCACGACGAGCGCGAGCGCGAGCAGGAAGTGTACGAGGTGCGCGAGCACCGCCGCCGCGGGCAGCAGCTCGCGCGGGAAGTAGACCCGCTTGACCAGCGCGGCGTTCGCCACGACGCTGCCCACCGCGGCCGAGAGTGCGTCGGCGGCGAACGTCCAGGTGAGGATCCCGACGACGATGAACAGCCAGAAGTGGGGAATGGTGCTTTCGAGCAGCACGCCGAAGACGAACACCAGCACGGCGATGACGAGCGCCGGGCGCAGCAGCGACCAGAGGAAGCCGAGCAGCGAGTGCTTGTAGCGGACCTTCAGGTCGCGGGCAAGCAGGTTGCGCAGCAGGTCGTGGTAGCCGAGCGCCTCGCGCGCGCCATCGAGCCAGCTGGTCGCCACGGCTGGTCGTCCACCTCGGAAAGTGCTCGCCGCCACCGACGCGGCGCTCCACTATACACCGGGCGCGGGTCGAGCAAGCGACGAGTTAGCGGGAGGGAGAGGCAACGGGCAAGACGCTAGCTACGCCTCGTCGTCGGAGCCCTGGAGTTGTTGCAGGTACTGCTCCAGGTCCTTGAGCACGGCTTCCGCGCTGGGCAGCTCCTCGTGCTCCTCCGCCGGGGCGCTGTACTCGGAGGCTTCCTCGCCGCTCCGCAGCTTGTCCACGAACTCGCGCAGGTCGGGGCGCTCGCGGAGCGCTTCCTCGATGCGCTGCTCCAGGTCGCGGGCGGTGACCTCCAGCTCCTGCCGCCGCAGGTCGACGTGCAGCAGGCGCTCGACGGTCCGCAGGAGCGCCGCCGACACCTTGGGGTTCGCCATGCCGGGGAGATAGCTGGGCGCGACCCCCCAGATGCCCGCGCCGCGGATGCCGCGCTGGCGCGTGGCGTCGAGCAGCGCCGTCAGGAAGCCGGTGGGGCCTTGGTAGCGGGTCTGGGTCAGGCCCAGCTCGCGCAGCGTGTCGCGCAGCGCCGCGTCGGCCGAGGTGCCGACGAGCGGCACGGGCGCGCTGTGCGCCACGGGCGCGTAGAACGAGCCAAGCGCGACGACGCGCTGCACGCCGAACTGGGCCGCGAGGGCGGCGGCCTCGCGCGTGGCCGACTGCCAGCGCAGATCGGGCTCCGGCCCGAGCAGCACGAGCAGGTCGTGCTCGGCCGTGGGCAGGGGCACGCCCGTAAAGGTGAGCGCCGGCCACTTCAGCTCCCGCGGCCCGGAGCGGCCCATCCGCACCACCGGCCGCGTGACCGTGTAGTTGTAGATCGCCTCCGGGTCGAAGCGGGCCAGCTCGTGGCCGGCCCACTTAGCCAGCAGGTAGCTCAGGGCGCCGCTGGCGCCCGAGGCCGCATCGGACCAGCCGGTGAACGCGCAGAGCAGCACTGGCTCGCGCAGCTCGACCTGGCGGTGCACCTGAAGCATCGACTCCCCTCCGGCGGCGCGCGACTCGGGACGGCACTCTACAGGGACTATACCATCAGGCGGGAGCCGCCCACGCCTGTGGCGGCTGGGCACGCCGGTCCCGCCAGCGGCCGGCGCCGCCTCAGGGGGACGCGCCGGTGAGGTCTTGCAGCCGCGCGAGCGCCCGCTGGAGCACGGCCGCGCGCGCCGGCCCGAGGTGGGCGACGAGGGCGGCCTCGGCGGCGACGAACGCGCGCTCGGCGGCGGCGTGCTCCTGGGCCGCGGCCTCGGCCTCGCGGCGCAGCAGCATGCGCCCGAACGGATCGTCGGTGCTGCCGGCCGCGAGGCGCGCCCGCCGCGCCTCGCCCCGCAGCAGCCATTCGCGGCTGCGCGCGCGCAGCCAGGCGCTCGCGCGGTCGACGGCGACCGCCTCACACGCGCCCAGCGCCTCGAACACGCCAGCCAGCTCGGAGGTGCCGAGGGCTTCCAGCACGGACACCAGCTCGGTCAGTCCGAGCCCCTCGCCCACCGCCGCCGGCGGCGCTTCCGGCCGCGGCGCCCCGCTGTCGGACTCGTGGGCAGCGTCCCGAGCACGAGGGTCGTCGACCGTACGCATGGCGCTGGCATCCCACTGGCGAAGGCCTGGTCGCGGCCTACCCGTTACCGGCAGTATTATACGCAGGGCCTTCACGGCGCCGCGGAGGCGCGACTGTCAAGAAGCGCGCACACCGCGGCCAGCCCACGCGCGGCGGGCGCTCCAGAAAGGATGGACCAGCCATGGACGTCAAGGCGATCGACATCCACGTGCACCCGCAGACCGAGGAGATGATCAAGGCCGCCGGCGCGCGCGGCGCGCAGATGGCGGCCTATTTCGGCCGCGGCGAGCGCAAGCCGGTGTCGTTCCAAGAGATGGCCGACATGTACCGCGAGTGGAACACGATGGCCGTGCTCATGAACTCGACGGACGAGACGGTCACGGGCAACAAGCCGGTGCCGAACGACCACCTGGCCGACGCGCAGAAGCACCACCCCGACGTATTCATCGCCTTCGGCGTGATCGACCCGTGGATGGGCCAGCGCGCGGTTGAGGAGGTGAAGCGCTGTCACGAGGAGCTGGGCATGCGCGGCATCGGGGAGCTGAACCCCGGCCGGCAGCTCTTCCACCCGCACGACCGCCGCTTCTATCCCATCTGGGAGGAGTGCGCCAAACGGAACCTGATCGTGCTGTTCCACACCGGCATGATGGCGGCGGGCGCGGGCACGCGGGGCGGCATGGGGTTCAAGCTGGAGTACACGCGGCCGATCCCCGACCTGGACACGATCGCCGCCGACTTCCCCGACATGACGATCATCGGCGCGCACCCGTCCTGGCCCTGGCAGGCCGAGGCGCTGGCGGTCGCCCGCCACAAGGCCAATTACTACATCGACATCTCCGGCTGGGCGCCGAAGTACTTCCCGCCGGAGCTAGTACACTACGCGAACACGATCATTCAGGACCGCGTGCTGTTCGGCACCGACTGGCCGATGCTCACGCTCGACCGCTACATGCGCGAGTTCAACGAGCTGCCGCTGAAGCCGGAGGTGCGGCAGAAGATCCTGCTCGACAACGCGAAGAAGCTGCTGGGGCTCTAGCGGGCAGAAAGGGACACGACGATGCCGATCATCGACGCGGACGCTCACGTGCTCGAAACCGAGCGGACGTGGTCCTACATGGCCAAGTCCGAGGAGCAGTACCGGCCGCGCATCGTGCGCACCACCGATCCGCTCGGCGTTGAGAACGAGTGGTGGCTGATCGACGGCCGCACGCACTCCAAGCAGGTCAACGTCGGGCACGAGACGCCGGAGGCGGCGCGCGAGATGGCCGACATCCAGGCGCGGCTGCGCCACATGGACGAGCTGGGCGTAGACGTGCAGGTGCTGTACCCGACGGTCTTCCTGCGGCCGATCACCCAGCGGCCCGAGGCCGAGCTGGCGCTGGCGCGCAGCTACAACCGCTGGCTGGCCGACATCTGGGCCGAGGGCAAGGGGCGACTGCGCTGGGCGGCCGTGTTGCCGCTGATGACAATGGACGCGGCGCTGGCCGAGCTGCGGTGGGCCAAGGACCACGGCGCGTGCGCCGTCTTCGTGCGCGGCCTGGAGGGCGACCGCCGCCTGAGCGACCCGTACTACTTCCCGCTCTTCGAGGAGGCGAGCAGCCTCGACCTCCCGATCTGTCCGCACTCGGGCAACGGCAGCTTCGACGTACACGACTTCTTCGTGGACGAGCCCGGCTTCTGCAAGTTCAAGCTGGCCACGGTGGGCGAGTTCCACGGGCTCATCTGGAACGACGTGCCGGGGCGCTTCCCGAAGCTGCGCTTCGGCTTCATCGAGCTGAGCGCTCAGTGGGTGCCCTACGTGCTGCACGATCTGGGGCGCCGGCTGGCCCGGCGCGGCCGGCAGCTCGGCGACGCGCCGCTGCGCGACAACCGTATCTGGGTCGCCTGCCAGACCGACGATGACCTGGCCTACGTGCTCCAGTACGCGGGCGCCGACCGCATCATCATCGGCTCGGACTACGGTCACAACGACACGTCGTCGGAGATCACGGCCCTGCAGACCTTGAAGGAGCAAGGGGTCGTGAGCCCGGCCGTCATCGACAAGATCCTGGACGCCAACGCCCGCGCGCTGTACGCGCTCTGAGCCGGCGCCGCGGGAAGTGATCCGACGCGCGGATGCTGCCGTAAATCCTAGTGTAGAGCCGAGCGGCCGGGACGCGGGAGCGGCCGAGGCCCGCCGCGCGGTATCCACCATGCCGAGGAGGGCAGCGAGATGCGCGACGATAGTCTGTTCGACGACGAGTTCGCAATCACGGAGCTAGAGCGCCGCGATGCGGCGTCGCCCGACGCGTTCCGCTTCGGGAGCGGCGGCAGTGGCGGCAGCGGCGGCGGCAGCGGCAGCTTCGGGAGCGGGGGCGGCAGCGGCACGTAAGCCGCAGTCCGCCCCCGGGGAGGGCGAGACGCGCCCGCTCCACAGCAGCGCGCCCGGGGCCTCGTTCGTCAGTGGACCCCGGGCGCGTCTCCGTCTTGGGCGCGGCGCTGAGGAGCCGGCACGGTCGTCAGGGGGGGCTGATGCGGTCCAGGCCGCCCATGTAGGGGCGCAGCGCGTGCGGCACGAGCACCGAGCCGTCGGCCTGCTGGTAGTTCTCCAGTACGGCCGCGAGCGTGCGGCCAATGGCCAGGCCGGAGCCGTTCAGGGTGTGCGCGTAGCGCGCGCGCTCGCCGGGGGCGGGACGGAACTGCAAGCCCATACGGCGGGCCTGGAAGTCCTCGAAGTTGCTGCACGAGGAAATCTCGACGTAGCGGCCGAGTCCCGGCATCCACACCTCGGGATCGTAGGTCTTGGCTGAGGCGAAACTCATGTCGCCGGTGCAGAGCAGCTTCACCTGATACGGCAGCTCAAGCCGCTGCAAGACCGTCTCGGCGTTCGCCAGGAGGCGCTCCAGCTCGTCGTAGGACGTCTCGGGCGCGACGACCTTCACCAGCTCGACCTTGTCGAACTGGTGCACGCGGATCAGGCCGCGCGTGTCCCGACCGGCGGCCCCGGCCTCGCGGCGGAAGCAGGCGCTGTAGGCAGTGAGGTACAGTGGCAGGGTGCCCGGCTCCAGAATCTCGTCGGCGTGCAGGTTGGTGACAGGCACTTCGGCCGTCGGGATGAGGTAGAGCGCGTCCTCCTCGTCGCTGGCCTCGGTGCGGTACATGTCGGCGCCGAACTTGGGGAGCTGGCCCGTCCCCAGCATGGCCGACGGGCGCACCAGATACGGCGGCGCCACTTCTTCGTAGCCGTGCTCGACGGTGTGCAGGTCGAGCATGAAGCTGACCAGCGCCCGCGAGAGGCGCGCGCCGGCGCCGCGCAGCACCACGAAGCGCGTGCCCGATATCTTCACGGCGCGCTGAAAGTCGATGATGCCCAGCGCCTCGCCGAGGTCGGCGTGGTGCTTCGGCGTGAAGTCGAACGACCGCGGCTCGCCCCAGGTCCGCACCAGCACGTTGGCGCTGTCGTCCGGTCCCACGGGGACGCTGGAGTGCGGCACGTTGGGGACCTGGAGCAGCAGCTCGTCTAGCCGGGCGCGCAACGCGTCGGCCTCCGGCTCGAGCTGCTTGATGCGCTCGGAGAAGCCGCGCGTGGCGTCGATGGCCGCCTGGCGCTGGACGGGGTCTTTCTGGCGGCCGATCTCGCCCTGGAACAGGCCGCGCTGCCGCCGCTGGTCCTCTAGCTCGGCCTGTACCGCGCGCCAGCGCTTGTCCAGCTCCAGAATCTCGTCCAGCGGCGCGTCCGCGCCCTTGGCGGCCAGGCCGGCCCGCACGAGGTCCGGGTGCTCGCGGATGAATTGCAGCGATAGCATCTCGTAGCCTTCAGTTATCCGCTATCAGCCGTCAGCATTCGCTGGTCCTGACGTCAGAGCCATCTGCTGATGGCTGACGGCTGATGGCGGATGGCTCGCTCAACGTGCGCAGCTGCGGGAACAGGATGACCTCGCGGATCGACTGGCGATTGGCGAGCAGCATGACGAGCCGGTCGATGCCGATGCCCAATCCGCCGGTCGGCGGCATGCCATACTCCAGCGCTTCCAGGAACGCCTCGTCCATCGGCTGGGCCTCGTCGTCGCCCTGCTGGCGGGCGCGCACCTGCGCCTCAAAGCGCGCTCGCTGGTCCAGCGGGTCGTTCAGCTCGGAGAAGGCGTTGCCGATCTCCATGCCGCCGATGAAGCACTCGAACCGCTCGACGGCGTTCGGATCGTCGCGCTTGCGCTTCGCCAGCGGCGATAGCTCGACGGGATAGTCGATCAGGAACGTGGGCTGGATCAGCCGCGGCTCGACGAACACGCTCAGCAGCTCGTCGATCACCTTGCCGCGCGTCCAGGTGCGCTCCGGGCGCAGGCCCGCGGCGCGCGCGGCCTCCAACAGCGCCTCGTCGTCCCACAGCGCGACGTAGTCCACGCCGGTCCGCTCGCGGATCGCGTCGCGCAGGGGCACGCGCGGCCAGGGCGGCGCCAGGTCGATCGTGTGCTCGCCGTAGGTGATGCGGGTCGTGCCGAGGACCTCCTGAGCCACCGCGGGCAGCATGGCCTCGACCAGCGCCATGATGTCGTGGTAATCGGCGTAGGCCTCGTACAGCTCCAGCATCGTGAACTCGGGATTGTGCTTGGTCGAGAGCCCCTCGTTGCGGAAGTTGCGGCCGATCTCGAACACGCGCTCCATGCCGCCGATCACGCAGCGCTTCAGATACAGCTCCAGGGCGATCCGCAGGTACAGGGTGCGGTCGAGCGCGTTGTAATACGTGGCGAACGGCCGCGCCGCGCCACCGCCAGGGATCGGCTGGAGCACGGGCGTCTCGACCTCCTGGTAGCCGCGCGCCACGAGAAAGCCGCGGATCGCCTGCAGCGTGCGGCTGCGGATGCGGAAGACCTCTTGCACGTCCGGGTTGGCGATGAGGTCGAGGTAGCGCTGGCGGTAGCGCTTCTCGACGTCGGTCAGCCCGTGCCACTTCTCGGGCAGCGGGGCGAGCGACTTGGCGAGCAGGGTTAGCTCGCGCACCTCGACGCTGTCCTCGCCGGTGCGGGTGCGCATGAGCGTGCCGCGCGCGCCGACGAAGTCGCCCACGTCGAGGTCCTTGAAGAGCGCGAAGCCCTCCGGCCCGAGCGCATCGGCGCGGCAGTACAGCTGGATGCGGCCAGACACGTCCTGGAGGTGGACGAACCCCGCCTTGCCCATCACGCGGTGGCCGCCGATCAGGCGCCCGGCGACGGCGACCTCCTGGCCCTCCAGTTCGTCGTAGCGCGCGTGTAGCTCGGCGGCGAGATGGGTGCGCTCGTAGCCGTAGGGATACGGCTCAACGCCCGCCGCGCGCAGGCGCGCGAGCTTCGCCAACCGCGCCTGGCGCGGGTCGTCCGCGGGAGGGGTGTGGGCCATCCGTACCGCCATCGCCGAGTGTGGGAGCGCCGGGCGCCGCGCCCCGCCGATCGCGGGCGGCAGGCGCGCGGCGGGCGCGCCGGGACGCCTGGCCGCACGCCGGCCAGACGGACCGAGCGCGGTCCGCCGCGCCGGCGCGAGCACTGGTTAAGTGTACACCGCACGGGCGCCGCGTTCGGGGGCCGCCGAGCGCGGGGCGAGCGCGACCACTGGATGCAGGAGGGCCTCCCGGCGACTACCGGGAGGCCCCCACCTGCGGACGGTCGTGCGGTGGCGCTACTGCTTGCGGCGCCGGAGCGTGCGGGCGCCCGCCGCGATGCCGAAGGCGGCGAGGCCGCCGATCAGCAGGAGCACCGTGTCCGCCTCAGGCACCACCGGCACCGCCGGGAAGCCGGCCGGCGGGGTGACGCCGATGCCGCTCGGCGCGGGTGGCGGCGGCGGCAGCAGCGGTGGCGGCGGCGGCGGGATGAACTCCAGCGGTGGCGGCGGCAGCAGCGGCAGGTTGATGTTCGCGCCCGGGATCGGCGGCAGGATGCCACCATTACCCGTGACGGTGCCGAACACGCAGACCGGCGCGCCCGCCGTCGCGAAGCAGACGGCCACCGTTTGGCCGAGCAGCGGGTTGCCCACCGACTGGAAGTTACAGGTGGTCGTGCCACCCACAGCGCCCAGGGCCGTACACAGGAACGGCCCCTCGCCCGGCGCAACCGGCGCCGCCGTGGTCAGCACGAACGCGGCCGGCGCCACGCCGGCCAGGGCGCCCGCCGGCGCCGCGGCCACGGTGAGGTTCCAGACCGCGCTGCTCAAGATCGTGACCGAGCCGGTGACACCGCCCGTCACCTGGCAGGTGGTTCCCGGGATCCCCGGCTGGCCGGGGAAGCCCGGCTGGCCCGGGAAGCCGGGTTGGCCGGGGAAGCCGGGTTGGCCGAAGAAGCCACCCAGGCAGGGGTTCGTGGCGACCGCGGTGAAGCCGCCCGCCTGGAGCACGGGCAGCGCCGTCGCGGCGGTGGGCGACTGGTTGGTCGGCGTCGTGCTCGTCACCGTGGTCGTCGCGCTGGACGTGGCCGACTGCGGCGTCGTGCCGACGGTGCCGTTGACGGTAGCCACGTTGGTGAGCACCGAGCCATTGGCCGTTGTCGTGGGCACCAGGGCCACGATGGTAATCGTCGCGCTAGCTCCCGCGCCCAGCGTGCCGATCGTGCAGGTGACGGCGGCCGTGCCGGTGGTGCCCGTGCACGAGCCGACCGACGAGGTCGGCGTGGACGACAGAGTCATCCCCGCGGGCAGCGAATCCGTCACCGTCACGCCCGTGGCGGTAGCCGCCCCGGGATTCGTGACCGTCACGGTATAGGTTACGGTCCCACCCGCGTTCACCGTCGTCGGCGAGCCGGTCTTGGAGATCGTCAGCTGGTTGGTCGTGGTGCCGGTCACCGTGGTGGTCGTGGACGTCGACACGGTCTGTGCCGTCGTGCCGATGGTGCCGGTGGCGGTGGCCGAGTTGGTGAGCACGGTTCCGTTCGCGGTCGTCGACGGCACCACGGCCACGATCGTGACCGTCGCGCTAGCCCCTGCCCCCAGCGTCCCGATGGTGCAGGTCACGCTGCTACCGCCGACGGCGCCCGAGCAGGTGCCCACCGTGGTGGTCGGCGTCGAGGAGAGGGTCATCCCCCCCGGCAGGTTGTCGGTCACGCTCACCCCGGTGGCTGTCGTGCTCGACACGTTGGTGACAGGGATGGTGTACGTAACGGTCCCACCCGCGTTCACCGTCGTCGGCGAACCGGTCTTGGAGATCGTCAGCGCCGTCGCCTGAGCCAGCACACTCGCCTGGCCGAAGCCGAAGTGGTGACTGGGCGCATCGACCGACGCCGACGAGTCGGCGACCGTCACGGCGCTCCCGATCGTCAGCAGGTCGCCTGCCGACGCCTCGCCGGCTGGCGCGGCGCTCGCCGGCAGCGCGAAGCTCACGATGAGCGCGAGCGCCAGCAGCGATACGCCAAGCACGCGTGACGGGATTCGTCGAGACATAGGCCCCCCTTCTGGTGAATCGACCGTCCGTCGCGGGTGCTAGCAAGCGGCATGCCACGGAGGAGGCCCCGGACGTACCTCTTTTGGCGTATTCGAGCAGAGTCCCGCTGCTCCGCCCGCCCGGCGGAGGCGACCTCGCGGTCGGTCCGGGCGGGCGCGGAGCAGCCGCCGGCGCGTCAGTTCACCCTGGGAGCCGCGCGTTCGCCAGCCGCTCGAGCGCTCGCAGGTTGGCCCAGTCCGCGCGGCGCTCGCCGCGCTCGATCTCAGCGACCATCGTCGCCACACGCGCGTTTAGCGGCATGGGCAAGCCGTGACGCTGGCCAACGCGCACGACTTCGCCCGTCAGGTACTCCGTCTCGCTGGGCCGGTGGCGAAGGTGGATGTCGCGCCAGATGCCGCTGTTGCCCTTCGCGGAGCCGGTGGGCAGGGCCGCGAACGCCGTCGCCATTTCGCCCGGGGTGCGGGGCAGCATAACGCACGGGTTGACGCCGCCATACTCCTCGAGCGTGACCCCCTCGGCCAGCGCCGCCTCGGCGGCCTCGCCCATGATCGCCACGAAAACGCGCTTCGCCCACGCGGGGGCGAGCTGCTCGCTGGAGGGGGCGTCGACCAGGGCCGTGGCCACCAGGTAGCAGCTGTACACCTGCTTGGCCCACAGGTAGCCCCAGATGTTGTCAGTCGTGGCGGTCGGCGCCACGTGGCCGAGCAGCCGGGTCAGCCCCAGCAGCCGGGGGCGGAGCTGGCCGTCAAGCTCGCCCAGCCGGAGCTCCCCCTCGCTGAACCGCGTGACGTGGCCCGGGCCGACGTAATCGGCCACGAGGTGGACCATGCCGCCGACGGTGCGCGCCGCCCCGACGGCCGCGGCGATGCGGTGCTCGTTCAGGCCGTTCTGCAGCGACACGACCACGCCATCTGCGGACAGGGCGGGCGCGATGACGGCGAGCGCGGCGTCGGTGTGCTGCGACTTCACCGCCAAGATCACCCGGCCGAGCGGGCCGGTCAGCTCGTTGGGCAACAGCACCCGCTCGAACCGCACGTGATGGTCGCCCCGGACGCCATCCAGGTGCAGCCCACCGGCGCGCAGCGCCGCGACGTGCGCCGTCGCCGCCTCGACCACCTGCACGCGCTCGCCGGCCAGCGCCAGACCGCCCGCCACCGTCCCGCCGATACCGCCCGCCCCCACGACCGTGACCACGTCCTGCTCAACGGTCATCACTGCTCCTCACGTCACCCTAATGTCCTGGGAAGAGCGCCTGGAGCGCCAGCGCCTCGGCCCGGTTGCCGCTGAAGCGGGCGCGGCCGCTGTCCAGCGCCCGCGCGAGATCGAGGCGCCCCCAGACGAGACGCACCCAGGCCTCGACGGGCAGCGCCAGGGTCGCGTCGGGGGCCGCGGGCGCGCCGCGGCCGCCGCTGCCCACGCCATCTCGAATCGTCAGCGTCACCGGCCCGCCGCCCGGCCCCTCCAGCTCACAGCCGTAGACGACGGCGCGCTCGCGGCTCGCGTTGTGGTCCACCATGCGCGCCATGCGGCCCAGGAGGTAGTCCACCAGCAAGGCGGCCGCCTCGGGACGCAGCGTCGCCTCGGGATCGCGCGGCGCCCGCACGTCCCAATGGTGGAGCGCGGCCTCGCTGAGGCGCTGAGTGGCGAACTGCCAGAGCGTGTGCGGCCCAGCGGGTACCGTTACGCTGGTTTCCAGCGCCCCGGCGTCGGCGGCTTCGAGCAGCGTGAACACGGCGTCGATATCGCGGGGGAAACGCTCGGCTAGCTCCGGACCGGACATCGCCCGCATCGCGCGGAAGCGGGCCGCCCGCGCCTCGGGACTGAGATCGGGCGGCGGCGTGCCGGCCAGCGCGTGGCGGACGACGACCGGCGCGCGCTCGGCGCCCTGGGCCAGATGGCCGGCCACGTCGCGCACCGCCCAGCCGCGACAGGCGCTGGGCGCGTCCCAGGCCGCCGCGTCGCGGCCCGCCCAGTCCGCGGCCAGCGCGGCCGCTTCGGCGCGGGCCTCGCGCCCGAGCGCACGTACGCGCTCCGTAGTGCTCAGGTCCGTCATCGCGCGTTCTCCCTCCCATTTTCGTGTCGTGCCCATCGCGGACTGTCCGCCCGCCCTGCCGGCGGCCCGGCGGACGGCTGGCGGTGCCGCGCGAGGCCCTCCGGGCGCTGGCGTTGTGGCGCTCAAGCCGGCCCGAACGGCAGGGCCTCGAGCGCCTGGGCCACGCCCGCCTCGTCGCAGGTGCCGGTGACGCGGGCGGCGCGCGCGCGCACCTCGGCCGGCGCGTTGCCCATGGCGATACCCAGGCCGACGGTCTCCAGCATCTCCACGTCGTTGAAGTGGTCGCCGATGGCGACGGTCGCCGCCAGCGGAACGCCGAGCCGCGCCGCGAGCGCCGCCACGGCCGCGGCCTTCGAGGTCTCGGGCGCCAGCACGTCGAGCACGTGGAAGCGGCGCCCCCACAGCGGGAACGTGTTGCGCGTGACGCGGCAGTCGGCGCGCGTGGCCAGCGCGGCCGCCACGCCGTCGAGCCGCGTCTCCGAGTCCATGGCGACCATCGTGAGCGGGCCGACCCCCTCGAACAGGTCGTCCAGCGGGCGCCGGCAGACGCGCAGCCCGCAGTCCGCGAGGTACAGCGCCGCTAGCTCGCCGTCGAGGTCGGCCGGGCCGGCGATGACGACGTCGCCGAGGCGTGGCGGCGGGAAGGCGACGACCTGCGCGCCGCTGGCGGCCATGATGCCGGCCGCCGCGTGGGCCGCGGGCAGCGGCAGCGGCGCCTCCGCCAGCACCTCGCCGCTCTGCGCGCGCTGCACCACCGCGCCGTTGTGGAGGATGAGCGGCGCGTCCAGGCCGAGCGCCTCTGCGATGGCGACGGCGGCGTGGTAGCGGCGGCCCGTGGCAATGGCGACGACACAGCCGGCATCCGCGGCCGCGCGGACGGCTTGCCGCACGCGCGGCTGCAGCACTCCCGCCGAGTCCAGCAGCGTTCCATCCACGTCCAGCGCCAGCAGCCGATAGCCCACCCGCTCTTCTCCCCGCGCAACTCCCCCGCGTAGTATGCCAGGCGCGGGCCATGCGGGTGAGCGCCCGCTCGCGGTCGGCGCGCTCGGCGGCGCGACCGCGGGCGCCGGTGGTAACATAAACCGACCTCGCCACCCCCCCACTGTACGAGGAGCGCCTGTGGACCGACCGGACTTCGCCTCCCCCGAGGTGCGCGAGCTACGCCGTCGCGTGGCGCTGAGCTGCCGCATTCTGGCCCAGCAGGGCCTGGCCGACTACCTGGGCCACCCGAGCGCCCGGATCGGCAACACGAGCTACGTCGTTGTCAAGCCGAAGTTCAGCACGCGCATCAAGGGCCACGGCGCGATGACCGCCGAGAACATGCTGATCGTCGACCTCGACGGCCACGTGTACGTCGGCGACGATCCGCCCCCCAGCGAGCTGAGCCTGCACCTGGAGGTTTACCGCGCCCGGCCCGACGTCGGGGCCATCGTCCACACGCACCAGTTGATGGCCACGTGCTTCGGCGTCGCCGGCCGCGAGATCCTGCCGATCCTGCACCTCGAAGCGACGCTGGTGGCGGACGGCATCGCGGTCTACCCCAGCGCGAAGCTCATTACCACGCCGGAGCGGGGCCGGGAGATGGCGCAGGCGCTCGGCCAGCATCGCCTGATGCACCTCCAGGGCCACGGCATCGTGACCACAGGCCCGCGCATCGAGGAGGCCACGGTAGCCGCCATCATGCTGGAGCGCCTCGCCCAGGCCAACTACATCGCGCACGCGCTCGGCACGCCGCGAGTCATCCCGCCCGACGAGCTGGCGCTGCTGCGGGCCGACATGCAGCCGCCCGAGGGGCGCTGGGCCTACTACAGCAGCCTGGTCGAGGAGCCGGCTTAGGGCTCACGGAGCGCGCCGGGCGCTATTCGGTTGAGCACCATAACGTCGGGCCGCTATACTCTCCCGCCCATGCCTAAGAATGGCCTTAATTTCCACTCTCGGTGCCGCGGCCCGCGGCTGAGCCGGCGCGCCTTCCTCGGCGCGCTTGGCCTGGGCGGCGCGGCCCTAGTGAGCGGCTTCCGCTCGCCGCTGTCCGTCGCCGCGCAGACGCCGTCCGCCGCCGACGCCGCGCCGGCCGGGGCGCCGCCGGGCGGCGCGGTCGCGCCGGCCGAGGGACCGCTGGGGCCCTTCGGCGCCGCCACCCGCCGCGCGCTGGAGGGCCTCCTCGCGCGCCTCGATCCCGCGGCCGGCTATCGCCCGCGCTTCTTGCTCGATCTTAGCGGCGACAGCGCCCGGCTCGTCCACGACGACTACTGGGACGGCGTGGACCTGGCGGGGCGGACGATCGACGGGCTGATCCGACTGCGCCGGATGGTGGGCGGCGCGGCCAGCGACGCCGAGCTAAACCTGCGCAACTACTTCCTCGGGCGCCAGGGGGACCTGGGCCTCTTCTACGGCGAGGGCGACGACGCGACGGCGGTGGCCGACAGCTTCTCGCAGAGTCGGGCGCTCCTCGGCCTTACGGCCTGGCTGGCCGCAACCGGCGACGCCGAGATCGAGGCCCGCCTGGAATGGCTGGTCGACGGCCTCGCGCAGATCGCCGTGAATCGGGAGGACTACAGCTACTTCCCCGGCCGCGCCTACCGCGGGCGGTGGCTCGACTACGGCCTCGGCAAGGACGAGGCCTACGACCACCTGGACAGCTATGGGTACGCCAGCCAGTCGGCGCTCCCGCTGCTGCAGTTCTACACGGTCGCCGGCTACCGGCCCGCGCTGGACCTGGCGGGGCGGCTGCTCCGGCACTTCGTCTACCACGCGGGCCTGGTCGACGACGACGGGCACTTCGCTGGCGAGACGCATGCCGCGGGCTACCTGGGGATGGCTATCGCCGCCGTGGGCTACGGCGTGGCGACGGCCAACGCCGCCTACGTCGCATGGGCAGACCGGCTCTACCGCTGGGTGCGCGACAACTCGTCCGAGTTCGGCTGGGTGCCCGGGCCGCTGGGGCTCGGGCCGGCTTACTTCACCCGCTGGTACAACGCGCCGCCCCGCCACACCTGCGAGACGTGCAGCCTCGCCGACATGCTGAATCTCGCGATCGCGCTCGCCACGGAGGGATACCCCGAGTACTGGGACGACGTCGAGCGGTACGCGCGCAACCAGCTCCTCCAGAACCAGTTTGCCTCGGCCGCGGCGGTGCTGGGCGCGGACGCCTGCGGGCGCGTGCCGTCCGACGTGCAGACCGCGCTGACTGGCGCCTGGGAGAGCTTCGCGCTCCCCTACCGGCTCCTGGCGCGCCCGGACGACCGGCGGTACGTCGAGGGCTGCTGCTCAGGCTCCGGCGCGCGGGCGCTGAGCCTGGTGTGGGAGCACGGGCTGGAGCGGCGCGGCGACGCGCTCTACGTCCACCTGGGGCTGAGTCGCGGCGGCGCGCTGGCGGACGTGACCAGCTACGAGCCGACCGCGGGCCGGTTGGACGTAGTGCCGCACGCGGCCACGGCCCTCCGCCTGCGGGTGCCAAGCTGGGCGGCGCCCGACAGCGTCGCCCTTTGGGTGGACGACGCCCAGCGGGAGGTCCGCCGCGAGGGCGGCTACGTCGCGGTGGACGAGGTGCCCGCGGGGAGCCGCGTGAGCCTGCGCTACGACCTCATGGAGCGCACCGAGGCGTTCACTGTCAACGACGAGACGACACTGGCCCGCTGGCGCGGCGGCACGGTGCTCGACGTCACGCCGGACCAAGGGCCGGTGCCTATCTACCACCCGCGGCGCACAGCCCTGCTGGCCGCCGCAGCTGGCCGTGGCGCCGCCCCCTGCGCCCGCTAAAGCGCTGCTCTTCCCGCTCGGAGGCCCCGCATTCGCCAGCGCCCATGCCCCTCGCTCGGCAAGCAGGCCGGCCCGCTCGGCCGTCGCGACGGGAGCGGGCCGGCGCACGCACGCCCGACGCGGTCTGGCCGGCCGAAAGGCCGCCCTCGCGGGTGCTAGAATCCATTAAGACCATTCTTATGGTTTTGCCGGCGAAGGGTACAGAAAGGAGCCGCGGACATGAGCCAGGCCGGCGACCGTTTACCGTCTCGAGACCGCCCTGGCATGGCCTGGTCCCCTCTCGCGGGACCGCTCAGCCGGCGCGGCTTTCTCGCCTTGTGCTCGGGCCTGGTGCTAGCGCCGGCCGTCGCGGCGTGCAGTCGATCCGGCTCGGCGCCTGCCGGCGCGAGTGCGAGCGGCCCGACGCCGAACCCGACGGGCGCGGCGTCCGCAACGCCGGCCGCGCTCGGCCCGATGCGCATCAACTGGAACTCGGTCAGCGGCGCGATGTCGGGCATCTGGATGGCCGACGAGGTGGGTACCTGGCGGGACGCCGGCCTCGAGCCGGAGCTGTCCAATATCACCTCCAGCTCGAAGGTCCTGCCGGCGCTGATCGCAAACGACATCGACGCGAGCGCGCTCGACGTGCTCGTCGGCGTGCGCGGCATGGCGAGCGGCAGCGACGTGGTGTTCGTGTCGGCGATGACCAACCGCCAGATCTTCTCGGTGTTCGCGCGCCCGGACATCGAGCGTCCGGCCGATCTCGCCGGCCAGGAATGGGGGATCACCCGCGTCGGCTCCTCGACCGACGTCGCGTCGCACCTCGCCTTGCAGCAGTGGGGCCTGGCGGACGACGACATCACCTTCGTGCAGCTCGGCACCACGGCCAACATCTTCGCGGCGCTGCAATCGGGGCAGGTCGCCGCTGGCACGATCTCGCCGCCCAACACGATCAAGGCCAAGGCGGCAGGGCTGAAGGAGCTGATCAACCTGGCCGAGGAGGGGCCTGAGATCCCTTCCGTCGGCCTCGCCATGATGCGGCCCGACGTGCAGGCGCGGCCGGAGCGCGCGGCGGCACTCGTGAAGGGCTACGCGCTCGGCGTGAAGCGGCTCCGTGACGACAAGGACGCGGCGATCGCCATGTATCAGAAGTACCTGCGCACCGACGACGCCGAGGTACTCGAAGGCATGTGGGACCTCTTCCGGCGCTACCTGGCGTGGCCCCCGGTCATCCCGGCCGCGGGGATCGACCGCATCCGCCAGCAGGTGGCCGAGGAGGACCCGCAGGCCGCCGACGTGACCGATGCGCAGGTCTTCGATAGCCAGTTCGTCGACCAGCTCCAAGCCCAGGGGGTGTTCGGCTGACGACCGCCGTGGCCCTCATCGCTGAGCCATCCGCTCCTCGTGGCGGGCAAGACGAACCGACGCCCGGGACCTGTGGGTCCCGGGCGTCGGTTCGCCTTGGAAGGGGGGCCGGTCAGCAGCCGCGCGCGTAGACGATGCAGTACAGCTCGCGCGCGTTCTGGCCGGGGTAGTCGCCGCGGAACGTCGAGCGGTTCCCGCCGGCCTGGGCCACCGCGCCGTCCTCGGGCACGCTGGTCATCTGCATTGCCGAGTTGGTGATGTAGATCCGGTCGCCGCGCAAGAGGTAGCGCGAGTTGATCGCCATGGTGGGGTCGGAGAAGTTGAACTCCTCCATGCGCACGCACCCCATGTTGCCCCAGCGCGTGTCATAGCACTGGTCCATCTCCTGCGCCTTGACCTGGGGTGCGCCTAGCATGCCTACTGCGCCGATCACCGCGACTGCCACTCCGAGCGAACGCCACTTCATCGTGCCCTCCTCGCCTCGCGCGTCACGACGGCTGTGTCGACCTGGCTGCACAGGCCCGAACCTGCGGCGGGCCACCGGGCCGCGGCGGACAGCCACCCCGCGCCCCAAGTTAAGCCGTTGCTTAACTATGGTGCTAATGTAAGAGAGCTTTTAAGATTTGTCAAGAGGGCGCGCGCTCGGCCGCGCCGGCCAGTCTGTCCGCGGCCTGGTCCGCTACTGCCGAGCCGGTGCGTGCTAGGAGGTCCCCACGCCCGGGCAGAAGCGCCCTGGAGGCAGTAGCTCGAGAGCGCCGTGGAGGAGAGATGCTGGTAACTTGGGCACTACTAGCGCGACTCACCCTGCCCCTGCTGCTCGTCGTCGCGGCCGCCTGGGCCGCCGGGCCGGCCGCCTCGGCCGCCGTGGCGCAGGGCACCGCCTTCCCGTTAACCGTCGCCGCCGTCGGCAACGCCAGCGCGACGGTCAGCTGGAGCGCGCAGCCGGGCGCGGCCAGCTACGACGTCTACGCTGCCCAGACCGTCGTGGTCGATCCCACCAGGGCCGACGTACCAGAGCGGCCGGCGGGCGACGACGCCCACCCGCTGGAGCGCGTGGCGCCCGGCACCTGGGTGGTGGTGGCGGGCGGCGTACACGACGTGACGGCCACGCTGCACGACCTGCCCGCCGAGGGCACGTTCGCGCTGATCGTTCGGGCGGTGGACGGCAACGGCCAGAACGTCGCGCAGTCGGCGGTGAGCCAGGTATCGCTCGCCGGCGCCCCGGGCACCTCGCTGGGGCTCGACGTGCCGGCCGCCGGCGTGGTCGACCTCACCTGGCACGAGGTGCCGGGGGCCGCGCGCTATGCGCTGCTGGTGGGGCGGCCGGGCCAGCCGCTAGTGGCGGATGCCCGCCAGCAGCCGGTCACCGCCACGGGGCTTCGCCTGTCGGGCATCGCCCCGGGCAGCAGCCTGCGGTTCGCGATCGAGGCACAGGACGCCGACGGCGCCATCCTGGCCCGGACGGACTCGGCGACGCTCACGATGCCCCCGCCCAGCGCCTTCGGCCCGCCGGCGATTGGGCCGGCGCTCATGGGTGGAATTGGGCGATGAGCCGCTGCAGTAACAGCCAGCCGCCGCTGTAGATGAGCCCTGTCGTCACCACACAGTAGGCCGCGGCCACGCCGGCCGCCAGCAGGTAGCGGCGCGGGGCGGCGACGCCAAACAGGCGGATGCCGAGCAGGCCGCTCAGGGGAAAGACGGCCCCGAGCGTGAGGACGGCCGGCCCCTTGCCCCAGCGCACCAGGCGCTGCAAGCGCGGGCCGAGCGCCTCCTCGCGCCGCTCGACCCAGGCGGCGAGCGCGTCGGGCAGGATGTGGTGGTGCAGCGCCCAGGTCACGACGCAGAGCCAGGGCGCCAGGATGAGCCAGTGCAGCAACGAGGCCCACGGCGGCCCGAGCGCAATGGAGAGGGTGATAGCGGTGCCGTCCGTGAACAGGCCGTTCACCGCGAGCACCGGCACCGCGTACAGCGATCGCCGCGTCAGCCCCTGCCAGGAGATCGCCTTCATGCCGCCACGCACCGCCAGCCGTTTCGTGGGACCTCTTGCCCCGACATTGTACTCCGGCCGCGTGGCGGCTTCGCCAGGGGGACGCGCACTCAGTGCTGGATGCCCCACCAGTGGGCCAGCTCCGCCGGGACGCCCAGTGCGACCAGCGCCCCGCGGTCGCGGTCCTGCAAGGCCCGCCGCTCATCCGGGGTGAGAGCGTCGCCGGCCAGCGCGGTCATTGGGTCGCTCTGCAGCAGCTGGTAGAAGTGGCCATCCTCGCGAGCGCGCGCCAGCACGTCCATGAGCGCTTGTGACGCCATCTCCGCCTCCCCGCTTGATACGTACAGCTGCTGCCCGTCCCGGCGCAGACTGCGTGCCGGGGCAGCCAGCGCGGGCCAGGCCGCTCGCTTGACGCGCACGGGCAGCAAGCCCTACCCTTGGGCGCTAGGGCTAACGACGCCGCGCCGCCGCCGCAAGCGCCGGGCGCGGCGTCGGTCGTGCCTGGTAGCGGCCCTCAGTTATGGTGATGACGGGAGCGAACCAGTGGAGAATCCAAGTCCCATGCCGGCCGGCCCACCGCCTGTTCCGCCCGCGCCCGCGGCGGCGCCCGGGCGGGCAGGCGTAGCGACGCCCGAGGGCGCACCTACGGCGGTAACGGCCGAGACGGTTCCGGCCGACGAGGCGGCCGCGCCCGAGACGTCGGACGAGGGCGCGGCCTCGCCTGGCTCATCCCGCCGGACGCGCGCGGCGCTGCTGATCGTACTCGGATTTGTCGGCCTCACCGCGGCCGTGCTGCTCATCAGCCGCCCCGCCCAGCCCACCGCCGACCAGTACGTGCAGCGCGGCGTCGCCCTGGCGCAGCAGGGCACCGACCCCGCCGGCGCGCTGGAGGACTTCAACGCCGCGCTGGCTGCGGACCCGAACAACGCGCAAGCGTACAACAGCCGGGGGGTCGTGAAGGCCGACCAGGGCGACACGGCCGGGGCGCTGGAGGACTTCAACGCTGCGATTCGCCTCAACCCCGGGCTCGACCAGGCGTACTACAACCGTGGACGCGTGCGGCGAGCGCTGGGCGATCCCCAGGGCGCGGTCGAGGACTTTACGCAGGTCATCCAGCTCGCGCCGCCAGGCGGGGATGGCTCGCCGAGCGGAACGGTAGCCTCGGTGTTGGCCGATACGTACATGAATCGCGGCAACGCCTACAGCGACCTGGGCGACTATCAGGCGGCTATCGACGATTTCGCTCAGGCGCTGCGCAACCGGCCGAACGCCGCCGAGATCTACAACAATCTCGGCCTGGCCATCTTTAAACAAGGGAACCCGGAGCGGGCCATCGCGCAATTCGACCAGGCGATCCGCTACAAGCCCGACCTCGCGCAAGCGCACATGAACCGCGGCGTGGCGCGCGAGAGCCTCGGCCAGCACGACGCGGCCTTGCAGGACTTGCAGACCGCCGCCGCGCTGTTCCAGAGCCAGGGCAACGCCGCGGCCAGCCAGCAAGTCCGCGACCTCGCCGAGAGCGTGCCGCACGAGTAACCGCCGCGCCGCGCGGTCCCCGCGCTGTGGGGGCGTGGCCGCACGCCGATCTCGCCCGCGAACGGAGACGACATGGCTACCGACACCGGACGTCACGCCACCACGCGCACCGTGCGCTACGGCAACGCCGTCGAGGCGTTTCTGGCCGTGCCGGATGGCGCCGGCCCGCACCCAAGCGTGATCCTGCTGCACGAGCGGTACGGGCTGGTGCAGCACACGCTCGACCTGGCCGCACGCTTCGCCGGCGACGGCTACCTGTGCCTCGCCCCGAACCTCTACTCGCGGTTCCCCGACCAGGCGCGGCTGGCGCGCGGGGAGATCCAGGTGCCCCTGCCCGATCCACAGGTGCTAGACGACCTGAACGCGAGCATCGCCTACTTGCAGGACGTGCCCGAGGCCGATCTCGGGCGCCTGGCGGTGATGGGCGTGTGCCTGTCGGGGCGCTGGCCGCTGGTCGTGGCGGCGAACCGCTCGGACGTGGGCGCCGCGGTGGTCTTCTACGGCGCTTGCCAGCCGGCCGGCTGGGAAGTCAACGCCAACCAGCCCGAGGCGCTGGAGGCCCTGATCGCACGCGTGCAGTGTCCCGTGCTGGGCGTGTTCGGCGAGGGCGACCACGTCATCCCCCTGGAGTACGTGCTGCGGTTCCGCGACGAGCTGGAGAAGCATCGCAAGACCTACCAGATGAAAGTCTTCGCGAACGTGCCGCACGGCTGGCTGAACGACACCATGCCCGGGCGTTACCGGCGCGACGAGGCCGAGGAGACCTGGCGCATCCTGCTCGCCTTCCTCGACCGCACCTGGCGCGGCGGCTACCCCAAGGACCGCGTGCGCTGGTCCTTCGAGAGCGACGTGGCCGTGGACTACGACCCGAAGCACAACGTGCGCATGGAGTAGGGCGCGGCGCCCGCCGGCGCACAGCGGCAGGCTGCGAGGCTGGCAGGTCGGGGTGTTATAGTTGCCCACATGCGCGGCCGAGCCGGCCCGCGCGCCACCCGGCCGCGCCGGCGTCCGCGGCGGCGCGGGGATAGCTGGGTCTGGAGGTAGCAGTGCGGCGAACGGCTCGCGGATCCCTGGCGCTCGCGCTCGCGCTGCTCGTGATCGGCACGGCCTGCCAGAGCGGCGGACAGGAAGCGGGACAGCGGCAGAGCAATGGGGCGCCCCGCGAGCAGGTGGTGCGGCTGCCGACTACCGAGCCGCCCACCCTCGACCCCGGCCTGGCCGCCGACGCCGTGTCCATCGACGTGATCTCGCAGCTGTTCGAGGGCCTCGTCAGCTTCGACGATCAAGGCGCCGTACACCCGGTCCAAGCCGAGGCCTGGCAGGTGTCGGACGACGGCCGCCAGTACACGTTCCGGCTGCGCGACGGCGTGCGCTGGAGCGACGGCCAGCCGGTCACCGCGCGCGACTACGAGTATGCCTGGAAGCGCAACATCGACCCCAAGACGGCGTCCGACTACGCCAACGCGCTCTACCCGATCCTCAACGCCCAGCGTATCCACCAGCAGGGCGCCGACCCGGACACGCTGGGCGTGCGCGCCGTGGACGACCGCACCCTGGTAGTCCAGCTCGAGGAGCCCGCGGCGTACTTCCTGCGCCTGGTCAGCACCTGGACGTTCTTTCCGCTGCCGCGCTGGGCGGTCGAGCGGTCGCCCGACGCCTGGACCGAGGCGAGCAGCATCGTGACGAATGGCCCGTTCAAGCTGGAGAGCTGGCGGCACGACCAGGACCTGACGCTCGTCCGCAACGACGACTACTGGGGCAACAAGCCGACGCTCACGCGTGCCGTGTTCAAGATCTTCCCGGATGGCGCCGAGGAGCAGATGCTCGCGGCCTACGAGGCGGGCGAGCTGGACATGAGCACGACCAACTATCGCCTACCGCCGGCCCAGGTAGACCGACTCCGCAACGATCCACAGTACAAGGACCAGCTCCATCTGTTCCCCGCCTCGGACACGCGCTTCATCGTCGTGAATGCCCGCCGGCCCGCTCTCCGGGACCCGCGCGTCCGCGAGGCGCTCGGTATCTCCATCGACCGCGAGCAGTTGCTGCGCGACGTGCTGAAACGCCCCGGGCAGCCGGCGACCAGCCTGCAGCCGGAGGGCATCGCCGGCCGCAAGCCGGAGCTGTGGCCGAAGGAAGACGTGCAGCGCGCGAAGCAGCTCATGGCGGAGGCCGGCTACCCGGACGGCCGCGGCTTCCCCGAGATCACCTTCACCTACAACACCGCCGACGTGTGGAAGGCGCTGGCACAGTACCTCCAGCAGCGCTGGAAGGACACCCTCGGCATCACGCTGCGGCTCGATAGCATGGAGTGGAAGGTCTTCCTAAAGTGGAAGTTCGAGCCGGGCTGGACGGAGCACGGCGACCTGTACCGCGGCGGCTGGGTGTCGGATTACGAGGACCCGAACAACTGGTACAACATGCTCTGGGACTCGGCCGAGGACCCCACGCAGTTCAACGGCGGCTGGAAGAACGCCGACTACGATGCGCTGGTGCGGAAGGCGCGCGGCGAGCAGGACGCGGCGGCGCGGACCGCGCTCTACGAGCAAGCCGAGGCGATCCTGGCCCGCGACTACATCCACATCCCGATCAACTACGAGCGCTACGAGGTGCTCGTCAAGCCCTACGTCCAGAACTACAACCCACAGCGGGTGATGGGGAACACGCCGCTGGCGAAGATGGCGATAGCGACCCCGTGATAAGCGGTCAGCCGTCGGCTTTCAGCTATCAGCGCGAGCTGAGCCGCGCTTGGCGCCGGCCGCGACGGTCCGTGGCACGAGAAGGGGCAAGGGCGATATCGTTCGATCTGCTGATGGCTGACGGCTGACCGCTGATGGCTACCTACCTATTGCGCCGCATCCTGCTGCTGGTGCCGATCTGGCTGGCGGTGTACACGCTGACCTTCGGGCTGATGCAGCTCACGCCCGGCGGCCCGTGGGACCGCGAGAAGCCGGTGCCGCGCGAGGTGCGCGAGGCGCTGGACCGCAAGTACGGCCTGGACAAGCCCGTCTGGCAGCAGTACACCGACTATCTGGTCGGCGTCGTCACCCGCTTCGACTTCGGCCCCTCCTACGCCTCGCGCTCGCGCACCGTGAACGACGTCATCGGCGACTTCTTCCCCGTGTCGCTCTCCCTGGGCCTGATGGCGATGGCCGTGGGCACGGCGCTCGGCGTGACCCTGGGCGTCGTCTCGGCGCTGCGCCACAATAGCTGGCTCGACCACCTGGCGATGCTGTTCGCCATCAGCGGCGTGTCGGTGCCGGCGTTCGTCGTGGGGCCGCTGCTCGTGCTGCTGTTCGCGCTGAAGCTCGGCTGGGTGCCCACGCAGGGCTGGGGCCGGCCGGAGCAAGCCGTGCTGCCGGTGTTCACCCTGGCGCTGCCGCCCGCCGCGCTGCTGGCGCGCTACACTCGCGCGGCCATGCTCGAGGTGACGCGCATGGACTACGTGCGCACGGCGCGGGCGAAAGGGCTCGGCGAGCGCACGGTCGTCTGGCGCCACGCCCTCCGCAACGCCTTGATCCCCGTGACGACCGTGGCCGGCGTGATGCTCGCCATCGTCATCACCGGCTCCTTTTACGTCGAGTACGTCTTCAACATCCCGGGGCTAGGGCGCTATTTCGTCACGGCCGTGACGAACCGCGACTACCCGGTGCTGATGGGCGTCACGCTGTTGTTTGCCACGGTGATCGCCGTCGTCAACCTGCTCGTCGACTTGCTGTACGGCTACCTCGACCCGCGCATCCGCTACGACTGACGCTGTAAGCTGGCTTCCCGGCCTGGGGCGGGCGTGGGGGTACGCCACGCGCGCACCCCAGCCCCCGGCCAGCTGCTCAGGCGGGGCGTATTGCCGCCCTTCCCTGGCGCGATGCCGTGACGTGCTCTATCCTCAGTCCAGAAATGCGGTCCGGGTGAACAGCGGATGGCCTCAGAAGCGCGCCCCAGCGCCGCCGTGCTCAGGCGGCCTGCGGCACTCAGCACGGAGCGCTCGGCGGCAGGGCGGGGGCTCTGGCGGGACGCCTGGCGGCGGCTCTGCCGCAACCGCGCGGCCCTGGCGGGGCTGGGCTTCATCGTGCTGGTGGCGCTGTGCGCCGTCCTGGCCGACGTGCTGGCGCCCTACCCCTTCTGGCAGCAAGACCTCACCGTCGTGCGGCAGCCGCCATCGCCGCAGCACTGGCTGGGCACCGACGAGCTGGGCCGCGACATCCTGAGCCGCCTGCTGTACGGCGCGCGCATCTCCCTCGCCGTGGGCCTCGTCGTGCAGGCGCTGATCCTGCTCGTCGGCGTGCCGGTCGGCGCGCTCGCGGGCTACTTTGGCGGCTGGCTGGACACGCTGCTGATGCGCGCGGTCGACGTGCTCTACTCGATCCCCGACCTGCTGCTCGTCATCGTCGTCATGACCACGGTACGGGCGGCCCTGGCCGCCGGCGGCGGCACGCTCGGCGCCTTCGCGGCGGTGGACGCGGCGTTCGGCGGGCTGCTCGGCGTGTTCGTGGCCCTGGCGCTGACCTCCTGGCTGACCGTCGCGCGCCTGGTCCGGGGCCAGGTGCTAAGCCTGAAGGAGCGGGAGTTCGTGGACGCCGCCCGAACGCTCGGCGCCGGCGACCTGCGGATCCTCCGCCAGCACTTGCTGCCGAACACGCTCGCGCCAATCATCGTCGCCGCGACGTTCGGCATCCCGAGCGCCATCCTGCTCGAGGCGAGCCTGAGCTTCCTGGGGCTGGGCGTGCAGGCGCCGATGCCCAGCTGGGGCGCCATGATTCTCGAAGGCTACAAGGCGATGCGGGCGGAGCCGCACATGCTCGTCGCGCCCGCGGCGGCGCTGTCGCTCACCGTGCTCAGCTACAACTTCTTCGGCGACGGCCTACGCGACGCGCTCGACCCCTGGATGCAGAGGTAGAGGCGGAAGAGGGCAGGTGGGGGGACACCCCCACGCCGCCCGGCAGAATGTGGCGCGGCATACTGCGAGCGCCGCTCCCCTGCACGCCCGGAGGCCGGGGGCTAGCCGCCTGCAGGGAAGCGCTCCTCCCCTACCCTAACCGCGTCCGAGGCTACTGGGCCAACGGTTGGCTGCGGGGGGCGGACGGCTGATCGGTGCCGGCCGCGCGCTCGCGGGCAACGGCGACGTCGCTCAGATTGAGCGTGGGGCGGCTGGCCGCCAGCTTGAGACGGAACAGCTCGGCGCTGTGGCGGTCCTCGAAGATTTCCTCGCGCGCGACCCAGGCGCGCACCCAAACGCGGTAAGGCACCTCCGCCTCCCTGCCGCCGCGGCGTCGTTGCCGCGGCGGGTGGACTCCGCCGCGGCCGCTCGGGACCACGGCATGGCGCGAGGGTAGCACGCGCCGCGGGCCGCCGCGCAGGGCAAACCGTTGCAGTTCTGTTACAGTCGGCTAGTAAATCGGTGGAGCGGGCGGCGCGAATAGCGTCATCATGCCCGCGACCACCAGCATCCCGCCGAGCAGCACCGCCGCGACCAGCAGCGTCAGAACGAGGCCAATAATCCACGGCGCCTGCTTGCGCGGCGCAGCTGGCGGCGCGGCGGCGCGCCCGGCCGGGCGTGTCGCCGCGGCGGCCGCTGGCCGCGGGGCGGCGGCCGGGCGCGCCGCCGGCGCCGGCCGCGCGGCCGCGGCGGGCCGCGCGGCCGGCGGCGCGGCGGCGGGAGCTTCCTTCGCGGCTGCCGCCTCGTCCGCGGCGGGCGGCGCCGCGGACGTCGCGGGCGCGGCCGCCGGGGCAGCAGCCGGCGCGACCCCGGGGGCCGGCGTGGGCTCCCCGGCGGGCGGGGTGGACGGATCCGTGGCCATTCCCTTAACCTCCAGTCCCAGGCCGTGCCTGTACCGGTTACAATGCTCTCATATCTTCGCGCGCTCACACAACACCGCGGGTCCAGCAAGCCATGACGAACAAGGCGCGTCCCGCGCGACGGCCCGCGTCGCGCGCCCTGCCCCTCGCCCAGGTGCCCGAGGGCTGCCCCTTCTGCCACGAGGCGACCGTGGCGCCCGGCGTGCTCATGGAGACGCCACAGTTTCTCGTGGTCTGCGACCGGGCGCCGCTCGTGCCGGGCCACCTGCTGCTGATCCCGCGCCAGCACATTGCCTGCTATGGCGCGCTGCCCCGTCCACTGTACAGCGAGTTCCGTGCCCTTAAGGCACGCCTGGCGGCCTTCCTGGCCGAGGCGTACGCCCCGCCGGTGTTCTTCGAGCACGGCGTGGTCGCGCAGACCGTTCCCCACGCGCACCTGCACGCGGTGCCGGCACGCTTGGACCTCCCGCTGGCCGCCCTGCTGGCTCAGCGGGAGGCCGCCGCGGCGCGGGGCTTGGGCGGCCTGCGGCGCTGGTACGACGCGCACGGCTCCTACGTCTACTACGAGGCCGACGAGCGCGGCTATCTGCTCCCACCGGACGGCACCCCCGCCGGCAACCTGAAGACTGCCTTCGGCCAGGCGCTCGGGCCGACGCGGCCGGCGCCGGACGACGTGCCGGCCATCACGCGCGACGTGCGCCAGCGCTGGCAGCGCTTCGAGCAGGCCCACGGCCGGCCCACTACGCGCGTGGTGACGTGCTTCCTGGAGCACGCGGGGGCGATCTGCCTCCTCAAGCGCAGCGAGGCGGTGGGCAGCGGGCGCGGCAAGTGGCACGCCGTCTCTGGCTACCTGCCAGAGGGTAAGGACCCGCTAGGCCACGCCTACGACGAGCTGGCCGAGGAGACCGGGCTGACGCCGGGCCACGTCGAGCTGCGGCGCCACGCGGGGCCGGTGCTGTTCGCCGACCGCGCGGGGGGCCGGCCGTGGGAGGTCGACGCGTTCCTGTTCCGCGCCGGCACCCCCGCGCTCAGCCTGAACTGGGAGCACGTCGAGTACGTCTGGGTGCCCCCCGAGCGGCTGGCGGACTACGACTGCTTCCCCTGGCTGCGCGCCCTCTACGAGGCGGTCGCGGACGGCGTGGGGGCGGCCAGCGCGAACAGCCGGCCGTAGCCGGGTGCCCGTCCGTCGTGGCCCACCAGGCGCACCGCCGACCAGAACGCCGCGGGCGTGCTGGAGACGACCGGCACGCCCACGGCCGCCTCCAGCGGCACGGTCACGCCGAGCGTGCGCAGGCCGCCGCACGAGATCAGGATGCCATCGGCGCCCGGGCTGGCGGCGAGCACGCGCTGGCCGAGGGCGACCAGGTCGGCCTCGGAGACGTTCCGCGCCTCGCCGACCACGTCGATGCCCAGCCCCTGCACCGCGCCGACCTCGAAGCCCGAGTCGGTCAGGAACTGCCGCAGGCGCTTGTTCACCTCCTCGATGTAGGCCGTCCCGACCGCCACGCGCCGCACGCCGAGCGCCCGCAAGGCCTCGACCACGCCGGTGCTCATCGTCGTGGCAGGCAGCCCGGTGGCCGCCCGCATCGTGTCCTTCAGCTGCTCGTTGAAGGCATAGCCCTTGTAGAAGCTCAGCGAGGTGCCCATCAGCGCGACCGCCGCGGCACCCCGCGCGGCCAGGTCGCGGGCCAGGTCGCCGACGCGGTCGATGACGCGGTCGTAGCCCTCGGGCGTGAGCCGCTGGAGCCCTAGCCCGGCCGCCACAAAGCGCACGCCGGTCGGATACAGCTTCGGCCCGTCCGCCGGCACCTCGCCGGCGGCCGTCGGCACGATCAGTCCGATGAGGGGTGAGTCGCTCATGTCGCCTCCGGGCTGTCAGCCATCAGCTATCAGCTATCAGCTAGGAGGATACCCCGGCTGACGGCTGACGGCTGATAGCTGACCGCTGATAGCTGACCGCTGATAGCTGACCGCTGATAGCTGATAGCTGACGGCTGACAGCTAGAATTTGCCCTTCTCGTTGACGTAGTGGTTGACGTAGTCGAGCGTGGCCCACTCCTCCCAGGGCATGGGGCGCTCGATCGTCTGCATCTCGAACTCTTCCTGCGCCGTGGCGTTCATGTTGTCGGCGGTCAGGCCGCCGTCCACGCCCCAGCCCTTGTTGCGTGCCATCGCGTCGTACGCCGCGCCCAGCATGGCCAGGTCGGCTTCGCCGCCCTCCTCCTGCTTCGCGAACTGCAGCGCCGCATCGCGGTTCTGCATCGCCCAGCGCGCCGCGTCCACCACCACGTCGGTGAGATGCTGGATCAGGGCCGGGTGCTCGCGGATGAAGCTATCCTTCGCCATGAGGCCGTTCGCGATGTACTCCGGCATCACTTTGGCGGCCTCGTAGATGATGTTGTAGCCGTCCTTCTGGGCGAGCAGCGCCTCTTCAATGTGCATCACGCCGCCCACGATGGCGCCGCTGTACAGCGCCGCCCGCCGCGCCGCCGTGCCGCCGACCGCGATCCACTCGACGGCGTCGGGGTCCAGCCCGTTGCGCTGGAGCACCACGCGCGGCACGAAGTGGGAGATCGAGCCCAGGCGGGCCACGCCGACCCGGCGCCCGATCAGCCCTTGCAGCGAGGTCACGTCCGGCGCGGTGACGATCACGTAGTCGGTGACGGGGTTGATGCTGCAGAAGACGCGCAGGCGGTCGCCGCCCGCCTGGTTCGCCTGGATCGCCGCGGAGACGGCGCCTTCGCCGATGTCGATCTCGCCGGCGACGAGCGTCTTGGACGTGATGACCGCCGAGTCCATGATCGTCGTCTCGATCTCGTAGCCCTGGTCGCGCAGCCGCGCCAGAGCGATGGGATAGGGCAGCTTGGTGATGTCGAAGGCGCCCGAGAAGCCCATCTTCAGCTTCATCGGGCCGGGCAGCGCCGTGGCCTGAGCGGCGGCCGCCCCCGCGGCCGGCGCGCTGGCCCCGGCGGGGGCTGCCGACGGCTCGGCGCCGCGACACGCGCCCACCGCGAGGCCCCCGGCCGTCAGCGCGGCCAGCCGCACGAAGCTCCGGCGCGACAGCGGTCGGCTCATGCGGCGCCTCCGGTCCCCGCTCCCGCGGCCCGCGTCTGGTCGGCGCCCGCCGCGATCAGCGCCACGGCATCCGCCGCGTTCAGCACGCGCGCCATGCGCGGGAAAATACGGTCCATGAAGAAGTCCTGCGCGCCCGGCCGCTCGGTGTGGCAGCAGTCGCGGAGGATGATCAGGTTGTAGCCCAGGTCGCGGGCGGCGTAGGCCGTGCTGGCGATGCCCACGTCCGTGGAGCCGCCGCACAGCAGCAGCGTGTTGATACCGCGCGCCCGCAGCAGGTGGTCGAGGTGGGTGCCGGCGAACGAGCTCCAGCGGTGCTTCAGGATGACGCCGTCCTCGGGGCGCGGCGCCAGCTCGTCCACGACTTGCGCGCCGGCCGTGCCGCTCGTCACCATCGCGCGGTGGGGCATGACCTGCGGCCCGTCGGGCCACGGCTCGAGGTTCATGTTGGCGTCGGTGATGAGCGGGATCCAGTCGCGGCCGTCGGCGCGGTGGTCGCCGTTCGTGTAGAAGACCGACATGCCGTGCGCGCGCGCGGCGGCCAGCACTCGGGCGGTGTGCTCCACCACGCCCGTCGCGGCGATCTCGCGCGCCAGCGCCGGGTCGCTCGGCTTCAGGTAGTGGTTCAGCATGTCGAAGAGGATCAGCGCGCTGCGGCTGGGGTCGATGGGCAGCTGCGGCATGGCGCCTCCTGGCTGGGGGTGACAGATGGAGCCAGTATACGGCGCGCGGGGAGCGCGGGCCAGTCGAGCGGCGCGGGCGGCGCCTAGGGGTGCCCGCCCGAGGGGATGCGGGGCGCGGCAGCAGAGCCCTCCACCGGCTGGTCGGCCGCCCCCGACGCGCGGTCCGCGACGGGCCACTCGTCGTCTTCAAAGAGGTGCGCCCAGCAGGGCGGGTCGCCGCCCTCCCACTCGACGGACGGCTCGCGGGCTGGTTCGTTCGTCATCGCGGTCCTCCCTGCAGCCGTCGCGCGTGCCATCGCGGCGGCCGGTCCGGCGCCGTGGCCGTCTGGCGCGATCCCGTCGAGGGATTGTAGCAGCCGAAGCCGACGCCGTGGCGCTGGCCGTTGCCGCGGCCCGGGCGGGGCGATGGGCAAGCGAAGGTGCCGGCGCGGTAAAGTAGGACGGTTCCTCCTCGCCGCGGCACACTGCTGCGGGCCGCGCGGTCCAGGGCGGCGCGACGGCGCGGCGGCAGCTATCGACACCCGGAAGGAGCGCTACGCATGGGACGAGTACGAGCGTTCGTCGGAACCGGTGTCTTAGCGGCAGCCATGCTCGCCTGCGCCTCGCCGGCCGCCAATTCGCCGGGGGCGCCGGCCCCCACCGCGGCGCCCGCGGGCGGCTCCAGCCCCGCTCAGGCCACGCCAGCGAGCGGGGCGCGCGGCGCTCTGACCACCCTGGTCGTCGGCCACTTCCCGGCGACGCACACCGCGGGCGTGTACATCGCGCAGGAGCGCGGCTACTTCGCGGAGCAGGGGCTGGACGCCGATCTCACGCCGTTCCAGTCGCTGCCCGACGCCGCGGTGCTGCTGAACTCGGGCCAGATGGACGTCTACGTGGGCGGCACCGGCGCGAACCTGTACAACGCGGTGGCGCGGGGCATCAATCTCAAGGCGGTGGCCGACAAGGCGCACTCCGAGGCCGGGGTCAAGTACAAGGCGTTCACGGCGCGCAAAGACCTCTGGGACAGCGGCGAGCTGCGCACGATCGCCGGCCTGCGGGGCCGCACGGTGACCGGCCTGCCCAGCGGCGGCGGCGTCGAGTATCAGATGGAGAAGGTGCTTCAGACCGCGAACCTCACTATGGACGACGTGGACTACAAGGGCCTGGGTGTGCCCGAGGAGCTAACGGCGCTGGCGAACAAGGGCGTGGACGGCGCGTTCCTCTTCCAGCCGGCGCTCTGTACGGCTGAGCGGCGCGGCCTGGCCGTCGTCATCCCGCCGATGCTGGACGACGTGGCGCCCGGCTTGCAGGGCGGCGTCATCACCTACGGCGAGGCGTTCATGCGCGACAAGCCCGAGGCCGCACGCGGCTTCATGGTCGCCTACGTGCGCGCCCTGCGCGACTACAACGACGCCCAGCGCTTCGGCACGAACAAGGACCAGATCGTGGATATCATGATGAAGTACGTGCCGGGGCCGGACCGCAGCGTGTTCGAGGACTGCGAGTGGGGCCGGCTGAACCCCGACGGCCGCGTCGACCGGCGCTGGATCGAGGACGAGATGCTCTGGGACGTCAAGACCGGCCTGCTGGACCGCGTGGTGCCGGTGGACCAGCTCGTGGACGACTCGTACGTGGACCACGCGGTCCAGGTGCTCGGGCCGTACCAGCCGGCGGGGCAGTAGCTCGTGCCGAGCGCCGCGACGCGCCGCCTGCCCGACCGGCCGCCCACGCGCGACGAGGCCGTCGCCCTGCTGGACGCGACGGGCGGCGAGCTAGACGCGCTGCTCGCCGCCGCCGCGGAGCTGCGCGACGCCGGCAAGGACCGCGTCGTGACCTACTCGCGCAAGGTGTTCATCCCGCTCACGAACCTCTGCCGCGATAGCTGCGGTTACTGCACCTTCGTGCGCCGGCCCGGCGACCCGCGCGCCCGCACGCTGACCCCCGACGACGTGCTGGCGATCGCCCGTGCGGGCGCCGCCGCCGGCTGCCACGAGGCGCTATTCAGCCTCGGCGACAAGCCCGAGCGCCGCCACCCGGAGCACGGCGCCTGGCTCGCAGCACGGGGCTATGCCACGACGATCGACTACCTGGCCGCCATGTGCCGGCTCGTGCTGGACGAGACGGGCCTGCTGCCGCACGCCAACCCTGGCGCGCTGAGCGCCGCGGACCTCGCGCTGTTGCGTCCGACAAACGTCAGCATGGGCATGATGCTGGAGAGCACCAGCGAGCGGCTGCTGGCGCGCGGCCAGGCGCACTGGGCGAGCCCCGACAAGGTGCCGGCGGTGCGGCTAGCCACGCTGCGCGCGGCGGGCGAGCAGCGCGTCGCCTTCACGACCGGCATCCTGATCGGCATCGGCGAGACGCTGGCCGAGCGCGTGGACGCGCTGCTCGCCATTCGCGACGTTCACGCCGAATACGGGCACATTCAGGAGATCATCGTCCAGAACTTCCGCGCCAAGCCCGACATCGCCCTGCACGACTGGCCGGAGCCGGACGAGGTGGACATGGCGCGGACGATCGCCGTGGCCCGCCTCCTGCTGGGGCCGGCGATGAACATCCAGGCGCCGCCCAACCTGACGCCCGGCAAGTACCCGCTCTACCTGGCGGCCGGGGCGAACGACTGGGGCGGCGTCTCGCCCGTGACCATCGACCACATCAATCCGGAGGCGCCCTGGCCCGAGATCGTGGCGCTGGAGCAGGCGACGGCGGCCGCGGGCTACATGCTCCGCGAGCGCCTGGCGCTCTATCCCGAGTACGCGCGCGACCGCCCCGAGTTCATTCCCGAGAGCCTGCGCGCGCGCGTGGCAAATCTGACCGACGACGATGGCCTGGTGCCCCGTCGGGGCGGGGCGCCGGGGGTATCCCCCGACTCCCCCTTCGTCTCGGGGGTGCAGGGCACCATCCCCGGCAGGGGTGTGGGAGTGTCCCCCCATCATCCCTCATCACTGGAGGACCAGTGAACAGCCTTGGCTTTCCGACCCTCGACGCGACGCTGGAGCGGGCGATCGGGCTGTGCCAGCCGCACGTGGCGCGCAGCCTGGACCGCGCGCTGAGCGGCCACGACCTCTCAGTCGATGAGGCGACGACGCTGTTCGAGGCGCGCGGCATGGACCTGCACGTGCTGGCGCTGGCGGCCGACGCGCTCCGCCGCGAGCAGGTGGGCGACGTGGTGACCTACGTCGTCAACCGGAACATCAACTTCACCAACGTCTGCGTGAAGCGCTGCGGCTTCTGCGCCTTCTCGCGCGACTACCGCGACGGTGAGGGCTACTTTCTGCCAGCGAGCGAGATCGTGCGCCGCGCCAAAGAGGCCTGGGACCTGGGAGCGACCGAGGTGTGCGTGCAGGCCGGGCTGCCGCCGCGCATGCCCGGCTGGCTGTACGTCGACCTCTGCCGCGCCATCACGACGGCGGTGCCGGGGATGCACGTCCACGGCTTTTCGCCCGAGGAGGTGCTGTACGGCTCGCGGCGGGCGCGCGTGTCCATCCGCGAGTACCTGGAGGCCCTGAAGGACGCGGGCGTGGGCAGCCTGCCCGGCACCTCGGCGGAGATTCTGGACGACCGCCTGCGGCAGCGCATCTCCCCCGGGCGGATCAAGGTCGCGCGGTGGCTGGAGGTGATCAAGACGGCGCACCGCGTCGGCATCCCGACGACCAGTACCATCATGTACGGCCACGTCGAGACGGCGCGGCAGCGGGCGGCGCACCTGGCGCTGCTGCGGGACGTGCAGCGTGAGACCGGCGGCATCACCGAGTTCGTGCCGCTGGCCTTCGTCCACAGCGAGGCGCCGATGTTCGCCAAGCACTTCGTGGACGGCGTGGCGGCGGGGCCGAGCGGCGACGCCATCGTGGCGATGTACGCCGTCTCGCGGCTGATGCTCGGCCGCGACATCCCGAACCTCCAGGTCTCCTGGGTGAAGCAGGGCGTGCAGCTGGCGCAGCACCTGCTGAGCGCCGGCGCCAACGACTTCGGCGGCACGCTGATCAACGAGAGCATCTCGACCGCCGCGGGGGCCGGCCACGGCCAGCTCGTGCGGCCGGGCGAGCTGCGGCGCCTCATCCGCGACGCCGGCCGCCTGCCGGCCGAGCGCACGACAACCTACGACATCCGTCGCACGTTCCACGAGGAGCCCGCGGAGCCCGACCCGCTGGACACGATTGACGCCGTCGAGGCCGAGCGCTTCGGCTCGTACCAGCAGCTCGTCAAGATGGACGCTTTTCGCTTCGGCGACGCCCAGCCGAACGGCTATCAGCCCCCGGCCGCGGGCGTGCCGGTCGCCCTGCAGCTCGCGCGCGAGTAGACCGGCACGCCTCCTGGCACGGACCGGGCGCGATGTAGGGGCGGGTTTCATGCCCGCCCGCGGCCCGCAGGCCGCAGCTCCAGTGTTCGCCGGCCGCGGGGCCGGCGCGCCGAGCGAAAGCCGGGCCACCTGGAGAACCGATCGAGCGTGGTTCGCACCGATGCCGGCAAGAACTCGGCGATAGGAGCAGGAGAGGAGCGCGACCATGGGGGCGACCGCCGAGCGGATGACCAGTGGCGAGGGCCTGCTGGAAGTGCTACGGGCCTACGGCGTCGAGTACGTCTTCTCGTCGCCCGGCTCGGAATGGCCGGCCGTGTGGGACGTGCTGGCCCGCAACGAGGCGGAGGGCCGCCAGCCGCGCTACGTCAACACCCGCCACGAGATGGTGGCGGTCGGCGTCGCGGCGGGCTACTATCGCCAGACGCGGCGCCTGCCCGCGGTGCTGCTCCACACCGGCGTGGGCACGGCGCACTGTGCCATGGAGCTGCGCGCCGCCCGCGCCGAGCAGATCCCCCTCGCCGTGATGGCTGGCGAGGGCATCGGCTTCGGCGAGTGGCCGGGCCGCGATCCGGGCGCCCAGTTCTATCGCTACCTGGCCGACGTGGGCGGCCCGGCCGAGCTGGCGGCGCCGTTCGTGAAGCGCGCCAGCACCGTGGGCAGCGCGGCCGCGCTGCTCGGCCTGGTGGCCGACACCTGCCGCCTGGCGCTGACGCCACCCGAGGGGCCGGTGTTCCTGTCGGTGCCAATGGAGCTGATGCTGGGCGCCGAGGGCCTCGCGCGCCCCGGCCCGTTCGCGCCGCCGCCCGCGCCGCTCCAGCCGACGCCCGGCGCCCTGGAGATCGTCGCCGAGCAGCTTGTCGCCGCCGAGCGCCCGCTGATCCTCGCCGAGCAGGCCGGCAAGGACCCGGCGAACGTCGCCCGCCTGGTGGCGCTGGCCGACGCGCTCAGCATCCCCGTGGTGGAAGCATACGCGCCCGTCTACCTGAACTTCCCGCGCGACCACCCGCTGCACCAGGGCTACGACGCCACCAGCCTGCTCAAGGACGCCGACCTGGTGCTGCTCGTCGGCTGCCCGATCCCCTGGTATCCGGCGTCGGCGCGGCCGGCGCAGGCGCGGGTGATCGCCCTCGACCCCGACCCCGCCCACGCTATGCACCCGTACTGGGCGGTGGGCCTGGACGAGTCCCTGGGCGGCGCGCTCGGCCCGACGCTCGACGGGCTGCTAGCCGCCGCGCGCGAGCGTCAGCTCCGCGGTGACAGCAGGGTGCAGGAGCGCCGCACGCACTGGCAGGACCAACACGACCGTCAGCGCGCGGCCTGGCGCCGGACCGCCGCGAGCGTCGGGCACGACACGCCCATCGACCCGCGCTGGGCCGCGCACGTGCTGGGCGAGGTCCTGCCGGCCGACGCCATCCTCTCCGAGGAGCTGACGACGGAGCGCGTGTTCCTGCTCCAAGGGCTGCCGCGCACCGAGCCGGGCACGTACCAGGGCCGCAACCACGGCGGGCTCGGCGTGAGCGTGAGTACGGCGCTGGGGCTCAAGTTCGCGGCGCCTGAGCGGCTCGTGGTGAACGTCGTTGGCGACGGCGCATTCAACTACAACCCTGTGTTCGCCGCCTTCGGCTTCCAGCAGCAGTGGGACACGCCGGTGCTGACGGTGCTGTTCAACAACGGCAGCTACGCGGCGATGAAGAACGCGCTCGGACGCTACTTCCCGGAGGGCTGGGCCGTGCGCACGGGCATCTACCCCGGCTCCGAGATCACGCCCGTGCCCGACTACGTGCGGTTCGCCGAGAGCTTCGGCGCCCACGCCGAGCGCGTCACCGACCCCGCCGCCCTGCGCGACGCCCTCACCCGCGCCCTCGCCCGCGTCCGCGACGGCCAGCCCGCCCTCGTCGACGTGGTGACCGCCGCGCTGGACCCGCGGCGGCTGGGCGGCTAGGGGGCGCCCGCCGCGACGGGCAGGCGCTCGGCGCCGGCGAACGCGGCGTCGAGGAACGCCAGGAAGGCTTGCACGGCCGGCGAGTGGTGCTGGCGCGGACGCCAGACCACGACGTACTCGGCGTGCAGGGCGAGGCCCTCGACCGCCACGACCTTCAGCAGCCCGGCGGCGACCTCGGCCGTCACGTTGCTGCGGGCGAGGAAAGCGGCGCCCTCGCCCCCGGCTACCACGCGTTTGACGGCCTCGGGTGTTTCGAACTCCATCTCCACGTTTGGCTCGACCCCCGCCGCTTGCAGCCGCTCCTTGCAGAGATGGCGGATCCGTAAGGAGTGCGCCGCCGGCGCGACCAGCGGCTGGCTGGCGAGCCAGCGCAGCGGCACGGCCCGGCCCGGGCGCCGCGCCCAGGGGTGCCCCGGGCCGGCCACCAGCACGATCTCGTCGCGGTAAAGCACGCGTGCCACGAGCCGCGCCGGCACCCGGTCGTTGATCCCGATGCCCAGGTCGGCCGTGCCCCGCACCACCTGCTCGAACGCGCGGGGTGTGGAGAGCGCCGTTAATTCGACGCGGATCTCGGGATACTGGCGCCGAAAGCGCGCGATCAGCGGCGGCAAGACGTACTGACCCGGTCCAATGCCGGCCGCCACCGTGACGCGGCCGCCGTGCAGGCCCTTCACGCGGTCGGCGACGTCGCGGATCGCTGCCACCCGCTCCAGCAGCTCCACGCCGTACTGATAGATCGCCTCCCCCGCCTCGGTAGGCACGAGCGGCCGCCGCGAGCGATCGAGCAGCATTACCCCCAGCGATTGCTCCAGCGCCTGGACCTGTTGGCTCACCGCCGGCTGGGATAGGAACAGGTGGCGGGCGGCGCGCGTGAAGCCCCGCTGCTCGACGACGGTGCAGAAGCAGCGGATCTGATCCGTGTTCATGGCAGAGAGATTATATAAGCGTTGCCTATGCTCGGCACGCGGTAATCGAATGTTTGCTTCGTTCCGCTGGTGCTACCATGGTAGGCAACCGCCGGGAGCGGGTAGAGCGCCCAGGAAGCAGTGACGCACCCAGGAGGTAGCGGATGTTCGCGGCCATTCAAGTCGATGAGCCATTGGAACGCATCGCCGAGGACTGGGACTTTCTCTCGGACCGCGTCCTCTCGCACCTCACGACCTTCAAGCCGGTGGGCCAGAACATCTACGGCGTGCGGCGCCGGCACATCGGCGCGGGGCAGGTGACAGACCTCCGCAAGGGGTCGATCACCGAGCACTGGGAGATGGGGCCGTCGGGACTCGTGTACTGGGAGCTACGGCCCTTCGAGCTGCACGTCACCGCCGCTGGCACGCCGCACCACGTCAGCCACAACTTCGGCTTCTGGCACATCAACGACATGGACGAGCTGTACCTGCCGATTCCCGGCGACTCGCCGGCGGAGCCGGGGCACTCGATCGTGCTCATGGGCACGCCGCGCGGGGACGAGTGCGACCGCTTCGCCTGGTATTGCGAGCGGTGCCTGACCATGCTCCATGAGTACGTCTGCCACACGGGCGCGGAGGGCTTCAAAGCCTTCTACAAGGCGGAGCACGAGGCCGTCGCGCAGTACAATAGCGATCCCGCGCACCGCCGCTGCCCCGAGTGCGGCACCCTCAACCCGCCGGGCTACTGCTGGAACGTGAACCGCGACGGCGAGCTAGAGCGCCAGGGGCGCGCGCGGTGGTAGACGAGCAGGCGACGGGCCGGGCGATCCCCGAGCCGATCCTGAACTGGACGCTGCGGCTGGCCGACGAGGCGGGCCACGCCGCGCCGGGCTGCGAGCCGTGGCGCACGCTGGGCCAGCACGACGCCTGGGTCGGGCGCTATCCGACGGCGCACCCTCCGCTGCGCGTGCAGGAGATGCACGCCGGGCGCTGCGCCGAGTTCGCCAAGGCGGGCTACCTCATGCACCGTGTGGCCGCCGGCACGCCCTATCGCATCAGCCGCCTGTTCGGCTTCTGGCACATCTCGGACGCCGACCTGACCTGGCTCCAGGTGCAGCGCGGCGACCTCACGCTGTACCTCGCGCTGGCGGGCGGCGCGACCGGCCTGCGGGGCGACCACGCCGTCGCCTGGTACTGCGCGCGCTGCGGTCATGAGATCGCCCGTCAGGCGTTTGCCCGCGCCGGGCGGACCGGCGCCTTTCTCGCCGAGCGCAGCCGCGCCGCCGTGGCGGCGTTCAACGCGACGGCCGAGGGCCGGCGCTGCCCGGCTTGCGGGTGGGAGCACCCGCCGGCCTACCCCTTCTCCCCGCTCGATCCGCAAGCCGCCGACGCTCCGCCGCCGCCGTGGTGAGCCCGCGATAGCACGAGCGCACGCGAAGGAATGTGGATTCGTTATGACGCAGGTTGCCGACACGGGTGTCATGCACCCCTACCGACGCTTCTCCCTGGCCGAGCGAGACCGCCGCTGGGCGGCGCTGCGCCGGCTCATGGACCGAGACCGCCTCGACGCGATCGTCGCGCCGCCCAACAACGGCAACTCGACTGACTGGCAGGCCGACGCGCGCTACATCTCCCACTGCGGCGGCGGTGCCGACGCGTCGATCGGCGTCGTCTTCCCGCGGGAGGGCGAGGTGACCGTCGTCGCCACCTCGGCCCAGGACCGCTGGGGGCCGAAGATCCAGAACTGGGTGGCCGACGTGCGCGAGGTGAACCGCCGCTACGGCCGCGGCATGGCCGAGCGCCTGCTGGAGCTGGGCCTGCAACGCGGGCGGATCGGCATCTGCGGCCTGGACTTTGGCACCCGCACGCCCGAAGGGCTCATCCTCCACGGTACTTACCTGGCCCTGCGCGAGGCGCTGCCCGACGCGGAGTTCGTCTCGGCGTCGGATCTCCTCCAGGAAGTGCGCGAGGTCAAGAGCCAGGAGGAGATCGACGTCCTCCAGCGGTCGGTCGACCTGATCGAGCGGGCCCTGGAGGCGCAAGCCCTGTGGGCGCAGCCGGGCGTGCCCGACTACGTCGTCTGGGCCGAGACGATGCACGCCATGTTCGTGCGCGGTTCGGAGCCGACGGTCCATTTCAACTGGATCAGCGGCCGGAACCCCGTCCGCACGCTCACGCGGCCCACCGCGCGGCCCCTGGAGAAGGGCGACCTGATTCTCAAGGAGATCGAGTCCTCGATCATTGGCTACCGCGCGCAGCAGTTGCGGCCGCTGGCCGTACACGAGTGCGATCCGATCATCATCGACCTGGCGAAGCTGCACGCCGATCTCTACGACGAGGTGCTGGCGTTCCTCAAGCCGGGCGTCACCGTGGGCGAGCTAGTGCTCAAGACGCGCGAGGTGGCCGCCCGCCTCGCGCCGAAGCGCGGGCCGCTCGCGGGCGCGACCGCGGGCATGCTGTTGCACGGCCGCGGTCTGGGCGACGACCGTCCGCTGATCATTCCCAGCGGCTACGAGGGCACGGACCGGGCCTGGAGCCAGCCGTTCCCCGAGAACGGCGTCTACATCTGCAAGCCCGGCGTCCAGACCGCCGACGACCGCTACCGCTTCGAGTGGGGCGATACCATCCGCACCACGGCGACCGGCGCGGTGCGCATGGGCCGCGCGCCCCACGGCGTCATCATCTCCGAGCCGCGCGAGGTGTCCTGGCCGACCGATTAGCCTGCTACCGCGCGGCCCGCACCGCGGCCAGCGACTCCCCAGCGGCAGAACGCGTGAAGCTCCCGAGCAAAGGTGAGACATGTCGAGGATCGGCGGATCGGGCGCGCGGGCCTGCGCGCCCTGGGTACTTGGCCTGGTCGCGCTCGTCGCGGCCTGCACGGCACGCGGGGGCACGCCGACCGCCTCGTCGGTCCCGGCCGGCGGGGCCGCGAGCGCTGGCGCCACCGCGCAGTCGCCCCCGGCCGGGCCGCCCGGCCGGGGGCCGGCCGCGGCCAGCGCGCCCGCGCCGGCCACCGTCCGCGTCGCCACGCAAGGCCGGCCCGACCAGGCAGCCTTCCAGCTCGCGCTCGACCGCGGCTACTTCACGGCCCAGGGGATCGAGGTCGAGCCAGTGCCCTTTAGCGGCGGGGCCGAGATGGTCCCCGCCCTCGCGACCAACCAGATCCAGGTCGGCAACGGGGCGCCCAGTATCGCTCTCTACAACGCGCTCAACCGGGGCGTGGAGATTCGCATGGTGGCCGACTACGCCCACGTCGGCTCGGCCACCGATACCACGCTCGCCATCCTGGTCCGCAAGGATCTCTGGGACGCCGGCACCGTGCGGTCCATGGCCGACCTGCGCGGCCGCCTGTTCGCGAACGGCTCGGCGCCCGGCACGGTGGCCGACCGCCTGTACTACGGCGCGCTGGCCAAGGAGGGCCTCAGTGGCGACGACGTCCAGGTGCAGTACATGCCCCTCCCCGACATCTTCGCGGCCCTCGCCAATTCCCGTGCCGATGCCGGCGTGCTGACCGAACCATTGGTCACGCAGGCCGAGCAGCAAGGCTTTGCGACCGTGCTCTATCCTGCCGGCGCGGTGATTCCTGGCGGCATCCTCTCGGTGCTCCAGTACTCGGCGCAGTTCGCCGCCGAGCAGCCGGACGTCGGCACGCGCTTCATGGTCGGCTACCTGCAAGGCGTGCGCGACTACCACGACGCCTTCATTCTGAAGCGCGACCGGCAGGCGGCCATCGACATCCTCGCCCGGCGGCTGTCGGTCAAGGACCCGCACATCTGGGAAACCTACCAGCCGACGAGTATCGACCTGAACGGCGCCGTGAACGTCGACGACCTGCGGGAGGCGGCCGCCTTCTTCGCGCAACACGGCGGACTAGACGGGCCAATACCCGACTTCAGCAGGATCGTGGACCCGCGCTTCGCGGACGCCGCGGTGCAAGTCCTCGGGCGGCGGTAAGCTAAATCGCAGGGTCGCTGGGGGTCTGGCCTCGCCAAACCTACAGGCCCACCTGGATCGGGCGTAGCGAAGCGGGGGCAACTGCCCGGCGACGAGCGCGGCGCAAGCAGCTTGGGCGCCCGCTGGCCGGCGGGACCGTGGCGCTCCATGAGGGGGAGTTCGGACCTATGGTAGAGGGAGAGACCTGGGTGGAAGCGTGCCGGCTGGACGCGCTTTCGTCCGAGCGCTGCACGCTGGTCACGCTAGACGGCCTGGAGGTCGGCCTGCTGCTGCACGCCGGCCAGCCGGTCGCGGTCGTGAACAACTGTCCCCATTTCGGCGGCCCGCTGGCCCAAGGGCCGGTTAGCACGGCCCGTGGCGAGATCATCTGCCCCTGGCACCGCTTCCGCTTCGACCTCGCGACCGGCCGGAGCGTGACCAACCCCGCGATGGCGGCGCCGCTGCTGCGCACGGACGTGCGCGACGGCACAGTCTGGGTGGACCTCAGCGGTTCGAACGTCGGCGCGTAGTGGCGGCGCGCCGCCTCGCCGCCGCCGGGCGCTCTGCAATAGAGCCGTTTGCGCGCAAGGTGAGCAGCCAGCGTGGCGTAGGCGCGGCTCTCGTGGCCGCTAGTAGTCTCGGAGTCTCGTAGGGGCGGCTCTCGTGGCCGCCCGCGGCCCGCAGGCCGCAGGCCCGGCAGCAGCCGACCGCTTAGTCTGGCTGCAAACCGCTGTAGGCGGTCGATGTTCAAGCAGGGCTGCTCGGCGGTACGGGCAAGCGCGGTATGCGCCCCCACGAGACCCGGGTCAGACGGCGGGGCACAGGCTGTTCCGGCCCGGGCTCAGACGATGCCCTGCTCGTGGAGACGCGCGATGGCGCCCGCGTCGTAGCCGAGGTCGGCGAGGACGGCGTCAGTATCGCCGCCCAGCGCGGGGACGGGGCCGTAGCGCGCGGGGCTGGCGGAAAGCTGCAGGGCGCTGCCGACCGTGGGCACGCGGCCGACGGGTGACTCGACCTCGCGGATCATGCGCCGCGCCGCCACCTGCGGGTGCGCCAGCACCTCCGCAATGCCCCGCACCTCGCCGTAGGGCAGCTCAGCCGCGCGCAGCCGCTCCAGCCAGTAGGCGGCGTCCTGCTGCGCCATCAGCTCCTCGACCGTACGCTCGAGCTCCGCGCGGTTCGTGCGACGGCCCTCGTTTGTGGCGAAGCGCGGGTCTTCGAGCAGGTCGGGGCGGTCGAGCACCTGGCGACAGAACACCTCCCAGTCGCGGGCGCTCGCCACGGCCAGGTTCACGTACTTCCGGTCGCGGGCGAGGTACGGGCCGTAGGGCGTCACGTAGTGGTGGCGCATCCCCACGCGCTCCGGCTCCTCGCCGCGGTGCCAGTAGTGGTGCGGGAAGTAGCCGAGCCAGGAGAGGATCGACTCGAACATCGACACGTCGACCAGCTGCCCCTCGCCCGTGCGCTCGCGCTGGTAGAGCGCCAGCACGATGCCCAGCGCCGCGTACATGCCGGCCGCGATGTCGGAGATCGGCACCGACACCTTGGCGGGCGCGTCGGGGTAGCCGGTCGTGGCGATCAGGCCCGCCTCGCCCTGGATGAGCAGGTCGAACGCCTTCACGTCGCGGTACGGCCCCGTCAGGCCGTAGCCGGACAGCGCGCAGTAGACCAGGCGCGGGTTGAGCGCGCGCAGGTCGTCGTAGCCGACGCCCAGCCGCTCGGGCACGCCGGGGGCGAAGTTCTCCAGGAACACGTCGGCGCGGGCCGCCAGCTTGCGCAGGATCTCGCGGCCCTCGGGCGCCTTCACGTCGAGCGTGACCGAGCGCTTGTTGCGGTTCAGCCAGACGTAGCCCGACGAGAGCCCGCGCACCGCCGTGTCCCACTCGCGGATGACGTCGCCCTTGCCCGGCCGCTCGATCTTCACGACCTCGGCGCCCATGTCCGCCAGTAGGTGCGACGCGAACGGCGCCGCGGCGGCCAGCTCGAACGCCACGACCCGCACGCCGGCGAGCGCGCCGGCCCCTGTCTCCGCTGCCATGCGCCTAGCCTTCCTTGGCCTTGGGCGGCTGCGGCTCGGGGAAGAGGTTGAGCGCGGGCGCGTGGGCGCGCTTCCAGACCATCACCGAGCGGCGGTACTCGATCACCACCTGGCCGTGCTGGTTGTAGCCGCGCGTGCGCACCTTGACGATGCCCTGCTCGGGGCGGCTGCGCGACTCGCGGACCTCCAGCACCTCGCTCTCCGAGTACAGCGTGTCGCCGGCGTACAGCGGGTTCGGCAGCGTGATCTCGTCCCAGCCGAGCGCGAAGCCGTTCTCGGACACGTCGGCGACGCCCATCCCCGCCACGATGGCGAGCGTGAGCGCGCTGTTGATCAGACACTGGCCGAACGACGTGCGCTCGCCGTAGTCGCGGTTGAAGTGGAGCTGGTTCGTGTTACAGGTGAGCAGCGTGAACCAGATGTTGTCGGCCTCGGTCACCGTGCGGCCGTAGCGGCAGCGGTACACGTCGCCGACCTCGAAGTCCTCGAAGTAGCGCCCTTCCCAGCCGGGCTTGACAGGCATGGCGGCTCTCCTTGCGCGAGTGGCCCGGAAGTATAGCGCAGCGCCGGGGGGCGGTGGGCCAACCCCACGGCCTCGTCCCCCACGGTTGAGCCGGCGGCCTCGCTCGCCGCGCGCCTATCTCTGTTGCAGGATGCGCTGCAGCTCTCCGCTGATGCGGTTCAGGTCTTCTTCATCGTTGCGGGTATAGAACTCCGCGTTGGTCTCCGTGAACTTGATACCCCGCGCCTCCAGCGCCTCGATCTCGGCGGCGGCTTTCGAGCCCGGGAGGCGGTGTTGGTCGATGAACACGCCGTCGTAGAGGATGTCTTGCGCCGCCCGGCTCAGCACGTAGTTGATCCACAGCTTCGCCGCGTTCGGGTGCGCGGCGTTGCGCGGCACCCCCATATACCAGTAGGAGAGCAGCGCCGCATCGGTGGGGATCACGTGGCCGATCGGCGCGCCCGTGGGCTGGAGACGACGCGCCACGAAGCTGCCGCAGTCGATGGCGAGCAGGTCGAACTCGCCGCTGGCGATGCGCTCCATCTCGCCGCAGCGCATGAGCCCGCTCACCTGGTTGGCCAAGCGGGTCACGTAGTCCACCGTCCGCTGCTCGCCCCACAGCTCCGGGCTGGCCAGCACGTCGAAGCCCGCGGCGTAGATCGTCGAGGCGACCCGGCCCTTGTACTGCGGCTTGAGGAGGTCTTGCAGGCTGGTAGGCACTTCGTCGGCGCGGACCTTGTTCGTGTTGTAGGTGATGCCGGCGACGCGCGAGCCGATCTGCACGGCCACGCCGCCCGGCGCGAGCAGCGCGGGATCGCGGATGTTGGGCGCCCAGGCGGTCCACGGCACCGGCTCCAGCACGTTCTGGCGGATCATGGGGACCAGCTGGTCGTCGGGAATGACCAGGACGTCGCTCGACGCGGGTCGCCCCGCCTGCGCCTCCTGGGCGATCTTGTTGGCCAGCTCCGGCATCGCCGGGCCCGGCGTGTAGCGAACGTCCAGGCTGAGCCCATAGGCGGGGTTGAAGCCCTCGATCCAGCGGCGAATTCCCTCGCGGCTGCCAACGTTCTCGGTCCAGGTCAGCGTGAGCTGGCCCTCCTGCCGCGCCGCGGCGACGATCTGCTCCAGCGACTCGGCCGCCCCCGGGGTGGCTACCGCCGAGCCTGCCGGCGGTGTGGTAGCCGCGCTGGTCGCGAGTCCGCCAGCGGGGCCGGCATCGCCGCCGGCGCGAGGCGGGCTGGCGCCCGGGGCGCAGGCCGCGAGCGCCACCACTAGCGCCAGCGCCGCGGCGCCATGCCGCGGCCCTTCGTGCCGCCGCATCATGCTTCACCTCCGTCGCGCCGAAGAGGAGGCGCGCCCACCGAGCGTGCGGCTACTCGCTGATGCGGCCCAGGCGCTCGACGGCGTACTGCGAGTACGACGGATCGAGCACGCGGGAGGAGTCGAGCTTCTGCTGCTGCGTGCCGTAGCGCACGTAGTAGTCCTGCTGCTCGTCGATCGTACGCGGGTCGAGCTGGCCGTTCGGGTCCACGTCGTGCGTGGCCATCCGCGCGAACAGGCTCAGGTCGTGGATCGGCGTGTACTGCGACAGGATCTGGTACAGCTCGTCCTTGCCGCCCTCATCCTTCATGATCGCCCGGTAGTAGTCGCGCTGGCCGCGCAGGTAGGCCGTGACGAAGCGCCGCGCCGCCTCCGGCTGGTCGCGGGCGAACACGGGGCTGACGATCAAGGTCATGGCGACCAGACCCGGGTAGATCTGGCCCGACGGCATCACGTTGTGGGCGGTGTGCTGCCCCTCGGCGATGCTCGCGAACGGCTCGACGACGAAGCCGGCGTCCATCACCTTGTTGGCGAAGGCCGCCGGAATGTCGGGGAACGTGAGCTGCGCGAACTGAACGTCGCCCGTCGTCAGCCCGCCCTTGCCCAGCACGCGCTCGACCCAGATCTCCCCGATCCCGCCGCGCGACGAGATGGCGATCGTCATCCCCTTGAGGTCCTTGGGGTCCTGATAGCGGCCGCTGTCCAGGATGTCCTGGCGCACCAGCCAGCCACCGCTCGTGTCGCGCGTGCTGATAATGGCGTTGTAACCGACGATACGCAGGGGAATGTCGCGCAGCACGGCGTTGAACAGGCTCGGATCGGGCGGGCCCGAGGCGAAGCTTAGCTCGCCGGTGGCGAGCGGCGCGGTCTGCTCGTTGGTCGTCCGGAACGGGACCAGCTCGACCTCCAGCCCCTCCTCGCGGAAGTAGCCCTTGGCGAGCGCGTCGAACACCCCGGCCTCGCCGACGAGCCCCAGCGAGCCCACCTTCAAATTCAGCGGCGGGTTGAGCGGCTGCACGGCGGTCTGGCCGCCGGCCGGCACGGCGGACGGCGCGGCCGGGGCGGACGCCGTGGTCGCGGCCGGCGCCGCGGACGGTGCGCCGCCCGGCTGCGCCGGCGCGGCGGCGGGGGCGCAGGCGGCGAGCAGAAGCGCCGCCACGAGCAGCAGCGGGGCGGGGCGCGCGTGACCGCGGGCGTGCATGCGGACTCTCCATCGGATGTGTCTGAAACGGGCGATCCTTGCGAGCCCGGCCCAGCGACTACAGGTAGCCGTATTCGCGGTAGTAGCGCTCGGCGCCCGGGTGGAGCGGGATCGGCGTGCGAGCCATCTTCGCGGGGTCGAGTGGGTAGGTGACCGGGCTGCGCTCGGGCGGCAGGTGGCGATAGTAGCGCTCCAGCCGCGCCCGCTCCTCGCCCAGGCACCAGGCAAGCAGGTAGGCCACGTCGTCGGGCATGTCGGCGCGCACCATCAGGAGAAAGTCGGAGAAGTCGAGCGTCTCCAGCGGCGCGTCGAGGCCGCGTAAGTAGCCGGCGGGCAGCGTGCCGCGCGGCCAGCCGTAGTCGCGTTCGAGCTGGGCGAGCACGTCGCCGTCGATCGGAATGAAGTGGACCTCGCGCTCCGCGGCCAGCGCCTGCCAGGGCGGCGTCATGATCGCCTCGTGGAAGACGGCGTCGGCGCCGCCCGTGCGGGCGGCGTCCACGCAGGGGAAGGGCTGCTCGTGATACAGGAAGCCACCGCCCCAGCGCTCGAGCGTCGCCGGCGCCACGCCCTCCAGCTCCAGGATGCGCGCAACGGCCAGGCCGATGAAGTTGACGCCGTCGTCGGGGGAGGTGGCGATGCGCAGCGGCAGCCGCCGCTCGCGCAGGTCGGCGAACGAGCGGACGCCGTGCTCGGCGCCGACCGCGAGCACCAGGCGGTCGTTCTGCGGCACGCTGCCCACCGCACGCAGGAACGGGTACGACTCGTCGGCGAAGGGGCCGCGCCCCGTGTACGCCATCGCGGCGAAAGCGGCGGGCGTGGCGAGCGCCACGTCCACCTGGCCGCGCCCGACGGCGCGCGGCGCGTCGGTCCAGCCCCTGCCGTTCCAGATGGCGAAGCGCGAGTAGGGACCGCAGCGCTCGCCCATCGCCTGCGACAGCCAGCCACAGACGCGGTGCAGGTTCGCGCCGCCCCAGTCGCCCTGGAAGTGCAGCGTCAGCGAGCGGTCGAGCCGCGGCCCCTCCGTCACGGCTACTGCTCCTTGTTGTGGATGAAGTCCTCGGGCGGCTGCGGCCCCCACACGAGCAAGGCGTACTGCGGGTCCCAGTCGCGCGGCTGCCAGTCGGCCTCGTCGGGGATGTAGTCGATGTCGAAATAGTACTCGGCGTAGCTGCCCCAGGGGTCTTTCATGTACCAGAAGAAGTTCGAGCCGATGCAGTGCCGGCCGATCCCCCAGGCGGGCTCCCAGCCGCGCTCGCGCATGCGCTCGGCGCCGAGCGCGATCTCGTCGATGCCGCCGACCTCGAACGAGGCATGGTGGAAGCCCGGGCGATCGGAGGCGATGAGGGCGAGGTTGTGGTGGTCAGCGCTGCAGCGCAGGAACGCCGCCAGCCCGGGCACGCGGTCCGACAGCTTCATGCCGAGCACGTCCACGTAGAACGCCCGCTGGCGCTCGATGTCGGGCGAGAACAGCATGACGTGGCCGAGGCGGCGCGGCGTGGCCGGATTCGCGACGGGCGGCTCGATAGCGCGCTCGGCGATCCGCACGGGATGGCCGGGGCTGTTGTAGCGCGGCGGGTCGGCCGCGGAGGTGACCGGCTCCTCGTCGCGGACGTTCACGAGCTGCCCGTCCGGGTCGCGTACCCAGATGCCGCCCTCGGGCGCGTCCTTCGGCGGGTCGATCTCCTGCACGCCGGCCGCCTGCAAGCGGCCGCGCACGGCCGCGAACTCGGCGCCCGGCGCGGCGAACGCCAGGTGGCGCAGCCGCTTCTTCGGCCCCTCGTAGAGGAGAATCTGGTCGCGGCCGAGCGGCTTGGGGCGCAGGCGCACGGCATTTGACCTACCGGTCGCGTCCTCGAAACCGAAATCGCTGTAGAAGCGCTGACCCACCTGCTGGTCGGGCACCTCGAGCGCGTAATGCGTGAGCGAGCGCACGGGCATCGCGGTTCTCCCTTTCGTCGTCTCGGGCCGGCCTGCAAGGAGTACGACCACCGGCCAAGCGCGGATCCATGCACGCTGCCGCGCAGCGGACCAGTGGCCGGATTGTAGCGAGCGCGCCCGAATTGCGCCACTGGCAACGCCGCGGAGGCGCGCGGGCGCCACGATTGAATCGAACCCGGGGCCGTGTTATACCCACGCATCGCTGTGCGGACAGGACGAGCCGCGGGAGCCCTGACGCGCCAGGGGAGCCAGCCGCTTGCCCGCGCAGGCCAAGACTCGCGGTCGCCTCGCGTATCTCGTACAATTGCAGCCAGTCCAACGGCGGCACATGGCGAGTGCCGCGGGGACGATCGGCGTCGGCCGCCGGGCGAGCCGCGGACGCCGCGGCCCGCGCTCGCGGCTCGACCGCCCCTCGTCTGGCGGCCAGCGGCGCGGGCCGGCGACCCGGTGGCGGGTAAGGGAGGCAGCATGGCTACCCGAGCAGTTGCGCGAGTCGAGGTCCAGCGCGCCGACCGGCTCAGCCTCCCCCGGCCGAGCGCGATGGTGCTGCTGGCCCTGGCGGCCTCGGCGATCATCGTGGGGCTGCTGGTCCTCGTGGTGTGGATCAGCTTCCGCGAGAGCGTCACCAGCGATGCCTTCACCCTGCGGCACTACCTCTCGCTGTACACCGACCCCTTCGCCTACAGCGCGTTCCTGAACACGGTGGGCTTCACGGTCGTCACGTTGCTGGTGGCGCTCGTCCTCGGCGTCCCGATCGCCTGGCTGGTCGAGCGGACGGACCTCCGCGGCAAGTCCGTCATCATCACCGTGATGACGATGAGCGTGCTCATCCCGGGCTTCTTCACGGCGATGGGCTGGCTGTTCCTGGCGCACCCGCGCATCGGTATGCTGAATCAGATCGCGATGGGGCTGTTCGGCTGGCAGTCGGGGCCGTTCAGCATTGTCAACATCCCCGGCATGGGGTTCATCCAGGGCCTGAACCTCGCGTCGCTGATCTTCATCATGACGGTCGCCAGCCTGCGGGCGATGGACTCGTCGCTCGAAGAGTCGTCGCAGATGAGCGGCGCCACCTTCCTGCAGACGATGCGCCGCGTCACCCTGCCGCTCGCCTCGCCCGGCCTCTTGGCGGCGGCGCTGTACACGCTCACCACGGCCATCTCGGCGTTCGACATCCCGCTCATCATCGGCCTGTCCAACCGCATCTTCACCTTCCCCACCTATATGTACGTGAAGACGAACCCGCAAGAGGGCCTGCCCGAGTACGGCCTGCCCGCCGCGTTCGCCACGTTCATGCTGCTGCTGGCGCTCGGGCTGAGCTGGTGGTACAGCCGCGTGCTCGTCCGGGCGCGGCAGTACCAGGTGGTGACCGGCAAGAACTACAAGCCGAAGCTGGTGCAGCTTGGGCCGTGGATGGTCGCCGCCTGGGCCTTCCTGGGCGCCTACATCCTGATCGCCAAGGTGCTGCCGCTGCTGCTGCTCGTCTGGGCGTCGCTGCTGCCCTACCTCCAGCCGCCCTCGCTCGCCGCCCTGGGCACCGTCTCGCTGAAGAACTTCAACAGCCTGCCCTGGCCGCTCATCCAGCGCGGCCTCGTCAACACCGTCGTGTGCGTGCTGCTCGCGCCGGCCATCGCGCTGGCCATCAGCCTGGTCTTCTCGTGGGTGGTGCTGCGCACGCGCTCGCGCTTCCGCCTGGCGTTCGACTTCGTCGCCTTCCTGCCCCACGCGGTGCCGCACACGGTGTTCGGCTTCGCGGCCCTGGTGGCGGCGCTGTTCGTCATCCGCGGGCCGGTCGACCTCTACGGGTCGCTGGCGCTGCTGGTCATCATCTACAGCATCGTCCACATCAGCTTCGGTACGCGCATCACGAACAGCGCGCTCATCCAGATCAGCAGCGAGCTGGAGGAGGCGGCCTCCGTCTCCGGCGCCACGCTGCTGCAAACCCTGCGCCGCGTCGTCGTGCCGCTGCTGGCGCCCGCGTTCCTGTACGGCGGGCTGTCGCTCGGGCTGCTGACGTTCCGCGAGCTGACGCTGTCGACGATGCTCTTCTCGCCCGACAACATCACGCTCGCCGTCGTCGTCTGGAGCCTCTTCCACTCCGGCAACCTGGCCCAGGCCGCCGCCGTCACGCTCATCATGATGGTGCTCCTGATGCCGCTGGTGTTCATCTACCTCAAGTTCGGCGGCACCGTCGGCGGCGGCGTACGCACGCATTAGAGCAGTTTTCACGGGCATTGAGCCATGACGTAGGGCAGGGGCTCGTCCCCTGCCGCCCGGCCGACCCTGCCCGGCTCGATCATCCTGAAAACCGCTGTATGCCGCACGTCCGCGTTTCACGAGCGCGCTTGAGCCTGCGGCCTGCCTAGCGCCAGCGGCAGGGTATGAGGGCCATCAAGCGGAGCAGCCCGCCGAGTAGCAGCCGGCCATGGAGCCTCGGGAACGATTGGCGGCCCGCAGGCCGCCCCGGGCGGGGGCGTGACACCGGTGAGGGCAACGAGCCCATCGTGGTGCGGGCCAGTGGGTAGGTCCGACAGCTACAGCGCGACTATCCGGTAGCTGCGGACATGGATCTGAGCATCGCTGGCGCGCAGGGATATGAACAAGGCGGTAGTCGTGAGGTAGCCGTCGCTCGACTGCGATACCGGCCCGCAGGGCAATCCCAAACCACCCGTCGCCGTTGCTAAGGTCGCCTATTTGGATCTCAGCTTCCACCGCGTAGTCCGATATCGGGGGCACGTAAGGGGGGCTGATGACGGTGCCGGGGTTAGAGCGGTCGGACACTAGCATTCCGTTGACGATCTGCCAGCCCGGCCCTCCGCCCCAGCCCCCTAGCCCACCGGACCAGTCAGCCTGATACAACAAGGCACCGGCCTCAGGCCGATTCTGCTGAGCGTGAGCGGTCGTGAGACCATGCCCCATCAAGGCGAGCACCAACACTGCCACTTGCCATCTGCCCCCACGAGTCTAACACTGCTATGCAGTGAACATCAACGACTGCCGGGGCTTGCGGTACCCCACTTTGTGGTCTGGTGCGAGTAGCGCGAAACGGCGGTCCTGCGGATACTGAGGGTCTCTACCCACCTCAGTGCAGGAGCCGCCGATGCATCCAGCATACGCCGAACTGCTGACCTACATCCAGGACCTCGCCCCGACCTGGCGCAAGACGCAGCACGTGGGCTTTGCCCAGTTGCTCGGGGCGCTGTTGGAGCGCCCGACCTTGTGCGAGACGGAGCTGGCCCGCGCCTGGCCCACGGCGGCCCAACCGCTGCATGGGCGCCTCAAGCGGCTGACGCGGCTGCTCGGCAATCCGCGGCTGGACGAGTTGGCGCTCGCCCAGCGTTGGCTGAAGCTGAGCTACCATTTCAGCGCCGATGCGCCGCGGCTCACGGATGGCCGGCCGCTCTTGCCGGTGCTGGTGGATACGACCTACTTCGAGCCGTTCGCCTGTCTGCTGGCGAGTGTGCCGTGCGGCAGCCGCGGGTTGCCGATCGCCCTCACCACGTACCATCGTACGACCCTGGAGGCCTGCTTCCCGCCTGAGGCGACCTGGCCGACGCCGCATACTGTCCTCCCCGCGCCCAGCCGCCGTCGGCCCTCGCCCGCCCCCAGCGCCGCCGTGGTGGAGCGGTGGCCGAGCCAGAATCGCATCGAAGAGCGCCTGTTGCAACTAGTGGCGCACCTCGTCTCGCCCGCCTTGCGCCCGGTGATCGTGGCGGACCGCGGCTTCGCCCGCGCGGACCTGTTTCGGCATCTCCTAGCGCAGCAGCAGGACTTCGTGATCCGGATCGATGCCGAGACGCACGTGCAAGAGCACGCCTTTGCGCTGCCCGCCCCGGCCGCTACCGTGCTCGCCTGCCCGCCCGGCCGGCGCCGCTGGGTGCCTACGGGCACTTATCATTCGACGGAGCGGCTGCCGGTCCATTTGCTCGCGGTACACGACGCGGAGCAAGCGGAGCCGTGGTATCTGGCGACCGCTCTTCCCGACGCGGACGCAGGGGAACTGCTCTACCGCTGGCGGATGCGGCTCGAAGCGACCAATCGGGACTTCAAGACGGGGGTGCTCTTGCGGGAAGGCGACGACCACCACGCGCTCACCCAGCCGCTGCATCTGCACCGCCTGCTGCTCGCGCTGGCCGCCGCCGAGTGGCTCTGCGCGCTCGCCGGGCTGCAAGCCTACCAGGAGTTCGTGCTCTCCGTGCCGCCCCCAGCGACCCCGGCCGGCGCCCCGCTGGAGGCGCTGCCCGCGCCGGCTGCGGCACCTGCCCCGTTCCCGCCCGCGCCGGCCGACGAGGGCCCGGCTATGCCACCCCCGGTCCTGCCGCACCGCGGGCCGACCCCGCGGCTACCGCCCGGGCTGCGGCGCTTCGCCGTCCGCGGCTGGCTCAGCTACGTCCGGCTGGGCCTCGAAGTACTCCGGGCCCCTGACCTCCAGCTGCTCCTGCGCAGGATGCTCGATTGGCTCGGCACATATCTGTGGACCTACACGCCGCTCTGGCGCCCCCGTCAAGAGCGCTACCGCCGCCTCCATTGGTGGCCCGATGCCGCCTGACTCCTAAATGGGGTACCGCAAGCTGCCGGGGCTTGGGGTGCCCCTTAGAGTTTTGCGGCCGAACTCGACGGCGGCTTGCTGACGGGACCGGCGCCTTCGAGAGCGCAAAAGATTAAGGGGCACCCCGGGGCTTGCGGTACCCGACTTGGAGTCAGGCGGCGTCGGGCCACCAATGGAGTCGGCGGTAGCGCCGCTGCCAAGGACGCCAGAGTGGGGTTATGGTGACGAGATAGGCGCCCAGCCAGTCAATGGCGCGGCGGACGAGCCGGCGCAGGTCGGGGGCGCGGAGACATTCGAGGCCGAGGCGGACATAGCTGAGCCAGCCGCGGACCGCGAAGCGGCGCAGCCAGCGGGGCAGGAGCGGCGTGGCGCCGCGCTGGGGCAGCACCGGTGGGGGCAGCGCGGGCCCGTCGTCGGGCGCCGGGGTGGAGTCGGGGAGCGCGGCGGTGGGGGGCGCCGGCGCGGGTGCGGCGAGGGGGTGGGGGAGATCGTGCGCGGCTTGGAGCCCCGTGAGCGCACAGAGCCATTCGGCGGCGGCGAGCGCCGGGAGGAGCCGGTGCCCAGGGAGCGGCTGGGTGAGCGCGTGGTGGTCGTCGCCCTCCCGCAAGAGCACGCCGGTCTTGAAGTCGCGATTGGTGCACTCCAGGCGCATGCGCCAGCGGTACAGGTGCTCGCTCGCGTCGGCGTCCGCGAGGGTGCTCGCCAGATACCACGGCTCAGCTTGTCCCGCGTCATGCACCGCCAGCAAGTGAACCGGCACCCGGGCGGTTCCGTGGTAAGTGCCCTGGGGGTACCAGCGCCGCTCGCCCACCGGACAGGCGAGTTCGGCCGCCGCCGGCCCCGGCCAGGCAAAGGCGTGGCGTTGGACGTGCGTCTCAGCGTCGATGCGGATGACGAAGTCCTGCTGCTGGGCCTGGAGCGTGCGGAACAACTCGGCGCGCGCGAAGCCCCGATCCGCCACGATCACCGGGCGCAGCGCGGGGGAGACGAGGTGGTGCATGAGCCGGAACAACTGCTCTTCGATGCGGTTTTGGCTCAGCCAGGGGGTCACCGCGGCCGCGGCGGGCGCCGGGCGGGGCTGGCCGCGGCGGGCGGGCCAGAGAGGAGTATGCGGGGTCGGCCAGGTCGCCTCGGGCGGGAAGCACGCGGCGAGTGTGGTGCGGTGATAAGTCGTCAGGGCAAGCGGCACCCCCCGACTGCCACACGGCACGCTCGCCAACAAACAGGCGAACGGCTCAAAGTACGTGGTATCGACCAGCACCGGCAGCAGCGGCCGCCCATCGGTCACGGTGGGCGTGTCCGTACTGAAGTGGTAGCTCAGCTTCAGCCAGCGCTGCGCCAGCGCCAACTCATCCAGCCGCGGATTACTCAGCAGCCGGGTGAGCCTCTTGAGCCGCCCGTGGAGCGGCTGGTCCGGCCGTGGCCAGGCGCGCGCCAACTCCGTTGCGCAGAGCGTGGGGCGCTCCAAGAGGGCGCCCAGCAGGTGCGCAAATCCTTCGTGCTGGGTCTGGCGCCAGGTGGGCGCCAGATGCTGGACGTACGTCACCAGGGCGGCGTATGCTGCGCTCATCGGCGGCTCCCGGATGTGAGGTGGTAAGAGACCTTCAGTGTCCGGGGGAGTCGCCCTTTCGCGCTAGGCGGTCCCGTTCTCTAAGTGGGGTACCGCAAGCTGCCGGGGGGCGCCGAGGGTGTAGGATAGGTGGGTCCCCTTGACTGCACGACGGACCCGTAGGGGAATTGTGCGGGCGGTGCTGGCTTGAACGGCTGGTAGCCGAGGGATTAGCCTGCGGTGCCACCATGACAGGGTCATCCGGTAGACTCGGATTGCTTACAGTGCCTTTCAAAAGCCGGACAGCTATGAGGAGCATGACCCATCGGGCATCTCCGCAGGGTCAGACACAACGCGCGCGTCTCGCGCCTCTACGCGGTCGGATAGCAAGTGGAGTGTAAACAGAACATCGGAGAGCCAGAACGTACCGGAGGGCGTCTGCACGACCATGTGCAGCCGGCCCATGTCGCCGGCTTGAAAACCTTCAGGGAACGCGAGTAACCTCACGAGTCCCGTCTGCGAGGTCTTATCTGTAGACCCAGACCAGGTCAGGAGTCCCAGCGCACGGATGTCGCCCTCAGCGAGGGGGAGCGCGCGTGCGCCATCTCGACTAAGCGTGAACGCTTCGACTGAAGCCCTCACAGACGAAGTAGTAGTCACCGTGGGAGGGCCATCCACTTCGAGTAGCCAACGGATTCCCTCAATAATAGTCGGATAGGAGGGACTATAGGTGGCATCATCCGCCGTCAGTGCCAGTCGCGCAGTGTATCCAAAGCAGCTTATTGAGGTCTCCGCAACTACAGAAGGCGTTGCAGGATGGGTCACGGCAGAAGGGCCGCAGCCGATAGAGAGTACCACCAGGGTAAGCATTGTTCGGAAGGCCCGTGCTCTTTGGCCCATCATGCTCGCCTCTTGCGCACACCTATTCTAGAATACCATACGAGCCTCTGTATCGACGTGCCAGATGGACCTACACGGGGACGCGGAGCGCCATAGTCGGGGAGTGGCTCCCCATCCACTCCTCGACTGTGGCATTTGAAGGCTCGCCGGCCTAGCCACGGACTAGCGCCTTCGGAGTTGTAGCTCCTGAACCTCGACCCGCCTGACCTCTTTGCCGTCTGCCAAGGTCACGACGCGCATCGGGATTTGGTCGCTCTCACGATACGTCACCTCGCGCCGCACGCGTGTCACTGCAGCGGCCCCGGGCCCGAACGAGTGGGCGCTGGCTGCCGAGCCAGGCGCCGGAGTAACCACCACTGTCGGTGGCGGCTGAACAGTCTCCTCCACCGCGACCGTTATCAGCCCTGCAGTGCCGCGAGTTACGGACGCGCCGAGCGCTCTCGTCAACTCTGCAGCGAAGCCCGGCTTCAGCCAGTCGTCAGGAGATGTCAAGAATCCCTGCTGGTGCGTCTGTACACGCTCCTGGCCGTCTCGCGCCTCTTATATATGCTCCTAGTCCCATCAACAGTCCAGGTAGTCCCGACGATACCCTGCTTCTGACCGCCCGCCCCCGGCTCCTCCGAGTGGTCCAGCAGAGTGATGCGGAAATGGCGCTGATCCGTGTACTCTAACCGTAGGCGCTGAGTGCCAACCGCACCGTTGCGCCCCAGACCAGCGGCGGTTTCCAACCACACCATCGTGAATGCTGGCCACTGCGTCGGTGGCGCCATTCCTGGCTGTGGTGTGGGAACCTGTGCTGCCACACTACTGGCCACTGCTATCGTCAGCAGCACCCCTGCGCTGGCCAGCCCGAACCGTACTTTGCTCAAGGATAGTCGCATGATGTCACTCCATCACCACGTGCAGGATGGTTCGTCAACAGACTTGTGTGCCTACCTTGTAGCCATAGTTATAGTAGAGGTCGTGGAAGTACTGTTGTGAACACCAAGCGTATGAGTTGCCCACCGCTCCAGACCAATAGATGAGCCGCATCTCAACTTGGACAGGCTCCGGATCAGTGCCCCCGGCAATCCCTCCACTGTCACTCTCCCACGGAACCTGGTTACTATGTACAGTCCCAGCACCCCAGTATGCGCCAGGATATGGAGCCCAGCCTCCCCCATACAGATGCCAGTCCATAGCATAATAGCGTTGCCAGTATGCGCAGCCGCCATATCCACAACTGCCCTGGTAAGCTCGCAGGTTGATCGTAGCTGCCGTCAGAACCGGGGGGCTATAGTTGTAATCGTACACAGGACCCCAGTATACGATCGCGCACCCGTACTTGGAGTTGCTTGGTGAATCCGGCTGTCCGTATGTGGCGAATGTGGCATCACAAGTCCATGTGGTGGAGTACTGCGCCAAGACTTGTGCTGGTGCAAGACCCGTGGTAAGTACGACTAGTAACGCCAGCCCGGACCGGAGATATTGCCGTCGCACGTTCTTCCTCCGATGAGTTCACACATACCGCTGTTCTAAGGCGCTCCAAGTACCTACGTGTTCATCGCAATGGCGTTGCTCCTTTGGCTCTACGCATCATGCCAACTCCTTGATGGTCTGACGCTCGTGAAGCTGGACTCAGTGTAGGCAGGGTAAGCCGCAGGGCACTACGCCACAAGGGGGAAAACCGCCATCTTTGTGGCGGAAACCCGCCATCCTCTGGCGGAAAACCGACAGGGCGCGGTGACGTGTGGGAGAGCAGGATTGGAGGCTCTTGGCTGTGCTGGGAGGAATGGGATTAGCCCGTGAGAGCACCCGGGGGGAGCAGGCCTCGTTCCTGGGCTGCGCGGACGAGCTCGGCCGAGGTGTGCGCGTCGAGCTTCGCCCGCAGGTCAGCCAGGTGGCGCTCTACGGTTCTGGGGGAGAGGCTCAGGCGCTTTGAGATCTCGGCCGTGCGTTGACCAGCAGCCAGCAGGTGGAGCACTTCGCGCTCGCGTTCGGAGATCACCGCGGAATCCGGCCTCCGCGGCGAGTGCGCTCCGGTGGTTACGGTCACCGTGCGGCCCTGAGCCACGGCACGTACCGCGGCTACGAGCTCGTCAATTGACGCCGTCTTCGACACAAGGCCGCTGGTGCCCATTTGGAGGAGGGACCGGTGATCCCATACCTAGTCATACGCCGTCACGAGGAGCACCGCGACCTGCGGGAACGAGACGCGTACCCGCTGCACTACTTCCGGCCCGTCCATGCCGCGCAGGCACAGCTCCAGGATCACCACGTCGGGCAGGCCGTGCTCGATCAGGGCGAGCCCCGCCAGGCCATCGCTCGCCAGGCCCACTACTTCGATGCTACCCGCCTGCTCCAGCACCGCCCGCTGCATCTCCGCTACGAGATGGTCGTCGATGATAACGACGCGGATAGGCGAGCGGTCGCGCTGCTGAGCTGCTCTTAGCGAGCGTAGTATGGGGCGTGACTGCTCGGAGTCAGGTTCGCTCGTGGGAGGCGTTGCCATGGCGACGCTCGCTGATGTCCGATAGTGCTACCCTGGTATCAATATGAACGACGCGCGTCGCGAAACGTTACATGAGAGTTCGCTTACGTTCTCCCGGTTTTCGGGGACCGCGCGGATAGGGAGGGGAAGAGAGCAGAGGAGATATTGCAGAGGGGAGACTGAGCCATGTGGCAAGCGACTGCCGAAGCGGGCCGTGACGATACGCCGGCGGGCGGCCGATAGGCGAGCCGCGGGCTACTTACTGTGCGGACCGCTCCAGGTCGAGCACCGGCCCGATGACCGTGTCCTTCGTCTCGACGCGCACGACTCGCTGTGGCTTCGCGACATCTTCGATCGCTACCAAAAGGCACTCCTCGGCACCCCGCGCTAGTCGGTCCAAATCGTGCGCCAGTGCGACGCTCTGCTGGATCAACTCCAGGGTCCCCCTCGCAACAGCTAGGTTGTTGTTCAATCGGCTGCCAACCTCCCGCGCCGCGAGGGCGATGCCTTCCAGCCGGGCCTTCTCTCGTTCGGCCTGGCGCGCGTCTTCTTCCACTCGTTTGCGTTCGGTAATGTCGCGGTAGTTCGCAACGATGGCCCCCGTCGCTGGCTCGTGGAGCAGATTCGTGCTCGCGCTCTCCAGCCACCGCCAGGAGCCATCCTTATGGCGTGCCCGGACGTGGCGTATCACTATTTGCCCCGGCCGCTGCAGCAGCTCGGCAAATGCTCTGGTTGCCAGCTCATAGTCCTCTGGATGGATTAACTCGAAGGCGCTGCGCCCAACCAGCTCTTCGGGGAGGTAGCCGAGGACCCGGCTGGTCGAGGGGCTGAGGTACAGCACGATACCGGCAGTGTCCAGCAGGACAATCGCATCGGGGCTGTGCTCGACGAGCGTGCGGAAGCGCTCGGCGCTCGCGCGCAGCGCCGTCTCCACCTGATTGCGCTGCGCTACGTCCCGTTCGAGCGCGGCGACCTGCTGTCGCAATCGCCGCAATTCCGCCCTGAGCTGGTCTGCGTCGCTACTGGGAGAGAATGCATCCTGATCCATGACTGACCCCTCCGCCCACAAGCCTCTTACAACCCTCCGAGTCTAACCCTCAGACTCCGCGTGCCTTCATGCGCCGTAGCTCCTGCGTCCTCCTGCTAAACGGATGGCTGGGCGGCACGTTACAGAGGGGCGCTGGTGCCGCTACGGCGAGGCGCTGGTGTATCATGACCGTGTTCCCCGGGCGCCGGGGCGGGGCGCCGTGTGGACGTGGGCTGGCCGAGGCGCGGCCCGCGCGAGGGCGCGCGGGCGAGCGCAGGTCCACGTCGTTCGTGGAGGAGAGGACCTGATGGCGGAACGGGTGTGGGATCGCTTCCTGACCGAGCAGGACAAGGCGCAGCTCCAGCTCGTCAAGCGCGTGAAGGTGGGCTTCGGCACGCGGCCAGCGCTGCTGCTGATCGACAACTACCGCGGCGTCCTGGGCGACCAGCCCGAGCCGCTGCTGGACATGGTCAAGACGTGGCCCGGCGGCATGGGCCTCGCCGGCTGGGAGGGCCTAGCGCGCGTCAAGGAGCTGCTCGGCGTGGCCCGCGAGGTGGGCATCCCGGTGATCCACGTCACGGGCCTGCACGAGGACGCCTCGGGCGTGCCGGGCTGGCGCGAGTCGTCGCACCGCATGCCGCCCAAGCAGTTCAAGGACGAGGCGGAGGCCGACCGCAACCGCCGCAAGTACGACATCCCCGACGAGATCGCCCCGCTGCCGGGCGAGGTGCTGCTGCGGAAGTCGTCCCCGAGCGCGTTCTGGGGCACGCCGCTCGCCGGCCACCTGAACTACCTCGACGTGGACACGATCATCGTCTGCGGCGAGAGCACCAGCGGCTGCGTCCGCGCGTCGGTCGTCGAGGGCTGCACCTACCGCTACCGCATGATCGTGGCCGAGGAAGCGTGCTACGACCGCCACGAGGCGTGCCACGCCATCAACCTGTTCGACATGGACCAGAAGTACGCCGACGTGCTGCCGCTCGCCGAGATCATCCAGTGGCTGCGCAACTGGAAGGCCCAGCAGAGCGCGGGCGAGCGCGAGCTGGCCGGGAGCGCCGCCGTCCGTTAAGCGGCCCGACTCGCTCGAAGCGTTCGGCCCGCCGCCAAGGTCGCACGACGCAACAGCGGCGCCCCTACACCAGCCATCCGGCGTAGGGGCGCCGCTTGCGGCGCCCCGGCGCGCTGCGCCCGCGCCGGGCAAGGCGCTCCTTGCTCCGCCCCATCCGGTCGCGCTGCCCCCGGCCAACGCGCTCCTTGCTCCGCCCCGGCGGACCCTCCCCGGGCCGATTTCCAGTCGCCCTGCTACACTCGGCCCACCCCCGCGGTGTGTTACCGCGCCGCGCGGGTGCCTATACCACCCGACGGGGCGTGCGTATACTGGAGGCAAGAGGACCGGTCCTCTGGCTGGAGCGGGCGTGGCTCCAGCGGCGGTGCGCGGGGCGCGGCCCCGCGTGGCGGCTGCCGGCAAGTTCCACCCGGCGCCGTCGCAGCGACCGGAGGTGACAATCATGCTCCGAACGGTTGCCAGCTTGCTAATCGCGCTCGCCCTCGCGTTGGGCCTCGCGCTCGCGCTGCCGATGGCCGCCCCGGCGCTGGCCGACGACGGCGGCGGCTCTGGCATGAGCGGCCCGCCCGGCGGGCCGCTCATGCCGGGTCCCAGTGCGCGGGCCGCCGGGCGCACCCGGGGCTGCGGCACCGGCCAGCAGCGCGTCCCCGCCGCGGCCATCGCCGACCTGCCGAGTGTGACGATCGGCATCTACGACGGCTTCTTCCTCCCCGCTCAGGTCACCGTGCCCGCCGGGACGCGGGTGATCTGGGTGAACCGCGGCAACCGGCCCCACTCCACCACCGCCTGGGACCACTGGGACTCGGGCGTGCTGATGCCTAGCCAGAGCTGCGAGGCCTGGTTCGTCACACCCGGGAGCTACGACTACCTGTCGATCGTGGCTGCCGACGGCGGCACGATGACGGGCAACGTCACGGTCCAGGGCAGCCTGCCCGGCCAACCCGCGACGCCCAGCACGGCGCCGGCCCAGTCTCCATCGCCCGGCATGGCGCCCGGCCAGCCGTCCATGCCCGGCACGACGCCCGGCGAGCCGTCCATGCCCGGCATGGCGCCCGGCGGGCCCGCTCAACCAGGCATGATGCCCGGCATGCCGTCCATGAATGGCCCGGGATACTAGCCGACGCTCCCCCACACGACCACGCGCTCGGCCTCCACGACGATGAGGGCGGCCGTGTCGAGTCCGAGCGCGGGGTCGGTATACTGAGAGTACTTGGCGCGCAGCGCGGCGCGCGCCCGGTCGGCCTCGGCGCCGTCGGCCAGCAGGCGGGCGCGGCCCTGCCACAGCACGTAGCCGAGCCGCGACCAGTCCTCGGCGTAGCGGTCGACGACCACGGCGACGCGCGGATTGGCCGCCAGGTTGCGGACGCGCTTGAGGCGCTGGCCGGGCACGCGCTTCGGCTTGGCGTCGAGCGGCGAGTACAGGCGGCCGTCGAGCACGACGAAGACGATGGGCACCACGTGGGGCTGCCCGGCGGCGTCGGCCGTGGCGAGGTGCGCGACGCGCGCCTGCCCCAGGAAGGCCTCGACCGCGGCAGACAGGAGAGGCATCCATGCTCCAGCTAGGCTACAAGGCGTCGGCCGAACAGTTCGGCCCCCGCGAGCTTCTCGACTTTAGCGTACACGCCGAGGCCCGCGGCTACGACAGCGTCGCCATCAGCGACCACTTCCAGCCCTGGCAGCACACCAACGGCCACGCGCCCAACGTCTTCCCCTGGCTCGGCGCGCTGGCCGCGCGCACCGAGCGCGTGCGCATCGGCACGAGCGTGCTGACGCCCACCTTCCGCTACCATCCATCCGTCGTGGCGCAGGCCGCGGCCACGCTGGCGCTGCTTTCCGACAACCGCTTCTTCCTTGGCGTGGGCAGCGGCGAGTCGCTAAACGAGATCGCGCCGCTCGGGATCGAGTGGCCGGGCTTCAAGGAGCGCGCCGCCCGCCTGCGCGAGGCCGTCGAGCTGATGCAGCGCCTCTGGCACGACGAGCTGGTCACCTACGAGGGCCAGTACTACAAGACCCACAAGGCGACCGTCTACGACCGCCCCAAGGAGGGCGTGCCGCTGTACGTGGCCGCCGCCGGGCCGACGGCAGCGCTGCTGGCGGGCCGCGTGGCCGATGGGCTCATCTGCACGAGCGGCAAAGCCTGGGAGCTGTACCGCGACACGCTGCTGCCCAAGCTGGCCGAGGGGGCCGAGAAGGCCGGCCGCGACCCGGCCCGCCTGGAGCGCATGATCGAGATGAAAGTCTCCTACGACACGGACGCCGAGCGCGCGCTGCACGACACGCGCTACTGGGCGGCGCTCGCGCTGTCGCCCGAGGACAAGGTGGGCATCGACGACCCGCGCGAGATGGAGGCGAAGGCGGCCACCGTCGCCGACCAGGCGCACCGCCGCTGGATCGTGACGAGCGACCCCGACGAGATGGTCGAGCGCATCGCGCCCTACGTCCAGCTGGGCTTCGACCACCTGGTGTTCCACGCGCCGGGGCCGGACCAGAAGCGCTTCCTGGACCTCTTCGCGCGCGACGTGCTCCCCCGCCTGCGTAAGCGCTTCGGCTAAGCCAACCGCCCGGTCGGCTGGCGGGGGCAGCGGCGCCACACCCGCCAGCCGGCTCGGTTCCACGTGCGGAGGAAGGATTCGCTATGCTCGGCTGGCGCGGCTACTTCGGCTACGTCTCGCCCTCCACGATCCAGCTCCCCGCGGAGCTACAGGACATGCTGCCCGACGGCGTGGGCGTCATCGCCGCGAACCTCGGCGTGCGGGCGCACCAGGGCGCCGAGTTCGCCCGCGCCCAGCAGGGCATCCAGAACGCCCTGGAGCTGGTCGTCGGCGAGGGGGCGCAGGCGGTGGTGCTGGCGGGCGTGCCGCTCGCGGTGCGTCAGGGCTACGCCGGCGAGCAGGAGGCGAACCGCGGCTGGAGCAAGCAGGTCGGCGTGCCGGTCACCTCGGGCATGGCGGCGTCGGTCGACGGGCTGCGCCACTTGGGCGCGCGCCGGCCCGTCGTGGGCACCGCCTACCTGGACGAGATCAACCAGCAGATCGCCGCCTACCTGGCCGAGGCCGGGCTGCCGCCGGTCGGCGTGCAGGGGCTAAGCGTGCGCAATCCGGCCGAGGCCGGCCGGATTGCGCCGACCGCGTTCTACCGCCTGGCGCGCGACCTGCTGGACGCTCACCCCAACGCCGACGCCATCTTCCTCGGCACGCGCAGCAACCTCCAGGCGGTCACGCTGGAGCTGGAGCGCGACCTGGGCGTGCCCGTGATCCACGGCACGCAGGCCGCGCTCTGGTGGGCGCTGCGCCAGCTGCGCGTGATGCCCCGGCCGGAGGGTGGCCGCTTGCTGGCCAGCGCTCGCGCCTGACCGCGCGCGAGACGATGGCCGCGTTAAGCGGCCACCGGGTTCTTGCGCGGCCGCCCTCGCTTGCGTGGTCCCTCCTGCACCACGGGCGGCGCCTGCACGAGCGGCGGCGGTGGATTAGCGAACACGTACTCGCCGCAGAACAGGCAGCTCAGGTCGTCGTCGTAGCCCACGTACAGCGGCCCATTGCACCGCGGGCAGCGCTTCGGCATCGGTCGGGTCGTCGGGGCCATCTCCATACCTCCTTGAGTGTCGCGCAGCGCCATTGTCGCGCCGGCCGGCGGCGCGCGCAGTGACCTAGTTCACACTTCCGGCATGATCTACCCCACACTTCCCGCGCCCCGCCGCCGTATGTTGATCGTGATGCCTCGCCCGTCACGCCGACCGCGCCCGCGCGTTTGATCTTCGGACGCTGCCCGAGTTTGCGTTGGAGGAGCTAGCTATGGTCGTTTCGGTTGCGACCTGTCCGCCGCACTACTGGCTGGTGGAGGAGCAGGCGGGGGGCTGGCAGCGCTGGGCCTGCTACCGCTGCGGCGAGGAGCGCGAGCACTCGGCGCTGCCGCCGGATCGCCCCTGCGTGTCCTGGGCGCCGCGCCAGCCCGGGGACGAGCCGCGCCCGCAGGACTAGACGGACTGCGGCGCCCAGGCGCGGAGGGCGAGGGTGCGACGACCACGGGGGCCCGAGCCGTGGACCTACCAGGACACTCTCCGCGCGCTCGGCGCTGTGGCCGACGCCTGGAACGTGCCCACGATACACCTCACGGTATCGCCGGAAGGAGTGCGCATCCGGATGGCCGCGCATCCCAGCGAGCGCCGCTACCGCTGGCCACAGCTCGTCAGGATGGCCGAGGCCCGCGCGCGCCTGCGCGGCCGCCGCCCGCCCGCCCCCACGCCGCCCACGGCCCGCTGGGAAGTGATCTTGCGCCTCGCCGGCCGCGCGATGGACGCGTGCGACAGCAGCGAGTTCAGGATCGTCGCGGCGCGCGGCGGAGTCGGCCGGGCCGCGACCTGCCAGGTCGAAGCCCCCGAGGGGCCGGTGCTCACGACCGAGCAGTTCGTGGTGCAGCAGATCAAGCTCGCCCACCGGTACTGGAGCCGCGGGCGCCGCGGCTAAGCGTCGCCTAGCCCGCGGGCGTCTCCAGCGGTGGGAGGTCGGCCAGGTCGGCGAGGCCGAGGTAGTCCAGAAAGGCCGGGGTCGTGCCCAGCAGCACGGGCCGCCCGACCGTGTCGCGGCGGCCGACCTCCGCCACTAGGCCCCGCCGCAGCAGCGTGTCCAGGGCGCGCTCGCTGTTGACGCCACGGAGCGCTTCGACCTCGGCGCGCGTGACGGGCTGGCGGTAGGCGACGATGGCCAGCACCTCCAGCGCGGCGCGCGACAGCCGCGTGACCCCAGGCCCGCCCAGCAGCCGCTCGACGTAGCGCCCCGAGGCGGGCGCCGTGACGAGCCGCAGCGCCCCGGCGTGACGCTGTACCGCCAGGCCGGGCGGGGGCGCCGCCACGAGCCGCGCCGCGGCGGCCTCCACGTCGGCCGGCGCCGCCTCGAGCACGCGCGCCGCCTCCGCCAGCGCCAGCGGCTCCTCGGCCGCGTAGAGCAGCGCGGTCAGGTGCGCGACCAGATCGGCCTCAGTCATCGGCGGCGGGTCCGGCCTCCGACGGCCCGTCGCCAGCGGGCGGCCGCGGCGCGGGACGCAGGCGCACCGGCTGATAGCGGACGACCGCTGGCCGCCGCCCGAGCGGCAGCAGGAGGGCGAGGGCGACGAGCGCGGCCGCCAGGCTCACGAGCAGCCCGATGGTCAGGCTGTGCGGCCGATACCGCAGCTCGACACGATGCGTCCCGGCGGGCACGTAGAGGCCCTGGAACAGATAGTCGGCGCGCACGAGCGGCGCGGGCTGGTTGTCGATAGCGGCCTCCCAGCCGGGGAAGAAGGCATCGGTGAGCACCAGCAGCCGCTCCGCGGCGGCGCTCGTCTCGAGCGTCCAGCGCTCGGCGGCACGCTCCACCACGCGGACGCTGTCACCGCCCGCGCCGGCAGCCGACAGCGGGAGCTGGTCGGGCGGCGGCTCGAGCCCGTGAGCGCCCGGCCCGGCCGCCACCGTCGCCACGCGGTCCGGGGCGAAGCGCGGCGTGCTCAGGAAGGCCAGCGCCTGACTGTCGTCCGCCACGATCGCCTCCGGCACGAGCCGCGCCGGCCCGGCCACGCTGCGGGCGCGGTACACCTTGACGGGCGACGGGTCGTCGTGCGGCACCGGCTCCAGCGCGGTCGTCAGCGGCAGGGGCCGCGGGTCGCCAGCGGCCGGGAGCAGCGTGGCCGCCCGCACCAGCCAGGTGCCCGTCGTCGCCAGGTTCGCGAATCCCAGGCGCGCGACGGTCGTGCCGGGTGCCAGTGGCAGCCGCACCAGGTAGTCCACGTTACGCAGGCGCGGGTCGGGCGGCGGGGCCGAGGGCAGCGCGGTGCCCGCCTCGCCGGGGGGCGCGGCACGGTCCGTCTGCTGGCCGAGGCGCACGTCGAAGGCCTGCGCGCTGTCATCCGTGCCGTACACCGTCAGGCGGCCCACGAGCGCGCCGTCGGGCAGCGACGCGTCGGCGACCGACGACAGCAGCGCGACGGTGGCGGCGGGAGTGGCCGTCACGGGCAGCGTGTACTGCTCGCCGGGCGCCAGCCGGCGGGTGGCCAGCCGGTCGAACGGCACCCCGTCCACGACGGCGTCTTGCAGCGCGCTTGTCAGCACCCAGCGCACGTCCAGCAGGTCGAGCCACCGCTCGTCGGGCAGGTAGTGCAGGCGGTGGCGCAGCAGTCCATCGCCCCGCGGCTCGTCCTCGGCGATGAGCGCCCGGGCGAGCCCCAGCCAGCGCGCGAGCGGCAGGACCCCCCCGTCGTAGCCGTCGACGGTCGCCAGGCCGTATTCGAGGGGCACGTTGGGCGTCATCACCTCGTCGTGCTTGCTCGCGACGGTGTAGTTCTCGATCACCGGCGGCGGCAAGTCGGGATAGCGGAACTGGCCCGCGGCGATGTCGCCCAGCAGGTAGTCGTCGCGCGCCAGACTGAGCAGGCGATGGTGGTCCTGGTCCGCGAGCAGCGGTGCGAGCACCGGCCGCGCCGCCCGGTAGGCGTCGGGTGGGATGGCGCTGCGGAAGTTGACGGTCAGGCTGGCCGCGACCAGCTCCGCCGCGACCGCGGCCACCAGCAGCCCTAGCGCCAGGCGCCGCCGGCGCGCGAGCGCGAGCGCCGTGAGCGCGAGGGCGACCAGCCCAAGGCCGATCCAGGCGACGTAGTAGCGCCGGGCGCCGAGCGGCGGGGAGATCACCAGGATCGCCGCCAGCGCGGCGCCCACCACGAGCGCGACGGCCACGAGGCGGCGGCGGCTCAGCGTGCGCCACCAGGCGCGGGCGCGTCCCGCGCGCCAGGCCCACTCGGCTCCCAAGCCCGCGAGCAGCGCCATGCCGAACGAGTAGACGAACAGCCAGCGGGCGGGGACCCGAAACAGGCCCAGGCCGGGCACGATCTGGTAGAGCAGCGGATAGAGTGGGTTGTAGCCGCCGATGGCCAGCACGAGCCCCAGCCCTGCCAGCGCGGCGCCCAGCGCCACCCAGCGGCCGCGCGCCGCCGCTAGGGCCAGCACGCCCAGGCACAGCGGGATCGTGCCCACGTAGCCGACGTACTCGCCGAAGGGGTTATCCCAGAAGCCGGGCAGGAGGCTCCGTAACAGGAGCGGCGGCGGCAGCGAGAAGGAGATGGCCTCGGCGTAGGGCAGGCCGCCGCCGCGAATGCCCTCCCGCTGCACCTCCGCCGTGGGCAGCAGCTGGACCGCCGTCAGCGCGAGGCCGAGCGCCACCAGGAGCGCATACAGCCCAAGCGCCCAGGCGAGCGCACGCAGGCGATCCTTCCCTCGCCATCCCCCGACGAGCGCGACGACGCCGAGCGCGACCAGGGTGAGATACACCTCCTGCGAGTGGCCCGCGAGCACCTGGACCGCGAGCGCCAGCGCGCCGAGCGCCGCCAGCCGCACGCTGCGCCGCGCGATCGCGCCCAAGAGCAGCCAGGCCAGCAGCGGCAGCCAGGCAGCCGCCTGCAACTGGTTCACGTGGCCCGCCAGGCCCACCATGAAGCCGCCCAGGCTGAAGGCCAGCGCGGCGACCAGCGCGGCAGCCAGGCTCAGGCCCAGCCGGCTGCGCGCCAGCAGGTACGTGAAGGCGCCGGCGAGCCAGGTGTGCAGCCACAGCGACACGGTGTAGGCGGTCGGCACGGGCAGGAAGAGGTAGACCACATTGAAGGGATAGAGCAGCGCGGTCTGGGCGTTGGCGAAGAACGGGCTGCCAAGAAAGACGTCCGGGTTCCAGAGTGGGAAGCGGCCCTGGCGCAGCGCGTCCGCGGCGTACTGGCGTAGCGGATAGAAGAACACCCAGACGTCGAAATCGTAGAGAATGCGGGACGAGGTGGTCAGCGGAGTGTAGAAGGCCAGCACGAACAACAGGAGCCCCGCGACCGCGGCCCAGTTGGTCCACGCGCGCCGCGGCGCGGGCACGACGCGCGTCCGCGCCGCGGCTGGCGCCGCGCCCCGGGCGACGCCCGGAGACTCGGGATGGGTGGCGCGCCCGCCGCGCGCCATCACTGGCTCACCGCCCACGCGACCGCGCTGTCACGAGTCGCCGGGCCGCGCGACCGTGCGGCCCGGCGGTCCGCGGCGCGGCCCGCCGCGCCGCTCCGCCCGAGAACTCGCCGCGCCGCGCCAAAGACCAGCTCATCGGGCTCCTGCTCGCTATGCGGCAGGCGACTCCGCGCGCCTGCCCTTACTGCCCAAGCATAGCGCAGGCGATGCCGGCCATGCCTGGCATTCGGCCGCCTGCTCCTCCAGCCGCTTTCTTGGCCCTTGCGCCACCATACGCTAACGGTATCGCCGGGCAGAGGCCCGTCCCCTGCCGCCCGGCCGGGGCGGCTAGGCGCCAGGCTGCGGGTCCCGGCGGACGTAGGGCCGGGGCTCGCCCCCTGCCGCTCGGCGACCAGCGCAGCTCCAGCATCATGACACTCGCTCTACCCCCGTACAAGCTACACGCGGCAGCTGCCGTGCCGACGGCATGCCGCCACCGCGCCGCCGGCCGTTGACAGCGACCGCGCGGGCCGCGTATGGTGAGCCGCGACGCCCACCGCGAAGGAGCCCGATCATGTCCGAGCCGCGCCCCCCGCTTACCCGCGACACGCTCGGGGCGATCACGACCGCCGCGGGCCTCCCCCTGAGCGCCGACGCCCTGGATGCGCTGCTGCGGCCCACCGCGGCCATCTATGCGGCCGTCGACGGCCTGGACGCGCTCGACCTCGCGGCTGCCGAGCCGGCCGCGGTCTTCGCGCTGCCGTGGGCTTAGCCGATGAGTGAGCCAAGTCCCGTGGGCCAGGCCGCCGACCGCGACCTCGCGTACCTGTCGATCGAGGCGCTAGGCGAGCGGCTGCGCCGCCGCGAGCTATCGCCCGTCGAGATCACGCGCCTCTACCTCGACCGCATCGCGGCCCTCGATCCGACGCTGCACGCCTTCATCACCGTCACCGGCGCGCAGGCGCTGGCCGACGCCGCAACGGCCGAGCGCGAGATCGCGGCCGACCAGTACCGTGGCCCCCTCCACGGCGTGCCGCTAGCCATCAAGGACCTGTTCTACACCGCCGGCGTCCGCACTACCGCTGGCTCGCGCATCCTGGCCGACTTCGTGCCGACCGAGGACGCGACGGTCGTAGCCCGGCTCCGCGCCGCCGGCGCGCTCTCGGTCGGCAAGACCAACATGGAGGAGTTCGCCTACGGCGCGACCAGCCTGAACCCGCACTACGGCGAGTGCCGCAACCCGTGGGACCCCGAGCGGATCGCGGGCGGGTCGAGCGGCGGCTCGGCCGCTGCCGTGGCGGCGGCGCTGTGCGCCGGCGCGCTGGGCAGCGACAGCGGCGGCTCCATTCGCCAGCCGGCGGCGCTCTGCGGCCTGGTCGGCCTGAAGCCCACGTACGGGCGGGTCAGCAAGCACGGCGTGGTGCCGCTCAGCTGGTCGCAGGACCATGTGGGCCCCATGACCCGCACCGTGCGCGACGCGGCGCTGCTCTTGCAGGCGCTCGCCGGGCACGATCCCCGCGACCCGGCCAGCAGCGCCGCGCCGGTCCCCGCCTACCTCGACGGCATCGAGGCGGGCGTCGCCGGGCTGCGCCTCGGCCTGCCGCGCGACTTCTTCTTCGAGCGCGTGGACCCGGCCACGGAGGCTGCGGTGCGCGGCGCGGCGGCGACGCTGGCGGGGCTAGGCGGACGCCTCGACGACGTGCCGCTGCCGCAGGCCGCGGCGGCCTTCGCCGCGGGCGCCGCGATCCTGTTCGCCGAAGCGACCAGCTACCACGAGCGCTGGCTGCGCACGCGCCCCGGCGACTACGACCCGGCCGTGCGAGCGCGGCTCGAAGTGGGCAGCGCCCTGCTCGCCACCGACTACCTCAAGGCGCAGCGGGCCCGCCGCCTCCTGGTCGAGCAGACGGTGCGGCTGTTCGATGGCGTGGACGTGCTGCTGACGCCGACGGCCGCGGTGCCGGCGCCGCGGCGCGACGAGCACCTGATTCGCTGGCCGGACGGCACGGAGGAGGACGTGCGCGGCGCGACGCTGCGCTTCACGCGCGTCTTCAACCTGCTCGGGTTCCCCGCGGTATCCGTGCCGTGTGGCATGACGACCAGCGGGCTGCCGCTGGGCCTGCAAATCGTCGGCCGGCCTTTCGCCGAGGCGACGGTGCTGCGCGTCGCCCGAGCCTTGGAGCTAGCCCAGCCGTGGGCGGGGCGGCGCCCGCCGCTGTCCTGATCGCGGCCGCGCGTGCGCGGGCCACCGATCGCTTCCTTACTGGCTGTCGTCAGGCGAGGGCGCGGCCGCGGGATGGAGCGCCATGCCCTGGGCGATGGCCGCTAGCTCGTCCGTGCTATAGGTGCCGAACAGCACGAGCCGCAGGTCGTCCTCCTCCCAGAGCAGCCCGTTGCCCGGACCGTCGTAGTCGGGCAGCGAGTCGAGCACGCTTGCCTGCGTGCCGCGCAGCGCGATGGCCGGCACGTCGGCCCGCGTGCGGTCCAGCCAGGGAGCCGGCGCCTCGCCGGTGTCCTCGAGCAGCAGCAGCCAGGGCTCGTCCTCAGCGCCCAGGTAGCGGATGATCGTGCCGTACTGGCGCGGCGCCCCGCTGCCCGCGCGGCGATCGGTGACGCGCAGGGTGGTCCACCGCGGCACCAGCCCGTCAGGCAGGCTGCTCGGCAGGAGGAGCGGGAACGGGGCGCGGCTCACTAGCTCGGGGTAGGCCACCCGCGCGTTACGGCTCGCCAGGGTCGTGCTCTCCTCGACGCAGCGCGTGCTGCGCAGCGGCAGCTCGGTGACCGGCGGGTCCGAGGGCGAGCACAGCTCCGGCCGTGCGGGGCCGGAGACTTCGAGCGCCCAGCCCATGATGTCCACGCCGCGGAACCCGTCGCGGGTGCCGCCGGGACAGGGGCCGGGGTCGCCGAAGGCCAGCCCTTGCTCCAGGTCCGGCGGCTCGGCCCACAGGCCGTGGAACACGAGCATCAGGCCTTCGAGCGCGCCGCCCGCGTTCACCTGGTCGTCGGGCGGCACGCGGCACGTCTCCTGGGCAGCCGCCTGTCGCGGCCCGGCCACGGCACAGAGCGTCAGCGCGAGCAACAGCAGGCGCAGCGGGACCATTACACTAAAACGCATTCGGCCCGCCGCCTACGAGTGTCGGCCAGCTGCCGCAGCCGTCCACCACCGTCAGCGGGACGGTGGTCGCCTGGCCGGCGGTGGCGTGGCGGACCGTTAACACCAGCGTGCGGGTCTCCACCGGCAGGACGACGCTTCGGCCGCTCGTGAGGCCCGTCAGCCCCGCGGCGGGCACGTCGATCAGCGCGTTGGTCGCCGCACCCAGCTGCAGCTGCTGCAAGCGCGGGCCCGTCGCCGCGCTGCCGCCCGCCGCGATGGTGACCTGGAGGACGCCTGAGCCGGCGTTCACCGCGTTCACGGTCACGGCCGGGCGCGGGCTACAGCTCGCCGTCGGCGTGGCCGTCGCGCTCGGCAAGGCGGTGCGCGCGGGCGTGGGCGAGGCGGCCGGCGGCGTGGTGGGACTCGGCGCCGGCGTCGGGCCGGCGCCGTTGCACGGCTGCTGGTTGCACTGCCGGAAGTTGACCACGGCACTGATCGTGTTGATGAGCGTCTGGTGGTTGTCCGCCGCGGTGGCGCCCGAGCCGGCGACGCCCGTGGCGACGCCGTTGTACGTCACGTTGGGGTTCGAGTAGTTCAAGATCGCCGGGCAGAAGTTGCACTTGTCCGGATACGCCATGACCGTGTGGAAGGCGTTGCCGGGCGCGATGAAGTCGAAGGCGTAGGGATAGAGCGGATTGGCGATGGAGGCGTCGGTCGCGCGATCATGGTTGGCGCCCAGGTTGTGCCCCGTCTCGTGGGCGAACGTGTAAGCCGGCCCGGTCGCGTACGCACGCGCGACAACACTATAGCCCAGAAAGGCGAACTGCTGCAGGTTGTTCGCGAAGCTGCTGTTGATCACCCAGGCGATGCCGATGTTGCCGGCCGTGTTCGGCGGCAGCGTGCCCTCGACCCAGAGGCTGACGAGGTCGGCTTGCAGAGAATCGCGCATGGCGCGCACGTCGGCCATCGGCGCGTTCGGGATTGAGCGCCCCTGGGTGTCGACGGCGGTCACGTTCGTCAGATCGGTCACCAGGCCGTTCTGCGTGGTAAGCCCGGCCGACGTGTAGGTCGTCTCCATGGTGCCCACCAGCCGCATCGTCTGCGGAACCTGGCTGTTGCTGTAGGCGGTGTTCGCTTCGGCGACGGCGCTGTTGATCGTGGCCACGATAGCCAAGGTGCCGCCAGCCTCGACCCGCGCCTGGGTCGTATAGGCCACCAGGATGTCGATGGTCGTGCCGGTGTCCGCGCTCGTGCTGGCCGCGGCCGCCCGGGCAGCGCCGGAGGCTGCCGCCGCGGCCGTGCGGTTGGCCCGGTCGGCGAGGGCGATTTGCCGCGCCTGCGCGGCCGTCAGATACGCGTGCGTGTCCGGCGGGATCTGGCGCTCGTCGATCTCATCGATCATCTGTACGCCCGCGGGGTTGTAGCGGACTTGATAATTCGAGCCGTTCGCGTGGACGTTGGCGATCATGACGCCGTCCTCGACGGCGATCGTGATCGGGTCGGCCGAGGGATTCGAGCCCTGAAGGTGGCCAGACCATACGTAGCCGCGCCCCGTGCTGCTCGGCACCACGCGGTCGCGTACGGCGGTCACCGTGACCTGGGGGGCTAGCGGCGATTCGTAGTTGTACAGGTTGAGCGTCAGCACGTCCCCACGCCCGAGCGGCACCCCGACGCTGCGCGGGGTGCCGTCCATCAGCGACAGATTCACGGCCACGTAGCGCCGGCGCACGACGGTGCGGTCCGGGGGAGGGACGGTGTCGCCGGCCGGCTGCCGGATGGCGTCGCTGAACAGCCCCGCCTGGGCGGTCGCCGACGGCACGCGCAGATTCGGCCCGGTGATGCCGACGATGCCGACGACCACGGCCAGCGCCACCAGCAGGCGCGCGCGGAGACTACGCATGCAGCAATATCTCCCGTCCAAGTTGGGGAAGGCGCGGCAGAGCGGCCCATCCTAAGCGGCCGGCCCAGGTGGGTGGGTAGGTTTGGCGAAGCCAAACCTACCCACCCACCTGGCCGAGGGCTTAGCGCGAGCCGTGTCGCCGAAAGGGGCCGGTTATTCTAGTCGCGGAGTATACCAGGGCCCGGTGCGGCCCCACCATTTATCGCCGCGCTGTGTTGCTGTCCACGCCACACGCGTCTAACCGTGCGAGCTGGCTCCTTGCTTGCCGTTCCCGGCGGCGGCTGGCGCGCCAGCGCTTCAGGCGTGACCGACCACTAGAAGGCGTTCGCGCCGCCGCCGACGAAGGTCGGCCACGCGCCGCAGGTGTCGACGACCGTGAGCGGTACCGTGGTGGCCTGTCCCGTCGTCGCGTGGTGGACGAAGAAGGTCAGGCTGGTCGTCGCGGGCGGGAGGGTGAAGGTTTGGTTGCCCGTGACGCCCGTCTGCCCGGCGATGTCGATGCGGGCGTTGGTGGCCGCGCCGATCTGGACCTGGTTGATCCAGCCGTTCGCGCCCGGCAGCAGCGTCACCTGCAACGTGTTCGCGCCGCTCGGCTGGGCGTTGACCGTCACCTTCGGCCGCGGATTGCAGCTCACGACGGGCGTCGAGATCGGCGTGGCCGTGCCCGTCGGCGTGGCGGTCGGACTGAGCGTCGCCGTGGCCGTCGGACTGGGCGTCGACGTGGTGGTAGCGGTCGGGTTGGGCGTCGGCGTGGACGTGGCCGTCGGCGGCGGCGGCCCGACGGTGGGCGGGACGTCGCACGGCTGCACGACGCAGGCGCGGAAGTTCGCCACGGTCGACGCCGTGTTGTTCAGCGTCTTCCAGTTCTCCGCGGCGTTCGGCTGCCCCTCCGGGATGCCGATCGGCAGGCCGTTCACCAGGATGTTCGGGTTCGACCAGTAGTTGGCGCGGTTGTTGCCCACCGCGCTGCACGCGCCGCGCACGGCCATCAGCGAGCAGGAGCGATTCGGCCCGGGCTGGATGTAGCCGTGGTTGTAGGTGAACGGGGCGTTGTTCGTCGGGTCGCTGCCCCAATCGTGCCGCGCGCCCATCAGGTGGCCCAGCTCGTGGCCAAACGTCCAGCCCCCCGCGCCGGTGGAGCAGTCCTCCTCGCCGACCGCGTAGCCGTCGGGCGCCTGCGACGTGGACACCGGGTTCAGGATCATCGCCGCCTGGCCGCAGGGGTCGGCCACCACGGACTGCAAGAGGAACACGAGGTCCGCGCCAGTGGCGTTGCGGAGGCCCGGCACCTCGTCCATGACGCCATCCGACGGGTTGAGCATCTGGTCGAGGTACGTCTGGTTCGTGCTGCCCTCCGCGCTGTTGACCTGCTGGCGCTGGACCACCCGCAGCCGCTGGGTCACGTTGCTCTGCGCGTATCCCTGGTTGGTCTCGCTTTCCATCAGCGTGATGAGATTGTTGATGGCCGCAGTCGTCCCCCCCGCGGCCGCCAGCGCCCCCTGCGAATAGAGCACCAGCACGTCGATGGTGCTACCGTTGTCGCCCAGCGGGTTACCGTTCGTCGTCCCGGTCGCCGACGGGCTGCTCAGCTTGGCGCCGCTGGCCGGCGCGCCGGTCGCCCTCCCGCCAATCGCCGAGGTCCCGGCGGCGGACGGTAGGGGCGCCGCCCCAGGCGCCGTGAGCTGGAGCGGCGGCTGCTCGTCGGGATAGAGACGCGAGTTGACCTCCTGGATGGCGTGCACGCCATTGCCCGCGTAACGGATCTGATAGAAGCGGTTGCCTACCTGGATATTGCCGACGAGCACGCCGCCCTCGCTGACGAGGGTGATGGCGCTATCCGCCACGCCCTGCGCCCTGCCGAGCCAGATGACGCCCTGACCCGAGCGCGTGGCCTCCACGCGGTCGCGGACCGCCGTGATCGACACGTCCGGGAACAGGTTGGACACGAAGGGAAACAGGTTCATCTGCAGCGCGCTGCTCTGGCTGGCCGGGGTGCGGACCGCCGCGTCGAGCTGCGGGAAGTTCACGTCCACGTAGCGATTGCGCACCACGGCCCGGCCAAACGCGCCGTCGGCGAGGGCCGGCTGCCCGGTCGTATCGCTAAACAGCGGCGCCTGGGCCGTGGCGGTGGGGCCGGCGAAGCTCGGAAAGATCGCGGCGCTGATAACAATGGCGGCCACCAGCACGTAGATCAGACGAAAGCGTGCGGCAGTCATCGATACTCGGCTCCTGTCCTCGACGTAGATGGGATGCGCCGCGCGTGTGGCTCGGGAGCTAGCCGCGCGGCCGGCTCGTGAAGGGCCTTCGAGCGCGCACTATAGCAGGTCAGCAGACCAGGCGGCCATCCTCCTCGTACGCAGGGAGCGGCGCAGGCGTGAGACCGTGTCGGGGAAACGTCGCTCGGGCGGAAAGCGCGAGGTCGTGTCGGAGGAGCGTTAGTCGGGGCCGAACGCGCGAGGGGTCGTCTCGGCGACCGTGTGCAGGCCGTCGCCGGCGTAGCGCACCTCGTAGTAGCGGCCGTCGGCCTCCACGTTGCCCACCAGGACGCCGTCCTCGGCGACGAGCGTTACCGCGCTGTTGGGAACGCCCTGGAGGTGGCCCGTCCAGATGATGCCGCCGCCGGCGGGGGTGGGCTGCACGCTGTCGCGCTGCGCCGTGAACGTCGCGTCGGGGAACAGGTTCAACACCACGGACGACGGCGCGGTCGCCGGGGTCGGCTGCGCCCCGCCCAGCGCGTCGAAGTCGACCGCGACGTAGCGGCTCCGCACGATCCGCGGCGCCGCGGGCGGTGGAGTGCTCGGCGGCGCCGCCACGTCGCGGAACAGCGGCGGGTTCTCCGGCGCTGCGCCGCCCATGGCCGGCCCCATACCGACCACAACCGCGGACAGCGCGGTCGTGACCGCGAGGCGCCGCAAGAGACGCATGATTCGCTCCGAGGCGGCGGGCGTGGCGCTAGACGTTTGCCGCCACGCGCGGCCGCTCCTTAGAATGCCAGGACACTTCGATTGCGCGGCGCCCGACCCCGACGGCTCGGGCATCGGCGGGCGCGCTCGTTGTTACACTAGCAGGAGGACGGCCGCGATGGCGATCATTGTCACTGGCGCGGGCCTGGTCGGCACGCACACCGCGCGCTGCCTGCTGGAGCGCGGCGCCCAGCCGGTGCTCTACGACCTGGCGCCGAACCGCCCCTACGTCGAGCGCATCGTGGACCTCGCGCGCGTGCCGCTGGTGCGCGGCGACGTGCGCGACCTGCCGCACCTCGTCCAGGTGGCGCACGAGCATCAGGCCGACGTCATCGTCCACACGGCCGGCCTGATCGGCGCGCGCGTCGAGGAGGAGCCGTACTCGGGTCTGCAGATCAACCTGCAAGGGACGATCAACGTGCTGGAGACGGCCCGCGTGCTCGGCCTGCGCCGCGTCGTGTTCGCCAGCACCGAGGGCGTCTACGACCGCGCCTACGCGATGGACCCGGCGCAGCGGCTCCCCGAGACGTCGCCCTACGGCTACAACCCGCTGTACGGCGCGGCGAAGGCGGCCAGCGAGCTGCTCGGCAGCGCCTACGCCGACCGGTTTGGCGTGGACTTCGTGGCGCTGCGCTTCTCGGCGGTCTTCGGCCCCGGCACGTTCGTCGGCGGCTCGACCGCCGGGCAGTTCATGCACGACCTGATCGCGGCCGCTGTCGAGCAGCGGCCGCTACGCGTGCAGCCCTGGACGGCGCGCCGCGAATATACTTATGGCAAGGACATCGGCCGGGCGGTCGCGCTCGCCTGCTTCGCGGAGGGCCTCCAGCACCGCATCTTCAACATCGGCCCGGGCCGCACCTACAGCGTGGAGGAGATCGTGGCGGCCGTGCGCGCGGTCGTGCCCGGCGCCGACCTGAGCATCGGCGGCCCACCCAACGAGGCGCTGGCGCGCTCGCTGCGCAACTCCCCCTACGACACGACGCGGGCGCGCGACGAGCTGGGCTGGACGGCCGAGTACGACCTGGAGGCGGGATTCCGCGACTACGCTGCCTGGCTGCGGAAGGAAGGCTGATGGCCGCGCTCTGGCCGGTCTTTGGATTGTTGGTGCTCACCATCGAGTGGGTCGTGCTGCGCCGCGTCACCGCGCGGCTGACGGGCCGCTCGACCGGCGCGCGCGTCGTGATCGGCGCGGGCGCCGGCCTGGGGCTGTCGGCCGCCGTGGCGCTGCTCGGCCTGCTGGTGGCGATCGTCAGCACGGCGCTCGGCATCAGCGGCAACGCCGTCGCGGCGGCCGCGGCGTCCACGATGTTCGTGACGGGGCTCGTGTTCATTCCTATCGCGGCCGCCTTCGGCGCCATCTTGCTCGCCGTGGAGAGCTACCGAGTCCCGAGCGCGGAGTGAGCGACGCGTGGGGCGCCCCGAGCAAGCCGGCCTCCCCGCCCGGGGCTCCGCGCTCGACCCAGGAGGAAGCCATGCGGGCGTTCCTCGACGACCTGGCCCGGCGCGGGGCGCTGGAGCACGTCAGCGCGGAGCTGTCGCCGCGCTACGAGGTCCCCTACGCGATGGTCTGGTACGACCGCCGCGGCGGCCCGGCGCTGCAATTCGACCGGGTCGCCGGCTACGACGTGCCAGTGGTCGCCAACCTGTTCGGCCGGCGCGAGCGCATTGCCTGGGCGCTGGGGCTCGACGGCCCCGCGGCGCTCGTGGAAGCGACCGCCTCGCTGCTAAGCCAGCCCCGGCCACCCGTCGCCGCGACCGGCTCGGCGCCCGTGCAGGAGGTCGTCCACGACCACGAGCCCGACCTGCCCGGCACGCTGCCCGTCCTCACCCACCACGCCGACGACGCCTACCCCTACCTGACCTCGGCTGTCGCCATCGGCCGCGACCCGGATGGCGGCCCGCGCGGCGTCGGCATCCACCGCGTGGCCGTGAAGGGCCCGCGCGAGATCGGCATCTACCTGAACAACCCGCCGCTCGGCGCGTTCGCGGCCCGGGCGCGCGAGCGGCACGAGCCGCTCGAGGTCGCCCTGGTGCTCGGCGCCCACCCCGCCGTCACGCTCGCCTCGGTGGTCCCCGTGGGCCCCGGCGAGGACAAGCTGGCGCTCGCCGGCGCCCTCAGCGGCCAGGCGGTCCCGCTCGCGCGCTGCCGCACGCTGGACGTGGCGGTCCCGGCCGACGCCGAGATCGTCGTCGAGTGCCTGGTGTACCCCGATCGCCGCGAGCCGGAGGGACCGTTCGGCGAGACGAGCGGCTACTACTGCACGTTCGAGAGCCCGGTGGGTGAGGTGCGCGCCATCACCCACCGCGCCCGGCCGCTGTACCATGCCTTCGCCCCGTTCAGCCGCGAGGTATCCGAGCTGTCGAGCTTCAGCCAGGAGCTGCGCCACCTGCCCGCCCTGCGCGCCGAGTTTCCGGGCGTGCGCCGCTTGCGCTACAAGCACCTGGGCGGCGTGGCAGTGGTACAGCTCGCCAAGGAGCGCGAGGACGACGGGCTCGCGGTGCTGCGGCGCGTGCTGGAGCTGGGCCGCGGGCTGAAGCTGGCGATCGCCGTGGACGAGGACGTGGACCCGGAGGACGACTGGCTGGTGGAGTGGGCCGTCGCCACAAGGGCGCAGCCGGATCGGGGCCTGGTCGTACTGGAAGACCAGCCGCTCTGGTCCATCGACGTGGTGAGCCAGGCCGTCGGCCGCCGCTCGAAGCTCGGCATCGACGCGACGCTGCCGCTGGCCGGGCGCGAGCGCTTCCGGGCGCTCACCGTGCCCGAGAGCGCGCGGCGCCGCGTCGAGGCGCTGCTCGGCGGCCGCTAGCAAGCAGACTTGTACCCGGGGGAGCGCACGCGAGCGCCTGTCGCCCCGTGGTCAGGCAGCAGCGAGGTGGCAGATGGACGGCGTTCACGACCTGGGCGGCATGCACGGCTTCGGCCCGGTGGTGCGCGAGGAGAACGAGCCGGTGTTCCACGCGCCGTGGGAGGGCACGGTCTACGCGATCAACCGCACGGCGATGGGCATCGGGCTGTACAACATCGACGAGATGCGCCACGGCATCGAGCGGCTGCCGCCGGCCGAGTACCTGCGCTCGACGTACTACGAGCGCTGGCTGGCCACCATCGAGCGCAACCTGATCGAGAAGGGCGTGCTCAGCGCCGCCGAGATCGACGCGCGCCTCGCGTACCTGCGCGAGCATCCCGACGCCGAGCCGCCGCGCCGCGCGGACCCGGCGCTGCTGGAGCGGGTGCTGCGCGGCGCGCGGGCGGCGTTCCAGCGCCCGCCAACCGGCGAGCCGCGCTTCCACGTGGGCGACGCGGTGGTGACGCGGAACATCCACCCGAAGGGCCACACGCGGCTGCCCCGCTACGCGCGCGACAAGCACGGCACGATCAGCCACTACCACGGCTACTACGTCTTCCCGGACACGCAGGCGCACGGTCAGGGCGAACAGCCGCAGCCGGTGTACAGCGTGGCCTTCGACGCGCGCGAGCTGTGGGACGGCGCGGCCGAGCCACGGGCACGTGTGTACCTCGACCTGTGGGAGAGCTACCTGGAGCCGGCGTAGCGAGGCGCCCGAAGGAGAACGAGCGATGAGCGAGAGTCACGCCAATGGAGCGGCGCACGCGCACGAGCACGAGCGCGAGAGCCAGGCGGCCCTGCGCACGAAGGCCGTCGAATCGCTGCTGATCGAGAAGGGGCTGCTGACGACCGACGTGGTGGACCAGGTGGTCAGCCGCTACGAGCACGACATCGGGCCGCTCAACGGCGCGAAGGTCGTCGCGCGCGCCTGGGTGGACCCCGCCTACAAGGAGCGCCTGCTGGCGGACGGGACGGCGGCGGCCGACGAGCTAGGTTTTGGCGGCAACCACCTGAAGGTCGTGGAGAACACACCAACCGTCCACAACCTCGTCGTCTGCACGCTCTGCTCGTGCTACCCGTGGGCGGTGCTGGGCCTGCCCCCGACCTGGTACAAGTCGTTCGAGTACCGCGCCCGCGCCGTCAGCGAGCCCCGGGCGCTCCTCCGCGAGTTCGGCCTGGCGCTGGACGAGTCGGTCGAGGTGCGCGTCTGGGACAGCAGCTCGGAGGTGCGCTACATGGTCCTGCCCGAGCGCCCGGCCGGCACGGAGCACCTGTCCGAGGCCGAGCTGGCGGCGCTCGTCACCCGCGACGCCATGATCGGCGTGGCGAAGGTGCAGGCGCCGGTCGGCGCCGAGGCGCGGGCGTAGGAATGGCTGGCGAGTCTTCGCCCGAGCGGGCGGCGGCCGCGCTGACCGGCCCGGCGGCGCTGCCCCGCCAGAATGGCGAGCTGGTGTTCGCCGCGCCCTGGGAGGGCCGGGTGTTCGGCATGGCGGTGGCGCTGCACGACCAGGCGGCCTACCCCTGGGACGCCTTCCGCGACAGCCTGATCGCCGAGATCGCGCGCGCCGAGGCGGCGGGCGAGGGGTCGGGCTACTACGAGCGCTGGCTCGCGGCGTTCGAGCGGCTGCTGGTCGAGCAGGCCCTGCTCGACGCGGCCGCCATCGACGCGCGCACCGCCGAGATCGCCGCGCGCCCCCCCGAGGCCGACCACCAGTAGGCTCCGCCGGCAGATCGGGTATCATGCCGAATCCGGAGATAGGGTTCGCCTACTCCCTCTCCCCCTGGGAGAGGGCCGGGGTGAGGGCGTCCTCCTCGTCCCTCCCCCTCTCCCCCTGGGAGAGGGCCGGGGTGAGGGCGTCCCTCCCCCTCTCCCCCTGGGAGAGGGTCGGGGTGAGGGCGTCCTCCTCGTCCCTCCCCCTCGCCCCCTGGGAGAGGGTCGGGGTGAGGGCCCGCCCCGCTACGCAAACCGGGGCGGATCGGGTATCACGCCACCCGCGGTCTGGCCCGGCCTGCCCGCGGCTCCCGCCGGGTGGGACTACGCGCCGGCAACACGCCGCGCCGCCCGCCGCCGCAGCTGCGCCTCCTCCCAGGCGAACAGCCGTTTGAGCAGCGTGCGCAGCCCCAACGTGACGGCGAAGAGGCCGATGTCCGTCCACGACTGCAGGACGATCGTCTTCAGCAGCGTGGCCACGACCAGCACGGTGAGCCCGACGATCACGCCGTCGGCCATCACCAGCCGCGCCTCCTCCACGCTCCGCGCGCGCACCAGCGTGACAAGCGCCTTGGCGGCATAGCCTGTGATCGCGAGCGCCCCGCCCAGCTGGATGACGACGATCCAGGCCCGAATGCCGAGCCAGTCAGCCAGGGGCATTGCGTTGCCGCTCCACCGCGTTGTCGATCTCTTTCTGCAAGAAGTAGTTCAGGACAGTGCGCAACACGATGATCGCGGCCAGCTGGCCGATCTCGTTCCAGGTCGGTGCGATGGCCGTGCGCAAGATGTCTGCCGCCAGCTCGAACTCCAGCGCCAGCGCCAGCCAGCGCCCAAGCCGCAGGCGGACGTACTCTGTCGCCTCGGGCGGCGCCTTCGACGAGAAGAAGAGGGGAATGGCGCGGATTGCCGCCTCGACCGCCGCGAAGCCAATGAGCACGGCCGCGGTGGCCTCGACGATGGCGGCGAGGTAATTCGTCAATTCCTTGAACAAGTCGAGCATGCGCCTGCTGGCCTCCTCTGTAACGGACCGCCTAAGCCATCACGCCCGATGCCACCGGCAGGCGCCTCCTCCAACCGCTATCTCAGGCGCGGCTTCCCCTCCAGCCCCCGAGCAAGCGCAAGCCGCTGTACGACCTGGCACGCTTGGTGCGGCAACGGCGGTGGTTGTCGGCATCCCGCCCGGCTCGCATGGCGCGAGCCGGCGGCGACCGGGCGACCACGATTTCATGGAGGGCCAACCATGTCCACACACACGACCTGGAAGCCGCATCTAGAGCACGGCGAGCTGAGCACGCACGACCGCGAGAAGCTGCCGGACAGCGCCTTCGCGTTCCCCAAGCAGCGCAAGGAGCCGCTGACCGACGCCTCGCACGTGAAGAACGCCCTAGCCCGCTTCGACCAGGTCGAGGGCGTGTCCGACGCCGACCGCGACCTGGCATTTGCCAACATCAAGAAGGCGGCCCAGCATTTCGGCATCGACGTAGCCGAAACGAGCTGGCACCAGCTCGGCAAGCACCCGCACACGGCCAACCCGGCGCACAAGTGACCGCGTAGTCCGTCACTTCGGACGTGGTAGCCTGCCAACGCCGCCGTGAACGGCGGGCCAGACACCCATAACCGGTGGCCCGGCCTTCAGGCCGGCGCCCGGGCCTGACTGTTCATACCGAATCTGGCGATGGCCTTCCCTCTCTCCCTCTCCCCCTGGGAGAGGGCCGGGGTGAGGGCGCGTCTTACTCCTCTCCCCCTGGGAGAGGGCGGGGGTGAGGGCGCGCCCCGGCAGGCGCACCGCCGGGCCGGATCGGGTATCACACGGTATACGGTACAGGACCCCTTTCACGTTCGGCCCATACTGGCTCGGCCCGTGCGGCGCCCTCACCCCGTCCGGTGCCGCTGCCGGTAATACGCGTACAGCACTAGGGAGCCGGCCACCGCGGCGTTGAGCGAGTCCAGCGCCGGCTCCATCGGCACGGCGACCAGGAAGTCACAGCACTCCCGCACCAGGCGGCGCAGCCCTTGCTCCTCGCTGCCGACCACCACCGCGGTCGGCCCACACGCGTCGACCGCGTCGTACGGCTTGGCGGCGTGCGCGTCGAGGCCGACAATCCACACGCCCGCGGCCTTGAGCTGCTCCAGCGCCCGCACCAGGTTCGTCACCCGCGCCACCCGCAAGTGCTCGACCGCGCCTGCGGAGGCGCGTCGTACTCCCGGCGTGACGCCGACCGCATGGTGCTCCGGCAGCACGACGCCGGTCACGCCGACAGCCGCCGCGGTACGCAGCAGCGTGCCGAAGTTCTGCGGGTCCTGCAAGCTGTCCAGGACGAGATACAGGGGGGGAGTCGCCGCGCGGGTTGCACGCAGCAGCTCGGCGAAGTCGCAGTACGGGTAGGGCTCGACCTCCGCCGCCACGCCCTGGTGGTGGTCGGCCAGGCGGTCCAGCGCCGCGCGCTCGACCGTCTGCACGGGGACGTGCCGCTCGGCGGCGAGCGCCAGCAGGTCGCGCAGGGGGGCCGTCTCACGGGCGCTGCCGGCCACGAGCACGCGCCGCACGCGGCGCCCGGCGCGCAGAGCCTCGCGAATCGCCTGCTTGCCGCAGATGATCTCGGCCACGCGCTCGCGCTCCTTGAGCGGCGACGTACCGTCCGTCTACCGCCGGCGAACCCTGTCCTCGTTTCGCCGAGTCGCCCTACTCGAAGCGCCAGGTGCTCCCGCCCGGTTGGTCCTCGACCACCACGCCCCGCTCGCGCAGGCCATCCCGGATGCGATCGGCCAGCGCCCACTGCTTCGCCGCTCGCAGCTCCTGGCGCACGGCTAGCAGCAGCTCGACGAACGGCTCGGCACCCGCCGGCGCGGCGGTGCGCGGCGCGAGGTCGAGCCCCAGCACGCCCGCTAGCTCGCGCAGCGTGGCCTGGCCCGCGGCAACCGCCGCCGCGGCAGCAGGGTCGTGCCGCCGGCTGTTCACGTCCTTTGCCAGGTCGAAGAGCGCCGCCAGCGCGGCCGACGTGTTGAAGTCGTCGTCCATCGCCGCCTCGAAGCGCAGCCGCGCCTGAGCGGCGAACTCCTCGCCCTCGCGGCCCCCCAGTCCCGGGGCGCCACCCGCGTCCGGCCCGCCCTCCCTTTGGGCAGCCGCGGGTGACGCGCTCTCCATCGCGCCGCGCAGCCGCGCGAGGCCCTGGGCGGCCGCGGCCAGCGCGTCTTCGCGGAAGGTGAGGGGCGCGCGGTAGTGCGTTTGCAGCAGGTACAGGCGCAGCGCCATCGGGTCGTAGGCTTGCAGCACGTCGTGTACGGTGCGGAAGTTCAGCAGCGAGTGCGACATCTTCTCGCCGCCGGCCGTCTCGACCAGGCCCGCGTGCGCCCAGTAGCGCACGAAGATCTTGCCGAGCAGTGCCTCGCTCTGCGCCCGCTCGTTCTCGTGGTGGGGGAAGATCAGGTCGCGCCCGCCGCCGTGGATGTCGATCGAGTCGCCGAGCGTCGCGCGCACCATGGCCGAGCACTCGATGTGCCAGCCGGGGCGGCCGGGGCCCCAGGGGCTGTCCCAGGCCGGCTCGCCGGGCTTGGCGCTCTTCCACAGCGCGAAGTCGCGCGGGTCGCGCTTGCCCGGCTCTAGGTCCTTGCGCGCGCCCACCGCTTGCTCGTCGAGCGTCGCCTCGCGGCCCGCCAGCTCGCCGTAGCTCGGGAAGGTTTCCACCGCGAACCACACGTCGCGCCCGCCGGTCGAGCCCGGCTCGCTCTCGCCGACGTAGGCGTGGCCCCTCTCGACCAGGCCCTGCACGAACGCGATGATCTGCGGCATCACGCCCGTCACCGTCGGGTACTCGTGCGCGCGCAGCACGTTCAGTGCGTCCATCGCCTCGAAGTAGGAGCGGCTGTACTCGTCGGCGACCTCCTGGGGCGACCGCTTCTCCTCCTGCGCCCGCGCGATGATCTTGTCGTCGATGTCGGTGAAGTTCTGAACGTGACGCACGGCGTAGCCGCGGTACTCCAGGTAGCGGCGTAGCACGTCGGCGGCCACGAAGATGCGCGCGTGGCCCACGTGCGGGTGAAACTTCGGCGTCATGCCGCAGACGTACATGCGCACGACGTCGCCGCCAGGCACGAACTCCTCGCGCTCGCCCGTGAGCGTGTTCGTAATTCTCACCACGGCGCCGCGTCCCGCGCCGACGTCTCCGCGTCGTCCGTGACCCGCTCGACCCACGCCAGGCGCGTCTCCAGCTCGATGACCTTCTGCTGGAGGTAATGCAGCATCTCCGCCTCGGGATCGGGCAGCACCTCGACGCGGCGCCGCTCCTGGGTCGCCGGGTCGTGCGTCGCCACGACGCGACCCGGCACGCCCACGACCGTCGAGTGGGCGGGCACCGAGTTGAGGACCACCGACCCGGCACCGATCTTCACGTTGTCGCCAATCTCGATGGCACCCAGCACTTTGGCGCCCACGCTGACCACCACGTTGTCGCCGATCGTGGGGTGGCGCTTGCCTGTCTCCTTGCCGGTGCCCCCGAGCGTGACCCCCTGGTAGAGCGTGACGTTGCGGCCGATCTGCGTGGTCTCGCCGATGACGACGCCCATCCCGTGGTCGATGAAGAAGCCCGGGCCGATCGCGGCGGCCGGATGGATCTCGATGCCGGTCAGGAAGCGGTTGAAGTGCGAGATCCAGCGCGGCAGTACCGGGACGCGCAGGTGGTGCAGCGCGTGCGCGATGCGGTGCAGCATGATCGCATGCACCCCGGGATAGGCAAGCAGCACCTCGGCCCAGTTGCGCGCCGCCGGATCGCGCTCGAAGACGGCGCGCAGGTCGGCGCTTAGCGCGCTCCAGAACGCCAGCGCCGGGTGCGGCGGGCTGGGGGCGGTAGGCTCGATCGGCTCGTCAGTCATCGCACTTCAATCGCGCTCGATGAGCGCCGTCGCGAGCGCGGCCACACCGTCAGCACGTCCGAGCGCGCCGAGGCGCTCGGGCGCCGTGGCCTTCACGTTCACCCGCTCCGGTGGCACGCCGAGCGCCCCCGCCAGGTTCGCGCGCATGGCCTCGCGGTGCGGCGCGATGCGCGGCTCTTGCGCCACCACCACGGTGTCCACGTTCACGACGCGCCATCCTTGCTCGCGCAGCCGCCCGGCCACCTGCTCCAGCAGCCCCAGGCTGCGCACGCCGCGTGGCGTCTCGTCGCCGGGCGGGAACCATTCGCCCACGTCGCCCAGCCCCGCCGCGCCGAGCAGGGCGTCGATGACCGCATGGCACAGCGCGTCGCCGTCCGAATGGCCGGCGAGGCCGCGGGGATACGCGACCTCCACGCCGCCCAGCACCAGCGGCCGCTCGGCCGCATAAGGATGCAGGTCGTAACCCAGCCCGGTTCTCAGCACGCTGCGCTTCGCAGCCGCCAGGCGGCCAGTGCCAGGTCGCCCGGCGTCGTGATCTTCACGTTATTATAGGCGCCTCGGTCACCGCTACCCGCACGCCCAGCCGCTCGACGAGGGCGGCGTCGTCGGTGGCCTCGTCCGCCGCTTGGCGGTGCGCCTGGGCGAGCAACGCTCCTCGAAACACCTGGGGCGTCTGCACGGCCCACAGCTCCGCGCGCGGCAACGTCTCCACTACCAGCCCGTCGCGCACCCGCTTCACCGTGTCCGCGATGGGCACGGCGGGCACCGCCGCCCCCGTCGCCTGCGCCGCGGCCAGCGTGCGCGCCAGCAGCTCACGGGTTGCGAACGGCCGCGCGGCATCGTGGACGGCCACCCACTCGCAGGGCCCGAGCGCGAGCAGCCCATTGCGCACGGAGTCCTGGCGCCGCGCGCCGCCCGGCACGGCCACGCACGGGATCGGCGCCGTCCGCGCCAGCGCGCGCCCATCGGCCAGGCGCCCCGGCGCCACGACCAGCGCGACTTGCTCGACCGGCGGTCCCGCGAGCGCCGCCAGCGACCGCGCCACGAGCGGCTGGCCCTCCAGCGGCTCCCACACCTTGTCGCCGCCGAAGCGCTCGCCGCGCCCGGCCGCCACGACGATCAGGCCGAGCGAGTGCCGCTCGGGCGTCGCTCGCTGCCCCTCGTCCAGGGGAAGGCTCATCCGTGCCGCCCGTCGCCGCAAGCGCGGGCCAGTCGTCGCCCAGCGGCCCTACTCCGCACGCAGCGCTTTCCACTCAGCACTACGATGCGGCGTCCTGGCGCGCTTTCGGCCGCGCGAAGATCATCCGGCCCATCAGATTCTGCAAGCTGCGCGTCACGATCACGTCGGCCTCTTGCCCGACGAGCTGGTCCGCACCCTCTACCACGACCATCGTGCCCTCGGGCAGGTAGCCGACCCCCTGCCCCGCCTGGTTGCCCCGCTCGACGATCTTGATCCGTAGCACGTCGCCGTTGAGGTAGGTCGGCTTCAGCTTGTTCGCCAGCTCGTTCAGGTTCAGCACTCGGATGCCCTGCAGCGCCGCCACCTTGTTCAGATTGAAGTCGTTGGTGAGCAGCGCCCACTCGTTGGCGCGCGCCAGCCGCACCAGCTTCGAATCGACGTCGGCGGTGTCGTCGACGTCGAGGTCCACGATCTCCACCGGCGCCAGCGAGTGCTTCTGCAGCTCGTCCAGCACGTCCAGCCCACGGCGCCCGCGGATGCGCCGTTCGGCGCTGCTGGAGTCGGCCACCTGCTGTAGCTCCGTGAGCACGAACCGTGGCACGACCAGCGTGCAGAACAGGAATCCCGTCTCGGCCACGCCGGCGATGCGGCCGTCGATGATCGCGCTGGTATCCACCAGCACGCGCTCGCCGGCGCTCAGCTCGTGGCCCCGCACGACCTCGCGCGTGCCGCCCAGCACCGTCAGCACGGCATGCTTGTGCTCGACGGCCGCGATCACCCCCAGGTACCCCAGCAGCCCCGAGGCAATCGCCGGTAGCCAGATGCCCAGGCCGCCGGGCAGCCCGGCCAGGGGGCCGTGGACCAGCGCGCCACAGACGAGCCCGCCGCCCAGGCCCAGTGCGCCCGCCAGAAAGTCGCCGCCACTCGCGTGCAGCACTCGGTCGCGGAACCAGTTGAAGGGGACGGTGGTAGCGTAGGGCGTAATGGCGAAGCCCACCGCGAAGCCGAGCGAGGCCAGCGAGAAGCGGAGCGCGTCGACCGGCACGTTCGGCTCGGGATTGGCGAACAGCAGCCCGGCAAACTCGGACACGCCGAGCGCCGCCACGATGCCGCCGATCACCCGCAGAACTAGCTCGAAGCTCACCGTGCTCGCCTCATCCCGCGCGTGCCCCGTCGGCCGGCGCCCGCTCGGCCCCGCCACCGCCCAGGCGTCGTGGCGAACGGCGCTGCCCTGATGCTACCACCCGTCCCGGCGCTGCTTCAATCGCCCGCGCCGCCGGATTGGGCATCCGCGTCGCAGAGTGAGAGCGTCCTACTCGTCCCTCCCCCTCTCCCCCTGGGAGAGGGCCGGGGTGAGGGCGTCCTACTCGTCCCTCCCCCTCTCCCCCTGGGAGAGGGCCGGGGGGAGGGCGTTCCCCGCGTCCTGCGCCCTCTCCCTCTGGGAGAGGGTCGGGGTGAGGGCGCGCCCCGCTAGCCGGCCTCCCCATCACGCAACCCCCCCGCTGGCCCCGGACGACCGCCCCCCGCCAATAGCTTCCTCTTTTAGACAGGCCGCGAGGCGCGCCGGAGAGCGCCCGCCGCCCGGCGCGACGTGGTCGCCGGCATTCCCCGTACA
>JAJPHF010000042.1 GCA_021325365.1 Pseudomonadota bacterium
CCCGCAACGCCGCCGGCCAGCGGATCGACTGGCGCTTCACCACGGCCGATGCCCGGATCAAGCTCAAGCATCTCTACCCAGCGTTTCAGGTGTGACGGAGTACTAGCGGGGTCTGGGGGTCGCGGCCCATATGCTTGGCGGCAGGAGCGGATCGGCCAGCTTCGTAGACCGCGGTATACCGCCTCGCCGCTCGACCCACGAGCGTCCGCTTCAAGGCGGGCCTGAACGCTTACACGCGTTCGACGACAGTCTGTACGACGATGCCGGCCGTCGCTGCAAGTACGCTGCTGGCAATTAGCCTCGCCTGCTCGATGTCCGATCCGAACCAGACCTACGCCTGGGGGCCATATGCCCAGTCTCGTTCGCCTGGTAACGGAACATGGGTGGATCGTGAAAGAGCTGGCTTGCCCACCTGGTGTTGTGGAGTCCCTGCAACCACCCATCGACGACCCGACATCTATCTGTTGGCGCTTCATCGATTGGTATGGTGACACGTACTTCAACCGCCTGCAGACGAGGCCCTTTATCGCAGAGTTCGATCGTCTTATCTCGGGCAGCCGTGATCCACGGGCATTGGCATTTGCAGAAGAGTTGAAGGCTCTGGCGCGGGAATGCGAAAGCAGCGGCTAGTTTGTCGTCTTCTATGGCGACTAGATAGCGCCGCGGCTGCAAGAGGGCAAGCGAGCGGGCCGGGAATCGCTCCCGGCCCGCTCTGAGGCCTTGCGCAGCGCCCGCCGGAGCTAGTGGCTGGCGGCGACGAGCGGGTGGCCGTGCTCGGCGGCGCCGCTGTCGAGGCGGCCTGGATGGCCTGGATCAGCGACTGGGCCGAGGCGGCGCTTAGCTCGACGGAGACGCGCGCGCCGGGGCCGGCCGCCTCGTTCACGAAGTCGATGATCAGCGCGTGGTCGAGCGGCGCGCTCGCCGGATGGTCGTAGTACACGTTCGCCTTGGTCAGCTTGATCCAGTCGGCGACGCCCTTGCCGTGGCCGGTCAGGTCCACCTTGTTGTTGATGTAGGTACACATCGGGTGCCCCCTACCGGCCGGCGCCCGCGGCGGCCAGGGCCGGCGCGGTCTGCAAGTGCTTCTCGAAGAAGGCAAAGACCTTCTTCCAGCCGTCGACGGCCTGCTCGGGGCGGTAGCCCGGCCGGTCCCAGGCGAAGAAGCCGTGGCCAGCGCCGTCGTAGCGGTGGAACTCGTACTCCTTGCCGTGCCGCTTCAGCACTTCCTCGGTCTTGTTGACCTGCTCGCGGTCGGGGTCTCGTCGTCGTTGCCGAAGATGCCCAGCAGCGGGCAGGCCATGTCGGGCGTCATGTCGATCACTGACACCGGCCGCGCCGGCGTGATGTCGGCGGGCGTGGCGATCACGCGGCCGCCCCAGCAGTCCACCGCGGCGTCGAGCAAGGGGATCTTGCAGGCGAGCATGTACGCCTGGCGCCCGCCCGAGCAGAAGCCGATCACGCCCACCTTGCCGTTGGAGTCGGGCTGCGCGCGCAGGAAGGCGATGGCGCCCTCCGAGTCGCCCACCACCTGGGCATCGGAAGCGCCGCCCGCCGACCGTGCTGCGGCCGCGAGGTCGTCCCAGCGGCCCGGCCCGTGCCGCGAGAAGAGGTGCGGGGCGATGGCCGCGTAGCCGTGGTAGGCGATCTTGCGCGTGACTTCCTTGCTCCACTCGTCCCAACCGGGCATGTGGTGCAGCACGAGCACGCCCGGCACGGGGCCCGCCGTGACCGGGCGGGCGTAGTAGGCCTCGATAATGTCGCCGTTGTGCCCCGGGATGCCGATGGTCTCGGCGATCATCGCCTCGTACACGATTGCCTCCTCCTCCACGTCCTCGGACCGATCGCCTGTTCGTGTGTCGGGCGCGCGCGGTGTGTGACACGGCGGAGCCAGTAGCCCGCCCCGCGGTTGAGTGCGACGGCTGGGCGGCCGGGGGCGAGCCCCGGCCCTGGGATGGCTGCCCCCGGGGCGGCGGGCCTGATTGCCGGCTGGCCCTGGCGGACTGGCGCGCCGCGCGACCCGAGCGTATAGTGCCGGCATTCTGTCAGGCTGTCAAGGGTCTGGCTCGCGGCTGCGCTATAATCGCGGCACGCCGGGACGGCCGGCGGGGGAGGGCCGATGGACGTGCAGGTGGCCGACAGCCGCGCGCGCGAGGGCGGGCGCGACCTCGCGCCGCTGATGCGCCCGCGCAGCGTCGCCGTGCTCGGCGCGTCGCAGCGCGCGGCGCGGGGCACGCGCGTGGTCGCGAACCTCCAGCGCTTCGCCTTTCCCGGCCCCGTCTATCCGATCAACCCCAAGTACGACGAGGTGCGCGGCCTGCGCTGCTACCCCGACCTGCGCGCCACGCCCGAGCCGGCCGACTGCGTGGTCGTCGCCATCCCCGCCGAGCACGTGCCGGCCGCGCTGGCGGAGGCGGCCGACGCCGGGGTGCGCGCGGCGGTGGTGCTCTCCAGCGGCTTCTCGGAGGTCGGCGCGGCCGGCGAGGCGCGCTACGCGGCCCTGGAGCGGCTGGCCCACGAGCGCGCCTTCCCGATCTGCGGCCCGAACTGCTACGGCGTCTTCAACATCCACGCCCGCGCGCCGGCCTTCAGCGGCGAGATCCCCGACCCGCTGCGCCCGGGCGGCGTGGCGCTGATCTCCCAGAGCGGCGGGCTCAGCACCCAGATCGCCATCCCGCTCATGCACGGCCGCGCCATCGGCTTCAGCTACCTGATCTCCTGCGGCAACCAGGCCGGCACGACCGTCGAGGACTATCTGGAGTACCTCGTCGAGGACGACGCCACGCGGGTCATCGCCGCGTTCGTCGAAGGCTTCAAGCAGCCCGCGAAGCTGCGACAGGTAGCGGCGCGCGCGGCGGCGCTCGGCAAGCCGCTCATCATGATGAAGGTCGGGCGCTCGGAGAACGCGCGCCAGGCCACGCTCGCGCACACCGGCTCGCTGGCTGGCACGCCGGAGATCGTGGACGCGCTGCTCCGCCAGTGCGGCATTGTCCAAGTCCACGGCCTGAACGAGCTGGTGGAGACGATCGCGCTGTTCGCCAGCGCGCGCGACTACGCCGGCGGCTGGCGGCTGGCCGCGCTCAGCGGCTCGGGCGGCGAGTGCGGGCTGGTGGCCGACGCCGCGGCGGTCGTCGGGCTGGCGATGCCCTCGCTCTCGCCGGCCTCGGTCGCGCGCCTGCAAGATGCGCTCCCCGCGTTCGCCCGCCCGCGCAACCCCCTCGACGGCACGGGCGCCGTCTACGAGGACCCGCGCCTCTACCCGCAGATCGTCGACACGCTGCTCGGCGACGACGCCGTGGACGTCGTCGCCATCCACCTCAACGCCGAGCCGCCCAAGCCCAGCGGCCGCACGCCCTCGCGCGACTTCAGCCGCGTCATCCGCGACGCCGTGCAGGCCGCCGCGCCGACCCGCCCGCGGCTGGTGGTCGCCTTCGGCAGCATGACGGGCAGCGTGCAGGACGGCGAGGTCGTGCAGACGCTGGCCGAGGCGGGCGTGCCCTACCTCGACGGCACGGAGCTAGCCATGCGCGCGCTCGCCCACCTGCGGGCGTACCGCGCGTTCGTGGCGAGGTCCGCGCCCCCCCAGCCCCCCAGTCCTGAGGGGAGAGGAGAGCAGGTTGGGGGGACACCCCCCACGCCCCCCGGCAGGGTGTGGCGCGGAATACTGCGAGCGCCACTGCCCCTGCACCCCCGGGGAGAGGCGAACGGGGAAGCCCCCGGCAGGGGAGCACCCCTGCACCCCCGGGGAGGAGACGGGGAGCAGCCCGCCGGCGAGAGAGCGCCCCGGCTCTCCCGGCGTGCGCCTCCCCTCGATCCTGAGGGGGCCATCTCCGGCGTACTGGGCACGGCCGAGGCGATGCGGTGGCTGGAGGCGGGCGGTATCCCGCTGGTGCCCACGCGCTTCGCCGCCGACGCCGCGGGCGCGGTGGCCGCGGCCGACGCGCTGGGCTACCCGGTCGTGCTCAAGATCGAGTCGCCCGACGTGGCGCACAAGAGCGACGTGGGGGGCGTGCGCGTGGGCTGCGCCGACGCGGCCGCCGTGCGCGCGGCCTACGCCGAGATGATGGCCGAGGTTGCCAGGCGCCTGCCGGGGGCACGGCTGGCCGGCGTGGCGGTGCAGCCGCTGGTGGCCGACGGGGTCGAGGTGATCCTCGGCGTCAAGGTCGATCCGCTGTTTGGCCCGGCGGTGGTGCTCGGGCTGGGCGGCGTGCTCGTGGAGGTGCTGCACGACGTGGCGCTGCGCCTGCCGCCGTTCGGGCTGGACGACGCGCGGGCGATGATCGCGGAGCTGCGCGGCACCGCCGTGCTCAGCGGCGTGCGCGGCCGGCCGCCCGCCGACGTGGCGGCGCTGGCCGACACGCTCGTGCGGCTGGGCGCGCTGGCGCTGGCCCACGCCGACCGCCTCGCGGCGCTCGACCTCAACCCGGTACTGGTGCGGCCCGCGGGCCATGGCGTCGTGGCGGTGGACTGGCTCGTGGAGATGCGCTGAGGGAGGAAGTCGATGGCGTACGAGACGCTCCTGTACGACACGGCCGAGCGCGTGGCGACGATCACGCTGAACCGGCCCGAGAAGATGAACGCGCTGAACCGCCAGCTGTGGGCGGAGCTAACGGACGCGCTGCGCACGGCCGACGCCGACCGCGAGGTGCGCGCCGTGGTGCTGGCGGCGAACGGCCGCGCCTTCTGCGCCGGCGCCGACATGTCGCACAACGTCGGCCCCAACGCGGTCGAGCGCGGCGTGTTCGAGTGGTTCGAGCGCGAGCAGGAGGGCGAGCAGGTCCACCGCCTGTTCCGCGACATGACGAAGCCGATCATCGCCGCGGTGCAGGGCTACGCGCTGGCCTGGGGGCTGGAAGTCGTCTGCATGTGCGACTTCATCTTCGCCTCCGACCAGGCGAAGTTCGGCGCCCCCGAGATTCGCCACGGCTCGACGATCAACACGCTGCTGCCGTGGCTCGTCGGCATCCAGAACGCGCGCTACCTGCTCTTTAGCGGCGACGTCATCGACGCCCAGGAGGCCTACCGCATCGGGCTGGCCTTCCGCCTGGTGCCCCACGACCAGCTCGCCGCCGAGGTGCAGAAGTTCGCGCGCCGGCTGGCGATGATCCCGCCTGCCGCCCTGCGCCTGAACAAGCGGCAGCTCGACGGCATGCAGGACATGGCGGGCATGCACAACGCGCTGCGCTACGGCGCGCTGGCCGGCGCCATCTGCCACGCCATGCAGGAGTTCGCCGAGACGCCCGACGGCCGCAACCTCGGGGAGATCCGCCGCACCGAGGGCATGAAGGCCTTCCTCGAGGCCCGCGACGCGCCTTACCGCGAGTAGGCTGGCAGACGTCAGGAAGCGGACGGTGCCGAGCGGGCGATGGGTGCGCCGATGTCGAGGATATTGCGTCGAGCCATGGCAGCGCGGCGCCTGGAGCGCCTGAGGGTCGGGGCCTACACTGCGGCCCGGGGTGCAGCGATGAACCGCGCGCTGAGCCGGCTGATCGTCGGCTGTCTGCTGCTGGGCGCCTGCGCGGCGCCGGCCGCAGCGCCGAGCGCGAGCGCGCCGGCGCCGCCGCGCGCCGAGGCCGCCGGGAGCGTCCCCGCCGCGCCGGCGGCCCCGGCCCCGCCCGCGGCGCCGGAGCCGGCCAAGGAGATCGTCACCAGCATCTCCATTAGCGCCGCCCCGTTGTACATCGCCCGCGACCTCGGCTACTGGGCCGAGGAGGGCATCGACGCCGATCTGCTGCTCGTGCCGGGCGCGGCGACGCCGGCCCAGGCGTTGGTGGCCGGCGAGGCGCAGTTCGTCGCCGGCGCGGGCGCGACGGCGGTCCCCTCGGCGCTGGAGGGCGCCGGGCTGGTCATCGTCGCGGTGCAGACCAACACCTTCCCGAACACCATCATGGCGCCGAAGCTGGAGCGCCTCGAGGACTTGCGCGGCAAGCGGCTCGGCATCACGCGGCGCGGCGCGGCCAGCGACTTCGCCGCCCGCTTCGCCCTGCGCCGCTTTGGCCTGGAGCCCGACGCCGACGTGGCGATCGTGCCGCTGAACGACGGCCCCGCCACGCTTGCCGGCATGGAGGCGGACGCGGTGGACGCGGGCGTGCTCAGCGACTTCGAGATCGCCACGGCGGGCCGCCTGGGCTACCACGTGCTCGTGGACGTGAGCCAGCTCGGCGTCGAGTACGCGCAGACCGGCCAGGTGACCACCACGCGGATCGTGCAGGAGCGCCCCGACTATGTGCGCCGCTTCCTGCGGGGCTGGTCGCGCGGGCTGGCCCACCTGATCACCGACCCGGCGGATAGTCTGGCCATCGCGGCGAAGTACCTGAAGTCGGACGATCCCGAGCTGCTGGAGGCCGGCTACCGCACGCTGCTGCCGTCGCTCCAGCGCGTGCCTTACCCGCGCCCGGGCGGCATCCAGACGGTGCTCGACACGCTGGTCAGCACGAACCCGCGCGCCGCGACCGCGAAGCCCGAGGAGTTCATGGACGACCGCTTCATCCGCGAGCTGGACGAGAGCGGCTTCTATAAGGCGCTCTACGGCTCGTGACGCGCGGCCGGCACCCACGCCACGCTATCATCGGGGAGTAGACCATGCACCGAATACCCCTCGGGCGACTGCTGCTGGCGTTCGGCCTCACGCTGCTGTTCGCGGCCGGGGCGTGCGCGCCGAACGCGGCGCCCGCGGCCACTGGCTCGGCATCCGGCGCCAGCGGTTCCGCGGCTGCCGCTGCTCCAGGCACGGCAACCGCCCCGGCGCCCGCCGCGGCCGCGCCGCCGCTCCAGCGCGTCAAGATGAGCTACGTGAACGCGCTCGACAACGCGCCGCTGTTCGTGGGGATCGACCGCGGCTACTGGCAGGAGCAGGGCGTCGCGCTGGACACCGAGGCGCTGCAATCGGCCGCCGACGCGATCGCCTTCCTGGCGAACGGCCAGCTCGACGCGGCGATGGGCTCGATCGCCGTGCCGCTCTACAACGCCGTCAACCAGGGCATGGACGTGCGCATCATCGCGCCGGTCGCCTACGCGCGCCCCGTGCCGGTGTTCGTCCGTAAGGACCTCTACGACAGCGGCGCGGTGCGGACGGTTGCCGACCTGCGGGGGCGGCGGGTGTTCAGCGTCGCGCCCGGCTCGGGCGCGAACTACGCGCGCATCAAGTGGCAGGAGAATGCCGGCCTGCGCAACGAGGACGTGGACCTCGTCAACATGCCGCTGCCCGACGCGCCGCTGGCGATGATGAACGGCCAGCTCGACGGCGGCACCTTCTCCGACCCCTGGGCCACGCGCATCCTGCGGGACGGCTCGGCCGTGCCGCTCGACCCCGGCCCGATGGGCGACCGCTTCTCGATCGTCATCATGGCCGGCACGCGCCTGCGCCGCGACGACGTGGCGCTGGGCCGCCGCTACATGCTGGCCTTCCTGCGCGCGATCCGCGACGTGCAGACCGACGAGCAGCTCAAGAGCGACGCCACGGTGGAGACGTTCGCGCGCTGGACCGGCAACTCGCCCGACCTGGTGCGCTCCCTCCAATTCATGCCGCGCTTCGACCCCAACCTGACCTTCGACGTCGAGAGCTTGCTCGACCAGCAGCGCGTCCACATCGCCTCGCACGCCACCACCTACACCGATCCTCTCCCCGCCGACCGCCTGATCGACACGTCGCTCGCCGACTACGCGCTCCAGCAGCTGGGGCGGCAGTAGGGCGCGCGGTACACTGCTGGCGAACACGCGGGAAGGAGGACGAGGCAGATGGCAGACCGGGCAGTGGGCATCCACGTGCAGGGACCGACGTTGCCGGACAACGTCGCGCTCATTCGGCGGGCCGACCAGGCGAACGTGTACTCGGTGTGGCTGACGGCCGGGGGCCTGGGGCCCGACAGCCTCACCACGCTCGCCGTCGCGGGCACGCAGACGCGGCAGATCCAGCTCGGCTCCTCGATCGCGGTCACGTTCTCGCGTCACCCCATCGCGATGATCCAGCAGGCCACCGCCATCGAGCAGGTGGCGCCCGGCCGCTTCCGCCTCGGCATCGGGCCTAGCCACGGGCCGACGATCCAGAACACCTACGGCCTGCCCTTCGAGCGGCCGCTGGAGCAGGTGCGCGAGTACACCACGATCTTGAAGCAGGCGTTCGACGACGGCCAGGTGGACTTCGAGGGCAAGCGCTTCCGCGTCCACGCGCGCATCGCCGATCCGCCCCACGTGCCCATCTACCTCGCCGCGCTGCGCCCCGCGGCCTACACGCTGGCGGGCGAGCTGGCGGCCGGCGCGATCAGCTGGGTCACCCCCGCGGCCTTCTTGCGCGACGTGGCGCGGCCGGCGCTGCTCGCGGGGGCGGCGAAGCGGACTGACGGCGTGCAGCCGCGCCTCGTCGGCCACGCGCTGACGCTGGTGACGGACGACGCGGCCGCCGTGAAGCAGGCGGGGCGCGAGCGGCTGGCAGTCTATACGCGGCTGCCGTTCTACCAGGCGATGTTCGCCCAGGCGGGCCACACGGAGGCCGCGAGCGGCACCGTCAGCGACAGCCTCGTCGACGACCTGCTGCTGACCGGCTCCGAGGAGCAGGTGACGCAGGGGATCCGCCGCTTCCTCGACGCCGGCGTGGACGAGCTAATCTTGAGCCTGCTTCCCGCTGGCGCCAACGCCGAGGCGAGTGTCGAGCGCACGCTGCGTTTCCTCGGCCAGCGCAATTTCTGAGCTATCCCGCCAGTCGCGCCAGCGTCGCCGCGTCGTCGGGCGCCAGCGCGATGTTGGCGGCCGCGACGTTCTGCGCCAGGTGTTCGACCGACAGCGTGCCGGGGATCGGCAGCATGACCGGCGAGCGCCAGAGCAGCCAGGCCAGCGCGAGCTGGGTGGGGGTGGCATCGTACTTGGCGAGCAGCGGCGCCAGCTCGCGCTCGTGCTGGGCCAGCCTGCTCGTGCGCACGGGGTAGTACGGCACGAAGACGATCCCCTCGCGCGCGCAATAGTCGAGCACGTCGTCAGATTCGCGGTCGGAGATGTTGTACTGGTTCTCGACCGCGACGATGGTGGCGTGCTTGCGCGCTTCCTCTAGCTGGGGGAGCGTGACGGTCGAGACGCCCAGCTGCTTGATCTTGCCGGCGGCCTGTAGCTCGCGCAGCGCGGCCACGCTCTCGCCGATCGGCACCTTGGGATCGACCTTGTGGAGGAAGTACAGGTCGATCTGGGGCACCTGGAGCCGCGCCAGGCTGCCCTCGACTGCCCGCGGGAGGTACTCGGGCGAGGCGTTCAGGCTGCGCTCGCCGGAGGGGTTGACGACGATGCCGCCCTTCGTGGCGATCACGACCTGGCCGCGATACGATGCCAGGACCTCGCCGATCGTGCGCTCGCTGGCCTCGCCCGTGTAGCTGTCCGCCGTGTCGATGAAGTTGACGCCCAGCTCCACCGCGCGGCGCAGCACGGCGCGCGACGCCGCGTCGTCGCGGATGCGATTCGTGCCCAGGCCCACTCGATTGACCGTCAGATCCCCGCCGATCGTGATCCTCTGCGTCGCATTCTCCGTCGCAGGCTCCATTCTGGCTCCTCTATCCTGGCTGCTGGGCGCTACTGGCCTCACTCTACCGCACCGTCTGCCGAGCCACCAACCGGCTGTATAGTAAGTCCCTAACGAAGCGGTTCAGAGTTCCCCTGCCTGGGCGCAGCAGCGCCCCTACACCGCCGGCGATGTAGGGGCGCTGCTGCTGCGCCCAACCGTTCCGCGGTCTGCGCTAGAAGTACGCCTGGTAGGTCAGGTAGGCCCCGTAGCCCTCCGGGCCGCTCAGGACGGTAGCCCCCCACCCCGGGGTGCTCTGATCGAGCTGCGCCGCGAGGGCCTGCGCGGCCGCGAGCTGGTCCGGGCCCCAGAAGAGCGACGGGCTGACGACCGCGTACAGGTTGTTGCCGATGGGCACCAGCTCGGGCGGATAGTCCGCGAAGTCCGCGGTGGGGAAGAGCGCCTCGAGCGGCGGCAGCACGTAGGCTTGCACGTCGGGCGTCACGGGCACCGGTACCGGCTCGACGATGGGCGGCGGCGCGGGTTGCGGCTGCTCGGGCACCACGTAGACCGGCGGCGGGGCCTGATGGTAGTCCCGATCACCCCGATCGCGGTCGCCCCGGTCGTCCTGATTGCGTCCCCGGTCGTCCTGATCGCGGCCCCGATCGGGGCCGGCACGATCATGATCATCCTGCTGTGCGTATACGCCGCCGGCCTGGTGACCGTGGTCCCAGTCCTGGGCGTGTACGGCCGGCGCCGCGACGAAGCCGAGCGCCGCGACGAGGCCAAAGGTGCTGCCGAGCCGGGCGAGACTGTGGGTCCACATCGTCGATCTCCTTTCGCGCTGCTCTGTGGCCCTCACGAGATAACAGCGCACTAGGTGTGCCACATCGCGTGGAGGAAGTCCTAACAAACTATGGAGAGATTGTGGGAGCGGCCGACGCGCGCCGGGCGGGGCGTGGAATCAGCTCCTGTCGCCCCGGCGGGCCTCGCCGGGACCACCGGGGGAGGCCCCGTGCTGCCCGTCGCGGGGCGCGCGTGCCGCCGGGCGTGGGGCAATGCAGGTATACTCCTGCCGGTGAGAGAGGCGCGCGGCTGCAGCCCCGTTGCTGCGCACGTGCCGCGCGGCGCCGCGCCGACCGGTTCGCCGCGGCAGGAGGGACGAGGATGCTGACCGCGCAGGACCTCAAGGGGATCATGGCGATGATGCCGGCGTTCGCCACGCCGGATGCCGCCGACATCAACGCGACGAACACCGTCGCGGTGGACAACCTCAAGACGGCCGTCGACAAGATCATCAAAGACGACGGCGCTCAGGTGATCGCCACCACCGGCAGCTTCGGCGAGTTCCACACGCTGCTCTGGCCGGAGTTCGAGACGATCACGCGCGCCACGGTCGAGGCCGTGAACAAGCGGGTGCCGCTGTTCATCGGCTGCACGGCGCTGAACAGCCGCGAGGTCGTGCAGAAGATGCGCGTGGCGCGCGACGCGGGCGCCGAGGGCGTGCTGGTCGGCGTACCCTTCTACTTCCCGGCGACGGTCGAGAACGCGGTGCGTTTCTACCACGACATCGGCGAGCTGTTCCCCGACCTGGCGATCATGATCTACCACAACCCCGTGCTGCACAACATCACGCTGCCGGTGAGCGCCTTCAACCAGCTCCTCCAGAACCCCCGCGTCGTCGCCATGAAGGACAGCCACCGCGACCCGCGCCAGATGATGCAACTGATGCAGATCGCCGACGGGCGGCTGAGCGTGTTCGTAAACTGGGCGCAGGCCTATCCATTCATGGAGCTGGGCGCGGCGGGCTTCTGGTCGTACGACGTGTGGATGGGGCCCTGGCCGATGATCGCGCTGCGCAACGCCGTGCAGCGGGGCGACGTGGCGACGGCCCGCGACATCATCCTGGACGTGAGTCGAAACAACATCGGCGGCGGGGGCGTGCCGCCGCTCTCCTGGCGCGAGACGGCGAGCAAGCTGGCGATCGCGAAGGCCGGCTACTGCCAGCCCGGGCCGCTGCGCCCCCCGTTCGTGGAGATCCCGGAGCAGGTGCGCGAGCGCGCCGACCAGTTCGCCGCCTTCTGGCAGGAGCTGTGCGCTCGCTACCGCCCGCAGGTCGAGGCGGCCGCGCTCGCCCGCGCGTAGCCCGGGCTCCTGGGTCCGCCGCGCCAGTTCCGCGGCCGACCGCTTGCCGTCGAGTACTGGGGTTTTCGCGCCCGATGAGCCACGATACGTCCGCCGCGTCGTAGGGCAAGGGCTCGTCCCCTGCCGCCCGCCGGCCGGGGGCGCCGCCCGCAATTCCGGCACACGCGAGGTGGGGCAGGGACTCTTCCCCTGCCGCCCGGCCGGGGCGGCCACAAGCGCTGTGGCGACCGCTGTGGGCCGGTGCGCGACGACGCAGCGGGCGGCGCAGCGTGCAGCCCGGCCGGGACGATGGCGGCCCGCCGGGGCCGCCCGGCGCGTCAGGAGTGCGGCGCCGCCGGGCTGAGGCCGGGGCTGTAGACGCAGGAGAAGCCGCCGTTGCCGGTCGTGAGCGTGTAGCACAGGACGCCGTTGGGCAGCGGGTACTCCTGAATCGGCGCGGCCGGCTGGGCGCCGGTCGTCTGCGCGCGGGCGGTCCCCGTCGCGCCGTGGCCGCCGATCAGCAGGCCGCTCACAAAGGCTACGGCAATCACCAGGCCGATTCCCACCATGCGTCGCCAGCGCATTGCGTTCCTCCCGAGCGCCTAAAGTGGGTCGGCTTGACCACCTGGCCCCGCCAAACGGTCAAGCCGACCGAGCGCACCCACTTACCAATGCAGAGCCCATCCCGCGCGAATCAGTGGCCGGGAGTGTCCAGCACGGCGAGGCCGGCGCGGCAGCAGAGGGTGTCTTGCTCGTCGCGGGCGCCGCCTGCCACGCCGATAGCGCCGACCTGGACCACGCCGTCGAGGATGGGGATCGCGCCGCCCGCGGGCAGGATGCGGCCGCGGTGCGCGACGGCCAGGCTGCGGAGCCACGGCTGCCGCGCCTCGGCGACTAGCTCCTGCGTGGACACCTGGAAGGCGGCCGCCGTGTAGGCCTTGTGGTAGGCCAGCTCGGCGGTCGTGGGATGGGCGCCGTCCATGCGGCCGAGGGCGATTGGGCCGCCCGCCGCGTCCACCACCGCCACCGACACGGCGAGCCCCTGCCGCGCGGCGTAGCGCTGCGCCGCCGCGATCATCTCGAACGCCTTCTCCAGCGGCGGCGGCCCGACGACCGCCTTGTTCTGGCGGAAGAAGGCGGCGTTCACCTCGGCCGAGAACTGGCGCTCGGCCGGCAGGTCCACGTCGAGGAAGATGGCGTCCACCGGGCAGACGACGACGCACTGCTCGCACTCGATGCAGATGTCGGGGTCGACGTAGAACTGCGGCGCGTCGGGTGTGGTGTGGATGCAGGCGACGGGGCACACCTCCACGCACGACCCGTCGCGCGTGCACAGCTCCGTGATGACGTAGGGCACTGGAATCCGTCCTAATACTCTGGAGTCGCCGCGCTCGGGCCGCCACCGTAAAGGGCGGGCCGCGGCCCAGGCGACGGGTCCGCGCGTCAGGCCATCGACCTCATCCTCGCGACGACCGGTCGGGCGCGAGCGGCAAGTCGGTGAACACGATGTCCGCGACGTAGACCTTGGCGCCGTACTGCGGCGTGACGAGACGGCCCTGGGCGTCCACGGTGCCGAGGCCGGCCGCCGCGGCCAGCCGCACGCCGTCGGCGGGCCGCTTGGCGGTGGCGCGGAAGCCCAGCTCGCGGATATACGCGCTCAACACGAAGGTGACGTAGAGCCCGTTCTGCACCGGCACCTGGCCGCCGATGCCGGGCGTCTCGCGCGGGTCGTGCTCGGCCCGCACCACGTTGACGATGGCGAAGGGGTAGCCCTCGGGCGTGTCGGGCGCGGTGGGGTCGAGCGCGGCGATGCCGACCAGCTTCGCGCCCAGGAAAACGGCTAGCTCCTTGATGTGGCGCGCGTTGATCTCGGGGCTGTGGATCTCCTCCTGGGCGGGGTTGATCGCGCCCTCGGGCGCCTTCCGCACCAGGTCGACCGCCGAGTTCTGCACGTCGTGCGGCGGCGTGTGGAGGAAGAAGTCCCAGTACGGGTCGTCGGCGGGCTTGCCCAGCCAGGGGAGCGTGATGGGGCCGAGTCGCAGCGCCACTTTAGACATCCCGCTTGACGAAGCGATTGGTATTTTCCTTGAGCGGCGCGTAGTAGCCGATGTTGCCCTCGACCTTCGCGGACGCGCCCGCGTTCTCGTGCGCCGCGGTGCAGCCGGCGATCGTACACGCTTTCTCGCCCGGCTTGATGCCCGAGTCGTAGCCCATCCAGCGCACGCGCTTCTGCCGGACCACGCCCCAGAACTTGTCGTCGACCCACTTCAGGGCACGCACCAGCGCCGGCCGCGCGGGGACGGGGCAGGCGCTGAGCGTCTTCACCGTCAGGGTGCGCCACCAGACGTTCGGCTTGGTGTACGGGCAGACGGTGACGCAGGTGAGGCAGCTGCCCCAGTGGTCCGCGACGTACGGGCGCAGGCGGTAGCACGTCTCCCACTTGATCTTGAACTTCTCGATGCCGTTGTAGACGACCTTGTCCTCGAAGGTGATGCTGTTCGTGGGGCAGGTGATCGCGCACTTGCGGCAGATCTGGCAGAACTCGTTGACGCCGATGTCGATCGGCTCGTCGGGCAGCAGCGGCAGGTCGGTCATGATCGGGTCGGGCATGTGGATGCGGGGGCCGAACTTCTCGCTGATGACCAGCCCGTTGCGGCCCAGCTCGCCCACGCCCGCCGCCAGCCCCGCCCCCTGTGGGTTCGACACGCCGCGCAGCGCCGTGTAGCCCAGCTCGCGGATGTAGCCCTCGACGCTCTTGAGGATCAGGTTCGCCTTCATCTGCGAGATGTGGTACGAGGCGTCGCCGATGTGGTGGCGGTGCGCTTGCAGCTTCTCGTAGTCCCAGGCGGTCGTGATGACCACGATGTAGGGGAAGCGGCGCGCCAGCTCCGCGGGACCCAGGCTCGCGTACTCGTCCTCGGTGGCCCCGTCTTGAATGTACCGGTTGCCGGCGTAGAGAAAGGCGGGGTGCGCGCGGGCGATGCGGCAGATGTCGGCGCCCATGTAGTGGGCGACGCGCTTGATGTGGCGCGTCATCGCCGCGGGATCGGACACCGCGACGCGCTGGGGGTTCACCTGGCCCTTGGGGGCGCGGTTGGTGATGTTCGTCAGGAAGTGGCGGCGGTCGGCGAAGTGGTTGGGGGCGGAGACGCGGGTGAGGGGGTCCTTGGAGACGGTGTTGTGGTACCAGTTGAACAGCGCCTTGCCCAGCTCGCCGCGCTGGTTCTTCGGGTGCGGGAGCTGGCTGGTGTCCACGTTGACGACCGGCCCCACGACCCGCACGGTGCGCCCCAGGTTGGGCACGAGCGGCAGCGGGACGCCGGGCTCCCGCGCCTTCGCGCCGTTGCTGCCAGCTTGCTGCTCGGTCGGGCGCTCGACGGTCATGCTCATGGCGCCAACCCCTTTCGCTCACGGGCCGCCGGTCACGATCACCCCCACTAGAGGCCGTGATACATCAAAGGAGCGGCGGATGCAACTGGTGTGGCTCCAAGCAACCGGCCAGGGTCGGCGCGCCGGCTGGCGGGCTCGCGGCGCGGGAACGGCCAAGCCGATATCTTGACCGCCTCCTGGCGCGGTAGTAGACTCGGCCCAGGCGCGCGGCCGGCACCGGCCCGCGCCGGCCGCGGCCGCCGCGCCGTCGGCCGCTTCTGACTCACCCACGACGCGCACGTGCGCCCGTGGAGCGAGAGGAGCCCCCTCATGTTCCCCCGGCTCGCCCCCCCTGACTTCGCCGTCGCCCTCGTCGTGTCGCTGGTCGCCTGCACGGGTGCCAGCGCGCCCGCCGCGAGCCCCCCGCCGGCGGCCGCCGAGCCGGCGGCGCCCGCCGCGACCGCGGCGCCGGCCGGCCCGCTCACCGTCCTCAAGACGGGCCTGGTGGCGGCCGTCGGCTATCCCTTCTACATCGGCATGGAGCGCGGCTACTTCCGCGAGCAGGGCATCGACCTCGATCTCGACACCGTCCGTACCGGCTCGGACATGGTGCCCATGATCGCCAACGGCCAGCTCGACGTCTCGCAGCAAGCGCTCAGCCCGGCGACCTTCAACGCGGTCCTGCGCGGCGTCACGATGAAGGCCATCCTGGACGGCAGCCACGCCGACCCCGGCCAGCACAGCCACGCGACGATGGTCCGAAAAGACCTGTGGGACAGCGGCGCCGTGCGTAGCCTGCCCGACCTGGTGGGCCGCCGGGTCGGCAGCGGGCTGCCGCCCACCGGCCCGAGCATCGGCGTGGATCGCGGGCTGCGCGCCTTCGGCCACCGCATCGAGGACCTCGACCTAGTGAGCCTCTCGCAGCCCGACATGCCCGCGGCCCTGGCCAACGGCTCGGTGGACGGCGCGGTCGTCTTCGAGCCCGCGATCAGCACCGCGCTGGGCCTGAACGCGGCCGTCGTCCTGCGCTGGGTAGCCGACGACTACCCGGGCCAGGCGATCGCCGTGCAGGTGATCGGCCCCAGCCTCATCGAGCGGCCGGAGGTCGCCCTGCGCTTTACGCTCGGCTACCTGCGCGGCGCGCGCGACTACAACGACGCGATCAAATTCAAGGTGGGCATCGACGAGATGGCGGCGCTCTTGACGCCCTACAACAGCCTCGACACGGCCGTCAACGCCGACCTGCTGCGCCGCCACGGCTTCACCTCCATCGATCCGGATGGGCGGATCAACAAGGACAGCATGGCCTACGACATGGGCTGGTACGTCGACGGCGGTCAACTGGAGCGTCCGATCGACCTCGACCAGTTCGTGGACAGCCAGTACGCCGACTACGCGGTGGCGCAGCTCGGCCCCTACACCCCCCCGCGCCAGCCCTGAGCGGACCTGCCGCCTGGGCGGGGCGCCGTGCCAGGTGGGGGTGTACCGACCCGCCTGAGCTGCTCGACACGCGAGTCGGTTGATCGTTTATGCCGCCTTGGGGCGTGCCGTGCTGCCGCGCCGCGCCGCCGCGTCGGGCGGCTCAGCCAAGCGCGGTGGGGTGGCGGCTGGCTGACAGCGCCGCGGCGATCAGCGCGCGGCCTGGGGGAGACCCGCGGCGCTCAGCAACGCGCGCAGCTGGAGGCCCAGCCCTTGCTGGGCCGCCTCGGCTGCCGCGAGAACCGCTTCAAGCTCGCCGGGCGCGGGCGGGGGCGGCGCCTCGGCGCGGCGCGGGCTGGCGGGCTGGCAGGGCGCCGCGTCCGCCTCGCTGGCGCGGAGCGCGGCGTAGAGCTGATCGACCGCGTCGCCGTCGAAGGCGATGACCAGCTCGTGGGGCCGCTGCGGATCGACGAAGTACGTCTCGCGAGCGACGCCGTGGCGCCGGCGCTCGGCCGCGGTCGCGCGATAGCACTCCTTCTCTGCCTCGACGTCCTGCACGATCACGCGCCGAAGAACGTAGGCCATGGCCCCAGCCTTTCTCCGCGAGCCGATCCAATGGCCTCATGCTACGCGCGCCCGCTCACAAATCGCTCACAGCGGCGGCCCAAGCAGTCACAGACTTCTGAAGAGTTCTGGAAGGTTTGCTGAAGATTGGCGGAGGGCGCCGGGCGCACCGGACCTCGGGCGACGGGCCGGCCGCCGCGCGGGCCAGGGCGCCTCGGGCGTCGACCAGCGGTCGGGAGGAGGCGCGCGCCTGACTGTCGCGCCTTACGTTCCCGTATAGGCGGCGAGGGCGGCGTCGCAGCACTGCTGGTCCTGCTCGTCGGTGCCCCCCGCGACGGCGACCGCGCCCACCACGTTGCTGCCCTCGACGATCGGCACCGCCCCGCCGCCGGCCGTAATGCGCCCATTGCTGGAGACCACGAGGCTCTGGAACCACGACTGGCCGGCCGCGCTGGTGAGCTGCTGCGTGGGCTGCTGGAAGCTCGCCGCGGTGTAGGCTTTGTTCAGCGCCATGTCCACCGTGATCGGCCGCGCCTTGTCCATGCGGGCGAGCGCCACGATGCGGCCGCTCTCGTCGACGACGACGGCGGTCACGGCGATGTCGAGCTGGGCCGCCTGGCTGTGCGCCCGGCGCACCATCTGGATAGCCTTCTCGGCAGGAATCGGCATAGTCGGTCCTGGTCCTCTCTCGGCAAGGTGGCCCTATCCTGCCACAACCCCGCCGCCGATGCCAGCGACAGCGGTGGATGGTCCATGCCCGAGTGTGTCGAATGGCGCAAGCCGTGGAGCGGCGCGCTCCGGGGCCGATGGTCCCGCCGGCTTACAATGGGGTGTCGAGCACGCGGGTCAGGGAGCAGGCAATGGACGCGGAGGCCAGGCGGATGACGGCGGCGGAGCTACTGTGCCTGCCCGACGACGGGCTGCGACACGAGCTGGTGGCCGGAGAGCTACGGACGCTGGCGCCAAGTGGAGGCGAGCACGGCTGGGTGACGAGCGACCTGCACGTCTCGCTGGCCGTTCACGTCCGCGCCCAGCGTTTGGGCCGCGTCTTCGCGGCGGAGACGGGATTCCTCCTCGCGACCAATCCCGACACCGTGCGCGCGCCCGACGTGGCGTTCGTCCGTCGCGAGCGCGTGCTGGCCGTGGGGCGTCAGCCCGCCTACTGGCCCGGGCCGCCCGACCTCGCTGTTGAGGTGGTTGCCCCCGGCGATCGTCCCCGCGATGTCGCAGAGAAGGCAGCCACCTGGCTCCACTATGGCACGCGGATGGTCATCACCGTCAACCCCCGCCCGCATACGGTGGCCGTCCACCGGCCGGATCAGCCCGTGCGTGTGCTGAGCGAAGCCGATATGCTGGATGGCGAAGACGTAGTGCCCGGCTGGAGCCTGCCGGTGCGCGGGCTGTTCGCCGACGAATAAGCGCTGGAGACCGCCGTGCCACCCGTACTGCGCCTGGGCATCGTCGGCCTGGGCCTCGCCAGCACCTTCATGATCCCGCAGCTCGCCCGCGATCCGCGCCTCAAGCTGGCCGGGGCCGCCGACGTGCGCCAGGACGCGCTCGCCGCGTTCGCCCGCGAGTTCGACGCGCCGACGTTCACGAGCGTGGAGGCGCTCTGCGCCAGCCCCGCCGTCGACGCCGTCTACGTCTGTACGCCCGCGTACCTGCACGCCGAGCACGTCATCGCGGCCGCCGAGCGCGGCAAGCACGTCATCTGCGAGAAGCCGCTGGCGCTCACCGTCGCCGAGGCCGAGGCGATGAACGCGGCGGCCGAGCGCAACGGCGTCGTGCTCATCTGCGGCCACACGCACAGCTTCGACGCGCCGATCCGCAAGCTGGCCCGGCTGGTGCGCGCCGGCGCCTTCGGCCCGCTGATGATGCTGCAGACCTGGAACTACACCGACCTGCTGTACCGGCCGCGCGCGCCGTGGGAGCTGGACACCAGCCGCGGCGGCGGCGTGGTGTACATCCAGGCGCCGCACCAGGTGGAGATCGTGCGGGCGATCGGCGGTGGGCGCGTGCGCAGCGTGCGGGCGATGACGGGGCGCTGGGACGACGCCCGGCCGACGGAGGGCTGCTACACGGCGTACCTCGAGTTCGAGGACGGCACGCCCGCGACCCTGGTCTACAGCGGCTACGGCCACTTCGACTCCTCGGAGCTGCACTACTGGCTCGGCGAGCGCGGCCAGGCGCGCGACCCGGCGACCCACTTCGCGACCCGCCGGGCGTTCGCGGCCCGCGGCGCGGCCAGCGGCGCCGACGCGGAGGCGGCGAGCCGCGAGGCGCTGCGCTTCGGCGGCGCGCAGGACCGGCGCGCGGAGCTGGCGGCGAACGCGGCGGCCGGGCGGCACCAGCCGTTCTTCGGCTTGACGCTGGTGAGCTGCCAGCGCGCCGACCTGCGCCAGTCGCCCGACGGCCTGTACGTGTACGGCGACGACGGCAAGATGGAGATCGACCTGGCGGGCGAGCCGAGCGAGCAGCAGGCGCTGATCGACGAGCTGTACCAGGCGGTGGTGGCCGGCGAGCCCCCGTGGCACGATGGCCGCTGGGGCATGGCGACCCTCGAAGTCTGTACCGCCATCCTGCAATCGGCCCGCGCGCGCCGCGAGATCATGCTGACGCACCAGACGCCGACGCCGTTCTGATCCTGAATTGCCGGCTTCGAGCGCGCTGCCCAGGGCGCGGCAAGCAGGGCCCCGCCCGGTCGCCACCCGGCCCGGTGTCCTGGCACTGCTTGCTCTGCCCGCCAGGGTCCGTACACGGCCGCGGCCGGACGCTGATTACTGCGCCTCGCCAGATATGGGCAACGCTTGGCACACGGAGGAGACTGCTCGTGGGAACCTGGTCGCGCACTCCATCGATCCTGGGCGGCGTCGTGACGGTCGCCCTGCTGCTCGGCTGCACGCCGCGAGCGGTCGCGCCGGCGGCGCCGGCCCCGGCGGCGAGCGCGCCGACGGCCGCGGCGCCGGCGCAGCCGACCGCGAGCGCGGCGCCCGCGGCCCAGCCGCGCACGCTGCGTGTGGGCGTCAGCCAGAACGTGACGATCGCCCCGCTGGCAATGGCGATCGAGAAAGGGTACATGCGCGACGCCGGGCTGGACCTGAACCTGCTGCCGATGACCGGCGGGTCGGAGATGATCGCGCCGCTCTCCACGGGCGAGCTGGACGTCGCCATCGGGGGGATCAGCGCCAGCCTGTTCAACGCGCTGGCCCGCGGGGTCGACGCGAAGATCGTCTCCGACTTCAGCCGCATGTCGCGCGGCCACGGCTTCGGCGCCTACGTCGGCCGCAACGGCGTGGACCTGCCCAACATCCAGGCCAACCGCGGCAAGCGCGTTGGCTTCAACAATCCGGGCGCGCCCTGCCACTACATGGTGGGCAAGATGCTGGAGTCGGCCGGGATGACGGTGAGCGACGTGGAAGTCGTCAACATGCCGTTCCAGACGATCCCCGGCGCGATGGCGAAGCAGGAGATCGACGCCGCCTGCGCCGCCGAGCCGTGGGTGGCGAACACGATCAAGGCGGGCGATGCCCACCTGGTGCTGACCTTCGACGAGATCGTGCCCGACATGGAGGTGTCGGTCGTCCTGATCTCCAGCCAGCTCGCGGCCGACCGCCCGGTGGTCGAGCGCTTCCTGGCGGCGCTGCTGCAGGGCGCCGAGCTGGGGCGCCAGCAGACACCCGAGGTGATGGAGGTCGTCTCGAAGTACACCAAGCTGGACGTGAGCGTGCTGAAGGACACGATCTGGACGGACATGTCGCGCGACGGCACGGTGAACGTGGATAGCATGAAGGACCAGCTCGACTTCTTCCGCCGCGCGGACCTGATGCAAGGCACCGTCGACATCGACCACTTCATCGACATGTCGTACCTGCCGCGGCAGTAATCTCCAGCGGCTTTCCGAATGGTTGAGTCAGCCTGACGGCCGGGCGGCAGGGGCCGAGCCCCGGCCCTACAACGTCCTGGGCGTTGCGCTGCTACGTGGGCGAGGGGACGTGCCCCGCCATGAGCAGGCCGAGGTGTTCGGGCGCGGCGGTGGCGGCGGGGAGGGTGGCGACGAGGCGGCCGCGGTAGAGGACCGCGATGCGGTCGGCGAGCGCGCGTAGCTCGTCCAGGTCGGTGGAGACGAGCAGGACGGCGGCGCCAGCGGCCCGCAGCGCGAGCAGGCGCTGGTGGACGCCCTCGACCGACCCGACGTCCAGCCCGCGCGTCGGCTGGTTGGCGAGCACCAGGCGCACCCGGCCCGATAGCTCCCGCGCCAGAATCACCTTCTGCTGATTCCCGCCCGACAGCCGCGCCACGGGGGTCGCGGGGCTAGGCGCCCGGACGTCAAATGCCGCTATCAGCGCGCGGGCGTGGGCCGCAATGGCCGCCGCGTCGCGCTGGCCCCAGCGGGCGAACGGCGCCGCGTCGTAGGCGCAGAGCACCAGGTTGTCGGCCACCGAGAACGAGAGCACCAGTCCGTCGCGCTGGCGGTCCTCGGGGACGTAGGCGGTGCCGCCGGCGCGGATGGCGCGCGGCGTCGGGCGAGACGCGGCCACGCCCGGCCAGGCGATCGTGCCGCCCACGAGGGGCCGCAGGCCCGCCAGCGCCTCGACCAGCTCCGTCTGGCCGTTGCCCTGCACGCCGGCGATGCCTAGCACCTCCCCAGCGCGCACGGCGAACGACACGCCGTCCACGGCGAGTAGCCCGCGCGCGTCGCGAACGGACAGGCTCTCGACCTGCAGCACCGGCGGGCCGGGGTCGGCCGGCGGCTTCGTGGGCGCCAGCGCCACCGCGCGCCCGACCATCAGCGCCGCGAGCCCCGCCGCGTCGGTGTCGCCCGGCCGCACGGTCGCCACGACGCGGCCGCGGCGCAGCACGGTGATGCGGTCGGCCACCGCCAGCGCCTCCGACAGCTTGTGCGTGATGAAGACGATGCCGGCCCCGCTGGCCGCCAGGCCGCGCAGCACGGCGAACAGGTCGTCCACCTCGCGCGGCGTGAGCACCGCCGTCGGCTCGTCGAGGATCAGGGTGCGCGCGTCGCGGTAGAGCGCCTTCAGGATCTCGACGCGCTGCTGCTGGCCGACCGCGAGGTCTTCGACCCGCGCGTCGGGATCGACGGGCAGCGCGTGGCGCTCGCCGAGCGCGCGCAGCCGCGCCCGCGCCGCGCGGCGGTCAAGCGCGCCGGCGGGGCCGTGGGGCTCGACGCCCAGCACGACGTTCTCCAGCACCGTGAACACCGGCACCAGCATGAAGTGCTGGTGGACCATACCGATGCCGAGGCGCAGGGCGTCGGCCGGCCGGCGCAGCGCCACGGGGCGGCCGCGCACGTAGACCACGCCTGCGTCCGGGCGCTCTAGTCCGTAGCAGACGTTCATCAGGGTGGTCTTGCCGGCGCCGTTCTCGCCAACCAGCGCGTGCACTTCCCCGGCGCGGAGCGTGAAGTCCACGGCGTCGTTGGCGACGACCGCCCGGAAGCGCTTCACGATACCCCGCGCCTCCAGGAGCGGCGCGGCGGCATCTGCCGGTTCGGGCGGGGCGGCGTCCGCGGGCGCGGGCGACTGCTCGGTCACGTGTCGGCCTCGTGCGGATCGTAGGGCTGGCCGTCGGCGGCGGGCGGGCGGCTGCGCCCGGCCAGGCCCGCCAGGGCCAGCATCGTCAGCAGGTAGGGCAGCATGCCGACGAGCTGCGAGGGCACGGCGAGCCCGAAGCTCTGAGCGTTGATCTGGAGCGCTTGCGCCGCGCCGAACATCAGCGACGCCGCCCAGGCGCCGAGCGGCGTCCAGCCGCCGAAGATCATCGCCGCCAGCGCGATGAAGCCGCGGCCGTTCGTCATCAGCGGCTCGAAGCTGGGCACCGACTCCAGCGTGAAGTAGGCGCCGGCCAGGCCCGCGACCAGCCCGCCCACGATCACGTTCACCCAGCGGACGCGCGCCACGTCGATGCCGGCCGTGTCGGCGGCCCGCGGGTGCTCACCGACCGCCCGCGTCCGCAGCCCCCACACCGTATGGAACAGCACGCCGTGGGTGAGGACGACCAGGGCGAGCGCGGCCAGGGCGATCGGCTGCTGCTCGAACACCGCGCCCACCAGCGGCAGGTCGGCGAGTCCCGGCAGCCGCAGCGTGGGCAGCACGCCGGGTGCGTGGGGCATCCCCGTCTGAAAGAACAACTGGCGACTGAGGTAGCCCGTCAGGCCGATGGCGAGCACGTTCAGGACGGTGCCGCTGATGATCTGATCCACGCGGTAGGTGACGCACAGCAGCGCGAGGAAGGCGCCCGCCAGCCCGCCGCAGAGCACGGCGGCCAGCACGCCGACCGCCAGGCTCTGCCCCACGGCGGCGTCGCCAAGCGCGGCGTGGGCGGCCAGCGCGGCCACGAAGCCGCCGAACGCCGCGAGCAGCATCATCCCCTCGATGCCGATGTTGACGACGCCCGCGCGCTCGCAGTACACCCCGGCCAGCGCGCCGAGGGTCAGCGGCGTGGCGACTTGCAGCGTCGTGCGGAGCATGCTGGCGACGATGGCCGGCGCCGCCATCTGCTCGCGGCCGAGCGCCACCGCGGCGGCGACGATCAGCGCGACGGCGACGAGCATCAGCCAGAGGCGCCGGGGCGTCACTAGCGCCAGCCTCGCGTGAACACGAGCGGCGGGCCGGCAGCCGGCAGGCGGTACAGCCGCCGCACCAGCACCTCGGCCGCCACGAACAGCAGGATCAGTCCCTCCAATACCACCACCAGGTCGACGGGCACGCCGGCCAGGAACTGCATGCGGGCGGCGCCGTTGCGCAGCGCGCCGAGCAGCAGCGCGGCCGGAATCACGCCGAGCGGCTGCGCGCGGGCCAGCAGCGCGATGGCGATGGCGTCGAACCCATACCCAAGGCTGAAGCCTAGCTCGTCGCGGTAGTTCAGGCCCGCCACCTCGACGGCGCCGGCGAGGCCCGCCAGCGCGCCGCTGAGCGCCAGCGTCACGACCAGCAGCCGGCCGAGCGGCATGCCGGCGGCGCGGGCGGCGGCGGGATTGGCGCCGATCGCGCGGATGGCGAAGCCCAGCGTCGTGCGGTACACGCCCCACCAGACGACGCCGGTCATCACGAGGGCGAGGAGCAGGCCCGCGTGCAGGCGCAGGTCGGGGGCGAGGCGCGGCAGGCGGGCGCCGAGCGCGATCTCGGGCGTGCGGGCGATGACGTTCAGGGGATTCGGGTCGCGCAGCGGGCCGTTCAGCAGGTAGCTGACGGCGAGCAGCGCGACGTAGTTCAGCATGATGGTGTTGATGACCTCGTGGGCGCCGGTGCGCGCCTTCAGCCAGCCGGGGACGGCGCCCCAGGCGGCGCCGGCAAGGGTGCCTGCGAGCAGGACGAGCGGCAGGTGGACGACCGCGGGCAGCGGGCCGACCAGGCCGGGCAGCGCGTAGCCCAGCCACGCCGCCACGAGCGCGCCGAGGGCCAGCTGGCCCTCGGCGCCGATGTTGAACAGCCCGCCGTGGAAGGCGAGCGCTACCCCGAGGCCCGTGAAGACGTAGGGCGTCGCCCAGACCAGCGTCTCGCTCAGCGCGCGGGGGGAGGCGCAGCAGCCCTCCCACAGGCCCTCGTAGGCCAGCAGCGGGTCGCGCCCGGCGAGGGCGATGATCGCGCCGCCCGCGACCAGCGCCGTCGCCACGGCCAGCACCGGCAGCGCCACGGCGGTTAACGCGGCCCGCGCGACGGGGACGGCGCGCGCGCGAGGGCGGCTCGGGGACGGGGCGGCTTCGGATGCGAGGATGGTCGGCTGCTGGGCCACGCGCTCAGCTCGCCGGCTTCACCGCCGCCACGGCGGTCTTGATCGACCCATCGGTCAGCCCGCGCTGGATCTCGGCGAGCCGCCCCTTCACGTCGGCCGACACCTGGCTGTCCAGGTCGTGGAACGGCGCGAGCGCCACCTCGCCCGTGAAGGTGCCGGCCGGGAAGGTGCCCTCTTTGGCGGCGCGGACGAGCTGGACGACAGCCGGCTGGAGCAGCTTCATCGCGCTGGAGAGTAGGCCCTTCTGGGCCTCGGGCATCGTGTAGTACTGGTCGGTGTCCACGCCGATCGCCCACTTGCCGCGCTCGACGATGCCGATCAGCGCCCCGTTGCCGGTCTTGCCGCCGGCGCCGAACAGCACGTCGGCGCCGCGGTCGATCTCGGCGTTGGCAGTGGTCTTGCCCCACTCGGGATCGGTGAACGTGCGGTCGAGCCCCACGTCGTTGTGGTAGGCGACGACGAGCTGGGCGGACGGGTTCGCGTAGCGCACGCCCGCCCGGAAGCCCTCGCCGAAGCGGTACACGGGCGGCACCGTGTCGGTCGCCAGCACGGCGCCCACGGTGCCGGAGCGGGTGGTGAGCGCGGCAAGCGCGCCGGCCAGGAAGCCGGCCTTGTCGTCCTCGAAGGTGATGCCGACGAGGTTCGGGAGCGGCCAATCGGGGTGCTGGTCGTCGCGCGCCAGCACCTGCTCGACGCCGATGAAGCGGATATTGGGGTGGCGCTTCGCCGCCTCGTAGGTGGGGTCGGCCAGCGCGAAGCCCACCGTCACGACGACGTCGTAGTTGGCGTCGGTGAACTGCTGGATGTTCTTCTCGTAGTCCTTCGGGTCGGTCGTCTCGACGTACTTGGCCTCGGTGATGCCGGGCACCTCGCCCTGCGCCTGCTGCACGCCCTCCCAGACCGACTGGTTGAACGAGCGGTCGTCGATCTTGCCCACGTCGGTCACCAGGCCGACGCGAAAGCCCGGCGTGCCCTGCGCCGCCCCATGCGTGCCGCCGCACGCCGCGAGCGCGAGCACGCCGACCAGCGCGAGCGCCAGGGCGCACCAGGCGCGATGCCCGGCGTGCGCCGTCCGGCTCGCCGCGCGCCCGGGATTTCTACCGTTCGTGCTCCGCGTCCCGCCCTGCGTCCGCATCCGCCCTACCCTTCGCCAGCCGCCGGCCGCGGCGCCCGTTCGAAGCAGCCCATTCTACCGCACCCCCAGCCCGCGCGCACTGGCAGGCCAAGCCCAGTGGCCCCCCGCACGTGGCCGCCGTTCGTCACCTCGCCACCAACGCTCCGGGCGCTATCCTCGCCTCCCCGGACGATCGCCCCCCCTGCCAATGCGTTCTCTTGCAGGGGC
>JAJPHF010000059.1 GCA_021325365.1 Pseudomonadota bacterium
GACCTCGTCGACGGCCGGGCAGGCCCGGAAGTCGCGCACGGCGGCGGCGATGCCCGCCTCCTCGTTGTACGCGGGGAAGACGATCGAGACCTGCCGCCCTTCCCACACGTTGGTCTCCATAGAACGCGAGGCCCTGACCGTACGGGCCAACCGTCAATCAGGCTCCGCGTCGCCCCGCGACTTGGGAATTGCCACGAGCGCAGGGCATAGCGAAAGGGCGTGCGACCGCTCCTCTGCCGCCGGGCCCGGCGGTGCCAGCCGTCCGGGCCTTTCCTGTCCTGCTATCCCGGCGTTGCCCAGCAAGTTGCGCCGCAAACGCGTGGCTAGGCCGCGGGTCGCAGGACCGGGTGTTTCCCCTCATTAGCCGCAACTGCGTCGCTGGATGGATGCCCTTCGCGGTCACCGCCAGTGCACGGTTCTGGCATTGGTGCCGAACCGGGCGAAGAGCACGGCCTCTCGATCCTACCCCTCGCATTAGAGATTGACCAGTCAGGATCGCGGCTTGCGACTTCTTAACGGATCCACTGTTAAGATGTTGTTGTCGTATGGGCCGGCGCTGTAAAGAAACTGTAACGGCGGCCAGCGAAGGCTACCCGGGGAGCTGGAGCGGGGAACGAGACAGGACGAGCACCGAATGACGACAAGACATGCAGTATTGCTGCTTTGACGAGCTGGTTCTCAACGGTGCGAGCATCAAGGGGAGTGGACGCGGGGGCGGCCGCGCTCCGGCTTGGCCCGGATGCGGCGAACCTACTCCGCTCTGGGCGGCCCGATCGTCCGTGCCGAAGCGCACCTTTCCGCTCGACAGTCTCCTCGCGTATAGTATCCGGCCGAGGCGGTGGAGGGAGCGGCGTGAAGCTGTCGGTCATCATTCCCATCTACAACGAGCGCGACACGCTGTCTGAGCTGCTGGCGCGCGTGCGGGCGGTCGACGTGGAGAAGGAGATCATCTGCGTCGACGACTGCTCGACCGACGGCACGCGCCAGATCCTCGCGGAGGAGGCGCAGCGCGGCGACCTGGTCGTGATCGAGCATCCGGCAAATCGCGGCAAGGGCGCTGCCGTCCAGACGGGGCTGCAAGCCGTGAGCGGCGACGCGATCGTCATTCAGGACGCGGACCTGGAGTACGACCCCGAGGACTACCACGTCCTGCTGCGCCCGATCCTCGCCGGGCGCGCGAAGGTCGTCTACGGCTCGCGCTTCCTGGGCGCCGAGCGGCGGGCGATGCGCTACTGGCACAGCGTCGGCAACAAGACCCTCACACAGCTCACCAACGTGCTCTACGATACGACGCTGACCGACATGGAGACCTGCTACAAGATGTTCACCGCCGACGTCGCGCGCAAGCTGCACCTGCGCGAGCCGCGGTGGGGCTTCGATCCCGAGATTACCGCCCAGATCCTCCGCGCTGGCCACCGCATCTACGAGGTGCCGATCACCTACGCGGGCCGCGAGTACGAAGACGGCAAGAAGATCTCCTGGCGCGATGGCTTCGTCGTGCTGCGCACCCTCGTCCGCTGCCGCTTCGGCCGCTAGCCGCCGACCGACCGGCGCGAGCATACGGCCCGTCCTCCTGCCAGTCACGCCCGGCCATTGCATCGGGAGGGACCCTCCCGCGATGAGCAGGCGGCCGACCACTCCTGTGACAGGTCCCGTAATGCGCCCGCTTGGGGCGGCTTGCGCGCCCGGTGAGCGGCCAGCGTGCTGTCGGGGCGGCTCGCGTGGCCGGCCGCGCCCTGTTGCGGGGAATACGGCCAGCGCCACTGGCCACCGCCCCTCGGTCGGCCGACCGCTCGGCCTCGCTGCAAACTGCTCCAAGCGCTGACAAACCGCCCTCACTGGAGGCCCTTCAGGAAGCCATGCGGACGGGTTGACAAAAGGTCGACAATCCGCTGCAATGGCGGCATAGATATGCGAGACGCGCCTTCCGGCGCGGCAAGCTGCTGTTGCGCCGCGGCACGCTCAAGAGCCTGGCGCGGGCGGCGCTGCCGAAGGCGACGCCACTGGGCGGCCTGGCGCGCGACGCGCGGTAACGGACATTCGGCGCAAGCCCGGGACGTGGACGGCGCACAGATGAAGATCGTCTGGTTTTCCCACGAGGGACAGATCACCGGGGGCGCGGAGCTGTCTCTAGTCGACGCCGCCAAAGGGCTGAGCCGTATGGGCCATGATGTTCTCGTGACGGCGCCTCAACCCGGCTCGCTCGTGGACCTGCTGGCTCCGGTCGGCGTTCGCACGGCAGTGCTTCCCTACCGCTGGTGGATGGGCGGGAACCCGCGCCACCCACGGCAGGGGCGATTCCGGCGGTTGGCCCGAAACCTACTGGCGCTGAAGCGCATGCTCCCGCTCCTTTCCAGCTACCGTCCGGATCTCGCGGTCACGAACACGATGACGATCCCCCTGGGCGCCGTCGCCGCACGGGTTGCACGGGTGACGCACGTTTGGTACATCCACGAGTTCGGCCAAGAGGACCACCACTTGCACTTCGACTGGGGCAGGACGGCCAGCATGGCGCTTATAGATCGCTTGTCTTCGCGCCTGATTATCAATTCGCGTGCCGTTGCACATGCGCTAAAGGAATCGCTGCCGACGGGCAAGATGCGGATCGTCTATTACGCTGTCGAAACGCCGACGGTAACCGCCGCGCAGCGCCAGGCAGATAACGACGCACTCCAGCTGATCCTAGTGGGCCGCCTAGTCCCCGGCAAGGGGCAGCTGGACGCCATCCGCGCAGTGGCGCGGCTCCGCGACCAGGGCAAGACGGTGAGGCTAACGCTGGTGGGTAGCGAGGGGGGTAATTACGGGGGAGTGTTGAAGCAGGAGGCCCGAGATCTTGCGATCACCGATCAACTGGAGTTCGTGGGGGCGGTATCGGATCCCGCAAACTATATCGCCAAAAGCGACGTCGCTTTGATGTGCTCAGCGTCCGAGGCGTTCGGACGCGTAACGATTGAAGCCATGAAGCTGGGCAAGCCGGTTATTGGAGCCGCGGCCGGCGGTACGACGGAACTCATCCAGAATCGAGTGACAGGGCTGCTCTACCCGCCCGGCGACGTTGCGGCACTGGCTGAGCAGATCGCAACCCTGGAGGGTGACCGGGCACTGCTGGGGAACCTCGGTGCCAATGCCCGGCGTTGGGCGATGGACACTTTTACGATGGAGAGATATTGCAGAGCACTTACGGATGTCTTTGGCGAGTTAGTCAACTAGGCACCTGTTTGGCCTCCAGCGTGCCAGAACCGTCGTAAGCCCGGCGGACTAACGCCTGTGGCTGAGCCCACCGGCCGCCGTCGTGCTCGGGTCTGGTGGCATCCGGCGGACCTGCCTTGGGGGCGCCGCGGCACCGGTTCGGGACGCCCCTGAAACGCGACTGCCACGGCCGGCTAGACCGGGGCTGGGAGGCGAGCACGCTGGCGTTGGGGGCTGGGCGATGGACGGATATCCATGAGAGAAAACCTGATGCGTGCGCGAGCGTGGTATCGCCGCCAGCTACTTGGCGACACACCACAGCTACTACGGCAAATCGCATTTGATCAAGAACAGCTAAGGGTCGAGCAAGATGAACTGAAGCTCTCGCTTGGCAAACTGCACGCGACGCTTGTAAGTAATGCGCAGTATGCGTCGATTCAAGAGGCGGAGTTCAAGGTATTCTCTCAATTTGGTGAGGATGGCATCATTCAGTATCTGATCCGCCACGTGCCGGTGCCCAACACCACCTTCGTCGAGTTCGGTGTTGAAGACTACAGAGAGGCCAACACGCGCTTTCTGTTGATGAGCAACAATTGGAGAGGCCTGATTATTGACGCCGGCACGGCACACCTAGAGTTTCTGCGGCGATACAACGGCGATCGTCTGCTTTGGAGTCACGAGATTCATGCAATCTCTGCCTTCGTGACCCGCGCGAACATCAATGATCTCATTCGGCGCGCCGGCATCTCAGGGGATATCGGGCTCCTATCGATAGACATCGACGGCAACGATTATTGGATTTTCGACGCCATCGACGTGATCACGCCGAGAATTGTGGTCATCGAATATAATAGTACGTTTGGGCCGGAGCTGCGGATCACCGTGCCGTATAAGGACGATTTCAACCGCCTAGCGGCCCACCACGGTCGGCTATACTTCGGTGCGTCCCTGGCTGCCCTCTGCGATCTAGCGGAAGCGAAGGGGTATGCGTTCGTTGGTAGTGATAGCGTTGGAGTCAACGCATTCTTCGTGAGAAAGGATGTGGTGGGAACACTGCCTGTCCTATCGGCCCGCGAAGGCTATGTTGAGAGCAGGGTGCGGGAGTCACGCGGGGCGGACGGCTCTAACACGTATATCAGCCAGCACCGTGATCGCCTTCGGGTCATCGCCGACATGGAGGTATATGATCTTTCGTGCAAGCGGATGATCGCGATCAGAGATGCCTTCGGCCTTGCCACAGGGGATTAGCGATATCGTAGGGTCGGGGCACGGGCGGCTCAGTGGGCGGCGCTGTATGGAGTGGCCCGAGCATCGCTTGACACTGCCGAGGGCGGTCCCTACACTCGCATCATGGTGTGCGCGGCCCGACGCGTGGTGGCTGGGTGCGCGGCGAGCGGGAGGCGGAGGCATGCGGGGCTGGCAAGGGGCTCAGTGGGGCCGGCGGCTGGCTGCAGGAGTCGTGGGCGTCATGGCCCTGGCGGCCGTGGCGTGCAGCGGCGCGGCCCCGGCGGCCCGCCCCAGCGCGCCGGAGCCGGCGGCGGGCGGGCCGCCGGCCCCGGGGCTTGCGGTCTCGGCCCAGCCGGCGCCTGGCGAGCCGATCAAGCTCACGGTGCCCTACACGCCTCTCGCCGCCTCCTCCCTGCCGCTGTGGGACGCCGCCGAGGAGGGGCGCTTCACGAAGTACGGCCTCGACGTGGCGCTGGAGTACGTGGGCGGGGCGAGCGCGATCATCCAGGCGATGGTCGGCGGCCAGTGGGACGTCGGCATCATCAGCGGCGGGGACGCGGCGCTGAACCGGCTCCAGGGCGGCGACATGCTGCTCGTCGGCTCGTTCGTCAGCAACTTCACGCTGGAGCCGTGGGCCAAGCCCGAGATCACCCAGTTCTCCGACCTCAAGGGCAAGGTCATCCCGGTCACCCGCTTCGGCACCGCCAGCTACTTCGCGGCGGTCGCCATGCTGGCCGCTGGCGGGCTGCAGCGCGACGATGCCACGATCCTCCAGTCCGGCGGCACGCAGGAGACGATGACGGCGCTGGTTGCCGGCCAGGCCGACGCGGCGCCGCTGGGCTACCCGTGGAACCTGGAGGCGCGCAAGGCGGGCTTCCACCGCCTGACGCCCTTTACCGAATTGGGCGACTACGGGCTGTTCCCGCAGAACGTCGTCGGGGTGCGGGAGTCGTGGCTGCAGGAGCCGCGCAACCGCGACGTGGCCCTGCGCTTCCTGCGCGGCCTTGACGAGGGGCGGGCGCTGGCCAAGAGCGACGTTGCCGTGAGCAAGGCGTCGCTCCAGAAGTACACCAAGGTGGACGACGCCGCCGTCTTGCAGGAGACCGTGGACTTCTACCGCGCCTACTTCCCGGACAGCCTGGAAGTGCCCGAGCAGTCGATCGCGAGCATGCTGCGGCTGCTCGACAATCCGGCCGCGGCGACGGCCGATCCCAAGCAGTTCTACGACAACCGCCTGGTGGCGGAGATCGGCCCGCCGGCGCGCTGAACTGCCCGGCGGCCACCCCGCCACGATCGCGGCGGCCCATTGGAGGCGAAAACATGGCTGCAACCGCGCCACCCCCTGCCGCCGAGCTGTTCCCCGCGGTGCGGCGGACGCCGCTGCCCGGCGGCTACATGGGCAAGCTCCTGCGCGTGGACCTGACCAGTGGCCGCTGCTGGGACGAGAACCTGCCCGAGGAGCCGCTGCTGCGGAAGCTCTGGGGCGGGCAAGCGCTGGCGACCTACATCCTGCTGCAGATGCTGCCGCTCGACGCGACGCCGCTCAGCCCCGAGAACCCCGTCATCATGATGACCGGGCCGCTCGCCGGCACCGGGCTGACGCCGGGCGGCACGAAGCTGACCGCGGTGTTCCTCAGCCCCGCCACCCACCGCACGCTGGGCCGCGCGGCCACGAGCGGCTTCTGGGCGAGCGCGCTCAAGGAGGCCGGCTACGACGGCATCATCGTCACCGGCGTGGCCGACCGGCCGACCTACATCTATGTGAATGACGGCGCCGTCGAGCTGCGCGACGCCAGCCACGTCTGGGGCCTCGGCACGCGGGCGACTGAGGACCGGCTGCGGGCCGAGGTGGGCCACCAGGACGCGCGCGTGGCGGCCATCGGGCCGGCGGGCGAGCACCTGGTCCATGCGGCGATGCTGGTGAACGACTACAACCACGCCGCGGCGCACGGCGTCGGCACGATCCTCGGCTACAAGAAGGTCAAGGCCATCGTGGCCCGTGGCACGCGGCGCCCGCCGATCCGCGACAAGGCGCGGCTGCTCGACGCGGGCGCCCGCTGGCGCAAGGCGCTGAAGCCGCTGACGTTCAAGATCGAGGCGCGGCACACCGTCGGCCACGCGCGGGCCTGGGGCGCGATCACCAAGCGCAACTGGCGCGAGACGATCATCACGCCCGACGACGCCAAGGGCTTCGACCAGAACCTGATCACGCCCCGCCCCTGCTTCCAGTGCCCGCGGCTGTGCCCCTGGGACGCGGTGCTCGGGGAGGGGCCACACAAGGGCACGGTAGTCCACTTCGACGCCGGCAGCGAGTGGATCGACACGTTCATCAACCTAGGCTTGCAGGGCAACGACGTGCTCTACATGGCCGAGCGGATCAACGACCTGGGCATCGAGTGCAGCCACTACGCCGACGGCGCCGGGCTGGCGTTCGAGGCGTGGGAGAAGGGGCTGCTGGGGCCGGACCGCACCGACGGGCTGGAGCTGACCTGGGGCAACCTGGCGGCCATCGAGACGCTGCTGGAGCGGTGCGCGCGGCGCGAGGGCTGGCTGGGCAACCTGCTGGCCGACGGGCCGAAGGAGCTGGCCGCGGCGCTGGGCGGCGACGCGCCGCGGTGGGTCGTCCACACGAAGGGGGGCACGCCGGC
>JAJPHF010000075.1 GCA_021325365.1 Pseudomonadota bacterium
GCCGGCGTGCCCCCCTTCGTGTGGACGACCCACCGCGGCGCGTCGCCGCCCAGCGCCGCGGCCAGCTCCTTCGGCCCGTCGGCCAGCAGGTTGCCCAGCCAGCCCTCACGGCGGGCGCACCGCTCCAGCAGCGCCTCGGCCGCGGCCAGGTTGCCCCAGACTAGCTCCAGGCCGTCGGTCCGGTCGGGCCCCAGCAGCCTCTTCTCCCACGCCTCGAACGCCAGCCCCGCGCCGTTCGCGTAGTGGCTGCACTCGATGCCCAGGTCGTTGATCCGCTCGGCCAGGTAGAGCACGTCGTTGCCCTGGAAGCCGAGGTTATAGAAGGTGTCCATCCACTCGCTGCCGCCGTTGAAGTGGACCACCGTGCCCTTGTGCGGCCCCTCGCCGATCTCGGCGTCCCAGGGGCACAGCCGCGGGCACTGGAAGCAGGGCCGCAGCGTCACGCGGTTCTGGTCCAGGCCCCGCGCCTCGTCGGTGATCACCGTCGCGCGCCAGTTCAGCCGCGTGATGGCGCCCCAGTCCTCCCCGTGGCCGGGGCTGTGCAGCCGCTTCTGCACGGTGTACGTGCGCGGCTTGAGCGCCCCGCGCCAGCGCTCGCCCGCGTCGATCAGCGCCGCCTTGTCGCGGATCGGCGGCCGCCGGCTGCCGCGCGCCACGATCGCCTTCAGGTTCTTCGACCCCATCACGGCGCCCACGCCGTGCGCCGCGGTGTGGTTGTAGTCGTTCACCAGCATCGCCGCGTGGACCAGGTGCTCGCCCGCCGGCCCGATGCAGGCCACGCGCGCCTCGGGGTGCCCCGCCTCCGCGCGCAGCCGGTCCTCGGTGGCCCGCGTGCCCAGCCCCCACACGTGGCGCGCATCGCGAAGCTCGACGCCGTCCTCGTCCACGTAGAGATACGTCGGCTGCGGCGCCGCGCCGGTGACGATGACCCCGTCGTAGCCGGCCGCCTTCAGCGCCATCGCCCAGAAGCCGCTGGTGGCGGCGCGGCCGAGCGTGTGGTGGGTGGCCGGGCTCAGGTATACGGCCGTGGTCTTCGTGCCGCCCGGCGTGAGCCCCGTGCCCGCCACCGGCCCGGTCATGATGACGATGACGTTCTCCGGCCCGAGCGCGGTGGCGTCGAGCGGCAGCAGCTGGAGCAGGATGTAGGTCGCGAGCGCCTGCCCGCCCCAGAGCTGTCGCAGCAGCGGCTCCTCGGGCAGGTTCACGTCCCAGCAGCGGCCGGCGCTCAGGTCCACGCGCAGCAGCTTGCCCATGTAGCCGCCGGGCAGCGGCGTCCGCCGCACGGCGGGGAACAGCGCGCCGGCCGCCGGCGCGGCGTCAGTTGTCGCCATCCTAGCACGTCCCTCCGCGGCAGCCGGGCGGCGCCCGCTACCCGGCCCCCGCCCGCGCGATCCCTGCCCTGCCCGGTCCCCTGCCACTCCCGAGAACGCTTCACCGCGTCCGGCTCACACCGACGCCGGCGAAGGCTCCCACGCTCCCCGGGAGAGGGCTGGGGTGAGGGCGCGCCTCGGTAAGCGGACCCTCGGGCCGGAAGGGGTTTCAGTCGGCGGCGGCCCAGAGCACGCGGTCGGCGGGCAGCGTCAGCGGCAGCCGCTCCCAGGTGTCGCCGCGGTCCCGCGACAGCAGCAGATCGCCGGGCGTGTCGATGAGCGCCGGCGAGCCGTTGCTCGGCGTGTCCACCGCCTCGCCGCGGTTAACCGCGCCCACGCCGCCGAACACGGCGTTCGGGTCCGTCGGGTGGGGCGTCAGCGCCCACATGAAGCTGTCCATGTCGTCGGCCAGGTTCCGGCCCACGCGGTACCACGACTCGCCGCAGTCGTCGCTGCGGAACACCGCCGCCTTCGCCCCGCGCGACTCGCGCCGCCAGAAGCCCGGCGACCCGTCGCCCGCCGAGATGAGCATCTGCGGCGTCCTGTTCGCGCCCACGGGCGGCAGGAACAGGAAGTCGTGGAAGTAGTTGCGCGTCAGCCCGTTCTCGGCGCGCACCCATCCCTGCGCCGGGTCCTCGCTCGTGAAGAAGCCGCGCGCCGAGGTGACGTAGTAGCGCCGCGTGCTGCCGGGCAGGTTCGTCAGCAGGTGCATGTCCACGTAGTCGATGCCGCCGCTGACGTCTTCCCAGCTGGCGCCGCGATCGAAGCTCCGCACCACCCCGCCGTGCTCCAGGCACAGGTACAGGACGTTCGGGTCGTCGGCGTGGACGAAGATGTTGCGCACGTGGCCCGTGTGCGGCGGGTAGGGCGTCCACCACTTCTTGCGCACGTCCTCCGGCATGGCCGGCAGCGCGGTCAGCTCCTCCCAGGTGTCGCCGCCGTCCTCGCTGCGATACAGGTGTACCGGCTCCGTGCCCGCGTACACCACGCGGTCGTCGGTCGGGTCGATCGCCACGGCGCGCACGTCGCCCTCCGGCATGCTGAACACCCGCGTCCACGTCTGGCCGCCGTCGGTGGTGCGATACACGCCGTCGAACGCCACCGTGGTGAACACGCGCTCCGGATGCTGCCGGCTGCCCGCGATCGAGTCGAACACGTTGCTCTCGAAGCCGCGGAACACCTCCTCCCAGCCGCCGTTCCGCCCGCGCCACACGAACAGCCCGTGCTGTGTGCCCGCGTACAACCGCACGCCCTCACCCATCGCTCCACCTCCGCGCCTTCCAACCAGCGCCCGTGGTCCCGTAGGGGCGCGATTCATCATGGCCGCGGCATGGCCGCGGCCGTCGCGGCCGCAAACCCGCTCTGCCCGCCACCGGCCCGCCGCACGCTGCCGGCCCGGACGCCTCGTAGGGGCGGCTCTCGTGGCCGCCCGCGGCCTGTGGCGCGGAATACTGCAAGCGCCACTGGCCGCAGCCCTGGTCCCTCGTCGTCACACCCCGTGCAGCGCGCCCGTGGCCCGCTGGCGGTCCCAGCGGCGCTCGTCCGCCGCGAGATACGCCCAATGCGCCCGCGCCCGCGCCTCCGGGTAGCCCCCCTCCAGCGCCAGGCACTCCTCGCGCGTCAGCGGCTGTACCGCCCCCAGCGGCAGCGCCTCCAGCAGCTTGCGCGCATTGTCCTCCAGGATGAACGCCGTGTGCAACATCGCCTCGATGCTGCTGCCCACGCTCACCGTGCCGTGGCAGCGCAGCAGCAGCGCCAGCCGGTCGCCCAGCGCCTCCACCACCCGCCGCCCGGCCGCCAGCGTGTCGATGAACTCCACCCGCGGATACACCGGCACGCCGTCGGCGAAGATCGCCCCGCTCATCGTGACCGGGCGTAGCTCCCGCTGGGCGATGGCGAACAGCGTCGACTCGTGCGCGTGGCAGTGCGCCACCGCCCGCGCGTCGGGCCGCGCCTGGTGTAGCTCCGTGTGGATCGGCCACTCGCGGGGAATCGTGTGGTGACCCGCCAGCAGCGTGCCGTCCAGGCCGATGACGAGCATGTCCTCAGCCTGCACGTCGCACTTCGCGGCGCCCGAGCCCGGGCAGATCACCACGCGCCGCGTCTCCGGCAGGTACACGCTGATGTGGCCGAACATGCCGAGCAGCCCGTGCATGGCGAAGATGCGCGTGCAGCTGGCCAGCTGCTCGCGCGCGGCGTCCTCGTTCACGGTGCGCCTCCCGGGCAGTAGCCCGTCGGCCGCATCCTACCACCGCCGCCGCCCCTTGTCGACCGCCCCGCCCGCCGCCCGCCGCCCAACCCGCCGGCACGGCTCGCGCGCCGGCGCCGCGCCGGCGCGATCAGCCCGCCTGATCGCCCCGCCCGCCATACCGCCCATCCCCGGCTGGCCGGGCGTGCCCAGCCCCGCGCGATCAGCCTTCGCCGCGCGCCCCCGCGCCCGGCCGGCGCCCGTCCACGGCGCGCGCCAGGCCGGCGGCGATCTCCTGCAGGCCGTACTCGTGGTAGTAGCCGGCGCTGCCCTCGACCACGATCAGGCGGGGCGTCGCCACCAGCTCGTACCACTGGAGCGGCCGCTCGTCCAGCTCCGCGCCGATCAGCCGCAGCCGCGTCTCGAACCGCTCCGTCGCGGTGGGATCGGCGGCGGGGCCTTGCCCCCGCAAGACCGTCCGGGCCGCCACCTGCTGGCTCAGCTCGAGCCAGCCCAGGTCCAGGCGCCCCGCCTCGCCAAACACCTGGAGCTGGGCGCGGCCGGGTGTGACGCCCAGGTACGCCCCCCGCCCCCCCGCCTCGTCGACCAGCCCCCCGAGCGTCCGCAGCGTCTGCTGCAGGCTGGGCGGCGCGGTCGCGGCCGCCTCGACGTAGCCCTGCGCCCACGCGCGCTGCAGCACGCGCGCGGCCGCGGCCATCCGCGGCCGCGCGTCCGCGCTCGCCTCGTGTAGCAGATCGCCGAAGGCGTCGGGCGCGGGGTCCATCTCGATGAAGTACGTGAGCACCATCTGCAGGTACGGCACGCCCGGGCCCTGCGCCATCCGCCGCCTGAGCGACGTCAGGATGCGGTCGCACCATTCCCTGGGAGAGAGCGCGGCCGGCGCCCCGGCGCTCGCCGTGCGCCCCGACGGTCCCGCCGTCGGAGAGAGTAGGCGCGGCCCGGGCGGCGCGTCCAGCGCCTCACGCACCTTGCGCGCCAGCGCCTCCGTCGTAAACGGCTTCTGCAACAAGACCATCTGCGGCTCTAGTACGCCGTGCCGCGTCATCGTGTGGGCGGTATACCCCGACGCATAGAGTACGCGCAGGTCGGGGCGCGTCAGGCGCAGCCGCCGGACTAGCTCGCGGCCGTCCATGCCTGGCATCACCACGTCGGTTACCAGCAGGTCAATCGCGCCCGGATGCCGCTCGCTGACCTGCAACGCCTCATCCCCCCCGCTCGCGACCAGGACCGTATACCCCCGCGCCTCGAGCACCGCGCGCACCAGCGACCGCACGGCGTCCTCGTCATCGACCACCAGCACCGTCTCGGTGCCCTCCAGCCTCACCGCCGGCGCCGCGCGGGGCGCCGGCGGTGTCGCGGGCGCGTCGACGCGCGGCAGGTAGACTTTGAACGTGCTGCCCTGTCCAGGCTCGCTGTACACCCAGACGTAGCCCCCGCTCTGCTTCACGATGCCGTAGACCGTCGCCAGGCCGAGCCCGGTCCCTTTCCCGTGCTCTTTCGTCGTGAAGAACGGCTCGAAGATGCGCGCCTGCGTCGCCGCGTCCATCCCGTGACCCGTGTCGCCGACCGCCAGCATCACATAGTGCCCGGGCGGGACGGGCACCCGACGCGCCGTATACGTCGCATCGGCCTCGAAGTTGTCGGTCTCGATCGTCAGCGTGCCGCCCCGCGGCATCGCGTCGCGCGCGTTCACGACCAGGTTCAGGATCACTTGCTGAAGCTGGCTGCGGTCCGCCTGCACGTGCCCGAGCGCCGCGCCCGGCGCGATGCTCAGCGCCACGCGCTCGCCGGCCAGCCGCTGCAGCAATTCCCGCATCTCCGCGAGCAGCGCGTTGAGGTCCAGCACCTCGGGGGCCAGCACCTGCTGGCGGCTAAAGGCCAGTAGCTGCCGCACTAGCGCCGCCGCCCCGTCGGCCGCGTCGCGGATCTCCTCGACGAAGCTCCGCCGCGGGTCGTCCGCGGCGAGCCGGTCGGCCAGCAGCTCGCTGTTGCCCAGGATCACGGTCAGCAGGTTGTTGAAGTCGTGCGCCACCCCGCCGGCCAGGCGGCCCACGGCTTCCAGGCGCTGGGCCTGCTGCAGCTGCGCTTCCAGCCCCTTGCGCGCCGTGATGTCTACGAAGGTGTACACGAGCAGCTCGCCGCCGCCCGGCGGCGCCGGCAGGGGAAGGCGGTCCATCTGCAGCCAGCGCTGGGAGCCGTCCGCACGCAGCACCGTCATGGTGCAGCGGTGCAGCGCCAGCTCGTCCCGCGCTGCTCCCGCCCCGTCGTCGCCCGCCACCAGCGGCACGCCATCCGGCCGGATCACCGGCCATAGCGCCTCGGGACGCTTCCCCAGGAGCCGCGCGAGCGGGAAGCCCAACAGCTCCTCGGCGGCCGGGTTGGCGTCCACGATCGCGCCGGTGGCATCACACAGCGCCACCCCGCACGCCACCGCCGCGAGCAAGCGAGCGCCCTCGGCGCCAATCAGCCGGCGATCCGTCATCCGCTGTCCAGGCCGGCGGCTCCCGGGAGCTGCCGGGGCTATACTGCTAATCTGTTACCTGCAGCATAGCAGCCCGGGCATCCCGTGCGCTCCGCCTGCCCACCGCAACCCCACCGCCAAACGAGACGCGGCGCTATAATCCGCCACGCCGCGCCCGGCGCGGCGGGCGCCCGTCACCCGCCGGCGGGCGGCCCGGCTACCTGTAGTGGACGCGTGAGCGCCCTTGTCGCCACCAGGGAGGCTACCGATGACCGCGGTCAGCACGTTCCGCAAAGAGCTGGAAGACGCGGTGCTGGAGCGCCACTGCGCGCACCATCCCATGACGCAGAAGTGGGCGCGCGGCGAGCTGAGCCGCAACGCCCTCATGGGCTGGGGCGTCGAGCACTGGCACTGGGTCAGCAACATGTCGCCGGTCACCTTCTACAACATGGCGACGGCGCCCGCCGACGCGCGCCAGGCCATTCTGGAGAACTATCTGGAGGAGAACGACCCCGACCGGCCCCACCTGCCCATCGTGCTGCGCTTCGCCGCGGCGAATGGCGCCGACGTCGAGGCGGTGCAGCGCGGGCGCGGGCTGCCCACCACCGAGTCCTGGGTGGCGTTCCTCACGCGCGCCGCCAAGGAGCACGGGTGGATCGCCGGGGTGGCGGCGACCAACATCGGCACCGAGTCGCAGTCCCCCCTCCTCTACAGTACGGTGCTCCCCGCGCTGCGCGAGAAGTACGGCTTCGACGAGCACACCATCGAGCACTTCTGGCTGCACACCGAGGCCGACACCGAGCACGGCGGCCGCGCCTTCGAGCTGCTGGAGCGCTACTGCACCACCCGCGAGCAGCAGGAGCAGGCGATCTGCTGGGCGCGCGAGAGCGCGAAGATGCGCTGGTTCTACTTCGACGGCATCTACCTCCACTACGAGCTGGGCTACCCTCTGCGCTAATCCGCCGGCTGCTGCCTGCAACCCCGCGGCTGCACGTAGGAGGGAGCCTCCGATGACGGCACTACCGCCCGCCCACGCGCGTGGCCTGGCCGGCCGCCTGCCCGGCACGCTCGTCCTGCTCGCGCTCGTCGGCGCCTGCGCGGCCCCGACCGCCAGCCCCCCGCCCGCGGCGGCGCCACCGGCCGCGGCCGCCCCCGCCCAGCTCGCCTCGCCGCCGCCGCTTACGCACGTCACGGTAGCCTACCCGGCGCGCGCCGTCACCATGACCGGCTTCGACATCGCCATCGAGCGGGGCTACACGCGCGAGGAGGGCCTGAACGCCGAGATGGTGCAGATGAACGGCACGCTCAGCGCCCAGGGCATCGTGGCGCACCAGGTGGACTTCGGCATGTCCGCCGGCGCGCTCCTCGCGGCCCACCTGCGGGGCGCCCCCATCCGGAACGTGTTCGTCCAGATCGACAAGCCGTTGTTCTCGATGTTCGCCCAGCCCGACGTCCACACCTGGGCCGACCTCGTCGGCAAGCCGATCGGCATCGCCGCCGTGGGCGACAGCACCCAGCTCGCGGCCGTCGCCGCGCTCGGCGCCAACGGCGTGAGCGCCGACCAGGTCACCTTCATCGCCAACCTCAGCGGCAGCGAGGTCGCGGCCGCGCTCCAGGCCGGCTCCGTGGCCGGGGCGGTCACGTCGCCGCCCGTCGACATCGCCGCCGAGCAGCTTGGCTTTCGCAACCTCGGCTTCCTCGGCGACTACCTCGACTACCTCACCGCGGGCCTGGCGACGCACGAGGACACGATCCGCGAGCATCCCGAGCTTGTGCGGGCCGTCGTGCGGGCGGAGCTGAAGGCCCACCGCTTCATGCAGCAGGACCGCGACGCCACGATTCCGCTCATGGCCGAGTTCCAGCAGGTCGAGCCGGCCGACGCCGCCACCGCCTACGACCGCTATCTGAAGTACCTGACCAAGGATGGCCTGAGCACGCCGCAGCAGCTCGAGGGCATCCTGCGGACGGCCCGCCAGGAGATCCAGCTGGACAAGCCAGCCAGCGTGGACGAGGCGTTCGACCTCAGCTTCGCCCGCCAGGCCGCGGCGGACCTCGACCGCGAAGGCTGGCATCCCTAGCCGCCGCGCCCGCGCCGCTCACGCTGACCAAAAAGCCCGCCAGACGTAGGGCAGGGGCTTGTCCCCTGCCGCCCAGTCGACGCTGCCTGACTCGATGGTTCTGATGACCGCTACTCAAGACGCGGAGCCGCCAGGCTGTCGCGCGCGTGACGGCCGGCGGGGAGCTACGGGCGTATACTGGCGGCAACCGAATTGTGTAGCCGCCACCGAGGATCGCCATGGCCGCCGCTCCCGGGCTCCCGTTCAGCCGCCGCGGCTTCGTCCGGGCCGCGGGCCTGGCCAGCCTCGGGCTGCTGGCGGGGTGCGGGCGGCTACCGGGCCAAGAACAGCACTCGGTGCGGATGCCCGTGGTCGGGGTGCTCACCGCCGCCACGTTCTGGCTCGATAGCTTCCGGCAGGCCTTGCGGGACCACGGCTACGTGGAAGGCCAGAATGTCGTCGTCGAAGTCCGCTCCTCGGAAGGGCAAGAAGAGCCCCTCGCGGACTACGCGCGCGAACTGGCCCGCCTACCGGCTGACGTGATCGTGGTCGGCGGTCTGCCCGCCATTCGCGCGGCGATGGCGGCGACGAGCCGCATTCCGGTCGTCATGGTAGCTGGCGGCGCGGACGCCGTCCGAGCGGGCCTGGTGGCCAGCCTGGCACACCCCGGCGGGAACGTGACCGGGCTAACCGATTTTGCCGAGCAATTGACGGCGAAACGCCTCGAGCTCATCTGCGACACGGTCCCCGGGGTCCGCCGCGTGGGGGTCGTCCGGGTGCCCGCGGCTACCGCCGAGCAATGGCAGGAAGCCACGGTCGCCGCGCAGCAGCTGGGCATCGCGCTGGAGGCGTTAGACGTGCAAGCCCCGCAGGATCTGCCTACGGCCTTGTCGATCGCCGCCCAGAACGAGTATCAAGCCATCCTGCTGCTGCTCGACCCCCTGACCGTGCTCCACCAGGCTCAGCTTGGGCAGCTGACGTTGGCGAACCACCAGCCGGCGATCCATAGCATGAAGGGGTTCGCGGCCGCGGGCGGTCTGCTCGCCTATGGTCCGAGCATAACGGACCTGGCGCGCCGAGCCGCGGCCTACGCGGACAAGATCCTCAAGGGCGCCAGCCCCGCCGACCTCCCCGTCGAGCAACCTACCACCTTTGACTTCGTCATCAACCTCCAGACCGCCCAGGCGCTCGGCCTCACCATCCCCCAGCACGTGCTGCTCCAGGCCACCGAGATGATCCCGTAGCCCGGCACGGATACCGTCGATCGTTCCCCGTTCCAGCCAAGACGATTCTCGCTGTCCACATTGTGCGAGTCAGCTTCGCGGGGATAGTCGGCCAGAGTCGGCCTTCGCCGTGGACGGCGCGGCGCCGCGAGCGCTTGGCGAGCGCGGTATCCTAGGGCACTAGCACGACCTTGCCCGTCGCCTCGCCCGCCTCCACCAGCTCGTGCGCCTCGCGGGCACGCGCCAGCGGCAGCACCGCCGCGATCAGCGGCCGGATGAACGCACCTACTCTTGAGATGCGGACGAGAGGGAGTCAAGAAGAGGCCGTATCCTGTCCCAATCTACACCGGCTGAGCGAAACGAGGGAGCGTTCCCTTCAAAGACATATTAGGATGTGCTGCGGGCGGTCCCCGCTCGGCGACAGAAAATCGCCCTCCAAGATCACGAGTGTCAGAGGATGCACCGTGCGGGGAGTCGCGTAGGGGCCACTCGCTATAACCCCGCCCGAGCGGGTCCACGGTGGGGGCGATGGCAGTGGCTCGTAGCATCCCCCAACCGGAATCGCCAGAGTGCGAAGATCGCAATCTGTCACGGCCCGGGCGACAATAATTCTCGGGCTGCCACTCACTACCCTATACTCCATGAGGACTTCGGTGAGCGCGTGCCGAGCGAGTTCATACTGCCACGACGACGTGACACCCTCTCCAGAACACTCTTGGGCTTCCACGTGCGTCGCCATGGTCAGATTGGTCGCTAGCAGCAAGCTCGCAACCGCTATATGCCGCACGATATCCATCCGTACGGAATCTGCACGCTTCAACCGGCAACCCGCTATCTCCAACGTCGCCGCCAAGGCAGCCAGGGGGCGGTAGACCCGCGCGGGCACCTCCTCAATGCTCATCCGAATCTCCGGCGTGACGCACTACTGGCTAGTGACCGTCAGCCGGCCGCGCCACCGAGTCGAGCTATCTGAGGCAGCATAGTCGTAAGCGCCAGGGAGGTTGAAGATCACTGACCAGCGCCCAGCGGGCGTGATCGGTCCAGAACCCCAACCACCAGACGCCCCCCCTACTGGCGCGATTGCGACGGGCATTTCGCTATCGTTCACCCAGGTCACTTGTGTGCCAACTGGTACTGTAATCTCCGGCGCCTGTACACCGCGCTCGTCAATATGCAATCGTACATACTGCATAGGTCCAGTAGTGCCACAGACGGTGGGGATGAAGTAAGCACTCCTTGGGTCACAGAGCGTCGGCCGCATCACTCCGCACGTATCAACCTCAGTCACCAGGGCCGTCTCGGCACAGCTCGGCGGCACCACGGAGTAGTTTCCCTGCCCCGGAAATACTGGTTGCCCCGGTCTACGGCCCGGTGGGGGTAGTGTGGCAAGCCCTGGTGGGCTTACCGGTGACATGCCCGTGGATGTTGAGAGATGATCGTCCGGCAAATCGGGGTTGCTGAGCAGCGTCCGGAATGAACCGCCGCGGCGGGACGCTTGCCACGCCAGTAGGCTCTCCGAGCGAGGATGGAAGATATATGCTATGTAGCGCACTCGAAACCGCTCGGCGTCTGGCCCCAGGCTGTCATACTTTGAACTATCCCACCACGGGATAAGCCCGAGATCTCCTCCGATCACAACCACCACAAGCGTGGTATCCTCATCCGACTGAAGCCAATCCATTAGGCCAAAACTGGATAATTCCGATGTCTTGAGTATCCGGACCAGGGCCGTTTGTAGCTCCCCGCTAAGGATGCGAAAGTGCCTCTCAGTGTAGTCGAGCGCGGTTTGCTGCATCGAGTCGAACGTGCCATCGGCGCTATGGTCCACTCCGCTTGCTGGGCTTATCGTCCCACTTGCCACCGTTACGTGAGAGAAGAGTCCGAGGAGCGCCAAGATTCCCAGCACTTCCTTCCGCATCGCTGGACCTACCCCACTGGTGAGATTGGCAGCAGGGGCCTCTGCCCGGCCCCTGCTGCCTGCCTACACATGGTTATAGCGCCTAGCCTAGTGAGGAGGGAGGGTCGGCATCGCTGCTGGAGACGCAGGGAGCGTAGCGCCGTACGGTCCGCGATAGGGCGGCGCCGTCGGCGCAGGCGTCAGAGCATAGCCAGCGGGCAGCGGTGGTGCCGCGACCGGGGTCGGGTCGAGCGGGAGGCTGGGATCATTGAGAGCCTGACGGAAGCGGCCGCCTCGCGGAGAGGTCGCTATTAGAGTCGGCGCCCCTAACCGCAGGTCGAACACATAGGCGACGTGGCTCACCTGTATCTTCCGACCAGGCGTGATATTACGATCCCAGCCGGGAAAGCCCCCGGCTATATCGAAGTCACCGTGCAGGATAACTAACATGAGTGGTGGGTCATTGTCAGCGTAGGGCACTCCGTAAAGACCGAGCGATGGCAGTTGTGAGGCCAGCACCGGCCGAGCGAGTTTCACTTCGGGAGTGCCGTTCACTGAGCGGAAATTAGCGCGGCTGAACTCAATTGCTCGCTGCGCCACGTCCTGAGCGGACGCGCCTACTAATGGTGCCAATAGTGTAGTATAGGCAGCACGGTATTCTGGTATGGTGGCCTCGACCAAGTAGAGATGGTCAGATAGAGCATGATCGGATAGATGCCCCCATCCCGGAGCCGTCGCGGGTGAGAACGTGGCACCATCGTAGCCGAAAGTGCTCGGATTGGCAATCGGAAGAAATTCGGAGTTTTCAACCAGAGACCCCCGAATTTTTTCGGGGGTCTCTACAAGGCTGCGGTAGGCGGAGCGGAGCGCAGTCTAGATCCAAGCGGGTTGCTTGACTGGGCGGCCGACGTTGCTGGGGTGCAGTCGGGGTCCACCGGAGACGTGCATGATCATGCCACAGAGATCCTGTTTCCATCCGTGGCCGGTAGGGTGAGGAGACCGCTTTGGAGAGCCTGGACCACCACGCCCATGCGTGAGTGCACGTGGAACTTCTCGATGAGATGGGAGAGATGATCCGCCGCCGTCTTGGCTGACAGACCAAGAGCGGCGGCGATTTCGTCGTTGCTGTGATCGAGGACCAACAACTGAAGGCTCTCGCGTTCCCGTGGAGTGAGGTGCTCTCGGGCAATGCTCGTAGCCGGCTCTACGTGGAGGTCCACTTGGACCGTGGACCCTATGCCCGTCCGTCCGGTCTCGACGACTTGCACCGCCTGGCCCTGCGCCACGAGACGGACCGCCTTGGCGAGCTCCGCGGCTCCCACCGTCTTGGGTAGATACCCCAGGGCGCCCATCTGCCGGAGCGTTCGCTCGTCACCGCTGTTGGGATCGCCCGTAATGGCCAGGACGGCCACCTCGGGCGCGCGGCGGCGTACCTGCCGGGCTACCTCGATGCCGCTCATATCCGGCAGCCGCACATCCAGCAGCAGGACATCGGGGCGATGCGCCTCAACCAGCGGCAGCGTCTCGGCGCCCAGCATGGCCGTGCCCACTACCTGGACCCCGCCGGCTCTCTCCAGCCACGTCTGCATCCCGGCCAGAACCATGGGATGGTCGTCCACGATCACGACGCGGATCGAGGCTGGACAATGCGCCCACACCTTCGCGCGCTCCCGCATTGGCCCAGCGGCCTGGTCCCCATCTGTCGCCATTGGTCTGCTCCCCCACGCTGGGCAGTGGTGCCCCAGCCGAGCGCAGCATCCGGCAGCCGGTGTATGGATCAAACGATGGGGGAGGCAAAATGTTACACGAGACGCAGGTGCCGGGCGCAGCCGACCAAGCGCGCCCAGCCGGAGAGGTGGTGCAGGGCACAGGCACCAGCGGTCCTCAGCGCTTACTGAGGCGGCACCGGGCGGGCGCCGGCGTGCCGTCCGCCGGGCTACTCGCTGGATCGGTCGAGGTCCAGGACGGGACCCACCACGGTGTCTTTCGTGGCGACACGCACGACCCGCCGGAGCTTCGCGACCCCCTCGAGCGCCGTGTAGAGGCTTTCCCGCGCGCCCTGCAACAGCTTAGCCAGGTCTGCCGGCACCGCCACTTGGTGGGGCACCCACTCCAAGATGCTCAAGGCTGCCACCATGTTGTTGTTCAACAGGTCGGCCAGCTCGCGGCCCGCGAGGACCACCCCTTCCAGCCGGGCCTCCTCCTCAGCCTTCTTGAGTAGCAGCTCTTGCGCGTGCTTGCGTTTGGTGATGTCCCGGAAGTTGCCCACGACGGCCTGGACGCTGGGCTCCGCCAGCCGATTGGTCCAGACCGTTTCCAGCCAGCGCCAGGTGCCATTGCGGTGCCGGACCCGCATCTGGCCCGTCACGCTGCTGCCGGGCCGCTGGAGCACCGCCTGGAACAGCCTCCAGGCCTTCTCGCCGTCGTCCGGGTGCATCCGCTCGAAGACGCTCCGTCCCGTCCGCTCCTCGGCCCGGTAGCCGAGCATACGGGTCATGGCTGGGCTGACGTACTGAATCGTGCCGCTGGCATTTACAAGCCCAATAGCATCCGCGCTGTGCTCGACAAGAGCGCGGAAGCGCTGCTGGCTCTGGCGCATCGCCACCTCCGCCTGGCGGCAGGCCGAGATATCGCGCGCGGCCACGATGAGCCGCTCGGCGCCTCGCTGATCTGAGCTGAGCGAGAGCTGTACGGTAGCAAGGATGTGCTCCCCGGTCTGGCGAAGCAGGCGCCACTCTCCGCTGTAAGCAGTACGGTCGGCAAGCACGGCCTGGACGGCGGCCCGCGCCTGTGGGAGATCGTCAGGGTGAATCCGATCGAAGAGCGTAGTCTGGATGAGCGCATCCGGCTGGTAGCCCAGCACGCGGGAATGCGAGGGAGACGCGTAGAGGATCGTACCCTCCCGATCGAGCAGTGCGACCAGATCCAGCGAGTTCTCGGCGAGCAAGCGGTAGCGCTCTTCGCTGAGGCGGAGGGCGTGCTCCGTAGCGTGCAGCCGTGCGAGCACGTCCCGGCCTGGTTTGTGGCCGCCTCGCGCCGGCCTTGGCCGCCGTCCCATCGCCATCACCCTTCCGCTGACCTAGCGGCCCGGTGCGCTGAGCAGCCCAGCCTATCAGCGCGCTGGTTATCCACTAACGCATCTAGAATAAACCGGTCCGCGGACAGCGTGTTACAAGGACGCGCCTCACGCTGGCTGACCGCAGCGCAGCGCTGAGAGTGGTCGCGCGCGGGGCCGTTCCACAAACGATCGAGGTTGGCGGTGAACGCGCAGAGGCAGGAGGCCGCCGGGCGACTACGGCACCAGCACGACCTTCCCCGTCGCCTCGCCCGCCTCCACCAGCTCGTGCGCCTCGCGGGCCTGCGCCAGCGGCAGCACCGCCGCGATCAGCGGCCGGATGTGCCCCGCCGCCGCCTCCCGGAGCGCCCGCTCCACATCCTGCGGCTCCCCGTGCGCGCCGCCGATCACCGTGATTAGCTCGAAGTACAGCCGCCGCACGTCCAGCGGCACGATGCCGCCGCCGTGCGCCCCAATCGTGATCAGCCGCCCCTGGTAGCCAATGCTGTCGAACGCCCCCGGCCAGAGCGTCGGGTCGCCGATGTTCTCAAACACCACGTCCACCCCGCGCCCGTCCGTCAGCCGCCGGCACTCCGCCGCCAGGTCCTGCGCGCGGTAGTTCACCCCGTGGTCCGCGCCCAGCGACCGCGCCAGCGCCACCCGGTCGTCCGCTCCCGCGCCCGCGATCACCGTCGCGCCCACCTGCTTCGCCGCCTGCACCAGCGCCGACCCGAGCGCCCCCGCGGCCCCCATCACCAGACACGTCTCGCCCGCCTGGAGCCCCACCCGCCGGATCTGCGCGTAGGCCACCGGGAAGTGGCGCACGATCACCGTCGCCTCCGGGAACGGCAGCCCGTCGGGGATGCGGTACAGGCCCCGCGCCGGCACCACCACGTACTCCGCGTAGCCGCCCCAGCGGTGTACGCCCAGCATCCGCGGCGTCGGGCAGCCGCGTCCAGCGCCGCTCAGGCACGCCGGGCACGTCCCGCACGGGACGGTCGAGCGCGCCCCCACCCGGTCGCCCACCCGCACCCCCTCCACCTCCGGCCCGACCTTGACCACCTCGCCGGTCGGGTCCACGCCCAGCACCAGCGGCAGCGTCACGCCCCGCCGGTTGCCGTCCTGGCGCACCATCAGGTCGAGCGTGCGGTTCACCGATACCGCGTGGACCCGCAGCAGCACCTCGCCCGGCCCGGGCGAGGGAGTCGGCACGTCTTCGTAGCGCAGTACCTCGGGGCCGCCGAACTCCCGCACGACAATCGCCTTCATCCGCCACTCCAGCGCCCCCCCAGGGTACGCCTCGCTTTCTTACTCTCTGTCATAGCGCCTGCGCCCGCCCGCCGCCAGCACCCGCCAGTTCCCACGGCAAGCCATGCGCTGACGATTTACTAGAGAGCCGCGGGGCGCGTGGCGGGCGGTGGAGGCACAAGCCCGTGAGATCCCACCGCGCGAATGCGAATCAGGTTTTAAAGGGATTCTGGATGATCAGCCCCTCGATTCGCTGGCCATGCTGCAAGTCCTCGCTGTACAGCCGGGTGCAGCCCGCCGCGAGCGCGGCGGCGACGATCAGCGCATCGTAGAAGCTGAACTGATAACGGGCCTGCAAGTCGAGCGCGCGGTCATACAGCGCCTGCGTGGGCATGACGTGCCACAGCGGCACCAGCACGTCGTTCAAGAGGTCCCGGGCATCGTCAAGGGTCACCGGGGTCTGGAACTTGCGGGTGACCACGTTCAGTGTCTCTTGAACTACCTGGAAACTGATGTGCGCATTGCCGCTGCGAAGCCCATCCATGACCAGCCGGCGCGCCGTGGCTTGTTTCGCTGGATGGCTCGAGTCGACCAGACAGACAAGAACGTTGGAGTCAATAAAATCAGCGCTCATTCGTCTCGTCACGGGTGAACGTTCGCCCCCCTGAGGTCGCGTAGCTGCTGATTCGCTCGATCGCCGCCATGGCCTTCTCCACCCGCTGCTCGCGCCCCGTATAATCGGCCAGCCAGCGCCGGAACGCCTCGTTCAGAGTCGTGTGCTCGGCACGCGCCCGCGCGCGGGCAGCCTCGATAAGCCTCTCGTCAGCGCTCAACGTGATGTTCTTCATGCCCGTGTCTCCTGTCCTGGGCGCTACACGAACTCAGTGTACACAATGATCGTGTGGCCTGCTTGCCCGCTATCTGCGTCCCTAGCCCCTCCCCCTGCTCGTCGAGCACGCCAGGGATCCGCGGTCAGCCCCCGCGGCGCCGCCCCCCGCCCGTTGACGCCCGCGGCGCGGCGTGCCTATCATCGGGGCAGCAGGGCGAAGCGGCGCGGCAGCGCGAAGGAGGGCCGGAGCATGGACTACGATCTGCTCGTGCGGGGTGGACGGGTCGTCGACGGGTCGGGGCTGCCGTCGTATCTCGGCGACGTCGGCGTGCGCGACGGCAAGATCGTCGCCATCGGCCGCCTGCGCGGCACCGCGGCGCGCACCATCGACGCCGCCGGCCTCGCCGTCGCGCCCGGCTTCGTCGACCAGCACACCCACCTCGACGCCCAGGTGCTCTGGGACCCCTACGGCACCTCCTCGCCCCAGCACGGCGTCACCTCCGTCGTTATGGGCAACTGCGGCCTCACCCTCGCGCCGGTCCAGCCCGGCGGCGAGGACGCCATCGTCGGCAGCTTCGTGCGCGTCGAGGCCATGCCCCGCCCGGCGCTGGAGCAGGGCGTGCCCTGGGGCTGGCACACCTACGGCGACTACCTCGACGCGCTTGAAGGCAAGGTCGGCATCAACGTCGGCGGGCTCGTCGGCCACATCGCCGTGCGCCACTACGTGCTCGGCGCCGAGGCTGTCGAGCGCGCCGCTACGCCCCCCGAGATCGCCCAGATGCAGGCGCTCGTCCGCGAAGCGCTCCAGGCCGGCGCGCTCGGGCTCTCCACCAACCGCAACGAGCGCCACATGCGCGAGGACGGCAAGCCCGTCGCCAGCCGCCTCGCCAGCGAGGACGAGTACTTCGCCCTCTGCGACGTGGCCGCCGAGCTAAGCGCGGGCGTGCTCCAGGTCACGCTCGGCCTCCAGCGCATCGAGCACATCCCCTGGCTCGACCGCCTGGCCCGCCGCACCGGGCGGCCGGTCGTCTGGCAGAGCATCCTCCACCGCTGGAACGCGCCCAACTTCTGGCGCGAGCAGCTCGATGCCATCGCGCCCACCTTCCGCGACGGCTACCGCGCCTACGGCCTCACCAACACGGTGCCCATCGTCAACCGCTTCACCCTCAAGAACGCCCAGGTGTTCGATGAGTTCCCGCTCTGGAAGACCGTCATGTTCCTGCCCGAGCCGGTCCGCAAGCAGGCGTTCGCCGAGCCCGAGACGCGCGCCCTCCTGCGCGCCGACATGGCGGCCCCCGAGAAGACCACCTTCCACCGCCGCTGGGACCTCGTGCGCGTCATCAAGGTGGCGCGGCCCGAGAACGCGCGCTACGTCGGCCAGAGCGTCGCTCAGATGGCGGCGGCGCGCGGCCAGGACCCGCTCGACGCCCTGCTCGACCTGTCGCTCGAAGAGGACCTGGAGACGACGTTCTGGAACGCCAACAACGGCGGCGATCCCGAGGCGGTGGGCCAGATCCTGAACAGCCCGTACGTGCTCGTGGGCCAGTCGGACGCCGGGGCGCACGTGCAGTTCGACGCCGCCTACGGCTACGGCACGACCCTTCTCGGCCTGTGGGTCCGCGAGCGCGGCGTGCTCAGCCTGGAGCAGGCGGTCCACAAGCTGACGTTCCAGCAGGCCTCCGTCTACGGCCTCGCCGGCCGCGGCCTGCTCCGTCCCGGCTACGCCGCCGACCTGGCGATCTTCGACCCCGCCACCGTCAACGCCTGCGAGCCCGAGTGGGCTGCCGACTACCCCGCCGGCACCCGCCGCCTGGTCCAGCGCGCCGAGGGGATGCACTATACGGTCGTGAACGGCCGCGTCGTCCAGGAAGACGGCCGCCTCAGCGGCGACCTCCCCGGCGACGTCCTGCGCGGCGCCGCCTACCAGCGCCAGCCCGCCGCCGTGTAGCGCCCGGCGTGCCGGCTAGCGCATGGGAGACGCGAGCGGCAAACAGGCAAGCGTTAAGGTGGCGGCCTCGTGTCCAGCCACAGCAAGAGATCGTCCTGGGCGTCGGGCGAATAGGTGTCGAGGTGACGAGCCACCGCGCGAAGAAGGACGCCGAGGTCGGATATCTGGGGCGCTACGACGATGCCTCGGTGCATACGGCCGTGGGCCTTCCACTCGGCGTCGAGAGGGCAGAAGTCCGTGGTGTTGAATGTGAGGATGGCCCGGCCGGCTCGCGTCGCGTACGCGAGCTGGTCCTCATCTGGGATTCGCTGATTCGCTCGTCCTGCCTCCTCACAACTCTCGGCATCGTAGCCTCGGCGTCGGAGGGATCGAGCTAGCTCAGGCGGGATCATCTCGTCGGTGTATAGCCGGATGCCTAGCCCGGCCACGGACGGCCCTGAAGCTGGGCGAGCGTACGGGCATTGCGCTCCCGGTCCTCGTCCACGCGCGCGGGGCAAGCCGCGTAGTAGTCGAGCGCATCTTGAAGCTGCGAGCGCTCCAAATACGGGAACAACTCGTGTACCCGCTCTAACGAGCCAAGATCACGATAGTAGCTCACCAGCACCCATACAGGGATGCGAGTCCCGCGCACCTGCGGATACCCGCCGCCCACGCCGGGAATCTCGTCTACCAGCTGCCGCTTGATCATGCGTCCCCTGCCAGTACGACTGCCTACTCTACGTAGATAATACCCACTTACATCTCGATGAGGTCGAACTCCTCGTTGTCGAGGGGGTGGCGCTCGCGCAGGACGCGGCGCTTCCAGCGCTCCAGCTCCGGCACGGCGTAGGGCAGCAGCCGCAGCGAGTAGTAGGGCGGCAGGACCGGCAGGCCGAGCATGTCGCCGAAGACGAGCGCGAGCAGCAGCGTCTCGCGCTCGGCGCGCAGCTGGCGGGCGTGCTGGGCGAACTCGTAGCCCGTCATGCCGTAGAACAGCTCGCGCAGCGCGCCGAGCCAGCCGCGCAGCCGAGCGCCGAGTGCGGAGCGCTGAGTGCTGAGTAACGCGCCCTGTCTAGGGACGCCGCTGGGCGCGCCCTCCGCGTGCTCCGCACTCATGACTCCGCACGCCGCGCTACGAGTGAGCCGGGGCGGTCTGCGGCTCGCCCGCGGGGTGGCCGCGGTAGCGCTGGTAGGCCTGCCAGCCGTCCCAGCCGATGAACGCCGCGGCGACGAACAGCAGGATCGACACGAGCACCATCGCCACGGCGCCGCCGACGGCCACGCCCGCGCCCGGGCGGCCCAGGTTCGGCACGACGACCGTCTCCCACAGGTTGCGCGCGATCACCAGCGTGGCCGCCATCGTGGTCACGTACATGAACAGCATGGGGATGCCCGCGTACGCCGGGTTGCGGCGCGTGGCCGCCAGCCACACCGTTACGATGAGCAGCGACAGCGACGCCATCAGCTGGTTCGACGACCCGAAGAGCTGCCACAGGTACACCCACGTGCCGCTGAGCACCAGCAGGCACATCAGCACCAGCGAGATGATGATGCCGACGTGCGGGTTCCGGAAGATCGGCAGGTGCTCCGCCAGCCCCTCGGCCAGCGTCACCCGCATGATGCGGATGACCAGCTGCACCACGGTGATGACGATCACCACGAAGGCCGCGAAGCCGAGCGCGGTGCCATACGGCAGCGGCAGCCCGAACACGCTGAGGAAGCGGCCGATCCCCGCGGCGAACGCCGGCGCCCCGGCGCCGGTGCCCGCGACCGTGACGGCCAGGAGCGACAGCAGGCCGAGCGCCATCTCGGTGAACATGGCGCCGCCACCTACCGGCAGCATGTCGGTCTCGTTCTCGATCTGGCGGGCGGTGCCCACCGAGCCGATGAGCGCGTGCCAGCCCGAGATCGCGCCGCAGGCGATCGTCACGAACATCATCGGCCACAGCGGCTGCCACGCCTGGCCCGCAACGGCAGTGAAGCCGAGGTCAGCGCTCTTGAGCGCCGGCAGCTTGAAGCTGGCCACGTCGGGGCTGAGCACCACCGCGACGGCGGCGCCCAGGAAAGCAAGCACGATGGTGATGAACGAGATCCAGAAGCCGATGTAGTTCACGGGCTGCGCGTAGCGCCAGATGGGCAGGATCGCGCCCAGGTAGCTGAACAGGCACAGGAAGAGCAGCCAGAAGATGAAGCTCGGCTTGAAGTTCACGTTGGCGACGACGGCGGCCGGCTGCGGGCCGGCGGTGGGGGGCGCCAGCGTCGGGTCGTAGTAGGAGATGACCGGCTGGTTGCCGGTGATCGCGTTGAAGCCGCCGTTGACGGCGTCCACGAGCGCGCCGACCGGCCCCTGCGTGACCTGCGTCTGCGGCTGGCCGTTCGGCCCCGTCACCGTCTGCGACGACGCGCCCACGGGCCCAAGGAGGATCACCAGCAGCGTCACGCCGACCGTGATCGCCGTGACGGCCAGAAGGTCCATCCGCCAGCGGTAGAGCATCTGGCCGCCGAGCAGGCCCATCACCATCAAGGCGACGATGGCGAGGGGCACCTGGGGCTGGCCGTCGAGGATGCCGGCCACGATGTAGCCGAACGCGCCGGCCACGAGCAGCAGGTAGAAGAAGATGAAGACGAGCAGGATCGTGCGCGTGCGCGGCGCGATGAGGCGGTGGGCGATGGCGCTGATGCTGTTCCCGTCGTTGCGCACGGACACCATGATCGCGCTGTAGTCACTCGCCCAGCCGATGAACATGACGCCCAGGAACAGCCAGACGATCGACGGCAGCCAGCCCCAGATGTTGGCGGCCGTGATGGCGCCGACGATCGGGCCGGCGGCGGCAATCGACTTGAAGTGGTAGCCGTAGAGCACGTTGCGGTTGGCGGGCACGAAGTCCACGCCGTCCATGTAGAGCGTGGCGGGCGTCGCCCTGCGGGCGTCCGCCTGCACTACGTCGCGGTCGATGCGGCGCGCGTAATAGTGGTAGCCAACGTAGATCACCAGGCCCGCGAGGATCATGGCGACAAGAGTCATGGCACCTCACCTCCGCTTAGTACTCCGCACTCGCCTGTCGATCTCCTGGTCGAGCGCTGCGTAGTCCGCGCCCTCACGCCAGACCACGCCGCCGATCACAAACACCGGGAACTGGCGGCTGCGATAGCGCAGGCTCTTGTAGACGCCTTCCGGCGACGCCGCGTCGACGATGCGCACGCGCACCCGGTCGGCGTGGCGGGCGACCACGCCGCCCACCCAGTCGGCAAGCGCCGTGTACTCGGCCTGGAGGTCGGGCGGGAAGGCCGCCGCGCGCTGCTCGCGGTGGACCCGCTGGCCGAGGCCCACGCTTTGGAAGACTACCTCGCAGTGCAGGCAGTGGAAGAACTCGGTGGGGGCGTAGGTCAGGATCTCGATCTGGAGCGACTCCATCGTCGGGCCTCCAGGCGCCGCGCACGACGGTACCGCACTATCCTTACCTGCCGCCTAGCATAGCGCGCTCGCTGCCGCCCCGCAAGCGTCATGACGGCTCGGGAGCACGCGCCAGCATCGTGCGGCCGGCCCGGTGCCCCTGCCCGGGGCACGCCCGTCCGGCCCCGCCCCCGCCCGCGCCGCGGCCCCGCGCCGGCCGACCGTCCCGCGCTCGCCCCCACGACGCCGCGACCCGCGCCCCGCCCGCCCGGCTCCACTGCCCCAAGCCCTAACGCGACAGCCGAGTCGCGCCGCGAGCCGTGCGTGGCGCGGCGCAATGCGGTATACTGTCGGCGAATAGTTCGAAATGCGAACTATGTAGTCTGTGAAGCACATCCGCGTTGGCGATGCCGGGGGGCATGGAATGTTAGATGAAGTCGTGTCGGCCGAGGCGCCCGAGGCGGTCGGGCGGGGCGTCGTGCGTGTGTTGCCGCGGCTGATCCGCATGCTGGCGGCCGAGATGCACCGTGCGCCCGGCACGCACGATCTCACGCTGCCGCAGTTCCGGGTGCTCAGCCGGCTGAGCGAGCGGGATTATCGCGCGGCCGAGCTGGCGGACGCTCTCGAAGTGGGCCGGCCCACGCTCACCTCGACCGTGGACGGGCTCGTCCGGCGCGCGCTGGTCGAGCGCCAGCGGGATCTGCCGGGCGACCGGCGCGGCGTGCTGTTGCGGCTCACGCCAGCCGGGCGTACCCTGCACCGCGCGCTGGAGGCCCGGGCCATCGCGGGCGTGGCGGCGTTGCTGGCCGACGCCAGCCCGGCCGAGTGCGAGGCGCTCGCCGTGGGTCTGGCCGCGCTGGAGCGCGGGCTGCAAGACGCCTGTCGGACCGCGCGACTCGACGCCGCGGAGGTGAGCTAGATGCGCTCGTCCGCGCCGCGCTCGCCGCGTCCCGGCAGTCGCCCGCTGCGTCTCGACCGCGCCGCCGAAGGCCGCTCCCACCGGCACGACGGCCATACTGCCGCGCCCGCCCCTGCCGACAGCGCCGCGGGCGCCGCGCCAGCGGCTGCCGTCGGGACCGCCGAGGCCCCGCCCGCGCCCACGCGCAAGCGGCGGCGCCTGCTGCTGCTCCTGCCGATCCTCGCCGTGGTAGGACTGCTCGGGCTCTACTTCGGCCTGCGCTTCTGGTACGAGTCCACCTTCTTCGTCATCACCGACAACGCCCAGGTGACCGGCGATCTAGTGCAGGTCGGATCGCTGAACGCCGGCCGCGTGATCGACGCCAGCCTCGAGGTGGGCCAGCAGGTGGCCCGCAACCAGGTGATCGCTACGGTGGCCGTGCCGCAGCAGGTAGGCACGGTGCCCTTCGGCGACACCCCGCTGCTCGACCAGACCGGCAGCCTGAACACCCAGGTGCCCGTGCGCTCGCCGATCGACGGCGTCGTGGCCGCGCGCCTGGCGAACGTCGGCGGTACGGTGACCGCCGGCCAGGCGATCTACGCCCTCGTCAACCCGCGCCAGATCTGGGTGAACGCCAACATCGACGAGGACAAGGTCCAGCGCGTCGCGCGCGGCCAGGGCGTCGAGGTCCACTCCGAGGCGCTCGGACGGTCGTTCGACGGACGCGTGGAGGCGGTCACGCCGGCGAGCGCCGCCACGTTCTCGCTGCTGCCGGCGCAGAACGTCTCCGGCAACTTCAACAAGGTGACGCAGTGGGTGCCGGTCAAGATCCTCGTCGA
>JAJPHF010000103.1 GCA_021325365.1 Pseudomonadota bacterium
CGCCGCCCGCAACGCCGCCGGCCAGCGGATCGACTGGCGCTTCACCACGGCCGATGCCCGGATCAAGCTCAAGCATCTCTACCCAGCGTTTCAGGTGTGACGGAGTATTGAGGGCATTCGCGCGCTGCAGGATCTGCGCGACCGCTTGCTGCGCCGACGGGGAGTCCGCCCCGTGGCCCAGCGCCGCCTCGGCCGTCAGAATGTCCGCCACGGCGGCTTCGACATTCCCCTTGGCGCTCTGGAGGGAGGCGCCCACCTCGCTGGCGATGCGCTCGCTGGCGTTGATAACGTGGGGGCGACCGGCATCCAGGCCGGTCGCGATGGCGTCGGAGAGGTCCAGGCCCGCGCCCGCAAGGTCCGGGCGCTTGCTCTCCAGCGCCGCGACCATCTGGTCCATGTAGAGCGCGGCGGCCTCGCGGGCCGCGTCGGGACTGAACCCGCGGCCCTCAAATTCCTTGACCAGCGTCTCGGCCGCGACACCGAACAGGCTCGCCCCTTGCGGCGCCGCGGCCGCCGCGGCGGTGGCCGCGTTCTCCACGAAGTCGGCGCCGATCCGCCTGCCCTCTTCGGCGGCCGCCGCCTTGGCCTCCTCGCCCTTGTCGTGGAGGAATTGCTCAAGGGCCGGCCCAAACGGCCCGAGTGCCAGTAGCGTGCTCGTCTTGATGGCGGTGCCGAAGACGGTGCCAACCTGCTCGCCATACTGCTGCCAGAAGCCGCCGACCGCCGCGCCCTCGGGCGTCTGCGCCAGCGCGGCGCCGAGCTTGCTGGCCAGGTCGCCGAGCTGCGTGACGGTTGTTGCAGCGGTGCTGCCGAGCTGAGTCAGGCTCGCCTCAACCCCAGCTAAGTCGGTCCCGATCCGATCCGCGGCCTCGCTCGTGTGCTCCCGGATGTTGCCCCAGTCGTTGACCCAGGCCAAGGCGAGCGCGCTCACCGCCGCGGCCACCAGGCCCACCGGGCCCAGGACGCCCGTCAGCGTCAGGCCCATCGCCGTGAGGCCCGCCTGGATCGACGGCAGGATGGCGGCGAACGTGAGGAACACGCCCGTCGCGCCGGTGACCACGGTGGCCACGCTCGCGAGCGCCGCGGCGGACTGCATCGCCTCGGGCGGCAGGGCGGCGAGCGCGTTGACCACCTGCGTGGCGTCCTGCACGAGCGGGCGCAGCCCCGGCGCGAGGTTGCTGCCGAAGCTGATCTTGAACGTCTCCCAGCTCGACGTGAGCAGCTTGACGTCGCCTTCCAGGTTGTTCAGCCGCTCGCGGGCCACGTCCATTGCCGTGACCTGCGTCATCTCGCCGTACAGCTCGCGCACGCCCGCGGCGCCGGCCTGCATGGCCACGGCCGCGGCCCGCATGGCATCGGTGCCGAACGCCGTGTGGAGCGCCTGGAGCTGCTGCTCCGCGGTGAGGCCCGCGAGCGCGCCCTGCAGGATGCCCGCGATCTCCGCGTAGCTCTTGACCTTGCCGCTCGCGTCGAAGAACTGGTTGGCGCCGTCGGCGGTGATGATCCCCAGCTCGCGCATCTTCGCGGCGGCCTGCGCGCTCTGCGGGATGAGGTTCTGCAGGAAGACCTTGAGCGAGGTGCCGGCGTCGGACCCCTTGATGCCGGCGTTGCCCATCAGTGCAATGGCGGTGGCCGTATCCTCGAAGCTCAGGCCGGCGATATGCGCCACGGCGCCGGCCTGCTCGAGGGAGTAGCCGAACTGGTGAACGTCGATCGCCGAGGCGTTGGCCGCGCCGGCGATGATGCCGGCGATGTGCGCCATCTCGGCGCCGCTCCGGCCGAAGGCGTTCATGCTGTTCGCGGCGATCGTCGCGGCCTCGGCGATCTGGACGCCGCCGGCGGCGGCCAGGTCGAGCGTCGCGCGCCCCGCGCCGCCCAGGACCTCGTTCACCTGGACGCCCGCCTTGACCAGCTCCTCCAGTCCGCTCGCCGCCTCGCGCGCCGAGTAGACGGTGTCGCGGCCGAGCACGAGCGCGTAGTCGCGCAGCGCGTCGCGCGAGCCCGCGAGCTGCTCGGGGCTCATCACCGCGTAGACCTGGGACATGGCGTGCTCGAAGTCGGCCGCCGCCTTGCCCATGTCCGCGAGCACCAGCGCCCCGCCGGCGGCGAGCCCCGTGAGCGCCGCGCCGGTCGCGAGCGCCGCCTGCTGCGTCTTGTCCAGCTCGCCGCGGACGCCCCGCAGCGCCGCCGAGGCCATATCCTCAGCGGTGATGACGACGGCGAGGGTGGCGATGTCGGTCACTCAGGCAGTCCTTCGACGGGGTGGTAGATGCCGCGGCCGCGGGCCCCGGCCTTACTGCGGGCCAGGTTCTGCAGCAGCTCGCGGGCGGGGGCCTGCTCGCGCTTGATGCGATCGGCGGCGCGGATGCGCGCCATCCACCAGGCGCCGTCTTCCTCCCGCAGCCAGTGCTGGTACTCGCGGATGGTCATGTGGACCCGCTCGGCGTCGAGCAGGTCGGCGAGGAACTGGGGGACTACGCCGTGGCCGTCTCGGTAGAAGGCGCGGAGCTGGGCTTCGTCTTCCGGACTAAAGGGGCGTTGCGGCGCTCGTGGTACTGGCGCGTCAGCTCCGCCAGGAAGTCGGTCGGGAGGGCCTGTAGGCTCTCCGGGGTGATCGGCCGCTTGCGGGTCGAGTCGGCGGGATCGGCGAGATTCCAGTCCTTCACGACCTGGGCCGTCAGCCAGTACGCCGGGCGCTCCTCGCCCGCCTCGTCCTTCAGCGCGTCGATCGTGAACAGGCGCTCGGGCGGGTTGGTCCAGACCTGGACCTCGACGCCGGGGTAGCCCTCGAACTCGTCGAGGGTCTCGCGGCGCTCGGGGATCGCCACCAGGCGGGCGGTGGGCGGCAGGCTGGGCGCGGGGAACTGCACGAGCTCGTCAGACATGCGGGTGCTCTCCTTGTCTGCGATAGGGACTAGGGCATCGTCGTTAGGGCGTGGTACAATCGGCCATGCTCTGCGAGATCTGCGAGGCGCCGCTGCGGCCGGACCAGCGCCAGTTCTGTAGCCGGCGCTGCTGCACGGTGGCGATCAACCGGCGCCGCACGGGGCCACGCCCGAAGCGCGAGAGGCGCTGTGCGCGATGCGGGGCCCCAGTGCTCACAGGGGCGCAGCGGGCCGTCTACTGCGCCGACTGCCGCCATCCGCTCACGCGATGTGAGGCGTGCGGCCAGGCGTTTCGGGGCGATAGTGCGAAGCGTCAGCGCTTCTGCTCGCTACGCTGTGCGGGCCAGGTAGCCTACGAGCGCTCGGGGAGTCCTGCCGGCCCCGACCACTGGAACTGGAAGGGTGGCTCCCCTTATTGGCGAGGGCGGCACTGGCGCCGCAGCCCCGAGCGGCAAGCCGCCCTGGAACGGGACGGCTGCCGCTGTCGGGACTGCGCGGGCGCGGGCGCTCCGAGGTGGCGCTGCACGTTCACCATGTGCGGCCATTCGCAGCCTTCGAGCACTGGCGCGAGGCCAATCAGCTCGACAACCTCCTCACGCTCTGCCGCGGCTGTCACACGCGCCGCGAGACGCAGGAGCGGCATGCTAACGTCAAGGCATCGCGCTAAGCGCATTTACGACCGTGGTCTTCCACATGTGGCCCCACGTCGGGTCGTAAGCGCCCATCAGGGTCAGCTCCTCGGTGTAGACCTGCTCCTCGACGGCCGAGCCGATAGCGCTGATCCCGGTGATGACGCCGGCCATGTCGAGCGTGATCTTCTTGCTCGCGGGCGTAGCGCCGGCGTGGATCTCGGAGCCGGTGTTCTCGAGGCGCACGAGCTGGCGCGTCTTCGCGCGGAACTTCGCGCGGTAGGCGGCGAGGCTGCTGTCGACGGCGACCTTCAGCTTCACCTGGGGCTTGAGCTTCGGGCGGATGTGGGTCTTGAAGTAGAGCTGGCCGTTCGCGCAGTGGAAGGGCAGCCAGAGGTCGCCGGAGCTGAAGGTGCCGCCCCGCAGGCAGCCGGGATACTCGGTCGTGCCGATCGTCCCGCCGACGTCGTCGAGGAAGACCTTCCACGCCTGGCCCGCGACGCCCTCGACGTCGCGCTGGGGCGAGGCCAGGACCGTGAACGCGCTCGGGCTGAGCTGGCGGCCGAAGAGGTTCACGGTGAGCTTCGTGCGCTCCTGGACGCCCCAGAAGAACTCGAAGTTGCGGACCAGGCCGTACTCCATCTCCTCGCAGAGGGTGTCGTCGCCGAACTCGTAGGTGGCGACGCCGGCCGGGGTGATCGGGTCGGGGGCGTTCTGGTTGTGCTCGAAGACCCAGGTCTGGGCCGGGGTCGGGGTGCCGCTGTCCGCCGTCGGCGTGACGTTGCCGGCCACGCCGCCGAGCAGCCAGTACACGAAGTCCTCGAACAGCAGGGTGCCGTCGAGCTTGGCGACCGCCGCCACGGCGAGCTTCTCGTCGTCGCCGATGTGGTAGGCGTTCAGATCGCCGCGCATCGTCTCCTGGAGGTCGATGACGGTCTGGTCGTCCCACTCCGCGGTGTACTCGCCCATCAGGCGCGCGGTCGCGGCGACGGCGGTGCCCGCGACGCTCTCGGCGCCGCGCTGGACCTTGCCAAATGCAGTGGCCACTGTCGGTTTCTCCTTGCCGGTGCTGGCCCGCGGCGGGCCGGTCACGGCGGCCGAGCGTGGCCGCGCTAAGGGGGTGAAAGGCGGGGCCGGCTACCTAGCTGGCGTTAGCGGCCGCCTCAGCCGGGGCGGGGGTGCCGCGTCCCGAGCGGGAGCTGCGGCTTGCGCGGCCTTTTGGGGGGCTGTACGGGGGCAGCGTGACGCCCGGCGCCGCGCGGTAGGGGCCCTCGGCGACGAGGCGCTCGGCCGGCCACTCGGGCGGCAACGCCGCCACGTCCGCTTCGACCAGGTCGCGCGCCGGGATGCCGGTCTGGTAGCCAGGGCCGACGTACTCCAGGATGACCACGGGCAAGACTCCTAGCTGGGCGCGGCCCAGATGCGATACACGCCGCCGCGGAAGTAGAAGCTCTGGCCGCCCTCCACCGTCCGGCGGCGGCTGAGCCGCTGGCGCAGGCAGTCGATGAGCACCGGGCCCTGCACCTGTGCGTGCTGCGCGTGGAGCGCCGCGTCGATGGCATCGGCCACCGGGGCCAGGGCGGCGTAGTGGTCCTCGTCGACCACGGCCTCGACGAGGTAGTCCGCCGTGACGAGGCAGCGCTGGTCGCCCAGACAGTTGGTGTCGCCCGGCCCGCCGAGGTACTGCCACTGCACGAACGGATAGGGCGTCGTGGCCGGCGCCGGCGGGTCGCTGCACAGCCGCTGGGTCGGGGCGGGGTAGCTGGCCACGGTGGCGGCGAGCTGCGCCGCCAGCCAGGCGTCGATCGGATCGAGCTCGTTCACGCTTCCTTCAACACCCGTTTGACCGCCGCCTCGAACTCGGGGCGCACCTTCTCAGCGGCTGGGTAGAGAAACGGCCTGGCTGCCATGAATCTCGTTCCCAGCTCTACATACGGCCCATACTCGACGGCCGTGCCCACCACCGCGGTGAGATCGTCCGGGTAGGTCGTCTGGAGGCTGTTCTTGAGCGTGCCGGTGTCGACGGGCACGGTCGTCTTGGCTTGCGCCTCGACGTCGGCCGCGGCCTTGCGCACCGCGGCGTCAACCTGGGCGTGCAGGTTCTTGGCGAGCCCGTCGAGCAGCGTCGCGTCGAGGCGGCTGGTGAGCTGGAGGCCGAGCGGGTTCGCCATTAGCCCGCCACCTGCTCGGCCTGGACGCGCACCAGGAACAGCCACGTCTTCCGCGTGACGACGGCTTGCACCTCGTACACGCTGCCGTCGGTGAAGCGAATGCGGTCGGGCGGGGCGACAGCGGTGCCGCGCGGGAGCGAGATGTACCAGCTCGTCGCGCTCACCACACGGCTGCCGCGCGTGGTCTCGAGGGTCGTCACCGGCCGATCGGCGCGGTGCGCCCGCACGGCCGTGCCCGGCTCGGGCCAGGTCGTGGTGTCGTGGCCCTTGCCGTCCGGCGCGAGCGCCGCGGTCAGGACGACGGCGTCCTCGTCCAGGAGCTGCGCGAAGTCCGCCTGGAGGGCGGCCAGCTCACCAGTCGATAGCAACGGATCTCCAGTCGGGGAGGCCCTCGCCCCAGAAGTCCGCGGGCACGTCGGGGCGACTGAGCGGGATGCACTCGGCCCAG
>JAJPHF010000115.1 GCA_021325365.1 Pseudomonadota bacterium
GGCGCGTCTCGGCAGGCGAACCCCCGGGCCGGCTCCGATATCATTCATCGCGGCCAGCGCGCGGCAACCGGCGTCCCCAGGGCGCTGCACAGACGCGGCTCACCGCGCCCCGCCGATCCCTGATCCCGTGTAGGGGCGCGGCTCGCCGCGCCCCGCCCGGTCGCCCCGCCGCCCAGTAATCCTGCCCTGCTGGCTGCGCCCTGCCCGGTCGCCATCCGGCCCGGTGCTCCGGCGCCACGTACTGCGCCCGGTCGGCGCCGCCCCTCCGCCCGGTGTCCCGGCGCCGCTCGCTTCGCCCGGGCCGGTCGCCCCGCGGCCCAGTGTACCGCCGGCTACCCCGCGGCGACTGGATAGCCCTCCTCGTCGAGCGCCGCCCGGATGGCCGCCAGGTCGGCCTGCCCCTCGTCGTACTCCAGCCGCACCCGCTTGCCCGCCACGTCCACGTCCACCTGCCGCACCCCCGCGCGCGGCGCCAGCGCCTCCCGAATATGCCGCGCGCAGTTGTCGCAGCTAATATCCGGCACGCTCATCGTGATCTCAGCCATCAGTCTCCCTCACTTCAATTTCATTCCGGGGGTGCAGGGGCAGTGGCGCTCGCAGTATGCCGCGCCACACCCTGCCGGGGGGCGTGGGGGGTGTCCCCCCACCTACCCCTCCTCTACCTCTTGGGGTGTGGGGGTGTCCCCCACACCCCCGCCCCGGCCAGGGCCCTAGCCCGCGACCGGCGGGCGAAACCCCCGCAGCCGCAGCGAGTTGCCCACCACGCTCACCGAGCTAAGCCCCATCGCTGCGGCCGCCAGCATCGGGTTGAGCTGCCAGCCGAACCAGGGATACAGCGCCCCGGCGGCCAGCGGGATCAGCAGCACGTTGTAGAAGAACGCCCAGAACAGGTTCTGGCGGATCGTCCGCAGCGTCGCGCGGCTGAGCGCGATCGCCGTCGCCACGCCCCGCGGGTCGCCGCCGACCAGCGTCACGTCCGACGCCTCCAGCGCCACGTCGGCGCCCGTGCCGATCGCCACGCCCAGGTCGGCCTGCGCGAGCGCGGGCGCGTCGTTGATGCCGTCGCCCACCATCGCCACCCGCTGGCCCTGCGCCTGCAAGCGCTTCACCTCGTCCACCTTGCCGCCCGGCAGCACCTCCGCCACCACGCGGTCCACGCCCAGCGCGCCGCCCACCGCCTCGGCCACGCGGCGGTTGTCGCCCGTCAGCAGCACCACCTCCAGGCCCAGCGCGTGCAGCGCCCGTACCGCCGCGGCCGCCGTCGGCTTCACGGTGTCCGCGACGGCCACCACGCCGAGCGCCGCGCCGTCGCGCGCCAGATACACCGGCGTCTTGCCCGCGGCGGCCAGCGCCTCGGCCCGCTCGCGCAGCCCGCCCAGGGCCACGCCGCGCTCTTCCATCAGCCGCAGGTTCCCGAGCAACACCGTCCGGCCGTCGATCGTCGCCTCGACGCCGCGGCCCGGCAGCGCGTCGAACCGCTCGGCCTCCGCCGGCGCCAGCCCCGCCGCGCGCGCCCGCGCCACGATCGCCTCGGCCAGCGGGTGCTCCGAGCCGCGCTCCGCCGTCGCCGCCAGCCGCAGTAGCTCCCGCGCCGCGTCCCCGTCCTCCCCCGCGCCATCCCTCCTCCGCTGGACGAGGGCCGGCGTGAGGGCGTCCTGCTCCCTCTCCCCCTGGGAGAGGGCTGGGGTGAGGGCGACCTTCCCCTCCCAGGACTGGGGCGCCGGGGAAGTGCGCCCGTCCCTCTCCCCCCTTCCTTCCGAGGGAAGGGGGGCCGGGGGGGTTAGATCGTCCACCGCTCCATCAACTGTCACCACATCCGTCACCGACGGCTCGCCGCGCGTCAGCGTGCCCGTCTTGTCCAGCACCACCACGTCCAGGCGCCCCGCCTTCTCCAGTGCCTCACCGCCGCGAATCAGGATGCCCAGCTCGGCGCCCTTGCCCGTACCCACCATGATCGCCGTCGGCGTGGCCAGGCCCATCGCGCACGGGCAGGCCACGATCAGCACCGCCACGGCCGCGAGCAGCGCGTGCGTGAGCGGCGGCGGCGGGCCCCACAGCCACCAGGCCACGAACGTCAGGGCGGCCACGGCCATCACGGCCGGCACGAAGTAGCTCGACACCACGTCGGCCAGGCGCTGGATCGGCGCCTTCGAGCCCTGCGCCTCCTCCACCAGCCGCACGATCTGCGCGAGCATCGTATCCTTGCCCACGCGCGTCGCCGCGAAGCGGAAGCTGCCCGTGCGGTTCAGCGTCGCGCCGATCACCTCGTCGCCGGGGCCCTTCTCGACGGGCAGGCTCTCGCCGGTCAGCATCGACTCGTCGACCGTCGAGCGCCCGCTCTCCACCACGCCATCCACCGGGATCTTCTCGCCCGGCCGCACGACCACCACGTCGCCGACCACGACCGCGTCCACCGGCACGTCGATCTCGGCGCCGTCGCGCACCACCCGCGCCGTGCGCGCCTGCAAGCCCATCAGGCGCCGGATGGCGTCCGACGCCTGGCCGCGCGCCCGCGCCTCCAGGTAGCGCCCCAGCAGGATCAACGTGATGATCACGGCCGCCGTGTCGTAGTAGGCTTCCGGCATCCCGCCGCCCGTCACCAGCAGGTGTGGCGCGAACGTGACGACCACGCTGTACAGGTAGGCCGCGCTCGTCCCCACGGCCACCAGCGTGTTCATGTTGGCCGTCCCGTGGCGCAGCGCCGCCCAGGTGCCCGTGTAGAACTGCCAGCCGCCCCAGAGCTGCACCGGCGTCGCCAGCAGGAACATCACGAGCAGCGCGCTGTTGCCCGGCAGCCAGCGGCTCAGCACGCTCATCGGCACCAGCGAGAGCGCCATCAGCGTGGCCGCCAGCACGCCGCTCACCAGCGCCTTGCGCCCCAGCGCCCGCAGCTCGGCCGCCCGCCGCGCCTGCTCGGTATCGGCCGGCGCGGCCGCTGCCGGCGCCCCGCCCGCGCCCGGCTCCGCGGCGGCGCCCACGCCGTAGCCCGCCGCCTCGACCGCGCGCCGCAGCGCCTCCGGCGTGGCCAGCCCCGGCACGAGGTCCACCGTCGCGCGCTCGGTCGCCAGATTCACGCGCGCACTCGCAACGCCGGGCACTTTGGCCAGCGCCCGCTCGACCCGCCGCACGCACGACGCGCACGTCATGCCGCTGATCGGCAGCTCCACCGTCTCCAGGCCCACGCCGTAGCCCGCGTCCGCGACGGCCGCGCGCAGCGCCTCCAGCGACGCGGGCGCCGCCGGGTCCAGCGTGACGGTGGCGCGCTCGGTGGCGAGGTTCACCTGGGCGCTGGCGACGCCCGGCACCTTCGCCAGCGCGCGTTCGACGCGGCGCACGCACGAGGCGCAGGTCATGCCCGTGATGGGCAACACGATAGTCGTGGTGTTAGCGGGAGGCGCGGCGGCCATCAGTCTCTCCAATCGGGTGCGCGGTAGGGGCGGCCGCGGGCGCGGCGGCGTCGCCCCGCATGGCCGCAACGGCCGCGCCGTCTGCGGTAGCGGTGTCCGCGCCGTCTGCGGCGGCGGTAGCTGTGTCGGCCGCGCGCCAGCGGCGGGCCACGCCGTACAGGTCGGCTAGCTCGGCCAGCACCGCCTCCTCGCGGCCCGCGCGAATGCCACTCGGCACACAGGTGCGCAGATGCCCTTGTAGCAAGAGCTGCTCAAAGCCCTCCAGCGCCTTCTGGATAGCGTGCGTCTGGTGCAGCACGTCCACACAGTACGTGTCCGCCTCGACCATCCGCCGCACGCCACGCAGGTGGCCCTCGATGTACGCTAGCCGCCGCAGCGCGTCGCGTTTCGTCGTGTCTTCCATCGACCCGTCTCCTATACCCCCCTACGGGGGGTGCAGAGCTACTATAGCACCCCCCGTGGGGGGGTACAAGCCCGCGAGCGAGCCAGGTCGGCGTGCCGCTCGGCGCGGCGGCGGTGGGACCAGTGCGCGGCCGGCAGCATGAGCAGGACGGCGGCGGGCGGGATGGCGACGTCGAGCAGCGGCGCCCTCCCCGGCCCCGATGCGCCAGCAGAAACCGTCAGCCCCGCCCGAGGCGGCAGCCGTCCCCCTCATAGGGAAGGGGGTTAGGTCACCCCGGAGAGCGCTCAGAGCCCGTAGAACCGCCGAGGATTGTCGCCGAGGATCTTGCGCTTGGCCGAGGCGGGCACGTCGGCGCGCGCTTCCAGCTCGCGCGTGGCGAACGGCTCGCGGTCGGCGTGCGGCATGTCCGAGGCGAACAGGAACTGGTCCTCGCCCAGCAGCTCCAGCGCTTGGGGCAGCAGCGCGTCCTCGACCTCGCCGCTCACGTACACCCGGCCCGAGCGCAGGTACTCGCCGGGCGGGCGCGGCGCCTCCAGCGCGGCCGCCCCCGCGCCGCCGCCCACCCTTTGCACGAACGCATAGCGGTGGTCCATGCGGTCGATCAGGAAGTGCAGCCACTGGCAGCTCGCCTCGAAGAAGCCGACACGCAGCGTGGGGAAGCGGTCGAGCAGGCCGCTGCCGAGCACGGTGATGAACCCCATCAGCACGGGGAACACGAACGGGATCAGCGTGGCGTAGTAGAGCTGGTCGAACATCTGGTTGAGCGGCGCGCAGCTCCAGGCCACATGGATCGCTACGGCCAGGTCCTGAGCGGCGCACTCCTCCCAGAACGGCAGCAGCGCCGGATGGTTCAGCATGCGTGTGTTCGCCGTGCCAGGGATCATGATGCCCACGGCGCCCAGCGCCTTCGCCTGCCGCACCTCGCGCGCCGCGCCGGCCGGGTCGTCCAGCGCCACCACGCCGACCCACTTCAGCCGCTCCTGCCCCGCCAGCACGTCGCCCAGCCAGCGGTTGTACGACGCGCACAGCGCCGTGGCGAGCGCCGGGTCCTCGCTGAGCCGCGCCAGGAACAGCGTCGGGTAGATCACCTGCACGTCCAGCCCCTCGCGGTCCATGTCCGCCAGGCGCGCGGCCGGGTCGCGCAGCTCCAGGCTCTCCACGCTCTCGGCCTTCAGGCTGCTATACGTGAAGCGGTCCAGCCCCGCGCCCGTCGGCGTGCCCAGGCTGTGCGCGCCCGGCCCGGTGAAGCGCGGGAAGAGCTGCGAGTCGATCAGCCAGTGCACCCGCTGCTCGGTCGCCACGACCTCCGGCCGCCGCGCCCGGAACGCCGGGTCCAGGTACTTGTCGCTAAAGGTAGCCGCCCACTCCTCGACGTGGGCATCGGCGTCGACGACGACCATAGTTCCCCCTCCGTCAGACATAGCCGGCTAGATCGAGTGACCAGGACCCCACGATCTCCTACGCCGTGGCCCGGTTCTCAGCCGAGGAGATAGGATCGCCGACAGCGTTGGCACGCTCCAGGAGCGCCGCACCCTGCGCCACTAGCCGCGAGCGGCCGCGCGCATCTTCCCGCATGAGCGCGAGAGAGGTCGCGTAGTCGGGGCCATGATGCTTGACCGCCCGGGCGACTGCCGACAGCGCGGCCGCTTCGGTCTCGTACACGGCCAGCACGTTCCGCGAGTCCAGGTCCCACACTTCAAAGGTCGTGGCCATCATTCGCCCCCTGCCTCCTATACTACGGGACGCCTGTGCCGAGGACAACGGCGACCACGCAGCCTAGCAGCGCGGCCGGCTCGCCCTAGAGAGTATGGTGGCCTTGACTGGGTGTCGTGCGCTCCCAGTGGATCGGTCCACCGTCAGGAATCTCTAGTGCGGCGACGTACCGGCCCAATACGGGACTCGCCCGCGACTTACGGCGGGCCTGAGCAGCCGTGGCGTAGACGGAGATACCCTGGTGAAGCCGCGCCCGCTCAGGATCATCTTCGAGAGGGGCCTTACCGCGGGCACCAGCCGAGAGGAAGTCTGCCAGAGTAGGAGGATCGGTAAGCACGATTCGGTAGAAGGTGCGAGACAATGCTGTGCCCCCCCGCGTGCTGGCCAGTCCTCGTGGGGTTGTACGATATTCTCAGCGTGCGCGGGCTGCGCGCGGGCGGCCATAGTGGTGCCCGGAGGTGAAGCGATGAGGCGCGGGTACGGGATCGCCAGCGCGACCAACCGGGCCGCGCCGCTCTCCTACAACGGCTACCTGCAGGTGCCCGCGCTCACCGCGCTCCAGCACTGCCAGTCCCACCCGCCCCACCACGACGAGACGCTGTTCATCATCATCCACCAGGCCTACGAGCTGTGGTTCAAGCTCATCCTGCACGAGCTAGACGCCACCGCGGCGCTCATCGATCGCGCCACCGCCCTCGGCACCCGCGCCGGCTGGCGGCGCCCCCTCCGCAAGGCCACCTTCTACGTGCGCCGCGTCGTCGCCGTCGAGCGCCTGCTCGTCGACCAGATCCACCTCGTCGAGACCATGTCGCCCAAGGACTTCCTCGGCTTCCGCAGCTACCTCAACCCCGCCAGCGGCTTCCAGTCCAGCCAGTTCCGCGAGATCGAGATCGTCGGCGGCCTGCGCGACCCCCGCCTCATCGACCACTTCCGCAACGAGCCCGAGGCCCTGGCGCGGCTGGAGCGGCGCTGGGCCGAGCCGTCGCTGCAAGACCGCCTCTACGCCCTCCTGCGCGCCCACGGCTACGACCTCCCCACGCCGCCGCCCGACGCGCCGCCCGAGACGCTGCGCGCCGCCGAAGAGCGGCGCCTGCGCGCGCTCGCCCACCTCTTCGACGACGACGAGGGCAACTACGCCCTCATCGACCTCGCCGAGGCGCTGCTCGAGTTCGACGAGTGGCTCACTCTCTGGCGCATGAACCACGTCGAGGTGGTCGAGCGCATGATCGGCTTCAAGCGCGGCACCGGCGGCAGCGAGGGCGTCGGCTACCTCATGACCACCCTCCCCAAGCGCTGCTTCCCCGACCTCTGGAACCTCCGCAGCTACCTCACCGCCTAGCCCCCGCCACCCATGGCGGTTTCCGCACCCATCATCCCCCTGTACGGCGACCGCTTGAGGCCCGCGTGCGGGCATGCGCCGTGCGGCAGGTGACGATCGGCCCTCCGAAATCGTCTATAGAGGTAGACGCGCGAGACGAACGAGGAGGCGACCAGCAGTTCCGCAAGAGACGTGACAGGCAGTCACGCTTTATTTTGCCTATCCGGTAGAACAAATGTTCTGCTAGGATGGGGGCGAGGAGGACCATGCGCTGCGAGGCCACGACGCGGAAGGGTACCGCCTGCACGCAGCCCGCGCTCACCGACGGGCATCTGTGCGCCAGCCACGCGGGCCGCTGCGGCGCGCGGCCGGGCAACCGCAACGCGCTGCGCCACGGGCTCTACAGCCGCATCCTGACGCCGGAGGAGAAGCTCGACCTGATGGCCGCCCGCGCGGTCGAGGGCGTCGACGAGGAGATTGCCGTCACCCGCCTGATGATCCTGCGCGCGCTGCGCCAGCAGGATGCGCCAGCCGAGGCCTACGCGCGCCTGGTGGAGGCGCTCTGCCGCCAGCTGCGCATCCAGCGCCAGCTCGGCGGCGAGAGCGCCGACCGCTTCGCCGGCGCCCTGGCGGCCCTCTTCGACGAGGCCGCGACCGCGCTGGGCATCGACGCCGCCTGAGCACGCGCCCCGCGGCCCGGCGGCCGGTGGGCCTCTCGCCCACCAGCCGCCCCGCGGGCCAGCCCAGCCGACGCGACGGGCTACAGAGAGGAATGGAGATGCGACGGAAGCGACGGGCAAGCTGCACGCCAGGCCCCGGCCAGGCCGCCCTTTGGGCCGCCCTGCGCCGCTGGCGCCTTGGGCGCACGACGCCGCCCGCCACCGCGCCGGCTACGCCCGCTCCTCCCGCGCCCGCCTCCCGCTGGTGGCCGCGGCTCACGCCGCCCCAGGTGCAGGCCCTGCTCGGCGCGGCTATTACGCTCGCGCTCGTGCTCTGGGACCAGGTGCGGCAGCGTCTCCAGCATCCCTGAGCGGCGCGGCGCCGCGCCGCTCAGGGAGCATCGTTTGATCGTTCCTCGGGAATTACGCGCGAGCCAAGGAGTCCAGTCGTGACGAACCATACCAGCCAGCGCGCCGCACCGGCCGCGCCGCCCGCGGGGGCGGCCGGGCGCCGCCGCGGCCCGCGCCCGCCCTTTTCGGCCCGGCGCGCCGCGGCCCTGCGCCGCGTCGCCGGCGACCTCGAGCTGTACTGCCGCTACGTCCTGCGCCGGCCGCTGCGCCCCTACCAGCTCGCGCCCGCGCGCGCCATTCTGGCCAGCGTCTTCGGCGGCCTGGGGCGCACCTTCACCGTCATGTACGCCCGCCAGATGGGCAAGAACGAGCTGTCGGCCGCGCTCGAGTGCTACCTGCTGACCCTCTGCCAGCGGCGCGGCGGCACGCTCGTCAAGGCCGCGCCCACTTACCGCCCGCAGGTCATCACGTCGCTGCTGCGCCTCGATAGCCTGCTCCAGAACCCGCTCACCGCCGGCCAGTGGCGCGCCCGCCACGGCTACATCCGCGAGGTCGGCGCCGCCCGCGCCCTGTTCTTCTCCGGCCAGGAGCACGCCAGCGTCGTCGGCGCCACCGCCAGCCTGCTGCTGGAGATCGACGAGGCCCAGGACTTCAGCGCCGCCAAGTACGCCAAGGACTTCCGCCCGATGGGCGCCACCGGCAACGTCACGACCGTGCTCTACGGCACCGCCTGGGACGGCAGCACCCTGCTGGAGCAGACGGCCGCTCACCACCAGGCGCTCGAAGCCGAGGACGGCGTCCGGCGCCACTTCGCCTACGACTGGACGGCCGGCGCGGCCGAAGTCGCCGCCTACGGCGCCTACGTGGCCGCCGAGCGCGACCGCCTCGGCGAGGACCACCCGCTGTTCCAGACGCAGTACGCCCTGCGCCCCGTCGCCGGCAGCGGCCGCCTGCTCGGCCCCGCCCACCTCGCCCAGCTCGCCGGCACGCACCCGCGCGAGCGCCGCCCCCAGCCCGGCGCGGTCTACGTCGCCGCCCTCGACTGCGCCGGCGAAGAAGAAAATGCCCCCTCCCCCTTATGGGGGGAGGGGGTTGGGGGTGGGGGTCACTTCGCCCCCGCCGCCCGCCGCGACAGCGCCGTGCTCACGCTCGCGCGGCTCACGCGCACGCGCGTCCTCGGCGTCGAGGAGCCGCACCTAGAGATCGTCGAGCACTACGCTTGGACCGGCCGCAAGCACCGCGAGCTGATCCCGCAGCTCATCGACCTGCTGAAAAACGTCTGGCAGGTGCGCCAGGTCGTGGTCGACGCGACCGGCGTCGGCGGCGCCGTCGCGTCCTTCCTGGTAGGCGCGCTCGGCCCGTCCCGCTGCACGCCGTTCGTGTTCACCGCGCCCAGCAAGAGCGCCCTCGCCTACAGCCTGCTCGCCGCCGTCAACGCCGGCCGCGTGCGCATGTACGCCGACGACGGCTCACCCGAGGCCGCCGCCTTCTGGCAGCAAGCGCGCGCCGCCCGCTACGCCGTCCGCGCCCACCAGGCGCTCACCTTCGACGTCGATCCCGCCGAGGGCCACGACGACTTCCTGATCTCACTCGCGCTCCTCGTCGAGGCCGCCCGCCTCGCCCCCGAGCGCCGCGCTTCCCTACGGGGGATGGGGGCTGGGGGATAGGGAGTGGGGGGCGGAGAACGTCTCTCGCCCCCACCCTCCATCGCCCAACCCCCGAAACTAGGAGGACTCGAATGACCGTGATTCCGTTCTCGCCGTTTGGCCGGCCGGTGGCGCGCACCCGCGCCCAGGCCCTCGCGCTCGACGACGCCGCGCGCCTGCGCCGCTACCGCGACTGCCTGGCCTTCTACGAGGGTCAGCACTACCTCACGCCACGCCGCGGCCGCACCAGCCTCGTCGCCAACTACGCCCGCACCATCGTCGACAAGGGCGTCTCGTTCCTCATCGGCCGCGGCGTCGGCTTCGCCGTCGAGGCCTCCTCACCCCCACCCCCTCTCCCCGGGGGAGATGGCAGCCCGTCCAGCCCCCTCTCCCCAGGAGCGAAGGCGAGGGGAGAGGGGAGTAGGTCTAGCCCCCTCTCCCCCTGGGAGAGGGCGGGGGGTGAGGGCAACGCTGCCGCCGCGGAAGCCCTCCTCTACGCCGTCTACGACGACAACGACCTCGACGTGGTCGACCTTGCCTGCGCCACCAACGCCGGCGTGCTCGGCGACGGCGTGTACAAGGTATTCTGGGACGCGGCGGCGCGACGCATCCGCGTCGTCAGCGTCGACCCGCTCGGCTTCTTCGCGCGCTGGCGCGCCGACGACCTTGCCACCCTCCAACGCGTCGACCTCGCCTACTGCCTCGCCCGCGAGGACGCCGAAGCGCTCTACGCCCCTATCCCCCATCCCCTATCCCCCGACGTCGAGGTCGTCGAGACTTGGACCGCCGCCGCCTTCCGGCTCGAAGTGGGCGGGCGCGTGGTGCGCCAGGGGCCGAACCCCTACGGCGTGATCCCCTTCGTCCACGTGCCCAACCTGCCGGGGCCCAACGAGTTCTGGGGCCGCTCCGACCTGGCCGACGTCATCCCCCTCAACCGCGAGCTGAACGAACGCCTGAGCGACCAGGCCGACGTCATCCGCTACCACGCCGACCCACCGGTCGTCTTTCGCGGCGTCGAGGACCACGACGCCATCGCCGTCGGCCCCGGCTCGGTGTGGGACCTCCCGCGCGACGCCGACGTGAAGCTATTGGAGTGGCAGGGGCAGTCGGTCGCCGTGCAAGACCACATCAACCAGGTCCTCCGCGCCCTCTACGAGACGGCCGAGACGCCGCGCACCGCCTTCGGCGACTCCGGGCGCCTCCTCTCCGGCGTCGCCCTCGAGACCGAGCTGCGCCCCCTCATCCAAAAGACGCTCCGCAAGCGGGTCGTCTGGGCGGCGGCGCTGCGGCGGCGCGCGCGCCTCATCTGGCAGGTGGCCGAGCGTGTGGGGCTAGCCGCGCCGGGCGCCTTCGCCGGCCTGCGCCCGCGCGTCGTCTGGCCCAGCATGATGCCCCAGGACGACGCCCAGGAGGTCCGCAACAACGTGGCGCTGGTCGCCGCCGGCCTGCGCAGCCGCCAGACCGCGCTCGACGCGCTCGGCACCGAGTCGCCCGAGATCGAGCTAGCGCGCCTGCAAGCCGAGCGCCAGGCGCTTGGCGCCGCACCCCCCACAACGGGTGCGCTATGAGCGAGCAGGAGCGCCCGCGCCACCTCCACCCGGCCAGCCGCGCGGTAGTCGCCGCGCTTGACCCTGCGCTCGCCGTGCTGCTGCCCTCACTGGGCTGTGACCTCGACGCCTCGGCCGAGCTCGACGACGCCGTGCAGATGCTCGCGCTGGCCCAGCTCGAAGCGCGGGCCGCGGCGCCGGCCGCCGCACGACCGGCGTTCGTGCGCGACGCCCGGCGCCGCGCCCGGCGCGACACCTGGCAGGTGCGGAACACGCGCGGCCGCGCCCACCGCGTGCGGTGGCGCCCCGAGCGCATGCAACATCTCGCCGGTCCGGAGGCGGACCCGGCGATTACGGAGGACCTGGGATGGGACGACGTCGTACGCTTGCTAGGCTGGCAGGACGGACTGGCCCTGTGGCTGTGGGCCGTGGAGGGCTGGAGCCTGAGCGAGATCGGGGCCTGGCAGGCGATCACCAAGCAGCAGGTGTGGCGCCGCCTGCACCAGGCGCTAGCGGCGCTGCGCGCCCGGCTCGCCCCGCCTCGCGCCGGCTGACCCCCCCCGCCACGTCCCCGGGGGTGCAGGGGCGCGCCCCTGCCGGGGGAATTGGGGGTGTCCCCCAGGATTCCCCCCCTTCTCCCCCAGGATTGGGAAGCCGGGGAGGCGCTCTCGCCCCCCCGGAGGTCGCGGCCATCGCCGCCGACCTGGCGCGGGCAGCGGTGCGCCTCGTCGAGACGGCCGACGCGCTGGTGACGGCGCCCGCCCCGGCTCGCCCGGCGCTGCGCGCCACCCTCTACCGCTGGCAGACCGTCCTCGCCCTCGGCGCCCAGCGCCTCGCCCAAGCCAACGTCGACGGCGCCTGATATCATAGCGGCGACAGCGCCGTGCCTGCCGGAGGTGCTCCATGCAGCCGCTCATCTCGCGCGACCTGTGGCAGTGGATCGAGGAGAACCGCCAGAGCTTCGAGCCGCCCGTCGGCAACAAGGTCATCTGGGAAGACTCCCAGTTCACCGCCATGATCATTCGTGGGCCGAACGCCCGCCGCGACTTCCACGACGACCCCTCCGACGAGATCTTCTACATGCTCAAGGGCGACATGACCCTGGAGTACATCGACAAGGCCGGCCAGCGGCAGAACGCGGTCATCCGCGAGGGCGAGATGCTCCTCGCCCCGGCCCACACGCCCCACGCGCCCCACCGCCCGGCCGATACCTGGGGCCTCGTCATCGAGATCAAGCGCGGCCCGAGCGACAGCGAGTCGCTCATCTGGTACTGCGACCAGTGCAACGCCGAGCTGCACCGCGTGACGATGAGCGCCATGGACATCGAGCGCGACCTGCGCGCCGCCATCGAGGCCTTCGACGCCAGCGAGGCGCTCCGCACCTGCCCGCGCTGCGGCCACGTGCAGCCCGAGCACGCCGCCCCGCCGCAGGCGCCGGTGCCCGCGCGCTAGAGCGGCGCCGGCAGGCGGGCATCGGCTACAATCTCGGGAACATGGCCGCGGGCCGGGCCATGCCGTGCGGAGACGGCAGCCCCGGGGCGGCGCGGAGGCGGCGGTGGCGAGGGAAACAGATACCTCTACCAACAACCAGGCGGGCGTGCCGTCGCCGGGCGACGGCCCGTCGCTGCGGCGCTCGCGCCTGGAGAATCGCGCGGCGCGGCAGGCCAAGCGCGAAGAGCTGCGCAAGCAGCAGCGAGCGGCGAGCTTTCGCCGTAAATGGCTCTCCTGGATCATCATCGCCATTCTCATCGTGCTCGCGATCGCGGCGTTCCTCCTGATCGAGGTCGTGCCCAAGACCGCGGCCGTGACGGGCGTCGAGAAGTTCGGCAACCTCAGCCGCGACCACGTCACCGGCCCGGTCGACTACCCGCAGGTGCCCCCGGTGGGCGGCGCCCACAACGCCGTCTGGGAGAACTGCGGCGTCTACGACCAGCCGGTCCCGAAGGAGATGGCGGTTCACTCCATGGAGCACGGCGCGGTGTGGATCACCTACCAGCCCGATCTGCCGGCCGATCAGGTGCAGCAGCTGCGCGATCTGGTGCGCGGCAAGAGCTACGTCCTGCTGAGCCCGTGGACCGACACCCCGCCGCTGCCGTCGCCGGTCGTCGCCTCGGCCTGGGGCCTCCAGCTCAAGGTGGACAGCGCCAGCGACCCGCGCTTGCCCCAGTTCATCCGCAACTACGCCAACGGCACGCAGACGCCCGAGCCGGGCGCGCTGTGCAGCGGCGGCGCCGGCACGCCGATCCAGAACCCGTAGGCGCCAGCGCCCAGACAGACGAAGCCCCCGGCCCTATTGACGGCTGGGGGCTTCGTCTATGGCGGAAAAGGGGGCTGCCGACTACTGGCCCTTCTTGTGGTGCTCTTCCTTGTGGTGCTTCATCACCGTGCGGGCGGCCACCTCCTCGGCGCGCTTGCCGTAGCGCCCCGACTCCTCGGCCGACTCCTTGATGTGCTCGTACATGCGCTGCTCTTTCGCGCCCACGCCGCTCAAGTGTTTCTTGCCAGGCATGACTCCAACCTCCTTGAGCCGCGGCTCTCTACTAGACCTACCTAGCAGAGCGCGTGCCCAAGCAGGTCACGCAATCTCGATGATCTCCGGCGGGCGGGTGCCCAGGCGGCGCGCGCCGGTCGGCGTGGCGACCACCGAGTCGCCCCAGACCACGTTCCGCGTGCGCCCCTCGGTCATGATCACCGGCTTCACCATGAACACGGCGTTCGCCTCGATCACCCAGTCGCGCATCTCCTCGTCCGAGAAGATGAACATCGGCGCGTCGTCACCCAGTCCACGGCCGTGCATGATGAGCCGTGCCCGGTACGGCGTCCCCGCCACGAAGCGCTCCGTCAGCGCCGCCAGCTCGCCCAGCGTGACGCCCGGCCGCAGCCGCTCCCAGCACGCCGCGAGCGCGGCCTGCTGGATGGCGAACATCTCGGCGTACTCCGGCGGCACCCGGCCCAGCACCGCCTGCTGCGTCACCTGCGCCACGTAGCCGCCCCAGCGGCCCTCGATCTCGGCGCTGATGACGTCGCCGGGCGCCAGCGGCCGTTGCGTGGGCATCGGGCCGAGCAGCGGCCAGCCCGGCGGCCCCACGTTCCACATGATCATCGTGGGCACCTCGCCGCCCTGCTCGATCATGCTCGCCAGCACGCGGGCATACACCACGCACGACGGTACGCCCGGCCGCGCCTCGCGTGTCATCACCTCGATCGCCCGCTCGACGAGCTGGATGCCGCGCTGCAAGAACGCCAGCTCCTCATCGCTCTTCACGAAGCGCGCCTCGTCGAGCAGCCGCGTCGCGTCCACCAGCTCGGCGCGCGGGAAGGCGGCACGCAGCTTCTCGTAGAGCTGCACCGGCACCAGGCCGTCGGGGAAGCGGCAGATGTGGGCCAGGCCCGCGAGGCCGATGCGCTGCCCATCGGCCCCCAGCTCGCGCAGGCGCGCCACGATGCCGTCGCCGAACGCGCGGCCGTTCGAGCGCACGTCGCTCACCCAGTCCTGCCGGCCGCGCCAGTGCGCCGGCGTCACGTCGGGCACCGTGACCGCTGTCACCTCGCCCTCGCGCGGGAATACCGCGCCCACTTCCAGCGAGAAGCCGCCCAGCCCCGTCAGGTAGCGCACGTTCGCGGAGAAGTGATCGTGGTGGCCCGTGTGCGGCGGCGCCACGATCACGTCGATGCCGTCGCGCGCCATCAGCGCGCGCACGCGCGCCCAACGGCGGTCGCGCTCCGCGAGCGAGAAATGGGGCACCTCCAGGCGCTCGGCCACGTCCGCCATCACACACCTCCCCGTCGTCGCCGGTCGGCGCCTGCCGACGCGCCGCCCCAACCCCGCGTACCGTACCAGCGCCGCCCCGGCCTGTCAACAGCGAACGTGACCGTAATCACCCGCCAAGCGTGAACCAGGCCACAGCCCGGAAATTCGTCAGCGCCTACCGTGGTAGCAGGGGGTCGCGCGGCCCGCTCTGAGGGCGCCGGCCTGAGGTTGGACAGTCCACCGGGGGTCGTACCATGTGGTCTCGCTCGCTGCCAAAAGCGCCCGCCCGCCCCGGCCTTGCCCGCCACCCCCGCGTCTGGCGCCCGGGGGTCGTGTTCGTGCTGCTCGCCGCGCTCCTCGGGCCGCTGCTGCTGACCCAGCCCGCGGCGCGCGCCGACGTGCCCGAGGCGCTCACCGACCAGGCGACGCTGGAGATGCGCCTGCCGGTCGTGCAGTGGTCCGAGGCGGGCGCGCCCGACTGGCAGACCGTGGACGACCGCGCGACTGTCCACGCGGGCGACCGCGTGCGCACCGGGCCGGATGCCGGCGCTCGCCTGATCTACTTCGAGGGTACGGTCATCGAGATCGCGCCCAGCACCGGCCTGGTCGTCGAGCAGCTCGAGACGAGCCCCAGCGGCGGCCTCGTCACGCGGCTGCTCCAGACGGCGGGCGTCACGGTCAGCCGCGTCGTACACCTCGTGGACCCGTCGGCCAGCTTCGAGGTCGAGACGCCCGCGGCGGTCGTCTTCGTGCGCGGCACGACCCCGCGCGTCGAGGTCGATCCCGACAACACGACCCACGTCCGCAACGTGCCCGACGGCACGGACAGCCGGGTGGGCGTGCGCGGGAAGGACCCCGCCCAAACGGAGGTCATCCTGCTGCAGGGCCAGGAGACCGACGTGGCGCCCGGCCAGCCGCCGACGCCGCCGCGCGCGAGCAACCCCGGCCCCACGCCAGTCCCCACGGCACAGACGGCCACACTGCCGGCTCTCCCGCCGACCACGCCGCCCCCGGTGCTTAGCGGCAATCCGTGCCAGCAGCCGGGCGTCGTCTGCGAGCCGTTCCCAACCGTCGATCCCTGCCGCGTGCGGCCGAGCGACTGTGCGCCGGGCGGCCCCCCCACGACCGTGCCGCTGCCGTCGGCGACGCCACGCCCGGCGCCGGCGCCCCCGACGGCCACGCCGCGCGCGCCGACGCCGGCGCCCACGCTGAGCACCAATCCCTGCCAGCGATCGAGTATCGTGTGCGACCCGCAGCCGCCGGTCAATCCGTGCCGGCTACGCGCGAGCGGCTGCGGGCCGACCGGCCCGGCGACGGCGGTGCCGCAGCCAACGCGCGTGCAGCCGCCGCCCATCGGCGACACGGGAGGCGGCCGGCCGCGGCCGACGCTCGTGGTGGCGCCGCCGAGCGGGGACACCGGGGGCAGCCGGGGCCACCCGACGCCGGTGAGCGCCCAGCCGCCGATCGGGGAGGTGGGCGGCGGCCGCACCTTCCCATCCCTGCCGCAACTGCCCATCGGGGAGATCGGCGGCAGCCGGGGCCACCCGACGGCCGTGCCGCCGCCGTCGGGCCCGATAATCCGGTAGGCTCGGGAGCGCGGGGCACTCAGCTCAGCGGCCGGCGTAGAGGCCGTCGACGAAGCCGCTCGCCTTCAGCCGCTCTAGATAGCTATTGTCGTAGAAGTCGCGGGGATTGGCGCTTTTCGCGTTCGGGCGCGGCGACTCGTTCAGCGTCGCGGCCACCGCGTCCTCGGGCACGAGCTGATCGCGCGTGAAGGTCGGGCGGAAGGTATCGTAGCCGGCGCGTTGTAGCTCGCGGTCCTCGACCTGCATGTACTTCCCGAGCACCGGCAGCGCCGCCTCGGGGTCGTTCAGCGTCGTGGCGATGCCCTGCAAGTGCGCCTTCAGGTAGCGCTCCACCACGTCCGGGTGCGCCTCGGCATAGTCGGTTCGCACGACCACGCCGCCCATCAGGTAGGGGATGTTCAGCTTCTCCACGTCGACCAGCACGTGCAGCCCTTGCTGCTCGGCCTGGATGTCGACCGGCGTCGTAACAGGCGTGGCCTGAATCTGCCCGGCCAGCAGGGCCGTGTAGGCGCCATCGCTGCTGCCGGGGTAGAGGATCTCGACGTCGCGTCCCAGTTGCAGCCCGTTCATCTCCAACAGCTTGCGCCAGAGGAAGTCGGTCACCGATCCTTGCCGCGTGGCAGCCACGGTCCGTCCGCGCAGGTCCGACACGGCCTGGATGTCCGGCTGCGCGACGACTTTGTAGACCAGCTTCGGCGTGACGCCCGCCACGTACTTGGTGACGGGGCTGCCGGCCTCCAGGTTGAGATCGATTCCCTCGGTGCCCACCAGCCCGAACTGCACGCTATTGGAAATGATGCCCTGTCCCGCCAGCGTCGAGGAGAGGAAGGGCAGGTCCTCCACCTCCAGGCCGTTCTGCGCGAAGTAGCCGCGCTCATAGGCGATCCACAGCGGGAGCTGGTTGGGCGTGCGCGAGGAGAACGTCACGCTGATCTTGTCAGCCGCCGGCGGCGCCGTGGGCGCTGCGGCCGCGCTCGCCGGCCCCGCGCTCGGGGCCGCTGGGGCGGCCGCCTGCGGCGCGGCCGCGGGCGCCGCGCTGCAGGCGGCCAGCCAACCACCCAGCAGCGTGAGCGCGCACCACTGCGGGAATCGCATGTCTCACCTCGTCCACGGCGCCGCGCGGCGCCGCGCCTTGCCGTAAGCGATCGGCTGGCCGGGACTATGACGCACGCTCGGCGCCGCGTCAAGCTGGCCCCTCCGTGAATGCCAGTGGGACACCCTCACCCGCTGGGTGAAACTGTCCAACGTACCCTCGCGGACTTGGGAGCGCGCCGCCAGAATTGACTTTCCGCGGAGCAGTAGCTACAACCTGGGCAGGCCGCGCGCTGCGCGCGCCATGCGCCGCGATCGACCACCGGACGGGGAGACATGCGCTACCAGCTCGTTCGGCGCCCCACCGCCCCGCGGCTCACGCGCCGCGCGTTCCTGAGCACGCTGCTCGCGGGCAGCGGCGCCGCGCTCCTCGCCGGCTGCCAGCCGGCGTCCACGCCCCCCGCGGCGCCAGCCGCGTCCGCTGGCCCGGCCGGCTGGGAGCAGCAGTGGGACGCCCTCGTGGCCGCGGCCAAGCAGGAGGGCGAGCTAGTTGTCTCCGGCCCGCCGAGCGGCACAACGCGCACCGAGCTGCCCGCGGCCTTCCGCAACCGCTTCGGCATCGAGATGACCTACCTGGCCGGCAACACCAGCGACCTCATCTCGCGCCTGGTCGCCGAGCGCGCCGCCGGCCAGTACACCGTCGACGCCATGCTGTCGGGCGCCCAGAGCGTGTACACGGTAGGCTACGACAACCACATGTTCGAGCCCCTGCCGCCCGTCCTCATCCACCCCGACTTCGCCGACCCGACGAAGTGGCTCAAGGGGCGAGTCTGGTATATGGACCCCGACCAGCAATACATCATGCGGGTGTCCAACTTCCGCAGCTTGCAGGTCTGGGTCAACACCCAGTTCGTCGACCCGGGCCAGCTCCAGACTTGGCAAGACCTGCTGAAGCCCGAATATCGCGGCAAGATCTCCGTCTGGGAGCCGACGGTGCCGGGCACCGGCTGGAACACGGCGAACTACCTGCTGTACGTCTTCGGCGAGGACTACGTCAAGAGCCTCTACCGCGACCAGCAGCCCGGCGTGACGCGCGACATCCGCCAGATCTCCGACTGGCTGGCCCGTGGCAGCTACCCTATCTCGCTCGGCACGTCGAGCAACGACGCGGAGAAGCTGAAGGCGGACGGGTTCCCGGTCACCCACGTGCTGAACGACGTGGCGGGCGTGCCGCCAATGGTCACGGCCGCCTTCGGCCTGTCGGTGCTGCTCAAGAACGCCCCGCACCCGAACGCGGCACGCTTGTTCGTGAACTGGATCGGGCTGCCCGAGGGCCAGGAGGTGTGGAACCGCACGCAGTTGTCCGTGGGCGTCCGCACCGACGTGCCGCCCACCTGGGCGCCCGACTACATCGTGCCCCAGCCCGGCGTGGACTACTTCGATGGCTACGACTGGGACTACACGGTGCGCGGCCGCGAGCCCGACAAGATCGAGCGCATGAAGCAGCTGACGGGGCGAGACACGCCAGCGTAGACGGAGAAGCGAACGTGCTGACGAAGGAAGAGAACGAGCGGCTGACGCGCGTGGGGCCGGGCACGCCCGTGGGCGAGCTGATGCGCCGCTACTGGCACCCCATCGCCGCCAGCTCGCAGCTTGCCAGCCACGGCACGAAGGCCGTGCGGCTGCTCGGCGAGAACCTGGTGCTCTACCGCGACCGGAGCGGCCGCCTGGGGCTGGTCGGCGACCGCTGCCCCCACCGCCGCGCCAGCATGCTCTACGGCGTGCCCGAGGACGACGGCCTGCGCTGCGCCTACCACGGCTGGCGGTTCGACGCCGCCGGCCGCTGCACCGAGCAGCCCTACGAGCAGGCCGAGAACCCGCACAGCACGTTCAAGGACCGCATCAGCATCAAGGCGTATCCCGTCGAGGAGCTAGCCGGCCTGATCTTCGCCTACCTCGGCCCCGCGCCGGCGCCGCTGCTGCCCCGCTGGGACCTGTTCACCCTCGACGCCGCCGTGGCCCGCGACATCGGCGCCGCGGTGATCCCCTGCAACTGGCTGCAGATCGTCGAGAACTCGCTCGACCCGGTCCACGTCGAGTGGCTCCACGGCCACTTCAAGAGCTACGTGTTCGAGAAGCTGGGCCTGGCAGAGCGCACCTCGTTCGGCAAGCACGAGCGGATCGGCTTCAGCGTCTTCGAGTACGGCATCCTGAAGCGGCGGCGGCTGGAAGGCGAGGACGAGCACGACGAGGACTGGGCGACCGGGCACCCGCTGGTCTTCCCCGGCATGCTGAAGAGCGGCAGCGCGAGCCACCCCACCTTCCAGATCCGCGTGCCCGTCGACGACGCGCACACGCTGCACTGGTGGTACACCTGCCATCCGCCCCGTCCCGGCCAGCCAGTCATCCAGAGCGACACCATCCCCTACTTCGACGTGCCCGTGCCCGGCGTGGATGCGACCGGCGAGCCCGAGTGGCCCCTGCTCGACAACAATAGCGGTCAGGATATCGCCATGTGGATCACGCAGGGCGCGGTGGCCGACCGCGAGGACGAGCACCTCGGCGCGTCCGACCGCGGCGTGATCCTCTACCGGCAGATGCTGCAGGAGAACGTCGAGCGGGTGGCGCGCGGCGCGGACCCGATCAACACCTTCCGCGACCCTGCGCAGAACGTATTCCTCGCCCTCCCCGTCGAGGAGGCGAAGCTGGGCGGCCGCGCCCGCCTCGCCCCCGGCCGGCCGCGCGCCGGCGGCGCCACCAAGTACAGCCCGCTCCGGCGCGCCCTCGACGAGCAGGTGCGCGCGGGGAGCTAGCATCCGCGCCCCTGCCCCTCTACAGAGGCGCGGGCGCTAACTACCTGCGCCTGCGATAATGTGGGGTAGTTACGTACGCGACGGCCAAATGGCATCGCACGGTCCGCCCCGCGCGACGCCGCGCCGTGGCAGAGGAGGATCGGTGGCAGAGACGTTTCGGTTCGTGAACGAGGACACGGTGTTCACGCTGCCCTGGGAGGTGGCCATTCAGGAGGGCCTCTTCCGGCGGGCGGGCTTCGACGTCGAGATCGGCGAGAAGAACCCCGGCAACACCGCGCCCGAGCTGTTCGGCCGCAACAAGGAAGTCCTCTTCGAGAGCGGCCGCGTGGACGCCTTCAACGTCTGCGAGTGGGGCGCCATCAAGCGCACCGCCGTCGAGGGCCGCGCGCGCCAGGGCCGCATCCTCGGCTTCCGTGAGTCGATCACGGCGATGGGCATCGTGACGCGCAAGGACTCGGGCATCGTCCGCGCCGAGGAGCTGGCGGGCGTGCCGGTCGCCGTGCAGGAGCACACCGGCTCGCACTACATGGCGATCAAGATGATGGAGGGCTTCGTCCCGCGCGACGAGATCAGGACGGTCCACGTCGGCGGCCCGCTGGCACGGCTGCGCGCCCTGTTGAGCGGCGAGGTCCAGGCCGCCACGCTGATGGAGCCGTTCCTGAGCTATGCCGAGAAGGACGGCTATCTGGTGACGATGGCCTACTACAACGGCCTGGTCGTGCTCCCCGAGGGCAGCGACCGCGCCAGGTTCGAGGAGCTACAGGCTATCACGCAGCAGGCCGTCGACCTGATCAACGCCAATCCCCGCAAGTACGCCCCGCTACTGCTGAACGACCTGCCGCCCGACCTGCGCGCGAACATGACCCTCGACGACCTCCACGTCGACCGCCTGCGCTACGTCTACGCGCGGCCCTACACGCCGCAGCAGTACGAGCGCTCGGCGGCCTGGATGGCGGAGTGGGGGCTGCTCGAAGAGGGCGCCCGCCCCGAACGCCTCCTCAGCGTCGGTTAGGGAGGCCAAGGAGCTGACCGGCGGCGGTGACGAGGTCACCGCCGCCGGTCAGTTATCGTAGAGCCGCTGGATGTAGCCCGCGCGGTCGAGCTGCTCCAGGGCGGTCGTGTTCACGAGCTGCTCGGGCCGTACCGTCCGCGCCCGCGGGTCGCTCTCGGCCAGGTCGTCGAGGACGGTCTGCAACCCTTCCAGCGTGGGATAGGGAACACGGCTCACCACTTGGCGGTAGTAGTCGATCGTCGTGTGCAATAAGTCCGGATCGTCGGTGCGCGTGTACTTCGCCAGCACGGCGTAGGTCGACGCGTCGTCCGTCAGCGACACCTGGATCGCGTCCAACATCGCCTGCACGAAGCGGCGAGTCGCCTCGGGGTTGGCCTCGAGGTAAGACTGCATCCCCGCGAGCACGCCCGCCTGGTAGGGAATGTCCATCTGGCCCAGGTCGCCCAGCACGCGGAAGCCCAGCCGCTGCGCCCGCACGTTGGTCGGCGGGGCGAAGGCGCCGCCCACGACCGTGCCCGACTGCATCGCCGCCAGGATCTCGGGCGTGCCGCCGAGCTGCAGGTACTGCACGTCGCGATCGGGATCGAGCCCCCACTTCTTGAGCGCGAGCCGCGCGGCGACGTGCGGCTGGCCGCCGAAGCGCGTGATGCCGACCGGTTTGCCGCGCAGCTGCTCGGGACTGGTAATGCTCGGATCGGTCATGAACAGCGCCGACAGCGCATGGAACCAGCCCAGCACGATGCGCGTGGGCGCGCCGCCGAGATACGCCGCGGCCGGCTCGGCGCCCGAGCTGACAATGAACTGGAGGTCGCCGGCGATCAGGCTCTGCATCGAGGTCGTGCCGCTGGCGATGTAGGTAATGTCCACGTCCAGGCCGTGCTTGGCGAACAGCCCCTCGTCCACGGCGATCCACACCGGCAGGAACGTGCCCGACACCGAGGAGTAGGAGACGGTGACCTTGGGCAGCGGGGCCGGCGTCTGGCCGGCGCTCGTCGTCGTGACGCTCGCCCCCTCCGGCGTCCCCGCTATGGACACGGCCCCGCGCGGCGCCGCGCCCTCGGGCCGGCTCGCGGGGCCAGCGCTGCAGGCCGCCACGAGGGCGGCGCCCAGAAGCGCCCAGGCGACGCGGCCAATCGTGTGCATATCGTCCTCCTGCGCGGGTGCCCGGCCGCGCGGCTGCTAGGGTCGATGGACGGCCCCCCGCCGCGGTCAAGCCGGGCCGCCGGGACGTCCGGCGGCCTGAGAAAGCGGTGTGCCGATGGAGCTAGCCCCGTTCACGGCGGCGCCCTACGGGGCCGTGATCCGCGGCGTGCGCGGCGGGACCGGGCCGCCCGCCTTGTTGTTACACGGCACGGCGGGATCGTGGCGCAATTTCGACGCCTGGCTGCCAGCGCTCCTGCCGCGGGCGTCCGTCGTGATCCCCGACCTGCCCGGCTGCGGCGACTCGCCCGCGCCGGCGCTGCGGCCCCGCCTCCGCACCTGGGCGCGGCTGCTGCACGCGCTGATGACGGAGCTGGCCCCGCCGCCGCGCATCCTCGTCGGCCTCGGGATGGGCGCGAGCCTCGCCCTGGCCTACCTGCAGGTCGCGCCGCCCGCCGCCCGCGCCGCGCTGACCCACGTCGTGCTGCACACCCCCGCCTACTGCCCGGCGGCGATTCGGCCGGCGTTCTGCTGGGGCGTGCCGCTCCTCACGGCCGGGCCGGTGTTCGCCGTCGTGCAGCGCCTGCTCCGCCGCCCCGATGTCCTCGACTGGTACGTCCAGCGCTTCGTCGCGGGACCGGACGTGCCGGCGGCGGACGTCCGCCTGCTGAGCGAGGACCTGCGGCGCGCCTCGCTGCCCGTATTGGCCGGCCTGGCCCGCGACATGGTGCGCGCCGACTTCCGCCCGCTGCTCCAGGGCTGCGCGACGCCGCTGCTGGCGCTCGTCGCCGAGAACGACCCGTTCGTGTATCCCGCGGTCGTCGCGCGGTTGGCGACGCTCATGCCGGCCGCCCGCGTCGTCGTGCAGCGCGACGTGGGCCATGGCTGGACCCCGGCAGCCATCGCCGAGCAGCAGCGCCTGCTGGCCGAGTTCCTGGCTAAGCCGCCGGGCCGTCCGGCCGGCTAAGCCGCCGGCCAAGAATGGCTGGGGCGGTATGGCCCGGCCACGCCGCCCTACCCGCCTGAAGCCGGGTTACGACGGGAGTGCGCCAGGCCCGCTAGCGCAGCTTGCGCGCGAGGTAGTCGTTGGCGACGACCCAGGCGGCGCGGCAGGGCTCGTCCTGGTACGACTCGGAGCCCTCGTTGGCGAAACCGTGGCCGGCGCCCGAGTACAGGTGCCACTCGTAGTCCACCTCGTGCTCGACCAGCAGGCCGCGCAGGCGCTCGCGGCACTCCTCGGTCGCCGCACGGTCCTGGTCGCCAAACAGCACGCACGTCGGGCAGCCCACCTTGTGGATCACGTCCCAGACGAGCACGGGGCGGTGCGGCTGCGGCTCCGCGTCGGCCACGGTCGGATAGAAGGCCACGAAGGCGTCCAGGCGCGGCTCCTCGGCGGCGAAGAAGAGGCCCCAGCGCCCGCCCGCGCAGAAGCCGACGCCGCCGATCTTCTGGTCGCCGATAGCGTCGAGGTTCTTCATGTAGGTGAGCGCCGCTTGCAGGTACTTCACCACGTCCGGGTCGGAGGTCTGACGCTGTAACTCGCGCGCCTCGGGCGGCGGCGGTCCGCTCGCGTCGAACGTGATCGTGCCGAGCGGCGAGTACAGGGCCGGCGCGAACGCTAGGTAGCCCTGCGCCGCCAGACGGTCGGCCACGACCTCCATGTGGGGCGTGAGCCCGTGGACGGGCTGGACGATGAGCACGCCGGGATGGGTGCCCGGCGTGGTGGGCCGGCTCAGGTAGGCGGTTAGCTCTACGTCGCCCGCGTGGTACTTCACGTACTGGCCGGTGCGCGCGTCCGTCAGAGTCATCCGATGCTCCTTCTCCCCTAGCACCTCATCACGCGTAATCTGCTGTGGGTGGTGAACTCACCACCCACAGCAATTCATATCGAATCCGCCGGTGGAGTTCCCTTACTCCCTCTCCCCCTGGGAGAGGGTTGGGGTGAGGGCGCGTCCCGGTAGGCGGCCCCCCGGGCCGGATCCGATATCACCAGTGACCGAAGCCCCGAAGCGTCTGGTCAAGGATAGTGCGTGGGTTGGCTGTGCCAAACCCACACACCGTCCTTCGAGACCAGCTCAAATCGTCGGGCGACGGAGGTCGCTGAGGCTCGGGCCTTCATCGCGGACGAGGTGCGTCGTCACGCAGCGGATGCCGTTCGTGCCGGCCATGATCCCGTACGTGTCTAGCTCCAGCACCTTCACGCCCGCGTCGCGCACGCGGCGGATCGTCTCCTTGGCGCCGGCCGCCATGATCACCTTGCCCGGCTCCAAAATCACCAGGTTCGCCGGGCAGAACTGGCGCTGCTCGTCGGGCGGCACCTCGATGAAGTGGAAGCCGCGCTCGTCCAACCACTTATATGCCTGATAATCCATCGCGGCCGGGTAGATCACGGCCAGGCCGAGATCGACGACGCCAAAAAACATGTCCACGTGGAACTCGCCGCCCGACTCGAAGCTGTCGTGGATCGTCGTGTAGTGCGCCACGGGGATGTCGGTCACGCCGTTGCGAAGCATCACCTGGCGCACCTGCTCCAGACCGTCCTCGTTGCAGGTGGAGCCCAGGCCGGCGAGGATGGCGTTCTCGGCGATCGTCACGAACACGCCCGACTCGCAGATGCCCATCCCGTGGACCTGGTGCAGGATGGGGCAGTTGATGCTGGCGAAGAACCTCTGGAAGTTCGGGTTGCGCCCGCGGATGAACGAGTTCTGGCCGTAGCGGGGGAGAATCACGCCCCCCTTCAGGGTGCAGATGGCGCCGCCCATGAACATCTTGCGCATCGGACCGTAGCCGCCCCAGGTATCGACGTACTCCATCCAGCGGACCCGCACCCCCTCGCTCTCCAGCAGGCTGGCGTAGTCCTCCAGGCCACGGTTCAGGCGGTCGAGGTCGAAGGTCGACTGGCGCAGCAGGAAGAAGTTGGGGTCCTTCTGCCAGAGCGGGCTGGCCTCCTGCTCGTGCGGGCGAATCAGCGCCACCTCGCGCAGGCGGCCGATCCCCTGGTCGCCGCCCCAGGTCTGGCCCCAGATGCGCTCGACCTCGTCGTTGAAGTGGATGCTGGCCAGCCGCGCGGTGCGCGGCGGCTTGCCGGGCTCGTAGTCCGGATAGTTTTCCAGCGGGTAGTCCTCGAGGGGGCCTTGATACTCGCGGCGGGGGTTCTGGTAGATCGGCATCGCTCCTCCTCGGGATGGCGCGGATCGAGGTGCCGGTCCTGGGGCGGCCCGCCACGGCCTCGACCGCTCGACGGCTGTGAGGTTGTGGGGGAGTATAGCAGTCCCGCGCGCGCCCGCGCCGTTCCGCCGCCCCGCCCGTTCTCGCCGCGCCTGGCCGGCTCCCGCCATGCTGCCTATACTGCGAGGACCGACCTACCCCAGCCTCCCTCCCAGTGTGGGAAGGGGGAGGCCCGGCGACCTACCCCCCCGGCCCCCGCGCGATGCGGGAAGGGGGCAGGACCCGGCCCAGCCTGCACCGGCTCCCCCCTTCCTTCCCAGGGAAGGGGGGCCGGGGGGGTTAGGTCACCCTCGCGCGGAGGAGCCGTACATGGGCAGCTTGCTGATTCGCAACGTGGGCCAGATCGCGACCGGCGACCTGGCGGCGCCGCTGGCCGCGGGCGACGCGATCTACTGCGAGGACGGGGTCATCCGCGAGGTCGGCACCAGCCGCGCCGACGCCGACGTGGTGCTCGACGCGAACGGCCTCCTCGCCGCGCCCGGGCTCGTCGACTCGCACTCGCACCCCAGCTTCGGCGACTTCACCTTTACCCAGCAGAGCGTCGGCTGGATGCGCGCCTACCTCCACGGCGGCGTGACCACGCTCGTCTCGGCCGGCGAGCTGCACCTGCCCGGCCTCCCGCTCAACCCGCTCGAGCCCGAGACGTTCAAGATGCTTGCGCTGCTCGGCCGCCGCACCTGGCGGCAGCGCCTGCCCGAGAGCCCGCACGTCGTGGCCGGCACGCTGCTGCTCGCCCCCGGCATGACCGAGCAGGACTTCGACGCCGTGGCCGCGGCCGGCACGCGCGTGGTGAAGTTCCTGTTCTACCCCTGGGGTCGCGACTGGGACGAGGCGCGGCGCTACGTGGCCTGGGCGCACGAGCGCGGCATGGTCGCCAAGATCCACTCGGGCGGCGTGTCGCGCAGCGGCGTGAGCGAGCCGGCCGGCTGGGAGGTGGTCGACCGCGTGCAGCCCGACGTGGCCGGCCACATCAACGGCGGGCCGATCCCCATGTCGCGCGCCGACCTCCAGCGCGTCGTGGGCGAGTCGCGCTGCTACCTCGAGCTGACGCCGAACGCGGGCAACTACCGCCGCGCGCTGGAGACGCTGGAGTTCGTGGAGGCGGCGGGGCTGCGCCCGCGGCTGGTCGTTGGCACCGACACGCCGAGCGGCACCGGCGTGCTGCCGCGCGCCATGCTGCGCAACGTCTGCTTCGTCGCCTCGCTCGGCGGCATCCCGCCGGCCGAGGCGCTCGCCCTCGCCAGCGGCAACGTAGCGCGCGCCCACGGCATCCCTGGCGGGCTCCTCCAGCCCGGCCAGCCCGCCGACATCATCCTGCTCGGTGCCATCCAGGGCGCGGCGGGCGCCGACGCGCTCAGCTCGATCGCGGCCGGCGACATGCCCGGCGTGGCGACCGTGATCGTCGACGGCGAGGTCGTCGTCTACCCGCGCAGCGAGCAGACGCCCCCGCCCACGCGCCTCGCCCGCGTCGAGCGCGGCCACGTCGCCACCTCCGAGTACCGCGCCTGACCCGCCGGCCGAGCGACCCAACGCGATGTATAATCCGATGTATGTGAGGCGTGTGCCGGATTGCGATGGCCAAGGAGCAGGGCCATGGCGCGGATGGTCCGCAAGCAGGTGTATATCGCGCCCGAGCACGAGGCATTGCTGAAACGGCGGGCCAAGGAGCTGGGCGTAAGCGAGTCGGACTTGATCCGGTGGGGCATCGAGCAGCTTGCTCGCGTGCGGCCGACGCAGCACCTGGACGAGCAGGCATGGCAGGACGAGCTTGCCCGCATCGAGGAGCGGGGGCGGCTACCCGCGGCACCGGCGCCTTGACCACCCAGGTTCTCAGCGAGTTCTTCGTCACTGCTACGCGCAAGATCGCCTCTCCTCTGACCATCCAGCAGGCCGAGTTGGCCCTTACCGCTTACACGCGGTCATGGGTTGTCTACGGTATGACCCCGCTCATCGTCCTCGAGACGGTTCGAGGCCTGCGTACGTACCAGTTCTCGTACTGGGATAGTCTCATTTGGGCAAGCGCCAAGCTCAACGGCGTAGCCAACGTATTGAGCGAAGACTTCTCGGACGGCGCGATACTCGACGGCGTGCGCTTCCGGAACCCCTTCGGCCCGAGCTTCGATCCCGCCACGCTGTAGCGCTGTGCCGCGTCGGGCCTATTAGTGCCCGCGTCGAGCGCGCCACGTCGCCGCCTCCGAGTACCGCGCCTGCTAGGAGCGGGCGACGTAGCGCACCGCCGATGTACTGGGGCCCTTACACATTTCTGGCACGGCCCTTATCGGACACTAGCGGGTTTCTAGCTTGAGACGCCCTACCAACTGAGTAGGAGCGCAAGGCACGGCTGGACGGGAGGCGGCCTACCGGCCAGTTCGCCACCGGCCGGCGCCGGCGCCTGGTGGCCCTTCGTCGGCAGGCAACACGCCACCCATCCCGGGCGGTACCGCGGCCTTGGCAACAGCACAGAGGTGCCTACTACGGGGAGGTGCAACGATGGCGAACCTCGCATGGACCGGGCGGCCGCGCGTTGCCCCATGCGGGCTAGCAGCCGCGCGCGTTTGGCTGCTCGTCGCGGCCCCCGCGGTCCTCTACACGGTGTTGCTCTGGCTCGTGCTCCACATCTATCCGGTCGTCCTGCGCGCGCTCGCGGTCCCCCGCACCCCGCGCACCGATACGGCCGTCTTCCTGGGCGGGATCCTCCTCGTGGAGGCGCTAGCGTTCGCCCTCCTGCTCGCCTGGCTCCGGCATGAAGGCCGCTCGCTCGCGGACCTCGGCTGGGGGCGGTCCACGACGGCCTCCGCCCTGGGGCTCGGCGTCGCGGTGGGGCTCGGCTATGCGGGCCTTACCCTGGCGAATCCCGCCGTCGGCGCGCACGCAGCGGAGCTGAGTCTCTTCAAGGCTTGGGGCGTCCTCATCGGCGTAGCTGGCGGCACGGTGGAGGAGATCATCTTTCGCGGCTTCGTCATGAGCGAGCTGGAGCGGTGGCACGTGTCCGCTCCCGCGCAGGTGCTGGCCTCCAGCGTCGCTTTCGCGGCCATCCACGGCTACTCGTCCCTGTGGGGCAGCCTCTTCACGGCGGGGCTCGGCGCGGCGCTGGCCGGCCTCTACCTGTTCGGCCGCCGCAGCCTCACGCCGACCGTGCTCAGCCACGGTCTGATCAATCTGCTCATCGAGCCCTGGCTGTTGCTCTGGTACGTGAGCGTCTTCGGCGTTGTCCGCTAGCCATCTCGCCGGGCGCGCGACCGCGAGCCTGCAGCTGGCTTGTGGCCGGGCGCCTGGCGCTGCCATCATGAAAGCAGCGCCGACCTGAGGCTCCCTGGCCCCGTACAGCTTGCGCGCGCCGCGCCCGCACACGAACCAGCGACCGCGCCCGCGGCGCAAGGATGACGCGATGTTCACGGTGGCGACGCTGAACCTGCTCGATCACCAGGCGCGGCCGGCGGAGCGGTTCCCGCTGATCGTGGCCGGGCTAGCGGAGGAGTGGCCCGACCTGGTGGCGCTGCAAGAGGTCTCGGCGGGACGGGAGCAGGGCGAGCGCCTGGCGGCCGCCCTGAACGCCGCGGCGGCCCGTGCCGGCCGCGACCCGACGTATCACTACGCACAGCAAGAGAACCCGCGTCGCCACGACCTCAGCGTGGGCATCCTGGCGCGCCACGCCATCCTCGAACAGAGCTGGGTGGACTTGCAGGGGCAGGGCCGCGTGGCGCTCGCCGTCACGACCGAGATCGACGGCCGGCGCCTGGCCTTCGTCTCGACGCACCTCTTCTGGGAGGTGGGGCCGGCTGGCGAGCAGGCCCGGCTCTACCAGGCCGGCGTGCTCGCCGACTGGGTGGCGCGCACGTTTGCCGGCACGCCGACGCTCGTCGGCGGCGACTTCAACGCCGTCCCCGACGGCCCCACCTACGCCTACCTCGCCGAGCGCTGGACCTCCCTCTACGCCGAGCGCCACGGCGCCGAGCCGGCCTGGACCTGCCCGACGCCGCTGGCCCCCACCCCCGAGGGCTGGCAGGGCACCCTCGACTATCTGTTCAAGGCGCCGCACAGCGCTCCCCTGCGGACGCTCGACGCCCGCCTGTTCCTCGACGAGCCGGCGCCCCACGACCCCACCCTCTACCCCTCCGACCACGTGGGTGTGCTCGCCCACGTGGCGTTCACCGCACCATAACCGCGCGACCAGAACGCGGCGACCGTGACCAGACCGCAGTGCGAGGGCGCGAAGAATGTACATCTTGCTGCATCATCGCCCCAAGACGAGGCATTCTCCGGGGTGCGTAACCAGTTGAGATGCACTTGCACTTCTGGCGCCAATCCGTATACTTACCGGGCCAAGCCGTTCGTCCGTGGTCCCCTTGTGTCGAAGGACGAGCGTCGCTGGCGCCCTTGCGAGCACTTTCCCCCATTAGGAGGCAAATTCGACATGCGCTTTGTTCACCGCCTCCGGTCCAGTTACAAGGCGAATGCGATGAAGGTCGCCTCCGGCGCCGTCGTGGCCGCGCTCCTGCTCCTCGCCGGCCATCCGCTCGTCGCCCAGGCGCAGGCGAGCCGGACGTGGGTATCCGGCGTGGGCGATGACGCCAATCCCTGCTCGCGCACCGCGCCGTGCAAGACCTTCGCCGGCGCGATCAGCAAGAC
>JAJPHF010000173.1 GCA_021325365.1 Pseudomonadota bacterium
CCGATCCAGCGGTCATAGATCTGTTGGATCGGCAGGGGATTCAGGAAGTGGAGCTTCTCCCGTCCCACCTTCCGGGTCGTGATGAGGCCCGCGTCCTCCAGCACCCGCAGGTGCTTCATCACCCCGAAGCGCGTCATCGCCAGCGGTGCCTGAAGCTCCCGAAGCGTGCGGCCGTCACGCTCAAAGAGCCGGTCGAGCAACAGCCGGCGGTTCGGGTCGGCAAGGGCACGAAAGACCTGCTCATCTTCCACGGTCAGCATTATATGTGACCATATGGTCACATAACAAGCACCAGGGGTGCTTGGAGCGCCTCCGTGACGCCTTCGTGACGACCACGCCGGGCGAAGTCGCCCGTCAAGCGCCGGCGATGACAGGAGCGCGGGAACCGCTTCGCCGCCGCCACCCAGTCCCAGCACAACGATGCAGGAGCGCGGCGCCCGGCCGAGCCGCTTGCTCGGGTGTCCCCCGGCCGTTTGCGGTCGGTCTCGCGGCCCCGCCGTCTCTGCCGGACGCTGGCTCCCCGCCAATAGCTTCCTCTTTAGACAGGCCGCGAGGCGCGCCGGAGAGCGCCCGCTATCTCGCGCGACGTGGTCGCTTACCTTGCGCCGTACACGCCTCCCCCCCGCCCGCCGCCCGCGCCCGACCCGGGGCCTCCCCGCCGGCCCGGCCCGCGGCGGGCTACCGGGGGAGTATCGTACGGGGCAAACGATGCGACCTTCCGCGCCCGACCAGCCCGCGCAGACCCGCGCCCGGCCTAGCAGTTAACCACCCGGTTAAGGAGCATCGTTTGACCGTTCCTCGGATAAATCGCTGTGCCCGCTGGCGCCGCCAGCGGGGCCGCGACGCTCGCCGCCCGCCCCCGGTTGGGCTGGCGCCGCCGCGGTTGGAGCGCCTTCCCGGCCGATGCTATAGTCCCGGCCAGAATCGTGTGGAGTCCTATTCTCGCCAGCGAGGTGCGCCATGTGCGGCATCGACGACCAGCAGGCAGTCAACGCGCCCGTGCAGGTCACGGAAAGTGGGCTGCGCGTGGCCGATTTCGACGATCTCGTGGAGCGCGCCCGCTACGTGGCCACCCTGCCCGAGCTACGCAATTCCCACGTCGGCTTCGTCGGCTACGGCCAGACCAAGCCGGGCGACCGCGTGCTGATGGCCGTCGATAACCACTACGACCCCGACGTCGTGCAGGCGCTCGTCACGGCGCTGCGCGAGCGCGGCGCCCACGTCGACGTGCTGACCGTCGACGCCGGCCCCGATCGCCCCTTCGACCTGCTCGACGAGGTGCGCGTCACCATGCGCCGCCGCCCCTGGGCCGACGAGCCGCGCCGCTGGGAGGGCCTGCCGTGGGTCGAGGCGCTCGCCGAGCGCGAGCGCTACGACCTGCTGATCCACGGCAAGGGCGGTCCCACCCCGCGCACCGACTACCGCTACGCGCAGTTTCCCTGGCTCGGCCGCGACCACTTCACGCAGGGGGTCGCGGTCTATCCGCAAGAGCTGCTCGCCCTCATTAACCAGAAGACCTGGGACGTGATCTGGAAGAAGGGCCGCGGCGGCCGCGCGCACATCACCGACCCCGAGGGCACCGACATCTCCTACACCTACCTCGAGGACTACTACGACGGCACCCATTACGGCTGGGTGCCCGAGCCGCGCCACGTCTACGGCCACCTGATGAGTCATCCCACGCCGCCGCTGGTGAAGAACGCCGACGCCGAGGGCGTGGTCAAGGGCACCACCAGCCACTTCTCGCGCGCCTTCACGCCCATCACCCTGACGCTCGACGGCGGGCAGGTGCAGCGCGTGGAGGGCGGCGAGGCCTACGGCAACGCCTGGCGCGACCTGCTCGAGGAGAGCCGCCACCAGCAGTACCCCTGCTTCCCGCGTCCCGGCCTGTTCTACCTTTGGGAGGCCGCCATCGGCGGCCATCCCAAGATCCAGCGCCCGCACAACATCGAGTACCTCAGCTCCGGCGGCTTCGAGTGGGAGCGCCGCCGCTCCGGCATCATCCACCTCGGCTTCGGCACCCTCTGGCGCGCGCCCGAGGAGGCCTGGGCCGGGGAGCGCGGCATCCTCTACGGCCACCTGCACGTCCACCTGCTCTTCCCGACCTACGACGTGATCTCGCCGAGCGGGGAGGCCACCCGTATCATTGAGAACGGCCGCATCACGGCGATGGACGATCCGGAGGTGCGGGCGCTGGCCGCGAAGTACGGCGATCCCGACGAGCTGCTGCGCGAGGACTGGCAGGCGCCGATCCCCGGCATCAGCGTCCCGGGCAGCTACGACGACTACGCCCGCGATCCCGCCGAGTGGATCTACCGCACGGCACTCCTGCAGCAAGACTGACGAATCATGACAGATACAAGCACTCCGCACTCCGCACTCCGCACTCCGCACTCGCCCAACGCCCTCGACGTGCTCAAAGAGCGCGGCTACGTCAAGGACGTGACGGACGAGGCCGGGTTGCGCCGCGCGCTGGAGCAGCCGATCACGCTCTACGCTGGCTTCGACCCGACCGCGAGCAGCCTGACCGTCGGCCACCTGGTGCCCGTCATGGCGATGGCGCACCTCCAGCGCTGCGGCCACCGCCCAATCGTCGTCGTCGGCGGCGGCACGGCGCTCGTCGGCGACCCATCCGGCAAGACCGCCACGCGCGCCGTCCTCTCGCCCGAGCAGATCGCCGCCAACCTCGTGCCCATCCGCGAGCAGCTCAGCCGCTACTTCACCTTCGACAACGGCCGCGCGCTCATGGTGAACAACGCCGACTGGCTCGTCCCGCTCCACTACATCGAGTTCCTGCGCGACGTGGGCCGCCACTTCAACGTCAACCAGATGCTGCACCACGATACCTACCGCGACCGCATCGGCACGGAGGCCGGCCTGAGCTTCGTCGAGTTCAACTACATGCTCGTCCAGTCCTACGACTTCCTGCACCTCTATCGTGAGCACGGCTGCGTGCTCCAGCTGGGCGGCAGCGACCAGTGGGCGAACATCGTGGAGGGCGTGGGGCTCATCCGCAAGACGGAGGGCGCGACGGCCTACGGCCTCACCTGTCCCCTCATCGAGACCGCCTCCGGCGCCAAGATGGGCAAGACCGAGGCCGGCGCCGTCTGGCTCGACGCCACGCGCACGTCGCCCTACGACTACTACCAGTTCTGGATCAACACCGAGGATCCCGACGTCGAGCGCTTCCTGGCGCTGTTCACCTTCCTGCCGATGGACGAGGTCCGCGCCCTCGGCCGTCTCCAGGGCGCGGACCTGCGTCAGGCGAAGGAACGGCTGGCCTACGAGGCCACGGCCCTAACGCATGGCGAGGCGGCGGCGCGTGAGGCGCAGGCCGCCGCCCGTGCGCTGTTCCAGGGCGGCCGCGGCGACGGCGGCGCCGCGTTGAGTGCCACGGCCCTGGCCGCCGTGCCCCAGACCGCGGTGCCCCGCGCCGAGCTAGCCGCCGGCATCGAGGCCGACGATCTTTTCGCCCGCGTGGGGCTCTGCAGCTCCAAGAGCGACGCGCGCCGCCTGATCCAGCAGGGCGGCGCCCACGTTAACGAGCAGCCGGTCGCGCGCCACGACGCCGTGTTCACGCTGGACGATCTGCGCAATGGCGCATTCCTACTCCGCAAGGGCAAGAAGGGCTACCATCGCGTCGTCCCCGACTAACGGCCGGCCGATGTCAGCGCGGGTCGCCATTGCCGCGGGCGCTCGCCCCGACGCCGGCCGCATCCGGGCGCCCGGGTGGTGTACCCTACCGTCAGGGGCCGCGCCGCGGGGCGAGTCGCGGGCGGCGCGGCTGGGGGAGCAGCATGCGGGCACAGTTCGAGGTGGGCTGGGAGGACGTGGACTACGCGCGCGTCCTCTACTACGCGCGCTACTATTTCTTCGTGGACCGTGGCTTTAGCGCGTGGATGCACGCCCACGGCTTGTACTATCGAAAGATGCACGAGGAGTGGAGTGTCGCCACGCCGATCGTCACCTCGCACTGCCGCTATCGTGGCCCGCTCCGCCTGGAGGACCGCCTTGAAGTGCGCCTCGCCCTCGCCGACCTGACGCGACGCGGCTATCGCATCAACTTCCAGCTCATCCGCCTGCCCGACGATGCGCTGGTCGCCGAGGGCTACACCGAGCATCGCTTCGTCGATCCGGCCGTCCGGCGACCCTGCGAGCCTCCAGCGCCTCTATACGCGGCGCTGGAGGCGATGGCCGCCGAGAGCCGGGGCAACCTGGCCGCGCCGGAGCCTGGCGCATGACCCCACGGAGTGCCGCGCGCGCTCTCGGTCGGCGCGCGCCCGGCCGCGCCGCGCCCGCCCCGCGCCCCGCGCTCGTCGCCCCGCCGGAGCGCCCGCCCGCCGCGCCAACCGGCGCCGTGCCGTCCGACCAGGCGGCGCTGCCGCCGGCGCCGCGGCCCGGCCCCGCGGCCTCCAGTCCTGCCGCGCTCCTACGGCGCCTCGGCCTCCGTCCGCGGAAGGGGCTATCCCAGAGCTTCCTGGTGGACCGCCGGGTCTGTGCCACGATTGCTCGCGCCGCCGCGCTCGACGCTGCGGACGCGGTGCTGGAGGTCGGCCCCGGGCTCGGCGTCCTGACCGCTGAGCTGGTGCGGCACGCTGGCCGCGTCGTCGCGATCGAGCTCGACAAGCAGCTGGCCACGGCGTTGCCGGCGCTGCTTGGCCAGCCGGCTAATCTCCGCGTCATACAGGGCGACGCGCTCCACATCGCGCCCGAAGCCTTGTTCGACGACGGCTATAAACTCGTGGCGAACTTGCCCTATCACATCACCTCGCCGCTGCTGATGCACGTGCTGCAAGCGGCGCGTCGGCCGCGCCTGGCCGTCGTGATGGTCCAGCGCGAGGTCGCCGAGCGCATCGCCGCGCCGCCGGGCGACCTGAGCTATCTAGCGGTAGCCGTGCAGCTCTACGCCACGCCGCGCATCGTCCGGACCGTGCCGGCGGCTGCCTTCTACCCCCGCCCGCGGGTCGAATCGGCGGTGCTCCGCCTGGACGTGCGGCCGGCGCCAGCCGTCGTGCCCGATGCGCCGGCAACGTTCCTGCGGTTCGTGCAAGCCGGCTTCAAGCAGCCGCGCAAGCATCTCCGCAACTCGCTGGCCGAGGGCCTGGGATGTCGCCCAATCGAGGCCGAGGCGTTGTTGCGGCAAGCCGATCTCGACCCAGCGCGCCGCCCGCAGACGTTGACCCTCGACGAGTGGGCGCGTCTGTACGAGGCGTGGCGCGCGACAAGCCCCGGGGAGGGCGCACGCAGCTTGGATCACCAACCCGTCCAGCCGGGGTGATAGCCTGACTTTGGTCCGTCACCAGGCTGGCATCGTGAGGACGGAGCCTTGACCCGACGCCAACCAAGCGTGGCGGCCGAGCTTGCCGGCCACGCTGTCCACGTGCGCGCCTACGCCAAGGTGAACGTGGTCCTGGAGGTACTGGGGCGCCGGCCCGATGGCTATCACGAGCTGTACACGATCCTTCAAGCGATTGGGCTCTACGACGAGCTGTGCTGCGAGCCGGCTGCCGACCTCACCCTTGATGCGCCGCCGCTCGCCGACGACGCGCCCAATCTGGTCATGCGCGCGGCCACGGCCCTGCAGGAGGCGACCGGCTGTCAGGCAGGGGCGGCGCTCACCTTGCGGAAGGGTATTCCCCTCGCCAGCGGCCTGGGCGGTGGCAGCGCGGACGCGGCGGCGGCGCTCGTGGCGCTGAATGACCTGTGGAAGCTGTACCTGGAGCCAGCCGAGCTAGCCCGGATCGCTCCCAGCCTCGGCACCGACGTGCCATTCTTTCTGCTGGGCGGCACCGCCCTTGCCCGCGGCCGCGGCGATGAGCTAGAGCCGTTGCCCGATCCACTGCCGCGCTGGCTGGTGATTCTGGTGCCCGAGACCATCCTCCCTGAAAAGACGCGTCAGATTTACGCGATGCTCGATCCGCGCTGGTACACGGCGGGAGGCTTCGTGCTCACGCTCGCGCAACGCCTGCGCACCAACCAGGCCACCTCCTGGCGCCCGCTCGGCAACGGCCTGGAGCCGACGGCGATGGAGGCCTTTCCCGACCTGCGCGCCGCGCGCAACGCGCTCGTCGAGGCCAGTGAGCAGGCCTGGCGGGAATTCCCTACCCCTGCCGGGGAAGACGCCGAGCCCGACTGGAACCTGTCCGGGGCGGGGCCTGCGCTCTTCACCTACTTCGGGGATCGGCGGGGCGCCGAGCGCTGTCAGGCGCTCCTCGCGGAGCGCGGCTATCGCGCCTACGTGGCGCCTACCCTCTCGCGCGCCGCCAGCCAGGCTGCTATCGGGCTCGTCCCGCGCGAGACCGCCAACACGCGCGCCTGAGCGGCCTGTCGTGGCTGTGCGCCCACCTGGCGGTCCTCCACCAGTGGAATGAGCCGACCGTGCTCGACGAGGCCCGTCGTGCGCAGCTCGCCGTGGTGGGCGCGCGGCGGTTTAACGATGTCGACAGGACCGCGCGTCTACGGCTTGAGCCGAGCGACATGGAGGTGCCGACGATCCCGCTGCTCGATCTATTCCTTGGCCAGGGCGTGTATGAGGCGGTGCGGCCGCCGCGTGCCGAGGAAGAGGCCGTGCTCGCGCGGCGCGCTCATGCGGGTGCAGCCCTCGGCCGGCCTACGCCTCGCTCTCCTGCCGCTGTGCCACGACGGTCCTCAATAGCTGTGCCAGATCGTCGTTCGTGAACACCTGGTAGTAGCCCTCGCTGCCCTCCACGACGACCGTGCGCCGCGTGATGAGCAGCGCGAACGACTGGCTGGGCTGGTCGTCTAGCACGCTGCCGACCGCGCGGAGCCGCGTCTCATAGCGCTCGGTCGCGGTGGGGTCGGCGGGGGCCACCTGACCGCGCAGCGCAGCGCGTGCCGCGATCTCCTGCTGCAGCTCCCGAGCGCCCAGCGTTGTCTGCGCCAGGTCCCCGAACGTCTGTACCTGGATTGAATCGGGCTCGATTACCACGTATGCGGCGCGCGCCAGCGCCTCGTCGAGTCCTCCGCCAATCGCTCGTAGTGCCTCGGCGAGCGGGGGCATCGGCTCGCGGGTGACGCCCGACCGCCCGCGGAGCCAGGACCGCTGCAGCAGCGTGGCCGCCTCGGCGATGCCTGCGCGGGCGTCGCTCGCGTAGCGGGCGAGCAGGTCCGTGAATACGGGCGCGCTGGGATCAAGCTCAATGAAGTAGGTCAGCAGCATCTCGAGGTCGCCGGCCTCCGGGCCCTCGACCTTACGCTGCAGGAGCGACGTGAGAATGCGGCGGCACCACGTCTGTGGACTGAGCGCCGTGGGGTCGGGGTTACTCAAGAGGTTCCTCGCCGGGGCTCGCGCCGCCAAGGCGTGAGCGTCACACTCGCCGCCAGCCGCCATCGCGGTGAAGCGCCAGTCCTCGCGCCATTCAGCATAGCAGGGCCATCGTTCCCTCGCCAACCGGCAGTGCCTCATCTCGCAAGCTCGCCATGACCGTGCTGTAGTCGCTTCGTGACCTGGTCCGTGCCGATTGTGAGTCCGACGTAACGTTGCGCCGGCTAGACTGCCAGCGGCAGGCCGCGGCGTCGAGCTACGGGGCTCGGCCGCCAGGCTGAGCGCGGCTGCCACGTATGGGAGGAAACGTGCCGCCGATTTTCAACAAGCGCGCGGAGCTCGAAGCCCGCCTCGGGTCCTCGGGAGCGGTCCGCCGCCCGGAGCCGGAGGACCAGGTCGAGGAGCCGACGGTCGTGGAGACGCCCACTGAGCCCGCGCCGCCCGCCGTCGCCGAGCTTCCCGAGCGTCCGCCCGAGCGGCGGCCTCTACCGCGCACGTGGGGCGAGGATGAGGGGACCGTCCTGGCGCCGGGCACAATTCTGGAAGGCACGCTGCGTGCCGCCGAGCCGGTCAAGTTGGGCGGCACCCTCCAGGGTGCGCTCGAAGCTGAGGGTCCCGTCGTGGTGCAAGAGGGCGGGCGCCTGATGGCACGCGTGGTGGCGCCCGAAGTGGTCGTGGCAGGCTTCGTCGACGGCCGGGTCCAGTGCCACGGTCGACTGGAGGTGCGCGCGACCGGCTTGGTCAAGGGCAAGCTTCACGTCGGGACGCTCCGCATCGAGGAGGGAGCGCTGTTGGATGGCCAACTCCAGATGGCGGGCGCCACCACCGCTGCCGCCATCCGGACCCCCGATCCGCAGCCGGTACCGGACCTACCCCGCCCGCGCCCGAGCAAGGCGCCCCGCGTGGACGAGCCCGCCGGCGATGCGGCACCGGAGCCGATCGCCGTTAGTCAGTAGCCGCGCCGCCAGCGGCCCGGTACACGGGTGCTCGGCCGTGTACCGGGCTGCCCTCACCCGGCACTCTCGACTGGCTGAGCCGTTGCCCCAGCCACGTCCACCTTTGCCTTTTCCCCGTCCGCGAACTCGCGAGCATTGCTCGGTCATCTCTGGTTCGCCACAGCCGCTCTATCCTAGGCCGCAGACTGCGCCCTGGGCATGAAACCGGCGACCGTTCCACCCCGTCCTGCAGCCCACTCCTCATCATCTGGATCTGTCAGGCCGCGCGGCTGCCGGCTGCCGGCTGCCTGGCCTGTTCGCTCCCAATGGAGTACGATGCCGCGCCTTGCGAGTCGGCAGAGCGGTGAACTCCGTGGCAAGCGCTACGATCCCCCACGGCCTGCAGCCATCTCCGCACGCCGCGCGCTATCTGTTTAGCGCCGCTGCGTCGCCCAAGCGCCTCGCCGTGCCGTCATGCTGTGGCAGACGCATCCGTTTGGATTCCCCGAGCCGCCTGTTATAGATTTGACTCCAGGCTGACTTTAGGATAGTCTCTAGCAGCGCATTAGCCTATGCCACTATTCCCCGCGCGCCGCCGTCTCGCTCGTCAGGTCTCGCCGGACGGTGCGTCGTGAGGGAACGGAGGAGCCGACCGTGTCTCATGCAATCTCGCGTCCCTGGTCGGGTGCCCTCGTGGGCGTCGCGGTCCTCGCGCTTGTCGCTCTGGTACCCACCTGGGCTCATGCGAGCCCCTCCCTGGCGCCCGCCGCGGCGGTGAGTGCTCAGGACGACTCGGCCACCCTCGCGGCCGGGCTGCGGTCGTTGAACGGCTTCGCGGCGGCGAGCGCGGCAGCCCTCGCGGCGGGCGATCCTGCGGCGGCGCGCACCGCCTATGCGCAGTTCGACAGCGGCTGGGACGCCATTGAAGATGGGGTCCGGGAGCGCTCGCGCGACGACTATCGCTCTATCGAGGACGCCATGCGCGAGGTCGACCGGGCACTTCGCGGCGATTCCGTCGACGCTGGCACGGCGACACAGTGGCTAGCGGAGTTGCAAAGCCGCGTGGAAAAGTTCGTGGCTATGCTGCCGGACAGCTAGCGATCGACAGGCGTACATCGCCCCCGGCAAGCCTCGCTGCCGCCAGGGGCCTAGGAGCCAATCATGGGACAGAAGTATCGCGCTCGGACAGCTCTGCTGGTGCTGCTCGCGCTGCTAGCCCTGGTCTGGGCTGGCCGCCCGCGAGCCGCCGCTGCCGCTGACGACGATGCCGCGCTCGCGAATGGCCTGCAGACGCTGGTCGGCCACGTCGACGCGGCCTCCGCCGCGCTAGCACGTGGGGACATCGCCGACGCCCGCGCCGCGTACACGCAGTTCGACAACGGCTGGTTCGACATCGAGGATGGCGTCCGCGAGCGGTCGCGGGATTCCTACCGTGCCATCGAGCGGGCGATGGACGACGTGCAGTTCGGGCTACGTCCCGACCAGCCCGACGTGGCGGCCGTGCAGGGCAGCCTGGGCGTGCTACGCCAGCAGGTCACGGCGTTTATCGCCACGCTCGGCGCGGCTCCCACTACGGCGGATGCTCCGGCTCCTCCGGGCGCCGCGGCTCCGGCGGATGAGGCGACCACCGCCGCGCGCGATGCCTTGCGACCCTGGGCAGCCCACGTCGACGCCGCACTTAGCCGCTTGAACGCCGGCGACCTCGCGGGCGCCGACCGTGAGTTCGAGAGCTTCCGTACGGCCTGGCCCGATATCGAGGACGCGATTCGCCCAGTCAGCCGTCCCCACTATCGTGAGATCGAGCGCGCCATGGGTGACGCCCGGGCCGCGTTCAGCGCGCAGCCTGCGGATGCGGCTGCGGTGCGCGAGCCGCTCCAGCGGCTCCAGGTCGCCACTAGCTCGTTCCTCGCCGGCACGCCGCTGCCGGCCGACGCGAACGAGGCGACGACGTCGCCGAGCGTCGCGAACGCAACCCCCGCGACCCTGCTAAGCTTGCTCGACCAAGTCCTCGCGGCTCTGGACCGGGGTGATGTCGCCGCCGCGCGCACGCAGTTACGCACCTTCCAGGACGTGTGGCTCGACGTGGAGGGCCTAGTCATGACGCGGTCGCGGTCCGTGTACGTCGACACCGAGAACCGCACTGCTGAGGCCGCGGCAGCTCTGAACGCTCAGCCCGCCGACGTCGCCGGGGCGCGAGCCGCCGTGACCGCGATGCGGGCGGACCTGGTCCCGATCGCGGAAGCCGGCTCGTCCTACGGCATGTGGGACGCCGCCATTATTCTCTTCCGCGAGGGGTTCGAGGCGCTGCTCGTCGTGGCCGCGCTGGTCGCCTTTCTTCAACGGTCGGGCAACGGCGACAAGCGGCGCTGGATCTGGGCGGGCGGCGCGGCCGGCATCGCTGCCAGCATCGGCGTCGCCATCCTCGCCCAGCTGGTGCTCAACCGCGCCATCGCCAACGTGAGCCGCGAGATTATCGAGGGCGCTACCGGCCTGATCGCGGCGGCCATGCTGCTCTACGTCGGCTACTGGCTGCACTCAAAGGCCAGCCTGGCCGGCTGGCAGGAATATATCCGAGTGCGGAGCACGGCAGCGCTTCAGCGCAACAGCCTCTTCGGGCTGGCGTTCATCGCGTTCCTCGCGGTGTTCCGCGAGGGCGCGGAGACTGTGCTCTTTTACGTGGGGATCGCACCGAGCATCAGCACGGGCGATCTGCTCGCCGGCCTGGGTATCGGCGCCGGCGGGCTGGTGGTGCTGGCGCTCATCATGCTCGTCGGCGGTGTCCGACTGCCGATCCGCCCGTTCTTCCTGGCGGCGACGGTGCTGATCTACTACCTGTGCATCAAGTTCGTCGGGACTGGCATCCACTCGCTGCAAGTCAGTAGCGTGCTGCCGGCCACCCCGGCGCCGTGGGTACCGTCGTCTGACCTGTTCGGCCTCTTCCCGACCTGGGAAACGACCGTGGCGCAGCTAGCGGTACTGCTCCTGATCCTCGGCTGGGAGCTGGCGCCGCGGCTCCTTCACCACCGCGCGGCCCCCGCTGCGGCCCGCTAGAGCGGCGCGGCGCCCGGCCCGGCCGCCAGGCGGCCGGGCCGGGCGCCCGTCGAGCGTGCTCCTACGCGACACAACCGCGTTACTGCACGAAGCGAAGCACCCACAGCCCGCTGTTGATGTCGCTAGCCACCACTAGGTCGCCGTCGACGGCCACGCCCCACACCTGTGCCCCCTCGCCGAGATAGTTGCGTACTGCCTCGGGCGCGGTCCCCGGGGGCGGCACCCAGGCCGCGATCTCGCGCGGCGCCGCGGGATCCTGAATATCCAGAACCCGCACGCCGTCCGAGAACCACGAGGCGAACAGGAGGTCTCCCCGCACGACGGGGTTGTGGGCGGAGAAGCGACCCGGCTCGGTGGGCCCCGTCGTGGGGTCCACGAGGGAGCGCGGAGTAGCGTATGTGCTGATTGCGCGAGGGGCGGCAGGGTCGCTGAGGTCCCAAAAGCGGAGCCCCCCGAAGTTCTCGTAGCCCCGCAGCTCTTCCGATAGCGTGACGGTCACCGGCTCACCGCGCGCCAGCTCCGCCTTTAGTCGCTCGCCCGCCGCGTGGCCGATGCCGAATGCGCCCAGTGGGCCATCGGCTGAGTTCGGGGTGAGGGGCGTGTCGAGAGAATTGATGATCACCGCCCCTACCGCGCCGGCGGCTTTGGCCCGCTCGATCTTGTCCGCGAAGGGGCATGTTCCGCGGTCCAGCAGCGCAATGCGGCCGCTGGGGTCCGCGGGGTAGGCGTCGGACGCGTCCACCCGTCCCCCCCCGCTCACCCGTCCCTCCCAGTCGCCGGCCGGACAGCCGCGCCCAAGATAAGCGAGCTGCCCGCTCACGGTCGGCGTGTCGCCCCATGGGGGCGCGGGTAGCGTGCCACCCGCCGGCACCATTCCCGCGATCTCCGCTGGGCTGTCCACCCGCAGCGCGTGTGATTCGATGTCGAGCACTTCGTCGCCCTCGATCATCAGGCGGCCATCCGGCGTCACGTCAACCGAGTGGGCGTTGCCCTCGGCGTCCGGCGGGAAGCTCGTGCGCCCCAGGAGGACGGGAGCGCTGGGATCGGTCAGATCGAAGATCATGACCCCGGCGTCCCAGTACGAGACGTAAGCGCGCATGCCGTCCGGGCTCGCATGGGCGCCGTGAGCATAGACGAGCGTGTCGATACCCTGGCCATCGTACTGACCGAGTCCCAGGTTGGCCCGCGCCCCCCAGTCGGCAAGGGGTACTGGGGCCCTTGGGTCGGTCACGTCGACGATGCGGAAATCGCCCAGATGATCGGCCTGGCTAGCCTCGGAGAACGGCACGGTTAGCAGCGCCAACACTCGCCCGTCGGTTCGCTGCACGAGGTCTAGCTCGTGTACCCCGCCGGTGCCCGGGCCCACGTCTGAGAACCCGAGGCGCTGGGGGTGGTGTGGATCGGTCACGTCCCACAAGTCCACGCCGCGCAGGGCGTCGCCACTGCACGCCTGAAGGCCCACTGCAAGTAGGTCGCCTTGAAAGGACGGCGTGTCCACGCTGCGCACGCGCATCACTTCCGCCGAGGTGCCCTCGTGTTCGGCCAGCGTGCTTACCAGGACCGGGTTGGCTGGGTCCGCGAGATCGACCACCTTCACGCCCGTACCGGGGCAGCCGCGCAGGCGGTCGTTGCCCGCGGCCCACGTGCCCACGTACGCGAACCCGTGGTGCAGCCAAACATCGGCATTCAATCCGCGGCCCCCCAGTGCGTCGTGGGCCAGCACCTCGAGCCGCGGCGTTTCCAGCGCGGAGCTGGTCGCTGGCGCCACCGGCGAGCTGGCCCCGTTCCCTGTCCCGTCGCTCGCGGGTGCGACCTGGGCCGCTCCCGCAGCCAGATTGGCTGATAGCCCGCTACCGCGCGCCAGACTGGCGCCGCGGCCGGTGGCCAACGTAAGGCTCGTCGCGATTACAGCCGCTACTGCGGCCAATTTCCCTGTGTGCATGACTGCCCCTCGGCGCCTGCGGGCGCGTGCGCCCTATTATCGGCACCGCAGAGCGCGATGGCAACGCGCGTTGAGGGCGGGAGGCATTAGAGGAGCGACAGCCGTCTGCCGCTGTGAGGCCGGGTGCGGCGTTCAGCGCGCGCGAGGCAAGCCAGCGCGCCAGCCGGCGCGGCTGACGTGGAGGCGGCGGCGCGCGGCCAGGTAGGCGTCCACCCGCTGAGCGAACGGTAGGTCGATCCCGAATCGCGCTGCAGTGTCCTCCAGCGAGTGTGCCCGGCCGTCGGCCCGACCTTCGCGGAAGGCAAGAAACTGGAGCGGCAGCCGCAGACGGTCACCAACGTGGGACAGTGCGCCCGCCGCGGCCCGGTCCAGCGGCGCAGTATGGCCAGAAAGAACGTGGTGCCGCCATGGGAGAGGCACGCTCATGGACCAGCCCCCTGCGCGATTCGGCCTCCTCGGTAAGGAGGTCGCTCGTGGTTCTCGCTGCGCCGAACCCGTCGCCACTGCGTGACCTCTCGCGCGTCCAGCACTGGCGGCTGTTCGACTGGCTTAGAGCGCTCGGCCACAGTGCATCAGCGGGTACTAATGTCTGGAGCTAGTATAGTGATGTGGCCGCCAACCGTCAAGGCGAAGCGATTGGCCATCGGCCCGAGGGGTCCCCGGCTCCTGGCGCGACACTTGGTAAGCCGCAGGCGAAGCCCGGCGTATCGGTGAAGATTTGCGTCGCAGGCTCGGCGGCCGCTATGTGCTTGATCGCGTATGACGTACAATGAGAGCGCCGGTACAGCTGGGAGCTGGTCAAGGCATCATGCCCGCGGCGGCACGCGACGGACCGGGCGGCGGAGCGGCCTAGTAGAACGTCCCGGATGCTATCATCAATATTCATCTCTCATCATCACGGCTGTTCGCCCGCGGCGGGCATGGCGCACCTGGATCGCATCCCGGGCCCGGCCCGTGACGCTCCCGGGGAAGCTGCACATCCCCGGGATAGCCTGGAGGGCTGCATGGGGAACTTACGCGAATGGCTGGAGCTGTGGAGGGAACGCCTAGCACAGCGTGAGCCCGGACAGGGCTTGATGGAGTACGGGCTGATCATCTCGGTGGTTTCCATTGCCGCGGTCGTTTTGATCATGGCGATGGGGCCGCGTGTCGCCTCCATGTTCAGCTCCGCGGCCGCCGGATTCCCAAGCGATCGGCGGCGCAAGGGCGGCTTCGGCGAAGTCAACAAGCAGGAGGTGCTGGCGCGGGTCGCCGCCTTGCCAATCCTTGCCTGGACCTCCGACGGCCAGCCGGCGGTCCAGCGGATTGGTCCCGCGCCACGGCATTTCTACTCTGCCTTCAGGTTCGGCGACGACGAAACGCGTATCCCATCGGTTGACGCCAACGGCGTTGCCTTGGCCGCGATCCAGGGGCTATATCTCGGTGCCGACGAGCGCCGTCGCCGCCTAGAGTCCCTTTCCGCCCGCTTCAGTACCATCGAAGCGTCGCTAGTCAGCGCCACGCGTACGCGTCGCAACCTGCCGCCCCTCTGACGTCCCCTTCCCGACCAAGCCCCAAGAAACGAGTGACAGCCCGCCTGATGGCGGGCTGTCACTCGTTTCGGCATAGCCCGCGCCATGCCCGTTCCTTGACACGACGCACCACGAGACCATCGCAGACCCCAGAAATACACATAAACAAAGCACACTCCTCTGCTAGTTCATATAGGAACATGAACGTCTAGTACTGGTTTGTTTATGTGCATAGCCGCGCGGACCCCAGACCGGCCACTCGCGCGGCTGCTTCCTTTGGCTGCCCTACTGGAACGGATCGAAGCCCACGTCTATCGCCGCCTGCAGCGCCTCTTGCGCCTCGCAGCCCATCCCGTGCATGCCACACCCTTCCTGAAGCCGGATGGCGTGCTCGACCTCCCGACTGTAGGGAGCCCACGGATGGTAGATGACCAGTGTGGTGTCGTGCGTCTGCCGGCGCACGAACTCGTACCGGGAGCGAGGCGGGTAGACCAGCCAGCTCTCACGACGCCCCTCGTCGAACAACACCAGCTCGTTGTGTGACCAGCGCGCAATCTTGAACCGCGGCGGTCCACCCTCGAACTGCTTTTGCACCTTGCTCCTCCCCGGCAGCCCCCGCTGAAACCTGCTCGCGGGCGCGGCTCGCCGCGTGCCGCCAGTCCGCGCCCCGACACCGTAGCGCGAGGCGGGGGCAGAGAGTAAGATAGGATCACCATACGGCGGGAGGCGTAGACATGGTACAGGCAGAGGGAATTCAGTCGGTCAACTGGAACGCGCCAGACCCCGCGGCGGCCGAACGGTTCTACGTCGAGGTGCTGGGGGGCAAAGTAACCAACCGACATCAGGTCCGCGGGGTCGACGTCGTCCGCGTCCGGGTCGGCAGCACCGGCCTCGGCCTCTTCGACGCCTCGCACGGCCCGGCGTCCGGCGTCCCTCACCACACCTTTCGAATGACGTGGCAGCCCGACCAGAGCCAGGCCACGGCGGCCATCGAGGCCACCGGCGTGCCCGTAGTCAACAGCCGCCCACACGGCGACGGCCCGGGCTATTCGCTCTACGTTACCGACCCCATCGGCAACTATCTCGAGCTTAGCTTCGACCCACCCGCCTAGCGTTGCGCCGCACTGCACCGGTCAGGCGACCACCGTTTCCAGCACGGTGGTCGCCTCGCCGCCGAATATGTCCACGACCTTCACGGCGATCCGATACGCCCCACCGCGCGCGTAGGTGTACGCGGGTGCCTCTAGCTCAAGCGCGTCGGCCGCCCGCCCGCGAAAGCTACGCCACGCGTCACGAAACACTTCGCCGTCGTGCTCGTAATCGACGGCCCAATAGTCGACGTAGGCCGTCCCCTCCGTGCCCCGGGCCCGGCGCTCACCAGATCCATGGGCCGGCCGATAGCCGCGGAGGCGCACACTCACCCTCCGCTGCATCGTCTTTACCGTGATCTCCGGGCATGCCGCCACCTTGCGATGGGCGCCGGCCGCCAACCGCCAGTCCGCGCCCCGGCAATCGGTGCAACCCTGGACCAGGAAGGGCGCCACGCCAGGCGTCCCCACTAGACGCTTGCGCGCCGTGTGAACCGCCCGCCCCTCGCAGTCACAGCCGATCCAGCGCCGCCCTAGCTGCTCGGCAACGACCAGCGTAGTACCCGAGCCACAGAAGAAATCTGCGACGAGGTCGCCCGGCCGAGACGACGCGCGCACGATCCGTCGCAGCAAGCTCTCGTTCTTCTGCGTGGGGAAGCCCGTCTTCTCGGTAGAGAAGCTCTTGATCTGGATCGAGTCGAGGCTGTCTGCTCCCGCAAGCGCTTGTTCCGCCGGCGTCGCGTTCCAGACGTCCTCGATCGGATACCCCCGGCCACCACGGCGGCCACTGCCCCGCCGCCGGTAACCTACGGGGTAGGCAAGATACTCCTTGTTGAACACCGCCGGCCGGCCCTTAGTGTAGTACAGAATCGTGTCATGGTTGCGGACCCAGTTGGCAGCCGCGCTCTTGTAGCCGGAAACCCAGCCAATTCGCCACACGATCTCGCGTTGGAAGCCGGCCGGACCGAAGATCTCGTCCAGCAGCAGCCGCACGTACGGGCTCACGGTAGGATCGACGTGTACGTAAATGGCGCCACCCTCCGCCAGCAACGCATGAGCGAGGTGCAATCGCTCGTACAGCATCTGCAGGTAACTGCCCCGACCGGGGCCCCAGCTGTCCCGGTACGCGGGTACCGGTAGCACTCGCGGTGGTCGGCGGCCGCCCGCGTCCGCGACGGCGATCCGCTGCATATAGGCCGCGCCGGTATCGAACGGCGGATCGACGTAGACGAGCTGGATCTCGCCTGCGTAAACGGGGAGGAGTGCGGCCATCGCTCGCAGGTTGTCGCCGTGGATCAGCCGGTTCCGCCAGCCTTCAGTCCCTTGCCCCGGCCGCCCCGCGGCACGCTCGGCACCCACGACCTCGATGGTCGCCAACGAGGCGTCCCGCGGCACGACCGGGCCCGCCTTCCCGGGCCAGATTAGCTCCGGCGCCTGCCGATCGCTTCCCACCGGCAAGCGCACCCGCCCGGCTGACATCATCGCGGCGCCCTCGTGAGGGGAGTGCGACAGCCCTGCCCGACACCAATCCAGTACTCTGAACGGAATCTAGACAAGCCGTCCATCGTGGATTCTAGGAGAACGGCCTTCGCCCGGACAACCGCCGCCCGCCCGGTCCGGATGGCCACGGCGAGTTGTCGGGCGCCGCGCGGCGCTCGTACACTCCCGGAGAGATCACACTATCCAAACCGCCGCCCGGGACGGCCGGCACCTAGGGGCAGCGTCGAATGCCAGTCGGTCCCACGAACGGCGAGTCCATCCCATTGGCCACCGGCTCCGCCCTAACCGATCAGGTGCGAGCCTCGTGTGCCGCCGTAGCGCGCCGTGCCCACTTCGTCCACCTGAACACCGACGCGCTGCCCGGCTACGCCCGGCGGCTCGACATCGACGCGCTTGCCGCGCCTACGATCGATCCCGCCTATCACGTCCTTGCCGATCCGGCCACCACCGTCAGCTACTTCCTCACGCTCGACACCATCAACTTTGGCTCCGGATATTTCCCGGCCATGCGCAAGCGGCCAGGGCTGAGCGGCTACTTCACCGTTGCGGTCTCGCTGAAGGAGGCGTTCGCGCGTGACGGCGCCTGGAGCGCCGAGCGCCTTGTCAGTCTAACGGCTGCCGACTGCGCCACGGTCTTCGGTCAGGCCCCCGACTTCCCGTTGATGGCGCTCTTCGCCCGCGCGCTGAACGACCTTGGCCGCTTGCTACAATCGTCGTACGCAAGCGACCCGTTTCAGCTGCTACGCGCTGCCGGCGGCTCCGCCGAGCGCTTCGCCGCCCTGTTGACCGCAATGCCCTACTACCGCGACGTGGCGACCTATGCTGGCGAGTCCGTGGCGTTTTACAAGCGCGCGCAGCTTGCCGCGGCAGACCTCGCGCTGGCGCTCGCATCGCCCGAGGTGTGCGCCCGCGCTGCCGGCGCCGATCCCCTCGCCGCGCTCGACGGTTCCCCGCTCTTCCACGACCTGGACCGCCTCACGATCTTTGCCGACAACCTCGTGCCCCACGTGCTGCGCGTCGACAGCCTGCTGCGCTACGACGCGGGACTCCTGGCCCGCATCAACGCCCAGGCGCCGATCCCCGCCGGTTCGCCTGAGGAGGTCGAGATTCGCGCCTGCGCCGTTCACGCGGTCGAGCTGCTCAAGGCCGAGTTAGCTCGTGCGGGCCAGGAAGTCACTAGCAGCCAGCTTGACTATTACCTCTGGACCCGGGGCGGCGGCGCTATCTACAAAGCGCAGCCCCGGCACCGCAGCCCCAGCGTGTACTATTGAGTAAGTAGGCGAGCCGCGGTCCGCCATCACCGCGCCGCAACCCGCACGCGGCAGCCTCCACAAAACCCGCGCTCCTGATGGCTGACCGCCGACAGCCACTGCCGGAGGCGACATGGCCGAGATTCTGTTCGTTCACGGCGCGGGCGACAGCGCCGCCGTCTGGGAGCACCAGCTTGCCAGTCTCGGCAGAGAGCACCGCGTCGTGGCAATCGATCTGCCCGGCCACGGCGCGCGGCTGGGCGAGCAGGCACACGCCGATCACGCCGCCAACGCGGCCGAGGTCGCGCTGGCGCTCGACGCCGCCGGCCTGCGTCATCCAATCCTCGTCGGCCACTCGATGGGCGGCGCGGTGGTGCTCACCTACCTCCTGGGCAGCGACACGGGCGGCACAGGCAGCATTCCCCAGGGCACCGTGCGCGGCCTGGTGCTCGTGGCCAGCGGCGCGCGGCTGCGAATGCATCCCGCCTTCATGCAGGCCGCGCGCGAGCGCGCCGAAGCGACGCCGTCCGCGCCTCTTGCCGAGCCGCTGGTGCCCCCGGAACGCTGCCTCGGCCCGAACCCCTCTCCCGAGGTCGTGGCCTGGCTGGCCGCCCATTCTGGCCGGGCCACGGCCCAGGCCGCCTACGCCGACTTTCAGGCGAACGATGCCTTCGACGTGATGGCCCGCCTCGGCGAGATCCTGGTGCCCACGTTGATCGTCGGCGGTGCCGATGACACGATGGCGCCGCCGAAGTTCCAGCAGTACCTGGCCGACAACATCCCGAACGCGCGCCTCATGCTGCTGCCCGGCGCCGGGCACTACCCGATGGCCGAGCAGCCGGCCGCCTTCGACCGCGCTCTAACCGAATTTGCCCTAGCGCTCCCATAGCGCCCGGCACAGCCCTTGCGTCCACCTGGCTCTGACGATCTGACCGACTGGGCTCTGCGAGCCATGACGGGAGGGCCACATGACACTGCATCGGACGATGGAACCGCTGTGCATCAGCCAACGGGTAGAGAGCTGCGATGGGCAGTATCTCGGGAGGGTCAGCGAGGTCTGGCCCGATGCCGGGGTCGGCGAGGCCTGGGGAGCGATTGGCGCGCAGCCGATCGCGGGCGCGGATAGTGCCGACCCAACGCAGTTCGCCTTTTCTGAGGCGATGCCCGGCGAAGGCGAGAGCTACTTCCGGCTCGAAACCGCCGGCCACGACCTCTTCGTGCCCATGAGCTACGTGGACGCCGTCCGCGACCAGAAGGTCGTACTGTCGCTTGCTGCCGCAGATGTGCCGGCCATGCAGTGGGACATCAGGCCGGATTTCCTGGCGAATCACCACGTGCCCGACAGCGGCGCTCCGTCCCACCGGGCCTGACGCCCGCGGCCGCGCCGCTGTGTGGCAGGGATGCCCGGCGCGCGGCACTTCGGGCGCCAGACCAAACGAGTCACGAGCCGCGAGGCTTGGCGCCGGTCCCGTCAGGAGGAGACGCGGCATGGCCATGTTGAAAGTGATCGAGGTCGTGGGCCTCTCGGCAGACGGCTGGGAGGCCGCGGCGCGCGCGGTCGTCACCCAAGCAAGTCGCTCGGTGCAGCACATCGAGAGCCTGGAGGTGACGCGCTGCACCGCCGTCGTCCGCCAGGACGCTATCCTCGAATACCGACTCCACGCGAAGCTCACGTTCCGCGTCGAGGACGATGTCGAGTCCGACCTGGCCGTGGAAGCGGTCCAGACCATCCTCGCCGCGCCCGCCGCCGAGAACGAGGAGTTGCCCTCGCTGCTCGAACGACAGATCGACCAAGCCCTCGAAGAGACCGAATCCGACGCGCGGCCGTAGCGTGGGGTGTCCGGTCGGGCCATCGCCCCAGGGGAGGCAGGGCGCATACCATACGGGAGGCGGGCTTGAACGACACTCGCCCCGAGGCACCTCGCCCACCGCTTGAGGTGATCGACGATGGCGGTCGCCCGGCGCTCGCGATCGACGGCACGGTGCAGTCCGTGGCGGTCGGCAGCGGCGCAGCCCCCAGCGGCTACTGGCCCGCGATGCTGCCGGACCGGGCGCCGCGGGAGGCGCTGCTGCTCGGGCTGGGCGGCGGTACCATCGCCCACCTGCTCGTGGGCACCCACGGCGCCCTGCCCATCGTCGGCGTGGACGACGACCCCGCCGTCGTCGCCCTGGGGCGAGCGCGGTTCGGCCTCGACCTGCCGAACTTGGAGATCGTCGTCGCCGACGCCTTCGCTTACGCCGCCGCCTGCCCGCGCCGCTTCGACTTCGTCTGCGTCGATCTCTTCCGCGACGGCCGGATCCCCGCACGCGTCTGCGCCTCCGCGTTCCTAACCAGCGTGCGACGCCTCCTGCGCCCCGGCGGGCTTGCTACGTTCAACCTGGCACGCGACCGCCGCGCGGGCGACCGGCTGCGCCAGCTTGAACGCCACTTCCTCGTCGTGCGCCGCATCCTCGTAGGCTTCAACCTCGTGGTGCACTGTGCCCTCACGCCGGCGACACCGGCGTCCGAGACTAGCAGCGAGGGGCACGCAGGCGCGGCACGCCCGCGCCGCGCGCGGCCAGCGCGCGGCCGGCGGCGCGGGCCCTGATCCTTGGACCGAGCTGCCCGCGGGCAGCCACCGACCGCCGCTCCCAGCGTCGCTACTCCGCGCGCCCGGCGCCGTAGTTTGGCCCGGGCGGTGTGAAGCGGGGGCTGTGTGTGTCGAGCACCTCGTCCATACCGTGCTCCGCCTCCGCGAGCGCGTACCCCTGCGCCAGCGCGCGCTGCTCCAGCGCGCGGGCCAGGCGCAGAACCTCGTCTACCTCGGCATCGGTCGCCCCGGCGCGCTCCAGATACTGCAGCACGTACAGCCGCGAGTGGACGCGCGGGTCGTAGGCAAACGCGGGCAGCGTCGCGGGGCGGATCCACCAGTCGCCGGGCGGTAGTTGCTCCGTATCGATCATAGCCCCTCCCGTGGCGCCGGACGCCCGCCCCGGTGTCCTTGACGCGGCGGGCGCGCGGTGCCACACTTCCTGAGTAGTCGCGCATTGCAACAGTATCGCATGCCCACTGCGCAGACACCGCCCCGGCCGCTGCGTCATCGCTAAGCCAGCGGCGCCCCGGGGAGAGTTGAGAAGGATACCGTGGCGAACGTCACCTTCGGGCTCGGCCTGTTTCCCACCGAGTCCCCGCGCCGCATGGTCGAGCTGACCAAGCTCGCCGAAGACCTCGGCTTCGCCTGCGCCTACATCGGCGACTCGCAGATGATTTGGCGCGAAGCCTACGTGATCCTCGGCGCCGCCGCGATGGCCACCTCGCGCATCACCCTCGCCACCGGAGTCACCAATCCCGTCACGCGCGATCCCACGGTCGTCGCCGCCGGCATGGCTACGCTCCACGAGCTGATGGGCGGCCGCACCCTGCTGGGCATCGGCACGGGCGATAGCTCCGTCGAGACGCTAGGCAAGAAGCCCGCCCGGCTGGCCGCGCTGGAGCAGGCGGTCCAGACTATCCGCGGCCTCGTCGCCGGCAAGACCCTCCCTCACCACGAGTCCGGCGCCGACGTGCGCCTGACCTACGCCCAGGTCGGCACGCACGTGCCGATCTACGTCGCCGTCAGCAGCCCACGTATTCACCGTCTGGCCGGCAAGATCGCCGACGGCGCCATCGTGCTCGTCGGCGTGGACCCGCACTTCCTCGCGGCGTCGCGGCGCGAGCTAGAAGCCGGCGCCGCCGCAGTTGGACGCGACTTGTGGGCGGAGGGCTTCCGCGTCGTCTGCTGGACGCCGTGCTCGATCCTTGCGGACGGCGCGGCAGCGCGCGACGCTGTGAAAGCCCACGTCTCGCGCGTGCTCAAGCGCGACCTCCCCTTCGAGCTGAGCCCCGACGACATGGCGCTCGTCCGGGAGATCCGCGAGCAGTATCAGTATTACGAGCACATGGTCGCCGGCACCTCGCACGGCGAGATCGTGCCCGACGCCCTGGTCGAGAAGTTCGCCATCGCCGGCACGCCCGCCGAGGCCCGCGCCCAGATCGAGCGGCTAGCCGCGACGAGCCTGGTGGACGAGATCGCGCTGATCCCCCACGCCCACGACCCCGCCGCCCGCGAGAGCATCGTCCGCCACCTCGGCGACATCCTGGGCCAGGTGGGCGCCGCGCGCTGAGCGCCCGCCCGGCCCACAGGCTGGTGCGCCGGCCGCCCGCCCGTTATCATCCAGCGATAGGCCGCGGCCGCCGCGAGGCGGAAACGGTATCGACCCACGTGCCAGCAGGGAGGACTCATGGCAGGGGCGCTCGACGGAATCGTGGTGCTCGAGGTCGCCAACTTCATCGCCGGACCGCTCGCCGGCTCCTTGCTGGCCGACCTGGGCGCCGAGGTCATCAAGGTCGAGAACCCGACGGGCGGCGACCCGTTCCGCGCCTGGGACCTCGGCGGCGACCAGCCCACCTTCTGGGCCTACAATCGCGGCAAGAAGAGCGTCGCCCTCAATCTGCAGGCGCCCGAGGGCGCGGAGGCCTTCCGCAAGCTCGCCACCGCCGCCGACGTGGTGCTGGAGAACCTGCGCCCCGGCGCGATGGACCGCCTGGGCCTCGGCTACGAGCAGCTGCGGCTGCTCAACCCGCGCCTGGTCTACTGTGCCATCACCGGTTTCGGCCCAACCGGCCCGTACGCGCAGCGGCCCGCCTACGACGGCGTCGGCCAGGCAATGGGCGGCATGATGAGCCTGCTCACCGAGGCCGACGCGCCGCGGCCCATCGGCCCGGCCTTCGCCGACAACCTGAGCGGCATGTTTGGCGCCTACGGCATCCTGGGCGCTCTGGTCGCGCGCGCCCGCACCGGCCAGGGCCAGCTGGTGGGCACCTCACTGGTCGGCGCCATCGTCGCCTTCAACGTGAACGCCGCGACTACTGCCCTCGCCGGCGAGCCCGAGGAGGGGCCAACCGGCCGTCCCCGCGCCTCCCAGACCTATGCCTGGACCGCCGGCGACGGGCTGCCCTTCGTCGTCCACCTGTCGTCCCCGCCGAAGTTCTGGCAGGGGCTGACGCGGGCGGCAGGCCGGCCGGAGCTGCAAGAGGACCCGCGCTTTCGCACGCGCGGCGACCGCCGCAAGCACTACGAGGAGCTACGCGCCGAGCTGGCCGCGGTGTTCGCCACCCAGCCGCGCGCGTACTGGCTGGAGCGGCTGGAGGCGGAGGAGGTCCCGCACTCGCCGATGTACAACTACCGCGAGGTCTTCCAGGACCCCCACATCCAGCACATGGGCCTGGAGATCGCCATCCCGCGCCCAGGCCGGCCGACGGTACGCACGGTGCGCTCGCCGGTCACCTACTCGGACACGCAGACAACCTTGCCGCTACCACCCCCCGAGCTGGGCGAGCACACCGACGCTATCCTGGCCCGCGTGGGTTATGATGCGGCGGCCATCGCGGCGCTGCACGAGGCAGGCATCGCCAAGTAAGCACGCGCACCGCTGAGGATCCAGCTATGGCGCTATATGAGTTCGACGGCCGACGGCCCACAATCGGGCGCACGTCGTTCGTGCATCCGGCCGCGACGGTGATCGGAGCCGTCACGATCGGCGAGCGTTGCTACGTCGGCGCGGGCGCGGTGCTGCGCGCCGACTGGGAGGAGATCCGCGTCGGCGACGGCTCAAACGTCCAGGACAACGCGGTGATCCATATCCGCGGCGCGATGCTCGGCCACCCGAGCATCCCCACCCTCCTGGGGCCGGATAGCCACGTCGGCCACGGCGCCGTGATCCATGCCGCAACGCTCGGTCGCCACGTCCTGGTCGGCATCGGCGCGATCATCCAGGACCGCTGCGTCCTGGGCGACGACGCGATCGTCGGCGCGGGGGCGGTGCTGCTGGAGGGCATGGAGGTGCCGGCGCGCAAGGTCCTCGTCGGCGTGCCCGCCCGCATCGTCGGCGAGGTCAGCGACGAGCAGCGCGACTACTGGCTGGAAGCCACCCGCATGTACCAGCGCCTCGCCGCCGACAGCCTCGCCAGCCTCCGCCGCATCGACGCCTAGCCCCGCCGTCCGCCACCCCCGACTAGCCAGCATGTCGTAGGAGTGGCTCTCGTGGCCGCCCGCGGCCCGCAGGCCGCAGCCCCGACGCCGGCTGGCAACACACCGAGCTGCAAACCCAGTACGCCGCCGTCCGCCACCCTCAACTACCGGAGCCGCTCCAGCAGCCAGCTCACCATGATGTCGCGCGTCTGCGGCGTATGCCCCATATGCCCGCTTGGGAAGAAGCGCGCGTCCTTCGGGCTGCCGTGCTCCAGCAACGCGTACATGTCCTCGATAGGAAAGACGCTGTCGTACAGCCCATTCACCAGCAGCAGCGGCGCGCACGGCTGGTCGAGCACGCCCTGCGCCACGAGAGACAGCCGCGGCGCGTACTCCACCCAGTCCTCGTACGTCGCGCGGCCGAACGCGCACGCCAGCGTCTCCGCCAGCTCGAACGGGTACTCGCCCAACTGCGCCTTCGCGATCCACTCGGGCGTAAACGCGTGGTGGGCCGGCCCGCCCTGGTTGATCGCCGCGCGGATACGCTCGCGGTGCGTGTGCGCCACCTTCGTCGCCCAGTAGCCGCCCGTGCTGCCGCCCAGGATGGCGATGCGCTCGGCGTCGAGATCGGGCCGCGTGCCGATCCAGTCGAAAATCGCGTCCCACAGGCGCTCGGCGTCCTCCGAGCCAACAAGCGGCGCGTCCGCCACACCGGGCATGTCGATGGTCAGGCTCGCCAGGCCGGCCTCCAGAAAGCCGGCGTCGCGGCGCTCCTCCTTGAACGAGTCGATGCCGCCCCAGCACACCAGCACCGGCGGGCGCTCGACACCCCGCGGCTTCCGCAGGTAGCCGACGGCAACGCTGCCCTCGCCAGGCCGACCCCGGAACGGCATCTCCACCCGCTCCAGCGGCGGGTCGAAGTAGCGGGCTGCCGCCAGGTACATCGCCTGCGACTTCGGGTAGGCGCGGCGCTTGCTTGGCGAGTTGGGCGCCGGGTACCGCGCGACGTGGTAGTAGTCGTAGGCCAGCAGGTAGTTCTCCTGCGCGGCCTGCGCATCGCCGCGTGCCTCGGCCTCCCGCGCCCGCTCCTCGTACGGTGCGCCGACGGCCAGGAACGCCTCGGCCCAGGCGTCGCGGTCCACGGAGCTAAGCTGATTCAGCGCGCGCTCGACGTCCTCGTAGCGCGAGTAGGTGAACGGGTTACGGTGGCCCCGCGCGCGCTCCAGCATGAGCTGGCGCACTTCCTCCCAGGGACGCGCGCGCACGGTGCTCGGCGCCTCGGCCATGGACTCCTCCAGTTCCCAGCAGTTAGCGATTAGCCTCGCCTGACTGGCCTCGGGGGTTGCCTCATCCGACAGCCCGCCGAATCGCTCAGCGCTTGCTGCAGCCAGCGCGCGATGGTCGGCTCGATGTCGGGACTGCCGCCCATGTGGCCGCCCGGATAGAAGCGCGCCGCCTTCGGGCTGCCGTGCTCCAGCAGCAGGTACATGTCCGCGATCGGGAAGATGCTGTCCCGCACGCCGTTTACCAACAGCAGCGGCGCGCACGGCCGATCGAGGATACCCTGATCGAGCAGCGAGAGGCGCGGCGCGTACTCCACCCACTCGTCATAAGTTGCCCGACCAAAGGCGCTGGCCAGCGTCTCGGCTAGCTCGAACGGATACTCGCCGAGCTGCGCCTTGGCGATCCAGTCGGGCGCGAAGGCGTAGTGTGTGCAGCCGCCGTGATCGACGGCCGCCCGTAGCCGCTCACGGTGCGTGTGTGCCAGCTTCGCCGCCCAGTAGCCGCCGGTGCTCTGGCCGAGCACGGCGACCCGCTCGTCGTCCAGCTCCGGGCGCGTGGCGATCCAGTCGAAGATCGAGTCCCACATGCGCTCGGCGTCCTCCGACCCTACGAGCGGCGCGTCGCCCACTCCCGGCATGTCGATCAGCAGCGTCGCCAGGCCCAGCGCCAAGTAGGTCTCCGCGCGCCGCTCCTCCTTGAAGCCGTCGATGCCGCCCCAGATAACGACCACCGGCGCGGGTGCGTCGGTCGGCGCCCCTCGCGGGCCTCTCGGCAGCCGCAGGTAGCCGACGTTCGCGCTCCCCTCGCCGGGCCGGCCCGCGAACGGCATCTCGACGCGCTCCAGCGGCGGATCGAAGTAGCGCGCCGCTCGGAGAAAGTTCTCCTGACACTTGCGGTACGCCTGCAGCTTCCCGGGCGAGTTCGGCGCCGGGTACCGCGCGACGTGGTAGTAGTCATAGGCCAGCAGGTAATTCTCCCGCGCGGCGCGCGGGTCGCCACGCGCCTCGGCCTCCCGCGCCCGCATCTCGTATTTCGGCGCGAACGCGCTGAACGCTTCCGCCCAGGCGTCGCGGTCCAGCGAGTCCAGCCGGTCCAGCGCCCCCGCGACCTCGTCTTCCCTCACGTACAAGCACGGGTTGCGGTGAAACCGCGCGCGCTCCAGCATCCCCTCGCGCACCTCGGCCAGCCGCCGCGGCCCCGGATCGGCCATCTCTCCTCCGGCATTGAGTCTCGATTTGGGTCGTCCCACTCAGCACTCAGCACCCAGCACTCGGCACTACGCCGTCACCTGGCTGCGGCGGCCATACCACCAGAAGATGGCGATGAGCGGCACCAGCACGACCGTCATGATCAGCGTTACGGCCGCCGCCATGTTGCGGTTCCCCGAGAACCAGTAGCTCCAGACGACCGCCGGCAGCGTGATGCTGTCCTGGCTGGACAGGAACACCGCCACCGTTAGCTCGCGGTAGACGAGCAGCGCCGTCCAGATCCACACGGAGAGCAGCGTCGGCCGCAGCAGCGGCAGCATGATCCGCCACGCGGTGCGCCACGTCGACAGCCCCGCCGCGTAGGCCGCCTCCTCTAGCTCGCGGTGGATCTGCAGCAGCGAGCTGTTCAGCGCCCGCGTGGCGAAGGCGAGGCGCGCGATGACGTAGACGATCGCGATCAGCCACACCGAGCCGTACAGCGGCAGCCAGCCGCGCACGACGAACAACGCCATGAGCAGCGCGCTGATCGCCAGGATCACCTCCGGCAGCGCGTGCGGCAAGAACGCCACGAACTCCAGCAGGTAGCGCGCCCGGGTGCGCGAGCGTACGACGAGCCAGGAGATGCAGAAGCCGAACAGCAGGACCGCGAGCGGCACCACTAGTACCAGCAGCGCCGTGTTCCGCAGCCCGCGTAGTACCAGCGTCCAGTCGATACGCTCGAACTGCGCGGTCGAGAGCTGGCTGAGCATGTCCGCCGACGGCGCCGCCAGGTACGGCGTGAAGGCCACGTAAGCCAGCAGCAGGAACGGCAGCACCTTGGCCGCGAGCGCGTAGAGCGCGATATACACCCAGCCGCCGATCGCCCACCGCCCGAGCTTCACCGGCGTCGGCCGATAGCCCTTGCCGGTCACCACCTGGTAGCGGTGCCCCTGCCGCAGCACCTGGCCGTACCACAGCGTCAGCGCGACGGCGATGACGATCATGAACACACCCGCCGTTGCCGTGATGCCGTGCTCGGGCGTGCCCGCACCGGACGGATTCGCCTTCACGTAGATGTAGGTGCTGAGCATGTACACGCGGTTGCCCAGCCCAATGATGGCCGGAATGTCGAACGTCGCGATCCCGATGGTCACGATGTAGATCACGGCTGCCATGATGCCCGGCTTGGCCAGCGGCAGGGTGATGCGGCGCATGGTCGTGGCGAAGCCCATCCCGTGGACCTGCGACGCCTCTTCCAGCGACGGGTTCATGGCGCGGAACATCTGAGCCGTGAGCACGAACCCCAGCGGGGCCAGGCTGAGCCCCTGGATGAAGCCCATGCCCACGGGCGTCGCGATGTCGATGGGCGCGTCGGCCAGCCCGAAGGTACCCATCAGCCACTGGTTGAGCAGGCCGATGCGCGGATGGGCGATGAACGTCCAGCCCATTGCCGTGTAGATGCCGGGGATCAGCAGGCCGAGGGTCATGATGGCGTAGATCGCCGCCTTGCCGCGCAGCGTGGTGCGCTCCACGAGCCAGGCAATCGGCAGGCCGATGGCGAGCGACACGAGCGTCGCCGTCGCCGCGAAGACGGCCGTGTTCAGCACGACCCGCAGCACGAACGGGTCGCCGAACAACGTCGCGTAGTTGTCCAGCGTATAGCTAGCGCTCGCCGTGCCGATCGTCCCCCGCTGCACGCTCACCCACAGCAGCACACCCACGAACAGCACGATCACGACGATCGGCGCCAGCGCCACGAGCAGCAGAGGCGAGACAGTCGGCAGGCGGCCCACCAACGGCCGCGGGATGCGCAGCGTTGCTTGCATCATCGCCTCCAGCCAGAGTCAGGGAGCAGGCAGCCGCCCAGGCCGCCCCGTCCCCCGTCACCTCGCCCCGGGTCCCCGTGTTAGTGCGCCCCCTCGCGCAGGATCTTCTCTAGCTCCTGCTGCTGCTCGGTGAAGCCGGGGCTCGAGAGCAGCCACTGCGGCGAGTTGTACGCCACCTTGCCGCCCGCGCTCTTCACCTGCTCCACCTGGTCCCGCAGGTGCGACTCGGGGAACAGCGGCAGGTCCATGCCGTCGAGCTTCCACAATAGCTCTTGCCCCTCGGGCGTGAGCAGATAGGCGACGAGCAGCGCCGCGGCATTCGGCGCGCTCGAGTTCTTCGGCACCGCGCCGTACCGCATGTGCAGCACGGTCGCCTCTTGCACGATGGCGTAGTCGATCGGCGCCCCGCGGCGCTTGAGGTCGAGGATGTCGTTGCCGCCGCAGCTAAACACGAGCATCGCGAACTCCCCGCTGGTGAGGCGCTCGTTCTCGCCACAGCGGATCAGCCCGCTCACCTGCTGCGACAGCCGCCGCGTGTAGTCCAGCATCGCGTCCCGCCCGAGCATGTCCGGCATGGCGAACTCGCGCATCCCCGCGGCGTAGACGGTCGAGGCGATCTTCCCCTTCCACTTCGGCGCCAGCGGGTCTTCCAGGTGCCGTGGCACGTCGTCGCCCCGCACCAGGTTCGTGTTGTAAGCGATGCCTACGAGTGTGGTCCCGAAGGCCACGCCCGTGCCGTCCGGCGCGTATGGGTCGAAGGCCGGATCGGCGGGGATCGGCCGGTCGAGAATCGCCGGCCAGTCGATTGTGCGCAGCACGCCCGTGCGCAGCGCGTCGACCATGGCCGGGGCGTTGCCGAGGTAGACGTCCGTGCTGGCCGGCTGGCCGGCGGCGTTCTCCTGGGCCAGCAGCTCCATCAGCGCCTGCATGTCGCGGCCCGGGGTGAACTGCGCCTGGATGTTCAGGCCATACTTCTTGTTCATGCCCGCGACGATCTCGTTAAGGCCCGGCCCGCCGCCAAAGCTCGACGACGACCACTGCGCCTTCAGCACCGTCTCGCCCTTCGCGCCGTCGATGAGCGCTTGCAGCGCCGGCGATACCGCCTCCCCCTGTACTGATGTCCCCGCCTGGGAAGCCGCGGGCGGCGGGGCGGCCGGCTGGGCCGCCGTCTGCGCGGGCGCCGCTGCGGGCGCACGCCCACAGGCCGCGGCCAGCAGCAGGAAGACCCCAAGTCCGCTCACGATAGTCGAGCGCCGGATCGGCTTCATCGCCCCTGCCTTTCTCCACGGCCCGCGCGGCCCAGAATCTCCTCTCGGCGCGGCTGGCCAACGTGCCTGGCCCCCTACGGTCTGCTCTGCTGGAGGATCCCCTCCAGCTCGCGCTGCGTCTCCGCGAAGCCGGTCGCCGAGGCGAGCCACTGCGGCGAGTCGATCGCCAGCTTGCCGTGCGCCGCCCGCACCTCGTCCGCCAGCTTCTTCGTGTTCGCCTCGGGATAGAGGTGGTAGTCCACCGCGTCCAGCTTCCACAGCTCCGCCTGCCCCTCCGGCGTCTCCAGATAGGCGATGAGCAGCGCGGCGGCGTTCGGCGCGCTGGAGTTCTTCGGCACGCCGCCGTACATCATGTGGAAGACACTCGCCTCCTGCACGACCGTGTAGCCCACCGGCGCTCCCAGCTCGCGGAGCTTGGTGGCCTGCTGCCCGCCGCAGCTAAAGACGAGCATGGCGAACTCGCCGCTGCCCACCCGGTCGTCCTCCCCGCAGCGAATGAGGCCCCCCACTTGCTGCGACAGCCGCCGCGTGTAGTCCAGCATCGCGTCCCGCCCGAGCATGTCCGGCATGGCGAACTCACGCATCCCTGCGGCATAGGGCGTCGAGGCGATCTTCCCCTTCCACTTCGGCGCTAGCGGGTCTTCCAGGTGGCGCGGCACGTCGTCGCCCCGCACCAGGTTCGTGTTGTACTCTACGCCGACGATGATGGTGCCGTAGGCGACCGCGATCCCGCCGGGCGCGACTGGATCAAAGCCGGGCTCGGATGGCGGCATGCGCTCCAGGATCGCCGCCCAGTCCATTGGCCGCAGCGCCTGGCTCTGCTCCGCGTCGAGGATGGCTGGGGCGTTGCCGAAGTACACGTCGGTGCTCGCCGGCTGGCCGGCCGCCTGCTCCTGGGTGATGAGCGCCATCACGCCCTGCATGTCGCGGCCGGGAGTGAACTGCGCCTGCACGTTCAGGCCGTACTTCTGGTTCATCTGCGCGACGACTTCGCTGAAGCCCGAGGCGCCCCCGAGCAGGCCGCCGCCCCAGGTGCCCTTGAGCGTGGACTCTTTGCGCGCGCCCTCGACTAGGGTCGCCACCACCGGCGGCAGCGAGGACGCGGCGGGCGCTGCGGCGGCGCTGCCGGCCGCTGCCTGCTCCACGGGCACGGGCGCGGCTGGCCGGCCAGTGGTGCATCCAGCGATCAGGAGCAGCACCGCGGCGTGGAGAGGGAGCCATGAGGCGCGGCGGGAGTGCTGCATCGTGCCCTCCAGGTAGGCCCTTGCCGCTCGCAGTTGCCTGATCTTACGTCCGCCAGCCCCTCGGTCGCCAAGCCTCTGCCCGCGGCCCGGCTGCGCGCCCGGCCCGGCGCCCGCTCAGCCCGGTGCGCCCACCGCGCCGACCTCCTCGCCCACCACGCCCGCCAGATCGTCCGCCTGCGCGGCGGGGAAGACCAGCACGTCGGCCGCCGCGACTTGCAGCCGCACCCGCCCGCCGTCGGCGCTGGGCAGCACGCGCCCCTTGCCCACCAGCGGCTGGCCGCACACCAGAACGGTGTACAGGAACTGATCGCCCAGGAACGTGTGCGCCGTCAGCGTGCCCGCCAGCACCGTGCGCTCGGCGCCCAGCGCGTCCTCGCTCGCCGTTAGCGCCTCGGGGCGGAACCCGACCAACACGGCCTCGCCACGGCTCGCCGCGCCGCCCACGCGGAGCGGCCCGATGGCCGTCTCCACGACGCCCGGCTCGACCACCCGGCCGCCCAGCCAGTTCACCTGGCCGAAGAACTCGGCCACCTCGGCGCGCGCCGGCGCACGGTACAGGCTCATCGGCGAGCCAACCTGCAATAGCTCGCCACGCCGCATCAGCGCGATCTTGTCGGCGACCGCCATCGCCTCCACCTGGTCGTGCGTCACGTAGAGCACGGTCGAGCCCAGGCGCTTCGCCAGCTCCCGAATCTTCCCCCGGACCTCCTCGCGCAGCCGCGCGTCGAGGTTGCTCAGCGGCTCGTCCATCAGCAGCAGCCGCGAGTTGACGGCGATGGCCCGCGCCAGCGCCACGCGCTGCTGCTGGCCGCCGCTGAGCAGCGTGGCCGAGCGATTCGCCAGGTCGTCAAGCTGTACCAGCCGCAGCGCCTCGTGGACGCGACTGGCCACCTCCCCGCGCGGCACGCGCTGCGCTCCCTCAGCCAGCGGCAGCGCCACGTTCTCATAGACAGTCAGGTGAGGCCAGACCGCGTACGACTGGAAGACCATGCCCACCTTGCGCCGCTGGGTGGGCACCCAGGTCGGCGGCTGGTCGGCGAACACCGCCTGGCCGTCGATCCAGATCTCTCCGCGCTCCGGCGTCTCGAGCCCGGCCACGCAGCGGAGCAGGGTGGTCTTGCCCGATCCGCTGGCCCCCACGATGACGAAGAACTCCCCCTCGGCCACGTCCACGTCGAGGCTCTTGAGCGCGGTTACCTGGCCGTCGGTCGCGCTGAACTGCTTGGTCAGGGCGCGAATCGAGATCATCATGGCGGCTCGCTCCCACTCAGGCCGACCGGTTGGGTAGCAGTATAGCCGGTGTCACGGCGCGGTAGGCGGGATTCGCGCCCCCGGGGCGGCGCGAACGTGCACGCCGAGCCCGCAATTTGGTATCATGTTGCACGGCGAGAGCGCCTCCGGGTGCCCTCGTCGCATTATGCTCAGGGCGCGGCCCGACGGACCGCGTATTTTTGTGCGCCGAGGAGATACCCAGAATGGCCAACGATGGCAAGCTGAACAAGAACGCCCTGGCGGGAAAGCGTGGCGCGTCGACGGCGCTGACCCCACACACGTGCCCGACCTGCAGCGAGCGGGTGCCCGAGAATCAGCTCCTGGTCGTGATGCAGCACACCGGTGGCAAGCGCGGCCGCACCCAGGGCTACCACCGCGCCTGCTACAAGCTGGTCGGCTAGCCCCACCGCGGCCCCGGCCCAATAGAAGCCATGGCGGCGCGTCCGCGCCGGGCCATGGCTTCTTTGTGTCTGGCGCCGCGCGCGTGGCACGCTATACTCCGGTGCAGGCGCAACGCGGGCCAGCCGACTGCGGTCGCCGCCACGCGCGTGCGTGTCGGCGCCGAGCCGCGAGCAGGCGAGGCGCCGCAGTCTCGACTGCAAAGGATGGGATCGATCATGCCACGACAGAGCGCACCGCGTCTGGAGGCGGCGAGCCGTGAGGCGTCCCCCAACACCCCGTTCGGTATCTCGCGTTCGCCGAGCCAGCGCGTCGAGCTGGTCTTTGCGCTGCGCAACGGCGGCGTGTTAGCCGTCACCCACGACCTCGGCACGCCCGTGACGGCGGAGAGCCTGGAGAGGTTCTGCACCGAGCTACGGCAGAGCCTGGGGGGAGCGGGGGATTGGCGGGAGTTCGGCGACGCCTGGGCCGGTACCGGCCAGCGCTCGTACGTTCAGCTTAGCGAGGTCATCGGCTTCACCGCCCGGCCCGCGCGCTGAGCTACTCGCGCGGCGTGCTGCTCAGCAGGCGCTGAGCAGCACCGACCGCCGCCGCGCGGCGGTGCGCCCATTGCGACTCGGGGGCCGCGATGCCCAGCCGGCCGATCTCTTCCAGGCCATAGGTTGCCACGAAGAGCCAGTCGAGGAGCCCGCGGCGCAGCCAGGCCACGTTGCCCTCGCCGCCGACGAAGAAGCTCACGTGCCACTCGCCCATCTGTTGGCTGATGGTCAGCGAGCGCTCGAAGCCGGCCTTCGTCTGGGGGTTCGCGCGCCGCTCCAGCAGGTCGTACAGGTCGGCGCTCTCGGGCAGCAGTTGCCCCTGCGCCTCCAGCGCACGCCGCGCTCCCTTGGGGCTCTGGCGGCCGCCGCGCAGCCAGCGCCCCGCCGCGGCAGGCTCGCGCACGAAGTAGAGCCCCAGCCAGAGTGTCTCCAGGAAGTCCTGCCAGAGCCGGTTGGCCTGCAGGTACAGCCCCCGCTGGGTCAGGTAATCCGTCGCCAGCAGGTCGTCGAACAGCCGCAGCAGGCACGCCAGAAAGCCCAGCCGCGACTCCTCGGCGGGCCAGGACATCCGATACTCCTCCTCCACGGCGCCCAGCAAGTCGAGGTAAACCGCCAGCACTTCCTCGACTTGCGCCAGCTCCGGGCGCAGCTCGGTCCGCGCTAGCCGCAGGATGCGCTCCTCACGGGGCGCCACGGGATCGTAGCGGCGCGCCGCCGACGGCGATAGCGGCGCCGGGTCCCGGGTCGGGGCCGGCTCGCCGGGGCTCGCCATGTCGTCTCCCATCGTGCGCTGTGCTCGCTCGTGGATCGCTGTGCCCGCCCCGCCGCGCTCAATAGCGGCGGCCGGCCTGGCGCGCGATGCTGAACTGCGCGGTGTCAGCCACCGCCATCACCGCCATCACGCCCGCCTGCACCGGGTCGGACACCACCAGGTCCGCCGCCTCGGGCACGCTCCCCGCCATGTTCAGCGAGATGACGATGAAGCCCTGTGCGCGCAGGTCGCGCACGGCGCGCGTGATCTCGCCGCCCATCAGCGCGCCCGCCAGCACCAGCGCCCGGGCCCGCGGCAGCCGCGCGACCGCGCGCACGGCGTCCGCCAACGCCGCCTCGCCGACCAGCGGGATCGTGTCCACGGAGATGCGCTCGCCGCGAATATTGTGGCGGTCGGCCTCCGACACGGCGCCGATCATCACTTGCCCAACCTGCGCGCCCCCGCCGATCACGATCACCCGCTTGCCATAAATCTGGGCGAACGGCTGCGTCTGCTCCACCCCGTGTACCGGCGCGAGCGCCGTTAGGTCCCGCACGACGGCGGCCTCGTCCGCCACCGACTCCAGCTCGAAGTACAGAAGCGCCCGCCCGCCCCCGCGCTCCACGATATCCACCCGCGCGATGTTCGCGCCGTGGTCGGCGAGCACGCGAGTCAACTGGGCGAGTATGCCCGGCCCATCGGCCGCACGCACGAGGAGCGCCACTTGTTCGGCCGGCTCGGCCATCTACAGATCTCAGCCTTCGGTCTTGGTGGGCAGCCGCCGGCCATCGGCCGCGCGCCGGCCGCGCTGGACGGGGCGGGCGCTTGATAAGCTGATACCTGATCCCGGAACGGAGTGTCAATGCGCCCGCCGCCTGGTGGATGCTAGAATCCCCCGATGAAGATCCTGCACGCGCTCACCTACTATCATCCCCACCTCAGCGGCCTGACCATCTACGTGGAGCGCCTGGCGGAGACGCTCGCGGCGCGCGGCCACGAGGTCACGGTGGTCGCGTCGCGGCACCTCCCCGAGCTGCCACGCACCGAGCGGCGCCGTGGCGTCCGCGTCGTGCGCGCGCCGGTCTTGTGGCGGCTGCACAAGGGCGTCGTCTCGCCGGCGTTCAGCGCCGAGGCCTGGCGCCTGCTGCAGAGCCACGACCTGCTTAACCTACACCTGCCCCTCTTGGAGGCGGGGGTGCTCGCCTTGCTCGCCCGGCGTGTCGCGCGGCGCCCCGTGGTCCTGACCTACCACTGCGACTTGCAGCTGCCCCCGGGGCCGGCCAGCCGCCCCATCGAAGCGGCGATGACCCTCATGCACCGCCTCGCCGGCCAGCAGGCCAACCGCGTCGTGACCTACACGCGCGACTACGCCGAGCACTCGCCGTTCGTCTCGCGTTACCTGCCCAAGGTCGAGACGGTCTACCCGCCCGTGATCGTCGGCACGCCCGACGCGGCCGCGGCAGCGCTGCTGCGCGCGCGCCTCGCGCCCAACGGCGAGCGGGTCGTCGGCTTCGCCGGCCGCGTCGCCACCGAAAAGGGCATCGAGTACCTCCTGGCGGCGCTGCCGATGCTCCAAGCGTCGGTCGGTCCGGTGCGCGTCGCCTTCGCCGGGCCCTACGAGGGTGTGGTGGGCGAGCGTTACTACGAGCAGCTTGGCCCGCTCATCGAGCGCCACCGGGACCAGCTCACGTTCCTGGGCGAGCTGCACGGGCCGGACCTGGCCAATTTCTACGCGGCCATCGACTGCCTGGTGCTGCCCAGCGTGAACTCCACCGAGTCGTTCGGGCTGGTTCAGGTCGAGTCCATGCTCTGCGGCACGCCGGTCGTCGCCTCCGCGCTCCCCGGCGTGCGCCAGCCAGTCGCCGTCACGGGCATGGGCGAGCTTGCCCCGATCGCGGACGCGCCCGGCCTGGCGGCCGCGCTCACCGCGGTGCTCGCCCACCGCGACCGCTACCTGCGGCCACGCGCGGAGATCGCCGCCCGCTTCGACCTCGCCGCCACGGCTGCCTTCTACGAGCGCCTGTACGGCGACGTGCGCTGCGAGATGGGCGCGGCGCCCCTGAGCCGCCCAGGCGCGGCACCCGGCCCGCCCGCCTACAGCGGTATTCGCGGCCGTTGAGCTGCTGTCCCGCGGCCGCGGCGTAGGGCAGGGCTCATCCCCTGTCGCCCTGGCCCGGGGCAGCAAGACGCCAGTCCCCGGCCTCCGGTCGGTAGGCCTGCGCCACACCTGCACTCCCTCCGTCGGAACCAGCTCAGTGCTGGGCGCCGAAGCGCCGCTCCAGCGCCTCGACGGCGGGCAGGTCGACGAGCGCCTGGCGCGCGGCGAACGACAGGATGCGGTCCTGCATGCCCGAGGGATCGCCGTGCTCGGCCAGGTGGCGCAGGGCGTCGCGCACGGCCAGGGCCGCAGCTTGCAGCGCGAGGCCCGCGTACAGGATGAGGCGGAATCCCAGCGCCTCCAGCTCGGCGCGCGGGAGCACCGGCGTCAGCCCGCCGACGACGACGTTGACGATGTGCGGCACCCCCGGCAGCTCGCGCGGGATGCGCCGCAGCTCGTCCACCGTGCGCGGCGCCTCCACGAACAGCACGTCGGCGCCGGCCGCCACGTAGGCGCGCGCCCGCTCCACCGCGGCGTCGAACCCCAGCACGGCAGCCGCATCCGTGCGGGCGATCAACACGAGGCCCGAGTCGCCGCGCGCCTCCCGCGCCGCCTCCAGCTTTGCGATCATCTCCTCGGTCGGGATGACCTCCTTGCCCGTGAAGTGGCCGCACCGCTTCGGCGTGACCTGGTCCTCCAACTGGATTGCCGCCACCCCCGCGCGCTCCAGCTCGGCGACCGTCCGCATGACGTTCAGCGGGTTGCCGTAGCCCGTGTCGGCGTCCACGACGACCGGCAGGCGGGTGGCGGCGGCGATCCGCGCGGCCTGCTGCGCCACCTCGGCGAGCGAGACCAGCCCCACGTCGGCGATCCCGAACTGCGCGTTCGCGATGCCCGAGCCGGTCACGTAGCACGCCTCGAAGCCGGCCTCCTCGACTAATCGCGCGGTCAGGGCGTCGGCAGCCCCCGGCAGGAGCGTCGCCGTCGGCCGCGCGAGGAGCGCCCGCAGCCGCGCCCGCGCCTCGCACGGCGCGCCCGCCCGCAGCGGCCTCGGCACCCCGCCGGCGCCCGCGGCCATCAGCGCGCGCTCGCCACGGCCTGCAGCGCGTCCTCCGGCCCCCGCTGCGGCAGGTCGCGATAGTGGCTGCTCTGCGATACTGGCGGCAAGCGCAGCGCCACCGCGGTCCACGATGCGCCGCCGTCGTCGCTGCCAAACACGTCCCCGTCGGTCGTCCCGAGGAACAGGCTGAAGCCGCCCGGCCGGGCGTGCAGCGCCATCGCCTCGATGTTCGCTCGCAGCGGCGTCGGCAGGCCCCGCTCCGCGCGCTCCCAGGTGCGTCCCCCGTCGCGGCTGCACACCACGCCCGCCCGCGCCGCGCCCGTGCGCCGCCACGCCGGCGGCCCGGCGCTGCCACCCGCCATGAACAGCGTGCGGTCGTCGTCGGGCGACAACAGCAGCGCGTCGGGATAGCCGACGAGATCGGTCGGGCCGCTCAGGTGCTCCCACGTCTCGCCGGCGTCCTCGCTCGCGTACAGCCCGTCGCCCCCGGCCATGTAGATGCGATGCCGGTTCACGGGCGACACGACGAGGCGATGAACGTCCTTGTAGTACACGTCGTCGGGCGAGTAGTAGGAGTCCAGCTCGCGCCAGCTGCGCCCGCCGTCGGTGGACTTCAGCAACGCGCCCTGCTCGATGCCGACGTACATCGTGTCCGCGTCCACCGGATCGAACGCCACGTTCTTGACGTGCGCGATGTGCGGCGCCGGCGGGAACATCCACTGCTCCTGCCCCGGCACCGCGAGCAGCCCGTCTAGCTCTTCCCAGCTCGCCCCGTAGTCCGTGCTGCGATACAGGTGGGCTGGCTCGCTGCCCGCGTACAGCACGATCTCCCCGCCGCGCTCGCGACCGGCCAGCGTCCAGATCTGATCGTGCGGCAAGCCGCGCGTCGCGCGCTGCCAGGTCCCGCCGCCGTCCAGGCTGCGGTACAGGCCCCCCGCATGGATGCCGGCGAACAGCCCGCCGCGGCGTGGCTCGAACAGCAGCGCGCTCACGTGCTGGCCGGCCAGCGTGTGGCCCGCCACCCGCCACGGCGCCTCGTGCGACGGGCGCTCCAGCGTCACGACGCCGTCGAGCGTCCCAACGTGCAGCCGCGTGACCGGTGCCGCGCCGGCATAGGTAGTACGGCCGTTAGGCGATAGACAGGCGACCATCCAGGAGCCCCCTCTCGGCTGCGCCGCGACGTTCGGCTGCGCTCATTCTACTCCGCCGGGGTGCCGCGCGTCCGGTCCGCTCGTCGCGTGCCGCTGGCGGCTGGTGGCTGGCGCCGGCCTGAGGCGGTGCAGGTCGCCATAGCGTTAGGCGAACAGGGCGCGGTTCTCCTGCACCCATTGTAGGAGCCGACTAATGCCCTCGCGGGTACTGATCGTCGGCTGCCAGCCAAGCTCCGCCGCCGCCCGTCGCACGTCGGTCACGTACACCTTCTGGTCGCCGGGACGCCACGGGCCATACTCGACGGGGATCGGGCGCCCGAGCAGCTCGGCCAGCAGCGGGCCGAACTCCGTCCAGATGGCGAGTGCGTTCGCTGGCCCGCCGCCGATGTTGTAGACCCGCCCCGCCACCGTGTCCAGCCGCTCCCAAGCCAGCTCGAACGCGCGCACCAGGTCGTCGACGAACAGCAGGTCCCGCACCTGCTTGCCATCCCCATAAATGGTGATCGGCCGGCCAAGCACCGCCGCGATCAGGAAGTGCGCCACCCATCCCTGGTCCTCGTTGCCGAACTGGCGCGTCCCATAGATGCAGCTCATGCGAAACACGACCGTCCGGAGACCGTAGATCCGCGCGTAGTCGTGAACGTACTGGTCGGCCGCGCCTTTCGAGCAGCCATAGGGGGAGTGGAAGTCCAGCGGCTGCTGCTCGCTGGCGCCCAGCGGCAGGTCGGCGTACGCGTAGCGCGTCGGCAGCTCGACCACCGGCACGTCGTCCATGCCACCGTAGACCTTGTTGGTCGAGGTGTAGAACACGGCGCAGCCGTGCTGCCGCGCCGCCTCCAGGACGTTCAGCGTACCACGGGCATTGACCTCGAAGTCGTGGACCGGGTCGGTCACGGAGCTGGTCACCGCGACCTGGGCGGCGAAGTGAAAGATGGCGTCGCAGCCCGCGGCGGCGCGTGCCACCGCCGCGGCGTCGCGCGAGTCGGCCTGCACGAAGTCCAGGCCGCCCAGCGTCTCGCGCAGCCAGGCCAGGTTGCGCTCGCTGCCAGGCCGCGCCAGGTTGTCCAGCACCCGCACGGCGTGGCCGCGACTCGCCAGGTAGCGCGCTAGGTTGCTGCCAATGAAGCCGGCGCCGCCAGTAATGAGGGCTCGCATCGTCACCTCGCGGGGGCCGCCCGGAGTCTACCAGACCCCCTGGCGGCCTCACAACGGCCGTCCACGGCACGCCTACGACCCGCACGCGAGGTCGCGCGCCACGAGGCGGCAGGTTAGGACCGGGCCGCCGTCCGCGTCGCGCAGCGTCGCCAGCCACCCCGTGTCGGTGCGCTCCAGCGTCAGGAAGCCCCACTCGTGGCGCGTGCTGCCGGTCGCCACGGTGGTCCCGCCAACATCCAGCCCGCCTAGCGGCGTGGTGATCGCTGGGTCCAGGTTCGTGCCGCTGTTGCCCACGACGACCTGGGGCGGCCGCCCGTCGGCGAAGGTCAGCGCCTCCCAGAGGTGCAGGTGGCCCGACAGCACGAGCTGGACGCCCGCGGGCAACCGATTGTCGCTGGCCGCCTGGAGGGTCGGATTCGTGCGGAACAATCCCGCCGGGCCCGCCTCGCCGGGGGTCTGGCCGATGGCCCAGAGCGGCCGGTGCAGCACCAGCCACGTGTTCGGCCCGGCGAGCTCGCCCACGCGGGCGAACTGGTCCCGATAGAGCGCGGCCTGCTCCGGGCGTACCGCAAAATCGTCGGCCTCGGCCGAGTCGAGCACCACCAGCCGCGCGTCGCCCAAATCCACCGCATACGGCTCGGTGTAGTCCGTGCAGGCCCCGGTATACGGCCGCGGCTCCAGCAGCCGGAACCACCCGTCGCCGCCCCGCTGGCACACCTCGTGGTTGCCGCGCGTGAACACCCAGGGCGCCGCCCGCAGCAACGGGGCGGCGGGCGCGAACACATCCGCCTGCCAGGTCGCCCAGGTGTCGCCCCACGGGCTCCCCGCGCACGCCGCGAGTTTCGGCGGGCAGGGCGTCTCGCGGTAAACGTAGTCGCCCACGTGGATGACCAGGTCGGGCTGCCACGCGGCGGCGCTCGCGGCCACCCGCGCGAAAGGCCACGCGGCCGGGCTGTTGCAGTCCTGAATGGGGTCGCCCTCTTCCAGCCGGCAGCCGGCGTCGCCCACCACGACGATCCGGCGCGGCTCCGGCCGCGGCAGCGGAAGGGCCTGATCCTCGACAGCGACGGCGCTCCCGCCGGCGGGGAGCGCAGCCTCGCAGACCGCTTGCGGAAAGGCGGGAGGCGCCGCGGCGGCTCGAACGGCCATCGGCTGCCGATTGCCGTCAACCGTGAGTGCAGGGCACTCGGCTCCGCGGCTCACCGTACGCACCAGCGCTTCGCCCTCCGGGCCAAGCTGCACCCACGCCGCCCCCGGCGCCGTCGCCTGGGCGCCGGGCGCCGCGGCGGTCCCTCGCGCCCCGACGAGCGGAACCGCGAGCGCCGTCACAAAGCACAAGCCAACCGCGAACACGATCGGCCGCGCGGACCGCCCCAGACGCCCGGGCCTGCTCTGCACTTGCCTGCCTCTCCTTACGCCTGTTCCAGGGTGTCCCAGGACTCGGGCGGGATCGATTGGAGCCGCGCCCAGAGGGTCTCTAACGCCTGGATGCGCTCGACAGGACGCGCGCCACGCCACCAGGCCTCGTTCACGAGCAGCCGCGGCGGCCCCCCGCGGTACACCACGTACACGCCCTCGGGGAGAGTGTCCGTATACACGACGCGTACGCCGGAGGCGCCGAGCGCCGCGCTGGTGTCCGCCAGCGCCGACTCCTCCCGCGCTATGGCGTCGGCGCCAGGGCGCACACCCTCATCCCGCGCGTCGTCGGCTGCCGGGTCGCTCATGTGGTGGCCTCCTGTTGGAGCGGCAGGACTTCCTCCTAATCGTGCAACGCCCGTGCCCCGTCGGCGCGCGGGTGGCTGGCGGTGCGCGCTCCCGAGTATGCGCCCGTCAGTTGGCGCGCGGCAAGCAGCGGCACCGTTCTCAGGGCGTGTGCATCCGCAGGAAGAGGTCCACCGCACCACACACCAGGGGCAGGCCCACGCCTAGCAACCCTAGGAGCACCCCCACGCGGCGTGCGCTCGGCGCTTCCAGCGTGTGCAGGGCCCACTGGCCGGCCATCGCGCCGGCGGCCATCGCCGGGCCGGCCGCTAGCGCGAGCAGCGGGGGCGCGCCCCAGCTAGCCGCCGTCGCCCCACCAAACGCCAGACCCGCAGCCGCCCAGCTCAAGGGCTCCGGCAGTCTGACTGCCCGCGCCAGGAGCAGCGCGACCGTCGCGGGCAGATACGGGAGCGGCAGCCAGGCCCCCGGCACCGCGGCCAGGCCGAGCGCCCGCGCGACGCGGTAGTCGCCGCCCAGCGGCAGCAGCGAGGCCGCCAGCACGACGAGCAGTAGCAGCCAGCGCCGGTGCGTGAGCCCGCCGGCCACCGCCAGCCCTCCGCCCACGACGAACGCCGCGAGGGGCGCGAACGCCGGATGGGCGCGCGTCAGGTTCCACGCCTCGTAAATGCGAAAGGTATGCTGCGCCGACTCCTGGTCGGCCAGCACGGGCAGCCGCGCGATCGCCGCCACCCACGCCACCGTGTGGTTATGCCCGAGCGGGCCGAGCGGCGTCGGCGCGAACAGGAGCGCGAGGAAAGCCAGCAGCGCCGCGCTGTAGGGCGCCAGCGGCCACCGGCGGACCAGCGCGAGGCGACAGGCGACCAGGCCCAGAAAGGTCAGCAGCAAGCCCTCCCCGAGCGTCGCGTGGGGCAGCGACCAGCCGGTTTCGTCCAGCCCGAAGGCCGTGTGCCATACGCTATCCAGGGCCCCGCCCAGCCAGATCGTCGTCAGCCCGCCTGCCGCCAGCGCCAGCGCGCCGGGCAGCGGGAAAGGCAGCGCCGGCACGCGCACGCCGGCGCCCAGGCACGCGCGCAGGCGCCGCGCGCGCGCGACGTGGGCGAGCGCCAGCGTGGTCACGCCCAGCACCGTGTAGATGAACAGGTGCGGCGGCGACCAGAAGCTCTCGAATCGGTGCGAGGCGTGCCAGCCACGGTCCCACGCCAGGCCGAGCGCGGTGCCGCCCACGAACAGTCCGAGCGTGGCCCAGACGAGGCGGTAAACCTGCTCCGCCGCGCGCCCGTCGGGCCGGTCGGCGACTCCCATAGCCACGCCGGCCAACTCCTCTCTGTCGCGTCGAGCACGATCGTCGTGCCCGCCACCTCACGTGCCGGACCCGCCTTCACCGCCAGTGCGTGACTCAGCGGCCGGCCGCCTCAGCTCGCGGCGGCGCTGCCCTAAAGTGCCGGGCCCGCCCGCAGCCGCCAGTGCCTGGCCGCCGCGCGGTCCCGCGGAGCGTTCAGCCGGTGCGCACACCGTGTCCCGCTGCGGGCCGCAGCCCCGCGGCCGCCACCAGCGGCGCCGGCAGGCGATCGATCGCCCAGGGCACGAGCACTAGCGCGATGATCGTGGGCACGGCGGCCAGCGCCAGGCTCCCGAGCACGTCGGACAGGTAGTGTACGCCGGCCGCCACCCGCGCCGCCCCGACCAGCACCACCACCAACATTAGCCAGACGCCCTCGCGTGGTCGTCGCCACAGCAGTGGTCCGGCTAGCGCGGCGCCGAGCAAGGCGTGATCGCTCGGAAACGACGAGCTTGCGCTATGGGCGAACAACGGTTGGACCGACAGCGCCACGAACGGGCGCGGACGGTAGACGAGGTGGCCGAGCACCAGCGCCAGCCCCAGCGCGATCACGAAGGCGACGCACCCGGCCAGCACGGCTTGCCGCAGCAGTGGCTGGTCGCGGCCGGGCCATAGCCAGAGGGCCACGAGCGCCAGCGGCACCAGGTAGATCGCTGCCTGCGCGCATACCACGACCAGCGGGGCGACCTGCGGATGTGCCGCTAGCCACTGGTTTACCGACAACGCGAGTTGACTATCCATGAATAATTGACTCATCCTCCGTGCGCGTTACGCAAGTGCCAACGCGCGGACAGCCCCCGGATTGCTCCGGGGGCTGTCCAGGTTAGGCAAGGAGACGCGGTTCGCCAGGCGCTAGTCCTGGCGGCGGCGCCGCGCCCGCCAGCCGGCCAGCGCACCGAGCGCCGCGAGGCCGCTCAGCAGCAGCGGCAGGCTGTCGGCCTCGGGGATCACCGGCACCTCCGGGAAAGCTGCACGCTGCGAGATCGCACCCGCAGGAGCCGGCGGCGGTGGAGGCAGCAGCGGCGACGGCGGCGGCGGCAGCAGCACCGGCGGCGGGGGCGGGAGCAGCGGCAGCGCGGCAGCGGCGGCGGGGGCAACCGCGGCCGCCGGGCCAGGGCCCGTCACGATAGCTGGGCCAACCGCTGGGCCCGCCGCACCGCCGACGCCCGGGAACACGAGCACCGCCGCGGCGCCCTGGAACGCGTTCCCCACCGTCGTCGCCGTGCAGTTCACCACGCTGCCCGGCGCCGGCGCGCCGGCCGGCCCGCCCGTGCATGGCACGGCCTCGACGCCAGCCGTGGTGTTGATCACGAAGAACGGCGTCCCGGCGCCCGCCGGCGGAGCGGGCGGAAGCGTGGCAGTGACCGTCCAGGTCATGCTGCTGGTCTGGATCCCACTCACCTGCAGGCCGTTCGCGTTGCCCGTGCACGGCCCACCGCCCACGTGCGTGCACGGTACGCCCTGCTGGCCCGTCACGAACCCAGGCAGCGCCTGCGCCTGCGCGATCGCTTGCTGTGCCGTCAGCGTGGTCGGCGGCACCGTGCCACTGGTGGTGTTGCCCTTCACGACGACCGCGCCGTTCCGGCTGAGAGTCACCGGGGCCCCGGCCAGCGGCAGGCCCAGTACGGTGCCGTTGCACGTCACGGTGGTGGTCCCCCCCGTGCTGGCGCAGGGCACGACCTGGTTGCCGACCGTCGTGACGACGAGCAGCTGGATTGTCCCGCCGCCGCTCACGCCGGTCAGAGTGGCTTGCACCGTCGTGTTGCCGCCGGAGGGCGTCAAGCCAACAGTGCCGTTGCTACCCAGCGTCGCGTTCGCGGCACCGGTCAGCCCCTGGCTTGCGCTGTTGTCCTTGAACACCAGGATGCCGATCACTGGGGCGCCCGCCGGCACGTAGATCTGGTTGCGGATCGGGTCGACCCCGGCCGTGTGCGCCCCGTTGCCCGTGCATTCCACGCCGACGATGCTGGGCGTGCCGCCGGAGATCGTCGCGCCCTGGAAGACACCGAGCACCGGGCGCTGCGCGGGATTCAGCGGGCTAGCCGGACAGGGCACGCCCAGGTTCGTGTTCCCGCTGGAGCCGGTGTACCAGCGGAGCGTGTTGTTGTTGAAGTATAGACCGTCCGTGGCGTTCACCTGTGGGAAGCTCGCTACCACGGGGATCGGCGCCAGCGGCACTGCTAGCGTGCTTGGCGCGTTCAGGTTGACCACGGCCTGCGGCCCAGGGTTCGAGCCGAGCAAGGCGTGGTTGGTCAACGGATCGACGTCGATGCCGTTTTCCTGGCTGGGCGTGCTCCAGGCGCTCACGATCTGACCGAACGCCCCCGCGTTCGGGTCGATGCGCAACAAGACCTGATCGGCCGAACAGTTCTGGTAGATCATGCCGTCCACCGGGTCGAAGCGCGGCTGCTCCATGGTGGTCGGGCAGAACTGCGTTACCGAGATCTGTCCGAGCAGGGTGTTCGTCACAGCGTCGATTACGGCCAGGAAGAACGCGCCGCCCGTGTTCGCAACGTAGAGGCGGTGGTTGATCGGGTCGTAGGTCAGCTCGTCGGGCTGCAGCTGGTTGTTGGGCAGGTTGATCCGGGTCAGCATCGGCGCGTTCGTCGGGGAGGCGCCGATGTCGAAGATCTCCACGAAGTTCTGCCCCGCGTTGCCGCGGCTGGTGACCGCGACCTTGCGGAGGTCCGGCATCACCTCCACGCCGCTGGGGCACTGGAAGCTGGCGCGCTGCACGTTGACGGCGTCGCAGTCGGGCACCGACAGCTCGCCGATCAGCGTGTTGGTCGTCGTGTCGATGGCCAGCAAGCCAGGACTCGAGTTCCCAACGGTCGGGCCGCCGGGGTTGCGCGCGGCGACGTAGTTGATGTTGCGGACCGGGTCGAAGCTCTGGATGTCGAAGCTCGGCGCATTCGTGGCAGTCCAGCCCGGCACGTTGATGGTGGTCAGCCGCTGCAAGCCGGACAGCCCCACCGGCACGTTGGGCGTAGCCTGCCCCAGCACGCTCGCCTGCTCGAAGCCAAAGTGATGGCTCGGCCCGTCGACGGCCGCCAGTGCGTCGGCGGCCCCTACCACATTACCGCTCGCCAGCAGATCGCCGGGCCTGACCTCGCTGACTGGCACAGCAGCAGCGCCGCTCGATCCGCTCGCGGCCGCCACGGAGGCCGTCCCCGCGTCAGTCGCAACCGCGGCGCCGGCCGCCCCTGCCGTCGGCGCCGCCATGCTGAGCACGAACATCAGCGACAGCAGATACCTGGCACCTATCCGTCGAAGCATACGCGCCACCCCTCCCCGTAAATGGTGCAGAAATCGCTATGAAGCCACCTTCCGCACTAACGAACGGGCAAGAGGCCCGGAAGTTACAACCACCCCCCGTCCGTTCAGGCAATCTTAAGGAAACATTAAGCAAATCTTAAGCATCGCCGCTGCGGGGCCGGCGCCGCTGTTCGCTCGTGGCCCAGATGACCGCCCGTCGGCCGCCCTTGGCGCCGGGCGACAGCCTGCGCGATGATACTGTCGGCAGCTATCGGTACAGCTATGGCTGTACCGACAGAGACTCACCGGGGGCGGCACGTGGCGCGGCTCGAGTCCGAGCGCACCAATGGCGGAGCGCCAACGCCGGCGCGGCAGCGCTCCTCTCTGCCCGATCAAGTAGGGCAGTTCGCCGAGGATGTGATGCGCGGCTACGAGGGGGCGCCGCCGCGCCGCGCCAAGTACCTGCGCGACGCCCTCCACGGCTCCATCGTCGTCGAGCCCCACGAGGTACCGTTCGTCGACGCGCCGCTGTTTCAGCGTCTGCGCGGCATCCTGCAGACCGGGCCCGTATACCTTACCTATCCCTCCGCGCGCCACGCGCGCTTCGAGCACGCGCTAGGCGTGCTCCACCTCGCGGGCCGCATGGTCGCGCGGCTGGCCGAGCTAGCGTGTCCCGCCCTGCCGGTCGAGCACCGCCGCGCCGTCCGCCTGGCCGGCCTGCTCCACGACGTCGGACACGGCGTGTTCTCGCACTCCAGCGAGAAGGTGATGGTCGCCACGCCCCTGCTCGCCGGCCAGCTCGATCCCGCCCTGCCGGGGCACCAGCCACACGAGAAGGTGGGCGCGCTGTTGCTGCAGAGCGCACCCATGCGCCGCCTGTTCGAGCAGGCCGACGTGGACGCCGACGCCGTGGTCGCGCTGATCACCGGCGACTCGGCGGCGCTCCGGGCGCGGGGCCTCCCCCCGTACCTGGCCGGCGTCATCAGCGGGCCGATCGACGCCGACAAGCTCGACTACTTCGCTCGGGATTCGCTGTTCTCCGGCGTGCCCGCCATCCTCGACTACGACCGCCTGCTGCAAAGCCTGGTGGTCGGCGCGCCCGGCATTCAGCTCTCCATGGCCGGCGCCGGCGAGCTGGAGAAGCTGCTGTTCAACCGCATCACGATGTACCAGGCGCTCTACAACCACCACAAGGTGCAGACCGCCGACTGCATGATCCAGGGCGCCGTGGAGGCGATCGTCGGCCCCGCCTTCGGCGCGGCCCCCGCCAGTGACGGCTTGCTCGCGGTGGTGGCCGACAGTCCCGACGGCAGCGCGCGCACGCTCGACTTTCGGCGCGTCATCGACTTCCTGCGCCTGAGCGATGAGGCGCTGCTGCACGCGCCCAGCCACGATCCCTACGTCAACGACGTGCTGCACCGCCTGCGCACGCGGCGCCTGCTCCAGCGCGCGTTCGTGCTCCAGCGCGACACGGTGGCGGCCATCGACGACGATGCCTACCTGGACTTTGCCGAGGGCGTGCGCCGCTGCGCCGACCTGGTGCGGCAGCGCATCTTCGAGCGTGTGCGCGAGAGCGTCCCCACTCTGCACCCGGGCGACGTCTGGGTGCGTCCCTCGGTGGTCCCGCGCGTGAGCGACACCGACGTCATCGCCACCACGCCCGGCGACGCGACGCACCATCCGACCATCTTCTCGGGCTGGAACCCGGACCTGGCCGACCGGCGCGTCACCAATCCGGTGCAGCGGAACTACCTGCTCTACAAGGCGCCGATCTACGTCTTTGCCCCGCCGGCCCACCTCGCCGTCGTCGAACGCGCCGCCACCACCGTCCTGCGCGAGCAGTTCGACCGCCTGCTCCCCCGCGTCACCTTCGTCCCCCGCCCGCGTCCCTGACCAGCTTCGGCTACGGGATCAACGCGTCGTAGATCAGCGACTCGACGTCCAGGCTCTTCGCCCGCGGGTCCTGGTCGTACTCGATGACCGCGCGCACCGCGTCGCGGGACACCGTCGGCCGGGCCGGGTAAACGTCCTTGAACGCCTCGTACGACTCGCGTAGCTCCTCGGGGTCCTCGACCGCGGTGTAATTCGCGATCGCCTTGATCGCCACGTCGCTATTCGTGCGCGTGGTCTCGATGCCCCGCACGTAGGCGCGCAGGAAGCGGCGGCCCACGTCCTGATTGCTCTCGATCCACGCGCGGCTGGCCACCTGCGCCGCGTGCTCAAAGGCGAGCTTCAAGTCGGCGAGCGCCACCAGCCGCGTGTAGCCCGCCTTCCGAGCGTTGAGCGTCGTCGGCGCCGAGAGGATCGCCGAGGTGATGAGGTTGTTCTGCAGCGCGGCGAGCAGCCCCGGCATGCTGCCGACGTAGTTCACTTGCAGGTCCTGGCCAATCGTTAGCCCGACCCGCTTGGCGTAGGCTTGCGCGGCAAAGTCGGTCGTGGCGCCGGCCTGGGTCACCCCGATACTGCCCCCCTTGAGTCCCGCGGCGTCGTGGACGTTCGGCTGGGCGTACACGTCGAACACGAAGTAGGGCACGAGATCGGCCACGTAGACCAGGTCCGCGCCGCCCAGCCGCGCGTCGATCACCTGCGGGCCGGTCGACTCGATCTGGAAGTCGCCGGCGATGAGCGCCTGCGCGCCCGGCGCCGGCTGCACCGAGGTCAGCGTCACCTCCAGCCCTTCCTCGCGGAAGTACCCCTCCTCCTGCGCGACCCAGTTGGGCGTGAATGCCGCGCTCGGGCCAGTGTAGGCGTAGGCCACGGTGGCAGGCTGCGGCGCCGCGGTCGGCGCGCTTGCCCCAGCCGCCCCCCCGGGCGCTGCCGAGCCCGCCGTCCCGGCCCCCGGCCCGCTCGTCGGGCTGCCGCCGGACGGTGTGGCCGCGGGCGTGCCGCCGCTGCAGGCGACGAGCAGGGCCGCGAGCCCGATCAGGACGCTCCACCGCCACCGCGCCCGCCTCACCTGCCGCGTCAAGGCGACCGAAAGCGGGGCGATCCCGGGCGCCGCGTGGCGCCCCGTGCGCGGGACGGGCGGGTTGGGCTGACGCACGATGGGTCCTCCTCGAACGGTTCGCGCGCTGGGCTGACGTGCCAGGATACCACTCGCGCGCCTCGCAGCCGCCGTGCCACATGCCGCCGCTCCCGACCGGCCGCATCCCGTACACTATCTCCGTGGGCCGCCCACCTCAGCGGCCGGCACGCGAGCGGGAGGTGCGACGTGTACGACCTGGTCATCCGCGGCGGTCGGCTGTTCGATCCCGGCATCGCGCTCGACGCGACAGGCGACCTCGCCATCGCCAACGGCAAGATCGTCGCGCTCGGCCCGGGCCTGGCCGGCGAGGCGCGCGAAACGATCTCCGCCGAGGGCCTCTGGGTGCTGCCGGGCCTCATCGACTTGCACGTCCACGCCTTCGAGTACGCGACCGACTACGGCGTGCCGCCCGACGCCGTGGGCGTGCGCTCGGGCGTGACGACCATCGTAGACCAGGGCAGCGCCGGGCCGCTCAACCTACCGGCCTTCCGCAAGTTCATCGCCGAGCCGGCCGCGACCGAAACGCTGCTCTTCCTTAACATCAGCGCCGTGGGAACCGCCAAGGGCAGCATGCTGCCGGCCCTCCACGGCCCCGACTCAGTCGAGCTGGACGCAACGATTGCCGCCATTGCGGACAACCGCGATCTCGTGCGAGGCATCAAGACGCACGCCGAGATGGGCGGCCTGGCTCGCTGGGGCACCGCGGTGCTGGCCCTTGCCCGCCAGGCCGCCGACGCCACCGGCGTCCCGCTCTACGTCCACACCGGCCAGCTGATCGACCCCGGCGACCACCCGCTCCCCCCGCCGGACACGGTGCTGCCGCGCGCGCTGCCCCTGCTGCGCGGCGGCGACGTGCTCGCCCACTGCTTCACTAAGGAGGCGGGCGGCGTGGTGAGCGGCGACGGCGCCGTGCAGCCTGCCGTCTTCGCCGCTCTCGCCCGCGGCGTGCAGCTCGACGTGGCGCACGGCGCCCACTTCAGTTTCGCCGCCGCGGAAGCGGCCCTCGCCGCCGGCGTGCGGCCCGACCTCGTCAGCAGCGACGTGCATGCCGACTTCAGCCGGCCCCACAGCCGCACCGCGTATTACGGCCTCACGCAGACGATGTCCAAGCTGCTCGCGCTAGGGCTCAGCCTAGCGGACGTGGTGGCGATGGCCACCAGCCGGCCGGCTGCGGTACTCGGCGAGGCGGGCCGGCTGGGCAGCCTGGACGTCGGCCACCAGGCCGACGTGACGGTCGTCGCGCTGGAGGAGGGCGACCACGTCTTCCGCGACATGGCCGGCCAGACTCGGGTGGGGCGCCTCCGGTTGGTGCCCCGCCTCGCGGTCAAGCGGGGACGCATCCATCTCGCGGGCGAGCCGGCCGCGATCTTCGTCGCGCCCACCGACGCCGCTCAGCGGTCGCCCGGCGCCGATGACAGGAAGCCGCGCTAGCGCGCCGCCACGGGGGGATAGCGCTTGACGGTGCAGTGGGAGTGATCGGGGTCGTTCAAGCAGATGCTGAGCTGGTTGACGTTGTTGGCCGGGTCGCGCGTGTACACGCCGACCCACGCCGGATACACCTCCCGCCACTCCGGCGGGTCGCCCTCGTCCTCGTTCTTCGCGTAGATCCCCGCCGCGATCAGCTCACGGCGCCGGCGCGCGGCGGCGGCGTCGGTGAACACGTTCATCCGCAGCAGGCCCGGGGGCGAATCGGCGGCCAGCGCGGTCACCAGCGCCTCGATCCGCTGCGGCGTGGCGTCCGCGGGCGCGATCACGAAATCGCGGCCCAGCTCGGCGTTGCGTTCACCGACCGTCAGCTCCTGGTAGCTGGGCGCGCCCCCGGCCGCGTCGTCGCGGCCCAGCAGGCCGTTCAGCCCCCGCAGGCCACCCGTCACCAGGAGCGCAATCGCGACGAGCGCCACCGCCCATACGGCCAGCAGCACCAGCCCAAAGGGCAGCCGCTCCCACCGCGCGACCTCGCGGGCCTGCCACTCGCCCTTGGCCTCCGCGATACTCGGTCCGCTACGGCTGGTGCTCATCGCCTGCTCTCCGTATATGCGCCCTTCCAAGCATAACTTTTGGTCTTGCGCGCTACTTGAAGAGCCGATGAAGGCCGGCTTAAGCTTAGCTGAAAACGTCGAGCTGGGACGCCCCCAGGGCAGGCGCCCCACCGGGGCAGCGCGCTGGCTGTCGGAGCACGCCGTATGCTCGCCGATCCTGCCGTAGTCCTGCTGGTCGACGACGACCCGCTCATCGTGCGCTCGGTCTCTTACCTGCTGCGGCAAGAAGGCTACCGCGTCGTGCCCGCGGCCAGCGGGGCCGAAGCAATGGCCGCCGTGCGCGAGGCGCCGCCCGACGTGGTCCTGCTCGACGTCGCGCTCCCCGATCTCAGCGGCGTGGAGGTCTGTCGCCGCCTCCGCCAGGAGACAGGGGTGCCCATCATCATCCTCAGCGCCCGCCGGGGCGAAGCCGACAAGATCGTTGGGCTAGACGCCGGCGCCGACGACTACCTCACCAAGCCCATTGGCGCGGGCGAGCTGGCGGCGCGCGTGCGGGCGGCGCTCCGGCGTGGCCGCGCGGCGGGCGGCGCGCCGGCCAGCGACCGCCTGACGGTCGGCGAGGTCGTGGTGGACAGCGCGGCCCACCGCGTCTACGTCCGCGGCCAGGAGGTGGCGCTGTCCCCGCGCGAGTTCGCGCTCCTGCACCTGCTCGTCAGCCACGCGGGGCGCACGCTAGAGCGCCAGTTCATCTTCGAGCGCGTCTGGGGCCAGCACTTCTTCGGCGACCAGAGCGCGCTCGACGTGTACGTGCGCCAGCTGCGGCGCAAGATCGAAAGCGACCCGAGCCGCCCCGTGCTCATCGAGACGGTACGTGGCGTGGGCTACCGCTTCGCCGACGTGGCGCCGTGAGCCGGCCAGCCGACCTCGTTCGTTTCGCCGCCGGGCGGTTGCCCACGCTCAGCTTGCGCGAGAAGCTGCTGCTCAGTCACCTCGGGCTCGTCTTGCTCGCGATGGCCCTCGCCGGCCTGTATGTGCTCGACCAGATGGAGCGCTTTTATCTCGTCCAGCTCCACGATGACCTCGTCGTGGAGAGCACCCTGCTCTCGGAGCCCGCCGCCGATGCGCTGGTGGCGAACGACTTCCAGCCCTTGCGAGAGATGCTGGCTGCGGTCGACCGCGAGAGCGCCGTGCGCGTCCGCGTCTTCGACGCCAACGGCCAGCTGGTGGCCGCCACCGAGCCCGAGGAGGAGCGCGTCGGCGAGCCGCTCAGCCCGCCGGGTCTCCAGGCCGCCTTGCGCGGCGAGCGGACCGTCTCCGTCGTCAACGACGGCACCGGCCCCGAGGTCCTCTACATCGTCGCCCCCGTCATCCACGACGGCCAGGTGCGCGGCGCCCTGCGCCTGGCCTACGCGCTGGCGGATGTGAGCGGCGAGGTCGCGCACTTGCGCGGCGCCCTCCTGCTCGGCCTGGCAAGCGTGGGCGCCGTCGCCGTGGCCGTGGCGCTCCTCCTCGCGGGCAGCCTGGCCGCCCCGGCCCGCCGCCTGGCCGGCGCCGCGGGCCAGCTCGCCGCGGGCAATCTCGCCATTCGCTGCGACGTGCAGGGCAGCGACGAGGTCGCCGCCGCCGCCCACGCCTTCGACGACATGGCCGCGCGGCTCCAGGCGCTGGAAGGCGCACGCCAGGAGCTGATGAGCGCGGTCGCTCACGACCTCCATTCCAGCACGATGGCGCTCGGCATGGCCGTGGAAGCCCTCGAGCGCGGCGCCGCCGACGACCCCCCGCTGCGCGCCGAGCTGTTGCACGGGATCGGCGGCCACACCCATCGTCTGACCCGGCTGGCCGACGACCTCCTCCAGACGGCACAGCTCGAAACCGGCGGACTGCGCCTGGAGCCCGAGCCGCTGGCGCCCGCCGCCCTGCTCCGCCAGACCGCGGCCGAGTTCGCGGCCGAGGCCGCCGCGCGCCGCGTCGCCCTCGCCGTCGAAGCCGCCGAGCCGCTCGCCCTCGTCGAGGGCGATCCGGCACGGCTCGGTCAGGCGCTGGCGAATCTCGTCGAGAATGCCCTCCGCCATGCGCCGCCCGGCAGCACCGTCCACCTCCAGGCGCAGATGGCGAACGGCGAAGTGGTGCTCGCGGTGGCCGACGAGGGCCCGGGCTTCGTCCCGCCCACCGGCCAGGGCGAACGCTCTCGGCCCGACGGCCCGGCCGCGGCGCCCGCGCCCCGCCCCCGCCCCGGGCGGCTGGGCCTCGGCCTGACTATCGTCCGCGGCATCGTGGAGGCCCATGGCGGTCGGCTGGAGATCGCCTCCGCGCCCAACGCCGGCGCGCGCTTCGCGCTCGTCCTGCCGGCGCTGCCCAGCGGCGACGTGGAGTGGCTGCCGCCCGCCGCCCCGCCGACCACCCTGCTCCGCGAGCCGTAAGTTCGCGTTCCCGAGAATTGCGGGCGCCGGGGCGCCGCGCGCGCTATAATTTCCACTAAACGGGAGAAAGGGCGCGCGGCGCCCCCAGGCCCGGCGGCGTCCCGGATCGACGAGGAGGTGTCCATCATGTTTGGCAGCGGACTGATCCAGCCCGGCCACCTGCTGATCATCCTAGTGATCGCGCTAATCGTGTTCGGTCCGGGCAAGCTCCCCGAGCTAGGCAGCTCGCTCGGGAAGGGCATCCGCGAATTCAAGCAGTCCGTCAACGGCGACGAACCTTCGCCCGCCGGGACGCTACCGCCCGCCGCCGCGACCACGACGGTACCGCCGGCTGCCCCGTCGGCCGCCGCCGCTGCGACGACCGGTGCCGTTTGCGCCCAGTGCAACAGCCCTGCCGCCGCCGACGCGCGCTTCTGCACGCGCTGCGGTCACCAGCTCGCCGCCTAAGCGGCCGGCCCAGGTTCGTGCATAAGATTGGCTCCGCCAAACTTATCCACCATCGCTGGCCACATGCCTAGGCGCGCCTAGGTCTGCGCACCCGGATCCCTCGCCCTGGTGACACTGCTCGCCGGGGTGAGGTAACCTTTGGCACGATAACCAGCGCCAACCGTTAGCGGCGTCGCCCTCGCGGCGCGTGAGCCCGCGCCCGCCCCGGCCGCACGGCGCCGCTAACCGCCAGGAGCGAGACGGTGGAAGCACGGGAGGTGCTCGAACGCGTCGAGGTAGCCGAGGAGGCCGCCGAGGGACGTGAGCAGTTCGGTCGGCACGCGGCCGTTCTCGTCTCCATCCTGGCAGCGCTCCTCGCCATCGCCACGCTGGCGGGCAACCGCGCCGCCACCGAAGCCCTCCTCGCCCAGCAGAAGGCCTCGGACGCCTGGAACGAGTTCCAGGCCAACTCCCTGAAGCGCCACGTCAACGAGGGCGAAGCGGCCATCTTGCGCACGCTCGCGGCCGGCGGGCCGGGCGCCGCGGTCGCCGAGCAACGCGCCGCCGACCTCGACGACGCCGTCGCCACCAAGTACCGACCCAGCCAGGACAGCCTCCAGCACAAAGCCGAGGACCTGGAGCACGAGCGCGATCTAGCCGAGAGCCGCCACCGCAATTTCCAGGTAGCGGAGGCGGCGTTTCAGTTGGCCATCGTGCTCGCGTCCATCTCGATCGTCGCCCGCGCCCTGCCGCTGCTCCTCGGCGGCGTCGGCCTGGGCCTGCTGGGGATTATCCTGCTCCTCAACGCGTTCGCCCTCGCGGTGCCGCTACCCGTCTAGCCCCAGCGCCTCGCCTATTTCTATTCCCACCCGGAGGAGGCTGCCCCCGTGCTTGACGAGCTCTGGCGCAACCTGCTGACTCTCGGCAACGCCGACACCGTCACCTGGCTCGAAAAGATCGTTCGACCGCTGATCGTCTACGTCGCCCTGCTCTTTCTCCTCAAGATGTTCGGCAAGCGCGAGCTGGCCCAGCTCAATCCATTCGACCTCGTCGTACTGTTGATTCTCTCCAATACCGTCCAGAACGCGATTATCGGCAACGATACGTCGCTCGCCGGCGGCCTCGTCGGCGCGTTCGTGCTCCTCCTCCTCAACTACGTCGTCGTGCGCTACTTCTATCGTCATCCCCGCTTCGAGGAGTTCTTCGAGGGCGAGCCAACGGTGCTGATCGAGAACGGCCACCTGGTAGCGGCCGCCTGCGACCAGCAAGAGATCACGGAGCCCGAGCTGCTGGCGGCCTTACGGCGCCAGGGCTACGCCGAGATCGACCAGGTGCAGCAGGCGATCCTCGAGACGAGCGGCGCCATCAGCGTGATCCCCAAGCAGCCGACGACCGAGATGAAGGTCGACCAGATCCTAGAGCGCCTCCAGCGCATCGAGCAGGCGCTCGCCGCCGCGCCTCCCCACCCGCGCGGCGCGTAGCGCGGCCTGCGCCTGCGCCCGGCCGCCTCCGCCTACGTGGCGTCCAGCGCCTCCGCCAGCTGGTTCATCGGCCGGACCTCGCCCGTCGTCAGGTTGACCTCCCACTCGGCCCGCAGCCCCTGCCGGTTCTCACGCAGCACGAACGTGACCTCGTACACCTCCGTGCTGCCCTTCAGGCTCGCCTGCCAGCCTTCGACCTCGATGGTGCTGCCCGCCGCCTGCGCGCGCGCCACCGCCGCGTCGATCCGCTCGCTCAGCCGCGCCGCGCCGGGGCTCTTGCGCGAGTCCTGCGCCAGCTTGATGGCCCCCGCGTAGTCCGCGCTGCCCGTGGCCTGCACGGCGCTGCCGAGCGACGGCGAGCTAGCCAGCACGTTCGGCGTCGGCGTCAGGGCGATTTGCAGCCGCGCCGAGGGCGGCAGCACCGCCGCCGTCGGCCCGCCAACCGGGCCGGTCGACGCCTCCCCCGCGCCCGCCAACGCCCCGATCTCGTCGGGAGGCGTCACCGCCTCGAGCGCAACTGCCGTCGGCGTGGGCGGGGACGGGAGCGGCGTGACCGCGCTCGGGACCGGCGCCGGCTCGGCCGGCGCGCTCGTCGCCTCGGCCAGGGGCGCCTCGCCCGGGGCGGGCGGCTCGGCGGCAGCGGTCGGCTCGGCGACCACGGCCGTGGACGGCGCGGCCGCGGTCGGCGGCGCCACCGACAGCGTGGCAGGAGCGGTTGGCGCCACGGCCGCCGCCGGCGGAGTGGGCGGCGGCCCCGGCTGCGGCGCGCTACAGGCTGCCAGGGCCAGCAGCGCAAGGCTGAGAGCGCGACGGACCATTGGAACCCTCCGGGGAATGCCTGAGTGTGGGACTGGTTGCCGCGGTGTAGCGCCTGCTGGCCACCGCCGGGCGCGGAGCGCCGAGCCGGCGCGCCGCTCGACGAGTTTAACCGACCGCGCCGCCACGCAGCTGAACGCCGGCTGAGTAGTCGCTGAGCATTGGGCGAAAAACGCCGCGGCCCGAGCGCCCCCGATTCGGCAGCCTTGCGTCTGCGGCCCGCGGTGCGGAGCGCGCGCCCGCGCCCAGCCACCGCCACGTCCGGCCCGAAAGCGCCAGCTCGTCAGGCTCCGAGATCGAACGGCGTGCCGTTCACCGTCACCTCGGTGCGGACCGGCGTGGGGCGGCGAAGCGCCTGTATCGCGTAGCAGCCATTCTCGGCCGCGCGCAGTACCGCGGCGACCTTGCGGGGATCGTCCCGCGACTCAATCTCCAGCTTGCTCGTGATCTCCGGCACCGCCGCCTGGATCGTCCCGGCCAGCACCGAGCCCTCGCGCTCGAACCGCCCGCCCACGCTCACCCGCGCCTGGTCAATCTGCACCTTCGCCATGTGCGCGTACCGCGCCACCTGGGTAAGGTGTCAGAACGCCACACCGAGCAGAAAATAGCCGAGCGGGTTGGGGGCGCTATTGTCGCCGCCTGCGTTCTCGCCCTCGTCGCAGTACACGGTGAACCCGCGGACGTGCCCCTCCTTGCGCATCCGCTCCAGCTTGCGCGCATCTGCCTCCACCGTGAACTCGTGGCGCCCCGCGCTCGCCGCTGCGCCGCGTGCGGTCCCCCTCGCGGCTTGCTCCGTCATGGCTCTCCTCCAGCGCTCGACGATCCGCCCACCGTTCCGCGTCCTCGCCAACGGGCCGCGCGGCCCTCGCCCGCCGCTATGCCGTCGTCGTGGCATAGTACGGCCCCGCGGCGGCGCCGAGCAACCGTAGGCGCTCGGCTATAATGGGCCGCTGGCCAGCCGCCCCCAGCTCGGAGCGGAGGTACCCGCATGGACGATCTCAAGGCGCGCGTCGGCGCCGTCGTGGACGGCTGCCGCGAGGCGCTCTACGCCTTCGCCGACGCTGTGGCCGCCCGGCCCGAGCTAGGCTTCCACGAGGTCGAAACGGCGCGGCGCTTCAGCGCCGCCCTCACGGACCTGGGCATCCCGCACCAGACGGGGTTGGCGCTGACCGGCGTGCGAGCCGTCCTCGAGGGCGGTGCGCCCGGCCCCACTGTGGCAGTGCTCGGCGAGCTAGACGCGCTGCCGGTGCCCGGCCACCCGCGTGCCGATCCGGCGACCGGGGCGGCGCACGCCTGCGGGCACAACGCCCAGCTCGCGATGGTGCTCGGCGTCGCCCACGCGCTGGTCGAGAGCGACGTACTGCCCCGCCTGGCCGGGCGCGTCGTGCTGATGGCCGTGCCCGCCGAGGAGTACGTCGAGCTAGAGCGGCGCCTGGAGCTACGCCGCCAGGGCCGCCTGGAGTTCCTGAGCGGCAAGGCCGAGCTGTTCCGCCTCGGCGCCTTCGACGACGTGGACATGGCGCTGATGGTCCACACCATCAGCGGGCGGCAGTACGGTGCCTTCGCCATCGGCAGCAGCAATAACGGCGTCGCCGCCAAGCTCGTGCGGTTCGTGGGCCGCGCCAGCCACGCCGGCTCCTCGCCCGACCAGGGCATCAATGCCCTGAACGCCGCCCACGTCGCCCTCGCCGCCATTCACGCCCAGCGCGAGACGTACCGCGACGTCGATCACGTCCGCGTCCACCCTATCATCACCCGCGGTGGCGACGTGGTGAACGCCGTGCCCGCGGACGTGCGCCTGGAGATGTTCGTGCGCGGCGCCTCGCTCGAGGCAATCGCCGACGCCAGCGCCAAGGTCGACCGGGCGCTGCGCGCCGGCGCGCTGGCTATCGGCGCTCGCGTCGAAGCGACGACGCTGCCCGGTTACCTGCCGATGCGCCATGATCCGACGCTGCTGCGCCTGTTCAAAGCGAATGCCGAGCGCCTGGTCGGTCCCGACCAGGTGACCGACGCCGGCCACCGCGGCGGATCCACCGACATGGGCGACCTCAGCCAGGTCATGCCCACCGTCCACCCCTATGCCGGCGGCGTCATCGGGCAGGGCCACGGCGCCGACTACGAGATCGTCGACCCCGAGCGCGCCATCGCCAATCCCGCCCGCGCGCTCGCCATGACCGTCGTCGACCTCCTGGCCGACGACGGCGCCAACGCGCGCCAGGTGCTCGCCACTGCCCGTCCGCCCCTCAGCCGCGACGCCTACCTCGCCTTCATCCGTGGCCTCATGCGCACCTGGGAGTACGCGGAAGAAGCCGCATCCTAGCCGGTACAGTGATCTTCGCGCCCATCGCGTCATACCGAAGCTGGGGGTGGCATTTTCTTACGCCCTCTCCCTCTGGGAGAGGGTCGGGGTGAGGGCCCGCCTCCGTCGGCGAACCCCAGGCCCGGATCGGATATGACCAGCCAAAAGGTAGGGCCGGGGCTCGTCCCCCGCCGCCCGGTCGCCGCACCTAGCTGCCACCACGCCCTGCCCGATGTCGTAGGGCAGGGGCTCGTCCCCTGCCGCCCGGTCGCGGCCGTGGTTCGAGCCTCATGACCATCGCTCTTGGCAAGCTGGGCAGCCAGCGGTTCGCAGGCGCGGGTCTCCTACCCGCCAGCGGCGCGCAGGCCGCAGCCCCCGGGTAGGCCGCCCGCTCAGCCCGACCGCAAACTGCGTTAGGCGCCTCGGCGCTTGTCCGCCCCTGTAACCAGTGCTAGTATTTCGTAAGTAGCGCGCCGGCCAGCCCGGCCGCTCTCGCCCTGGCGGTGACGCTTGGGCCGGCGGCCTGGGCTACCGCAAGCCCGGCAGCACAGGAGGGGATAAGATGGCGCAGCCCGAAGGCCCGCGCATTCAGGTCCGGAACAACGGCCCATACCTCGTCACCGGCGTGAAAGTCTACGACCAGTACGGCAACCTCGTGGAGACACCCGAGAGCTTCGCGATGTGCCGCTGCGGCCAGTCGTCCAAGAAGCCCTTCTGCGACGGCACCCACCGCGCCTGCGGCTTCGCCCACGAGATGCCCGCGCCCGCCGCGTCTTAGCGCTCGCTGACTCCGCACCGCACGCGAGCCGGCAGTGCTCGCTATCGGCGCAAGGCGCGAACAGGGGAGCGAGTCAAGCGCCTTGCTCCCCTGTTCGCGCCTTGAGCTTGCTGACGCGCTCTTCGTCCCGCCGCGCGCCGGCGCCGCGTCACGCGCCGATGAACCGCGGCGGGCGCTTCTCTCGAAAAGCCCGCGGGCCTTCGGCCCGGTCGTGCGTCGTGCGAAGCACGCCCGCCAGCGCCGCCTCCAGGTGCAGCCCGTCCATCAGGCTCAGGCCCGCCCCCTCCTGAATCGCTCGACGCGCGTAGCGCAGCGCCAGCGGCGCGTGCGCCGCCAGCCGCTCCCCCATCGCCTGCAGGGCGTCGGCCAGCTCGGCTGCGGCCACCACACGCGTCACCAGCCCCCACTCCAGCGCCGTCGCCGCGTCCACCCGCTCCGCGGTCAACACCAGGTGCAGGGCGCGCGCCTCCCCGATCAGTCGGGGCAGCCGCTGCGTGCCGCCGCTCGCCGGAATCATGCCCAGGGCCACCTCGGGCAGCCCCAGCCGCGCGTCCTCGGCCGCGATCCGCAAGTCGCACGTCAGCGCCACCTCCAACCCGCGCCCGATGACGTAGCCGTGCAGCGCCGCGATGGTGGGCTGCGGCTGCCCCGCGAGCAGCGCCTGGAAGTCGCCCCGTCGCTTGCCCTCGATGCTGCTGACCGCGCTTTGCGGCTCCTCCTCCTCGCGCAGGTCCTGGCCCGCGCAGAACGCCCGTCCCGCGCCCGCGAGCACCACGGCACGCACCGTGTCGCTGTTCTCGCCGCACCACGTGAGCAGCGCGGCCAGCGCGTCGCGCATCTCCCGGTTCAGGGCGTTCAGGCTCTCGGGCCGGTTCAGCGTGATCGTGGCGACGGCGTTCCGCACCTCGCAGCGTACAAGCCCCGAGGTAGCCGGCGGTGTGCTCACGTTAGCGGCCTCCCGTCCCCAGCGTGCGCTGCGCCTCGTCGATGTAGCTGAGGTCCACGAACTCCCCCGGCTGCGGCGGCGAGTTGGTACCGAACGTTCCCTGCTCGGCCAGGATGTCGATCACCTTGGCGAGTCCATTCGTCGTCGGGCGGCCGTCGCGCGGCCACACCCGCTTGCCCGTGTAAGTGTCCCAGCCAACAGCGGCGTAGCGCGGCTCCAGGCTCAGCAGGCGCGCGGCGATCGGCACGAACTCGTCCCGCTGCGTGTACACCCAGTCCAGCGTACGCAGCAGCCCGCGCAGGTACCGGACTAGCACCGCGCGATTCTGGCTGCCCCACTCGGCCCGCACGGAGATCGGCGAATTTTGATACTCCTTGATGTAGTCGGCCGCATCGCCTAGGTTGGCGTAGCCCTCTTCGAGCACGCGCGTGCTGTCCGGTACCGGCAGGGTGGTGGCGCTGATGACGCCCGCCCGCAGCGCCGTCACGCGCTCCGACGCGCCGCCCGTCACCAGCGCCTGGTAGTCGCGGTTCAGCTCCAGCCCGTTCGCTCGCATGATCTCGAACAACACCGTGCTGCTCCCCGACGTGAGGTCCACTACCCCAATCGTCCCGCCGCGCAGGTCGCCAAGCGCGTGGAACTGCGGCTGCGCGACGATGTTGTAGGTAATGGCGTTGAGCACGGCCGCTACGATTGGCAAGCGAAGCCCCTGGTCGCGCGCCCGGATCACGTCCTCGGCCGTCCCCAGCATGATTTGCGCGTCACCCGACACCAGCGCCGCCAGGCGCGTGTCGCCGCGCGGGGCCGCCGTGAACTCGACGTCGAGCCCTTCCTGTGTGAAGAAGCCCTTCTCCGCGCCAGCCCGCGGCACCACGAGCCCCACCGTCTGCCCGGGCTCCACCTCGGACAGCTTTACAGGCGCGGGCACGGCCGTCGGCGCGGCCGACGCCGCGGGCACGCTCGTCGTCCCGCTCGCGCCAGCGGGAGCCGTGGCCCCGGCGCGCCCCGCCTGCGGAGGGCCAGCCGCCGGGACCGCGCAGGCGGCCAGCCCAGCCATGAGCGCGAGCAGCGCAGCGCGCGCGTCGCGGAATCCGATTCGCATTGCACCACCCCAGGCGCGAAAGCCACGCGCCACCCGCCGGCTCCTCGGGCGCCGATGCTCCCGGCACGCTCCCGCTCGGCGGGCACCCCCGGCCGGCGCTCTACTATAGTCGCGCGACGGCACCCGCACCAGCCGGGCGCCTGCCGCCTCCGCCGGCCGTTCCCTGCGGGCCGGTCCCCGCCGTGCCCGCGCCCCGCCTTCGCGGCCCGCCGCGCCGCCGCCGCCAGCGCTTACCGTTAGACCGAAAGGCGATGGCGGTCTTATCATCCCGCTGGTTTAGTCCGATTGTCGTACTATGGCGAGGTGCAGGTTCGTCGTTACGATGAGCGCCATTCGTCACGGCGGCGGATGTGGCAAATGACGCCGCGTGGTCTGATGGACGCAGCGAGACGCCGTGCGGCGGGCAGCCGGCGCTTCGGTCCGGGGCTCAGGGAGGAGTCGCGGCGGGGGTAGGCTGCGCTTGACTTGCCCCCGCGGGGCGTGGCGTGGAGCGCGTAGCACCCGCGACGACGGAGTCGCGGGGCGCGGCAAGGAGGCCGACGTGTCCTACCGGGTGTGGGTCCGATCGTGGGTCCTGCGCGACGAGGTGTTCGACGATCGCCATGATGCCGAGATGTTTCGCCTGAAGCTGGCGGCAAGCTGCCCGACGCTGCGCCCCGCCGATGTGGTCGTGGCGCCGGACCGCCCCGCCGGCGGCGAGCCGTCGGCCGCCGAACCGGCCACGGCGTAAGCCGCGCGAACCGGCGGCCAGCTGCGCCCGGCGGGAGTGGGGTGCTGTGCCAACCCTCCACTCCCGCCGGGTAAACCATCTTAAGAGCGCGCGCCGGCCGGCACGCGGCTCAACACCTCCAGCGTCGCCTTGCAGAACGCGGGCAGGTCGGGCGGGAAGCGCGAGGTGATGATCTTGCCGTCCACCACGGCTGCTTCGTCCACGTAATTCGCCCCGGCGTTGCGCACGTCGGTCTTGATCTGCGGCGCGCACGTCGCCCGCCGGCCGCGCAGCACGTCCGCCTCGATCAGCATCTGCGGCCCATGGCAGATCGCGGCCACCACTTTGTCGCGCGCCACGGCGTCCTGCACGATCCGCACGAGCCCCGGCACGGTCCGCATGTGGTCGGGCGCCTTGCCCCCCGGCACAATCACCGCGTCGTAGTCGTCGATTCGCACGTCATCCGGGCCTAGGTCGGCCGTGAACGGCAGGCCGCGCCCCCCGGTGTAGGTCTTGCCCCGCTCCGGCCCAACCACCTCCACGGTGTAGCCCGCCTCCTGCAACCGGTAGTACGGGTAAGCCATCTCGCGGTCCTCGACCGCCTCGTCCGTCAGGATGAGCACCTTCGGCATCCGTATCCTCCTCCGTGTCTGCCACTACGCGCCTCTCCTCCATCTACCCTAGCGCGTGCCGCCGGCCACGACAAGCCCGCAATCCCGCCGCGGGTCCGCCCGCCGTCACGCCCGCGCCTGCCGTTTCCGCTTGTTCGCACCGCCCCACCGGCTCCGATCTCGCTGCCGCCCAATACCGAGTCCGGCGACAGAGTTCCCTGACCCCCACTCCGCCAGGGCGAGGAGCAGCACTCGCACTATTCCGCGTCGCAGGGAAAGGCCGTCCCCCTCGTCCCTCCCCCTCTCCCGCGCAGGCGGACCTCGTGGGCCGGCAGAGCGTTGTCACTCCACGTCGGTCACGACCAGGTTGCCAAAGCGCGCCTCTGCCGGGCCATCGCGGCGCTGCCCTACCCCAAGGACTAACATGCCCTCGCGAATCCCGTCTTCCCGCGCTCGGCCGACCTCCTGGCCATTGATCAGCAGCCCGATCTCCGGCCCCCGCGCCCATACCCCGAGGCGGTTCCGCGCGTCGCCGGGTTGGATGGCCGAGCTGGCTGTCCAGTCGATCAGGACGGTCGTGTGGTCCCCTTCCGTGTGCGCCAGGAGAAAGGCCTGCGCGTTCGGGTCCACCACGAAGGCGTAGAAGGCATTGTCCTCGACGCTGCTGTAGCGAAACCCGAGGTACACATACGCCTCATCGGTCGGCGGGACCAACCGGGCGTCGACCTCGACCCGGAAGTCGTCGAAGCGGCGAGGGTTCCAGGCCCAGGCCGTGGCGCCGGTGCCCGCGGGCTTCGTCACCGCGTACTCGCCGTCCGCGTAGCCCCCCTCGGAGGTGAAGGTCCGCCAGGCGCCTGGCTGCCAGCCACTGTCCCGGGCGGTGAAGTCGTCGCGGAACAGGACCCGCCCGGGGGCGCCCGGAGGACTCGCCGTGGCGGCCCCGTTCTCCCCTGTCCGGTCCGGCCCTGTAATGGCGGCCAGGGCGTAGGGCGGCCCAGGAGTCGAGACGATGAAATGGGCGAATTGCGCCTCTTGATTGTGGTCGGGGGACAAGTTGCCGGCGCCCCAAGCGACCCGCCCCCAGGGGCGGGTGGTGTCGTGGACCTCGCCCACCTGCTCTCCGTTGATGAACAAGCGCAGCCAGTCGTCCTGGACGATCACGCCGAGGCGGTTCGGCTGCGCCCCCCGGCGGATGGCGGGCGACTCGGTCAACGGCAGCAGGATCTTGGCCGTGTTCGCGTCGTCGTTCGGGGCGCGGTACACTAACAGGAAGGTGCCGCTGGCCGGCTGGACCCCGAACGCATAACCGATGAGCCCAGTCCTTTCCGTCGGGCTCGGCACGCCACGAAAGACGAGCGCGTAGAAGCATGGGACCTCGGCCTCGGTGCACCGGGCGTCGATGCCCGCCGCAAAGTTGCCGAAGATCGCATCGACGTAGTCCGCCCCCGTCCCCCCGGGCGCCAACTCCTGTGTCTCGACCCCGCCGGGGCGCGCCGTGAAGTCATCGCGATAGAGGCCCACGCCATCGGCGCAGCCTTCCAGGTTGACGTCCACCGTCGTGAAGTTGCGGCCGCCCGGCTGGACCAGGCTGGAGACGTACACGATGAGCTTGTGAGGGCCGGCGGGGAACGAGCAGGTTTGCCAGACATCCTGGAACCCGACGTGGTCGAACTGTGGCCCGAGCGCGGCCGCCGCCTCGGGACTGTCCTGTCCACCCGTGGCAAAATCGAACAGGTGCCATTCGTCGCTGGTATCGTCCAGGTAGAGTTGGATATCTGCCTCGTTCAGCCCCGAGCCCCCCGTGCTGCGGCGGTCGGCCGCGTAGCCGCGGATCGTGACCGGGCCGGACAAGACCTCGCCGGGGCGCGGGCTGGTCAGCTGCACCACGATGTCGTCGTCGGTTTGGGGCGCGGGCGCGCTCGCGAGCGCCCGCGCTGTGGCCAGGCCGTCCGCAGTGGCGCCATGAGCGAAAGGGACGAGCGCCAGACCGAGGCTCAGAAATACCGCCAGGCGCATAATGGGTCCAAGGCCAATCCGGTCCATTTCCCACACTCCTGCTACCCGCTGCGCGGCCTCTACCGTTGATGACCTGTCCTGCCCGCGAAGGCGGCACTCCAGGCGCGGTGTCACTCGGTGGGTGCATCGTGACGCTTGATCAGGTCTTAGAGCCTGCCCGCGAAGGCGGCACTCCAGGCGCCGTGTCACCGCCGGCTCGGCCAGGGGCGCTTGCTCCAGCGCGGGCAACGGTGCCCACCGCTCGGGTGCCAGCGGCAGCGCCGTCTCGACGATGCCGCCGTTGTAGCCTATCGCGTGCGTCTCGGCAAGCTCTGGGCGGGGTCTGCAGTCCGGGAGCTGCTTGCTGCGCGCGGGCGGCTCCCCTCGTCCCCCGGACGACCGCCCATCCCCAATGCCTTCTCTGGTAGGGGTCCAGCAAGCAGCGCCCTGCCCGGTCGCCACCTGGCCCGGCGTCTTAACGATACCGGCGTTGGCGTTCCCGTACTCCCTCTCCCTCTGAGAGAGGGCGGGGGTGAGGGCAATCGTCGTCCCCCTCTCCCTCTGAGAGAGGGCGGGGGTGAGGGCGGCCCCTCGTCCCTCCCCCTCTCCCCCTGGGAGAGGGGCGGGGTGAGGGCGTCCCTCTCCGGCTAGCTCGCGAGGCCGGCCCGGTCTCAGGCCGCGAGGCGCGCAGGAGAGCGCCTGCTAGCTCGCGCGACGTGGTCGCTTATCGTACGCCGTACACGCCTCCCCGCGCCCGCCGCCCGCGCCCGGCCCGCCGCGAGCCATCGAGGGAGTATCGTACGGGGTAAACGATGCGACCTTCCGCGCCCGAGGAGCACGCGCAGACCCGCACCCGGCCTAGCACTTAACCACCCGGTCAAGGAGCATCGTTTGACCGTTCCTCGGATACGTTGCTGCGCCCGCGGGCAGCGCCCCGGGCGCGATCGAGCGGGCCGCGACCATGCGCCGCCACGAAACGCGCGACACCCGCTGCCGCGGCGCGCCACGGTGTGGAACAATACCCGCGGCGAGAGGAGCGAGCCAGTGGCAGCGCGAGCAAGACGAGCGCCGGCAGCGGGTGCCGAACCATATCCGGCCGCTCCGCGAGCGGTCGGCGTCGTGGCGGCGGTCGCTGAGGCGCTCAACAGCACTGCCGATCTCCGCCAGGCGCTCACGCGCACCCTCGCGCTGACGGCCCAGGCCCTCGACCTGCACACCGGCTGGGTGTGGCTGCGCGATCCCGACGGCGGCCAGTTCTACAGCGCGGCCACGCTCAACCTGCCGCCATACTTGCAAGAGCCCGTCCGCATGACCGGCCGCTCCTGCTGGTGCATCGAGGCCTTCCAGGCCGGTGAGCTGACTCCGCGCAACGTCGACGTCATGGAGTGCAGCCGCCTGCGCCCCGCGGTCGCCAGCCCACGACAAACGCTCGGCCTGCGCTACCATGCCAGCTTGCCCCTCTACTTCCAGACCAAGCCGCTCGGCATCATGAACGTGGCGGGCCCCGCCTGGCGCCAGCTCGCCCCCGCCGAGCTGGAGCTGCTCTCGGCGGTCGCCTACCAGGTCGGGCTGGCAGTCGAGCGCGCGCGCCTCGCCGAGGCCAGCGCCCGCCTCGCCCGCGCCGAGGAGCGCACGCGCATCGCCCGGGAGATTCACGACACGCTCGCCCAGGGCCTCACCGCCATCGCGCTCCACCTGGAGAGCGCCCTGCGCCACCTGGACGATGCGCCTGACCGCGCGCGCGAGCGCGTGGAGCGCGCGCTGGCGACCGCCCGCGAGAGCCTCGAGGACGCCCGCCGCTCCGTGCTCGACCTGCGCACCGCGCCGATCGCCAGCCAGCCGCTGCCCGAGGCCCTCGCCGCGCTGGCGCGTGGCTTCACGGCCGACACCGGCGTGCGCGTGGACGTGCGGACCACGGGGACCGTCGCGCTGCCGCTGCACGCCGAGGCGGAGCTTTACCGCATCGCCCAGGAGGCGCTGACGAACGTGCGCCGCCACGCACGCGCGCACGTCGTCACCCTCGACCTGCGCGCCGCCGACCGCGCCGTGGTCCTGACCGTCCGCGACGACGGCGCCGGCTTCAACCCACGTGCGGTGCCGCCCGGCCGCCACGGCCTTGTCGGCATGCGCGAGCGGGCGCGGCTGCTTGGCGGCCGGCTGCGGCTCGCCAGCCAGCCGGGCCGCGGTGCGACGCTCCGCGTCACCCTCCCACTGCCCGAGGCCGCACCGTGATCCGCGTGCTCGTCGTCGACGACCACCCCGTGGTGCGCGAGGGGCTCATCGCCGTGCTGGAGGACGAGGCCGACTTCCAGGTCGTCGGGGCCGCCGCCACGGCCGACGACGCGGTCGCCCTCGCGGCGCGCGAGCGGCCCGACGTGGTGCTGCTCGACCTCGAGCTAGACGGCCAGGACGGCGTCCAAGCGCTCCCGCGTCTCACGGCGACCCCGGGCGAGCCGCGCGTGCTGGTCTTCACCGCCTACGACGCCGACGAGCGCGTCTTTGGGGCGCTCCAGGCCGGCGCCGCCGGCTATCTGCTGAAGGGCGCGCCGACAGCCGAGATCGCGCGAGCCATCCGCGCCGTCGCCGCCGGCGGCTCCTACCTCGCGCCGCGCGTGGCCGCGAAGGTGGTGGCGCAGGTGGGTCGGCCGCGCGTGCCCGCCGGTCGCCTGAGCGCGCGCGAGCGCGAGGTGCTCCGCCTCGTCGCCGCCGGCCAGTCGAACAAGCAGATCGCCCGCACTCTGAGGATCGCCGAGCGCACGGTTAAGTTCCACGTCACCTCTCTCTTCCAGAAGCTTGGCGCCGACAACCGCGCCCAGGCGGTCGCCCGCGCCGCCGAGCAAGGCCTCCTGTAGCCCGCCCCACGCCTGCCGATCGGCTGCGTCGTCAGGTCCGCTCGTAAGCAAGCGCCTGCGCAGTCGCCGATTCCCGGCCCCTGTCCGAAGGGACAGGGGCCAACCTGACCCGTGGCCCGAGGCGAGCAGCGACCGACCGGCCGCATCCTGTAGGCAGAGCCACACGGAGGAGGGCCAACGATGAATCACCAACCACGAGTCGTCCTGATCACGGGCGCCTCCCAGGGCCTCGGCCGCGAGCTAGCACGCTTGCTGGCCCGGCGCGGCGATCGCCTCGTGCTGACGGCGCGCGGCGCCACGGCCCTGGCAGCCGTCGCCGACGAGCTAGCCGCCATCACCGAGGTCGTCGCGCTGCCCGGCGACGTGGCCGACCGCGCCCACGCCGACCGGCTGGTGCGCACGGGGCAGGAGCGGTTCGGTCGCATCGACGTCCTGGTCAACAACGCCTCGGCGCTGGGACCAAGCCCCATGCCGCCGCTCGCCGACTACCCGCTCGACGCCTTCGCGGCCGTGCTGCGCACGAACGTCGTCGCGCCGCTGCACCTGATCCAGCTGGTGCTGCCGGGGATGCGGGCGCACGGCGCGGGCGTGATCCTGAACGTCACGTCTGACGCTGGCGTACAAGCCTACGCCGGCTGGGGCGGCTACGGCACGAGCAAGGCCGCGCTCGAGCACCTGTCGCGCGTCCTGGCCGCCGAGCTAGCGGATAGCGGTGTGCGAGTCTACGTCGTCGATCCCGGCGACATGAACACCCAGATGCACCGCGACGCCGAGCCGGGCGTGGACCTCTCACACCTACCCGGCCCGGAGATCGTCGCCCCCGCCATCGCCGACCTGCTCGAACGTGAAACCGCGCCCTTCGGGCGCTTCGAGGCCCAGGCGCTACTGCCCCTGGGCTGCTGAGGAGAACTACGATGATCGCCACTGAGCTGGCGCCTACCCGCCCGCGCGGTCCGACCGCACCCACGCCGCGCCTGCGGCTCCCGCAGGGCCTCCGCGACGTGCTCGACTTCACGCTGCCGCCTGAGCTGGAGGCGCACGAGCCACCCGAGGCCCGCGGCCTCGCCCGCGACGGCGTGCGGCTGCTGGTGAGCTACCGCGCCAACGACTGGATCGTCCACGCCCGCTTCCACGAGCTGCCGAGCTTCCTGCGCGCCGGCGACCTCGTCGTGGTGAACGACTCCGGCACCCTGCCGGCCGCGCTGCCCGCCGCGACGACCGACGGTACGTCGCTCGCGCTGCACCTCTCAACCCACCTGGTAGCCGACCTGTGGGTGGTAGAGCCCCGCCACCTACCGGCGCCGGCCCCTCAGACGCTGACGCTGCCCGGCACGGGGCGGGCTGCGCTGCTCACGCCTTACCACGACTCGCGGCGCCTCTGGATCGCGCGCCTCGACCTAGGCGCCCCGCTCACCGCGTACCTGGCCCGCTGGGGCAAGCCGATCGCCTATCCTTACGTCCGAGGCGAGTGGCCCTTGGCGATGTACCAGACCGTCTACGCCGGGGAGCCCGGCTCGGCCGAGATGCCCTCGGCCGGCCGCGCATTCACCCACGACGTGCTGGACCGGCTGCGCGCGAAGGGCATCGGCGTGGCGCGGCTGACGCTGCACACGGGCGTCGCCAGCCTGGAGCACGACGAGCCGCCCTACGAGGAGGCGTACTACGTGCCCGCCGAGACGGCCGAGGCCGTCCAGGCGGCCAAGGCCGCGGGCGGGCGGGTTATTGCGGTCGGCACGACAGTCGTGCGCGCGCTGGAGAGCGCCGCAGACGCCGACGGGCGGGTGATCGCCACGCGCGGTTGGACGGACCTCGTCGTCACCCCCGAGCGGGGTGTCCGCGTGGTGGACGCGCTCCTGACGGGCTTCCACGAACCACGCGCCTCCCACCTGGCGATGCTCGAGGCCATCGCCGGCCGCGCGCACCTAGAGCGCACGTACCGGGCCGCGCTCGCCGCCGGCTACCTCTGGCACGAGTTCGGGGACCTGCACCTGATCCTGTGACCTACGACCGAGACTTCTTGCGGCGACGGGCGGGCGGCGGCTCCTCGTCCTCCAGCCGCTCGATCACGTCCCGGATCGAGCGGCGCAGGTCGGCCGTGGAGGACCGTTGCCGTGCCGCCAAGTCCTGCAAGCGCGCCTCTGTCGGCAGCGGCGTACCCATCTCGGCGGCCGCGCCGCCGCCAAGACCGCTCGCCGCTGGCGTCGGGCCAAGCCCCGCGTTCGCGGCCGTCGACCCGCGCTCGCCGTCGCGGTCGTCATCCCCCTTCGCCCGATGCTCTGGCGGCAAGCCGGGTGGCGCCGCCGCGAGCGGCGGCCGCGCGGCCGCCGCGGCCGCGCGACCCGGCGGGGTCGCCGCCGGGTCGGCCACCGGCCGAGCGGCGGGCGATGGCGTGGTGATAGGCGCTGGCACTGTACTCGGCCGCCGTTCGGTGAGGCGGGCTGCGGCAGCCGCCGGGGCCGGCGCGTCTGGCGGCGCGGCGCCAATCGGCGCAGACGCGGCGGAGATAGGAGTGGCGAGTCGGCCGGTCCGCGCGGCCGGCTCGGCACGAGGCGCCTCGCCCACCCGGGCGGTTGCCCTTGCCGGCCGCGCCAAAGCTGCGCGCTCGGCTGCGACCGGGCGCTCATCGCCCTCGGACCGCGTGCGGGGGCGAGCCGCCAGGCTCTGGCCCGCGGCCCAGCCGCCAGCCGCCCCGAGCGCCAAGACTATCAGACCGCGAAGGTCGCCGCTGCCGAGCGCGAGCGCCGCGCCGGCGATGAGCGCGACGACGGCGACGACCAGCCCAACGTTGCGTGTGTTACCAGCAGGAATCAGACTGTCCCTCCGGGTACCGGCCCGCACATGACGGCGCCGGGGTGTCGATGTTGGTGGCAGCGGGGCCGGCCGCCAGGACAGGCATCCGAGCCGAGACAAGTCTACCATCCGTCCGGCGGGCCTTCGGACGACGCAGCGGCACGGCCATGCCACAAAGCAGGGTCGCCGCGTTCAATCCTCTTGCGGCTCGAAGCCCGGGGTGTAAATCGCATCGCCGTAGTGCGCGGCCGGCTGGAACTCCAGCACGTGGCCGTCCGGATCGACCGCGGTAAGCTGCGCCACCCCGGCCGGGCTGTTGGTAGCCTCGGTGTATCGCACCCCGTGCTGCGCGAAGCGCTGCTTCAGACCCTCGTAGTCCTCGACCAGGAACGCCGTGTGGCGGGCCGTCGGGTCGGGCCGGGCGTCGACGCCGGGGACGGGCGCCTGACTGACGATGAGGTGGATCTGCGGCACGCCGCTCGCATCGGCCAGCCAGACGCCTGGGCCGAACGCGGGGCGCGGCAGCGTCTTCAGCCCCAGCACGCCCTCGTAGAAGGCGCGGGAGCGGTCGAGGTCCTTGACCGGAATCCCCTCGTGCTGGATCCGTGTCAGTCGCGCCATCTTCCCTCCTCGGCAGGCGTCAGCGATGACGCCCGCTCGCTGCCTGTCGCACCTCGTTGGGACACGCGCCCCATTCTACGGACGCGCCTGCTAGGAATCAAACGTTGACCCGCTTCGCGCCGCCACCTAGCCGGGCAGTTGCTTGCCAGAACGCGACGCGCGACGTACGATGCAGGGGGAGGCGGGCGCCCCGACGAGGGAACCATGACGATCCAGGTCGCGCTCTGGTTGTCGCTTCTCACGCTGCTCACGGTGCTCACGTTCTACGAGAGCCTGCACGATGGGCTGCCCGACGGCGTGCTGAGCGTCGCCTGCATCGGCTACGCGGCCGCGCTCGTCCTGCTCGCGGCAACGCCCGAACAGCTCGTTCACGGGTTCGCGGCCGGCGGCGCCGGCTTCACGCTGGGCCTTCTCGGGGCGCCCCTCGCCGCGCCCGTGGGCCGCCGACTCCTGTGCGGCCGCGCGCCCCTCTGCGTGGGCCTCGTCGTCGGCTGGCCGGGCATTGTCGTGGTTGGCGTGGCGTGGGGCTTTCTAGCGAGTGTCGTGGCCTTCTACTTCCTCATCACCAACCGCAGCCGCGAGCTGCTCCACGTCTCCTACCTGCCGTTCCTGACCCTCAGCGCCATCATCTTCTTCGCCCTACGCGCCACCGTCTTCCGCTGAGAGTGCCTGGGCAGATCGAGGCCGCCGGGATGGATTCCCCCCTCACGAATGCGCTCGCGCTGGGGCTCATCGTCGGTATGCTCGCGGTGACGTGGGTCAGCGTTTCGGTCTTAGCTGTGCTCTGGCCCTTCGGACCAGTCTCGCCAGCCCTCTTCATTCCATGGACTGACGTGGCCGTGCGCACCGGAACACAGCGCCTCTTTTCCGGTACGCGGAGTTTCGCTTCCCAGGGTGCCAGGAGTGCCCTTGCGGCTATCCACCCGGCTCGCGCGCCGCGTGGCGCACGCAGCAGGCAACGCCTGGCCCGGCGATCCTCACGATTTGTGATTGGATAGGCACCGGACGTCAGGGAGGGATGTGAGGCCGCGCGCACGGCGACGGACCGGCCGTCAGGAGGTGAGGCGCCCCGTGAGCACGAGCCAGCGCAGGAAACGCAGGCGGGCCAGCTCGGCCTCGCTGAGGTGGACGAGCGGCGGGCGCGGACGGCCAGTCCCCCAGCGCCAGTAGGCGAGGTCAATCTCCGCGCTCATCTCCCGGCTCCGCTCCGCTGCCGCGCGACCGTTTCCCTTCATTCATAGAACATTTGTGCGTATCTGTCAAGCAAGAGCGCATGCCGCCGTCTCGCCAGGTGGTCAATGGGGAGGACTGGCAGCTCCCGCTATGACGGGCGCCGCTCGCGGGCCATGCGCTCGCCAGTCGCGTAGTAGTCGCCGCGGACGGCGCGCGCCGCCTCCTCGCGGTCGGTGGCCGTCCACACGCCCTCCGGGCGCCCGTACCATGGCTCGCGCAGTCGCAATTCGGGCAGGCCTGCCGCCTGCCACAGGCGCAGCGCGTCCTCCATGTACTCGCGCGTGGGCAGCGACTGCGGCGGGTAGGGCCACTTGCGGGTAGCGTCGATCAGCAGCATCGACGCTGCCTGGCCCTCGGCCGTGCCGACGCCCTCCGCCGGGGGCATCACCGAGTAGTCCATCTCGTGCGGCGGCACAGACCGCACCTCCAGGTCGCGGTGCGGCTGCATGCGCCAGGCCATCGCCCACAGTACCGAGTCGGCGTCATGAGGGTCCACATCCTCGTCCACGGCCACGACCATCTTGCCGCTGCGCGCGTCCGGCTGCGCCATCGCCGCCAGGATGGCCGGCGGGTCGGCGCCATCAGCGCGGCTCACCTGGATCACCGTGAAGTTCTGGCTGCTGGCGCTCTCGTGAACCGCCACGTCGCGAATGCCGCTAAAGCCGCGCTCGACGCTCAGGAAACGGCGGATCGTGTTCTCCATCGCAATCTGGCGAATCTTGCTCGACTCGCTCGGCGGGAACTGGCTGAGGAACAGGTTGTAGATGGCGTCCCGGCGGTGGGTGATCGCCGTGACCTCCAGGTAGTAGGTGAACTCGCGCCGCGCCATGAATCCCGTGAACTCGCCGAACGGCCCCTCCTCCTCCAAGTAGTCGGTGGCGATGCGCCCCTCGATCACGATCTCGGCAGCCGCCGGCACCTCCAGATCGACGGTCTGGCAGCGCACCAGGGGCAGCGGCTCCCCCGCGAAACCGCCCGCGACCGCCAGCTCGTCCACGTCGCGGGGCAGGAAGGCGACGGCCGGATAGGCGACGTGCGGCGCCGCGCCCAGCACCACCGCCGCCTCCAGCGGCACGCCGCGCGCCCGGGCTTTTCGCCAGTGGACGGCCACGCCCTTCTGCGGGCTGGCCGGGTAGCAGCCCAGACGCAAGGGGCTCTTGAGCTGCCCGCGATAGGTGCCCACGTTGCGGATTCCCGTCTCGGGGTCCTTCGTGATCCAGTAGGACGCGCTGGTGTAGGGCGCGTTGTCCATGCCAGGCGTGGCCAGCGGAATGGGCAGCATGTCCAGCCCGCCCGCTTGCTGCAACGCCGCGCCCGTGTACACCACCTCCTGCACCGGGCCGTGCGCGAGCACCTCCGGCGGGACGGGATGCGCCAGCGCCTGCGCCCAGCGCGCCCCGATCCGGTCAGGCGCACAGCCTAGGCCGAGGGCGTACATCGCCCGCGACGCCGCCATGCAGCAGGCTGCCACGGGCATGGTGAAGCGCCGGCCGTTGGCGCCGGTCACCTGCTCGAACAGGAACCCCTTGCGCTGCGCCTCGGACAGGCCGCGGAACTGCAGCCGCACGAGCGGCTGCAGCTGCGTGTCCTTGTCGATGGGTTCCGTGTAGCGGACCAGCATGTCGTGAGCTTCGAGCGCGGCGAGAAACTCGCGCAGGTCGCGGTAGTACTGTGTCACCGCTCCTCCCGGGGCTTACGGCTGGTACGGCCCGAGCTGCTCGCGCGCATGGTCTACCCAGCGGTTGTCGACGGCCGTGGCCACGTCGACGGGCTCGGTCAGCGCCCCCGCCGTGCGGTAGTAGTCGATGGACGCCGCCAGCGCGTCGGCGGCGATGTGGCCGTCGGGGTCGAGGCCCGTGGGCACCATGCGCTCGTACACAGCGGGGTCCTTCACATCGGTGTTGTGGGTGAGCGCCGCGATAACGGTGTCGCGGTTGCGGCCGTGGTCCATCGCATCGAGATACAGGCGCACGGCGCGCACGTAGGCGACCATGAACGCGCGCGCTACGTCGGGCTGGCTCTCGGTGAAGCGCGTGGCGTAGGCCATCAGGCCGAGCGGCAGGTTCGGGTAGATCTCGTCCACGCCCCGCCAGCGCACGATCAGGCCGTTCTGCACGCCGGCCGACACCAGCGGCTCCAGCAAGAACGAGCTGTCGATCGCGCCGCCCGCGTAGGCGGCCGGCATCTCGCCGAACGGCAGCGGCTTCACGTCCACGTCCTCCAGCCGCAGGTTCTGGCTGGCAAGCAGTCGCTGGAAGGCGACCATGCTCTGCGTGGCCTCTAGCGGCGGCGTCATGGCGAACGTTAGGCCCCGCAGGTCGCCGTCCGCGCGGAAGCGGCCGCTGTCCACCAGGTCCTTGCGCACCACCCAGGCGAGAAACCCGTGCCCCGGCGTCGTCGAGCCCTTGTCGGCCACCAGCTTGAAGCCGGCCTGGCGGCCGACCGCGTTCAACGTGCCGCCGTTGATGCCGACGCCCGCGGCCTGCACCTGCCCCGAGAACAGCATGGGCAGCATGTCCGGCAGCTGGCGCACGATCACCGGCTCGACCTCGATGCCCGCCTCATGGTAGTAGCCGGCTTCCATGCCCACGAACACGCCTGCATCGCTCGCTGCGCCCTGAAGGGCCACCTGGACCTTCACTGGCGCCGCGCCCGCGCTCGGGCCCGGCGGGCTCGTCGGCGCGGCCGCGGCCGCACTCCCCGTGGCGGGCGCGGTCGCCTGTACCACCGTGGTGGCCGCGGGCCTGGCTGGCTGCCCCGCCGGGGCGCAGGCCGCCAGCGCCAGCGCCAGGGTCGCGGCGCTGACGAGCGCGCCCCGGGCCAGCGCGCGGCAATTCGGGAACATCATGGACCCACTCCGTACGCTCGGGACGCGGGGGCGGGACGCGCCGTCCGGTCGTGGCCTATCACTCCGAGTATCTCACGCGCCGCAGCCTGGGCCAGCAGCGGCGGCCCCGCCGAGCAGGCCAAAGCGCGCTTTCACCGCCAGCACGTGTCGCACCGCATCGTCCACCCGCTGGCGGCTGAGCGCGCCGGAGGCGAGCGCGCCGAGCAGTGCATCGCGCGACTCGCGCTGGCGCGGCACGCCGCCGCCGATGATCAGCATGTCCACCCCGGCCCCCACCGCCTGGACGGCCGCCGCGCCGGGCGCAAAGTTGTCGGTAATGGCGCGCATGCCCGCCAGGTCGTCGCTGATGACGAGCCCGTCGAACCCGAGCTTCTGCCGCAGCAGGCCGGTGATGATCGGGTAAGACAGCGTGGCCGGCAGGCCCGACGGATCGACGGCAGGAAAGACGATGTGCGCGGACATCAGGGCCGCGATGTCGGTGTCCGGCTCGATCGCGCGGCGGAACGGCACCAGCTCGATGTGCTCCAGCTCCGCCTCGGTCTGTGGCAAGCTCGGCAGCTGGACGTGCGAGTCGACCGACGTATTGCCGTGCCCCGGAAAGTGCTTGCCCACGGCCGCGATGCCGCCGCCTTGCAGCCCGCGCACGTAGGCGCTGCCCAGCCGCACCACCAGCGCCGGGTCGGCGCCGTACGAGCGCGGCCCAATCACCGGGTTCGCGGGATTGTTGTTCACGTCCAGCACCGGCGCCAGGTTCATCGTGAAGCCCATCGCGCGCAGTTGCCGCGCGTGCTCCTGGCCGCGCAGGCAGGCGTCGCGATCCGAGGGGGCGTTAGCCGCGAACTCGGCGTTCGAGCCGAGATTCGGCACGTCGCGGATGCGATGCACGGTGCCGCCCTCGTGGTCGACCGCGATCAGCGGCGGCAGGACGCCATACTCCTGGGCGATGCTCGGCAGCGCGGCGTTGATCGCTCGCGCGTCGTCCGCCAGGCGCGCGTTGTCCACGTAGACGATGCCGCCCGGCCGCAGCTCGCGCAGCGTCGGCCGCGCGGCCTCCGCCGTATCGCCGATCCACCCGAGCAGCAGCAGTTGCCCAACGCGGTCCTCGTCGCTGGCCAGCGCGCCGAGGGCGGCAGCGACCTTCGGATCGTCGGACGGTGGCGCGCTGGATGCCTCAGTTGTCGCGGTGGATCGGTCGGGAGTGGCGAGTGACCGATCCCCGACGGACGCTGGTGCCGGCCGCGGGACGGGCCGCTCGAGTGGCGGCGGATTCCCCGGTGGGAGCACGTCGACGGCAGGCGAGGCCGATCCAGCATCGGCCCGGGCGCTCGCGCAAGCGGTCGCGGCGAGCGCGAGCAGAAGGACGGAGACTAGAATTTCCGCCTTGCCGACGCGGCGACCGTGAGCGTTCAGTCGGCGCACAGGCTCTCGATCCACTCCACGAGGCCGTTGCTCACAGAGTCGAGGACCAGGTCGGGGCGCTGGTCGGGCGCGAGGGCCGCGACGTGCTCGCGGGTGGCCACGCCGGAGAGGACGAGCGCCGTCCGCGCGCCGAGCCGCTGGCCAAGGACCACGTCCTCGCCCAGCGAGTCGCCCACGACGACGGCCGCGCCCGGCGGCGCGCCTAGCAGCCCGAGGGCCGCCTCCACGGCGAGCGGCGAAGGCTTGCCGAGCACCTCCGGCGTCGCGCCGGTGGCCCAAGCCAGCGCCTGCGCGACGGCGCCCGTGCCGGGCGCGAAGCGCCCGGGGCCGTAGGGCACGCGGCGGTCCAGGCTGCTCGCGTACAGCTTCGCGCCGTGGTGCCAGATCGCCTCGCAGGCGACGGTTAGCGCCTCCGGAGTGAACAGCCGCGCGCCCGAGACGATCACCGCGGCGGCCGGAGGCTCGTCCACGACCTCGACACCCTCCGCGCGCAGCGCCTCGCGCAGGCCCGCGCCCGCGATCGTCAGCACGCGCTGGCCGGCGTAGCGCCGGCCCACGCGGCTGGCCGCCACCTGGATGGCGCTTAGGACGGCCCCCGGCTCCACGGGGAAGCCGGCCTCGAGAAGACGCGCGCCGATCGCCTCGGCGCCGCGCGGGTCGTTGCTGAAGTAGCAGACGCGCAGGCGGCGGCTGAGTGCCGTGAGCGCCGCCGCCGCGCCCGGAATCGCCTCGCCGCCCAGCACCAGCGTGCCGTTCACGTCGAACATGGCGACGCACGGGCGCTCCACCGCCCGCTGCGCCGGCCGGGCAGCAGCCGCTGGCGTGCTGGCCGTCATCCGTGGGCGGAGCCCGGCGGGTCCCAGGCAAGCTCTAGGGCGTTGCCGAGCGGGTCGGTGACGTAGAGCGAGAAACCCGGGCCAGGCCCGTGGACGCGCGAGCCCTCGACGGTCACGCCCGCCCCCTCCAGCTCCGCCCGCGCGGTCGCCTCGTCGTTCGGCCACGCCATCTGGAGCGTGTGATGCGGCACGCCCGGCGCCGGCTGCGCGGAGGCGTCGAACAGGCCCAGCACGACGTTGCCCAGCGCCACGTCGGCGACTTCGGTGCCGCGAATGTGCATCCGCCGCAGCACCTGGCCGTTCAACACCTCGGTGTAGAACCGCTCCGCCGCCCGCGGATCGACGGCATTCCAGTTGATCGACCGGAGGCTCTCGACCTTCAGCGTCATGATTCCTCCCTGACCGTGCCCGTACTGGGCGCCTCGCCGCGCCCTCGCCCCGACGGGGAGTGTAGCACAGGGCCGAGAGCGGACCTACCCCCGGCCCCCCCCCATTGGGGGAAGGGGGAGGAGGCCGAGGCCGGGGGGGCTCCCCCCTTCCTTGAGAGGGAAGGGGGGCGGGGGGGTTAGGTCACCCGAACGCCCACGCAGTATCCTGGCTATAGCAGCGGAGTGGCAAGGAGCAGGACGGTGGGCGAGGTCGCGCTGGCGGACGCACGGTCGCCCCTGGTGCTGACGCTGGACGTGGGCACCTCGTCGGCGCGCGCGATGGTGTACGACGCCGCCGGGCGCGCGGTCGCGGCCGCGGCGGCGCGCGGCTCCGTGCCGCTCGACACCACGCCCGACGGTGGCGCCGAGGTCGACGCCGACGCGCTGGTCGCCTGCACCGCGGCGCTCCTCGATAGGCTGGCGGCGGACGCGCCGGCGGCGGTGGATGGCGTGCGCGCCGTCGGCGCCGCGACGTTCTGGCACAGCCTGCTTGGCGTGGACGCGGAGGGGCGGGCGATCACTCCCGTGCTGCTGTGGGCCGACGCGCGCAGCCACGCCGCCGTCCGCGCGCTCCGCGCGACACTGGACGAGCGCGCCGTCCACGCCCGCACCGGCTGCGTGCTGCACTGGAGCTACTGGCCGGCCAAGCTGCGCTGGCTCGCCGAGACGCGGCCCGACGTGGTGCGACGCGCGCGGCGCTGGCTGTCGTTCGGCGAGTACCTCTACCTCCAGCTGTTCGGGGAGACGCACAACAGTGTGTCGATGGCCTCGGGCACCGGGCTGCTGGACCAGCATACCTGCGACTGGGACCCGATGGTGCTCGCCGCCATCCCCCTCGATCCGGACAAGCTCGCGCCGCTCTCCGACGCGCCGCTCAGCGGCCTGCGGCCAGCGTACGCGGCCCGCTGGCCCGCGCTGCGCGGCGTGCCGTGGTACCCGGCGCGCGGCGACGGGGCGTGCAGCAACGTGGGCTGCGGCTGCGTGACCTGCGACCGCTTCGCGCTGATGGTCGGCACGTCGGGAGCGCTACGCGTGGCCTGGCGGGCGCCCGAGGTGGCGATTCCCTGGGGCGCCTGGTGCTACCGCGTGGACGCGGCGCGGTTCGTGATGGGCGGCGCGCTGAACAATGGCGGGAACCTGTTCGCGTGGCTCGACGACACCCTGCGCCTGGAGAACGGCCCCGCGCTCCAGGCCGCCGTGGCCGCCCTGCCCCCCGACAGCCACGGCCTGACGGTGCTGCCGTTCCTGGCCGGCGAGCGCAGCCCCGGCTGGGCGTCGGTCGCGCGCGGGGCCGTCGTCGGTCTGACGCTCGCCACGAAGCCGGTAGACATCCTGCGAGCCGGCCTGGAGGCGGTGGCGCTGCGGTTCGCGCTGCTGGCCGGCATCCTCGACGCGGTCGTGCCGGGCGCGCAGCAGCTCATCGCCACGGGCGGCGCGCTGCTCCGCTCGCCCACCTGGACGCAGATCATCGCCGACGCCGTGGGCCGCCCGCTGACGCTCTCCGCCGAGGGCGAGGCGTCCAGCCGCGGCGCGGCGCTCCTCGCGCTGGAGGCGCTGGGCGCCATCCCGAGCGTGGAGGCGGTGCCGGCCGAGCTGGGCGCCGCGTTCGCGCCCAACCCGGCCCACCACGCGCGCTACCAGGCGGCACTCGCCCGCCAGCAGCGGCTGTACGACCTGCTCGTGGGCACGGACACTGCCGCGGGTCCGCCGCCCGTGTCGTGCAGCCTGATGCTGGGCGAGCACGAGGGCGAATCGCCGACAGGCGGCTGAGCGCGGCGCCGGACGTCCGGCCCAAAAAGTGCGTTGTATAGTACTTGAGGATCCCAGCAGGAGGGGGAGCCGCTATGGTCGATGCCGCCCGCGCGCAGGCCGCTTCGACGAGCCCCACCACCGCCTCGCCCGCGCCCGACGCGCTGGACGCCGCGCTTCTCGCGCCGACTCTACACGGCGAGGAGCCCAACCTGCTCCGCGAGGGGTTGCGCCGCGAGCGCACGGCGCCGCCGTGCGCGCTGGTCATTTTCGGCGCCTCGGGCGACCTGACCAGCCGCAAGCTGATCCCGGCCCTCTACGACCTGGCGTTGCAGCGGCTGCTGCCGCCCGAGTTCGCCGTCGTCGGCGTAGCCCGCCACGCCTACACGGACGAGTCGTTCCGCAACATGCTGCGCGAGACCGCCGAGGAGTACGCCCGCACGCGCCCGCTGCGGCCGGAGGTGTGGGAGAGCTTCGCGGCCGGCATCTATTACCTGCGGGGCGACCCGAGCGAGCCGGAGACGTATGCCCGGCTGGGGGCACAGCTGGACGAGCTCGACCGCACGCGGGGCACCTGCGGGCGCCGTTTGTTCTACATCGCCACGCCGCCCACGGTGTTCTCGGCGATCGTCCGCGAGCTGGGCGCGGCCAGCCTCAATCGCTCGGAGGCCCCCGACGGCTGGGTGCGAATCGTCATCGAGAAGCCCTTCGGCCGCGACCTGACGACCGCCCGCTTGCTCAACCGGACGGTGCAATCGGTCTTCCGCGAGAACCAGATCTTCCGCATCGACCACTACCTGGGCAAAGAGACCGTCCAGAACATCATGGCGTTCCGCTTCTCGAACCGGCTGTGGGAGCCGCTCTGGAGCGAGCAGCACATCGACCACGTGCAGATCACGGTCGCGGAGAGCATCGGCGTCGAGGACCGCGGCGGCTACTACGAGCAGGCGGGCGCGCTGCGCGACATGGTGCAGAACCACATGCTGCAGCTCCTGACGATGGTCGCCATGGAGCCGCCCGTGACGTTCGAGGCCGAGGCCGTGCGCGACGAGAAGCTGAAGGTGCTGCGCGCGCTGCGCCCGATCTCGCCGGCCGGCTTCACCCAGCAGGTCGTGCGCGGACAGTACGGCGAGGGCTGGATCGGCGGCCAGCACGTGCCGGGCTATCGGCAGGAGCCTGGTGTGGCGCCCAACTCCGACGTCGAGACCTACGTGGCGCTGAAGCTGTACCTGGACACCTGGCGCTGGGCCGGCACGCCGTTTTACTTGCGCCACGGCAAGCGGCTGCCCAAGCGCTCGACGGAGATCGTCGTGCAGTTCAAGCCCGCGCCGCACGTGCCCTTCGGCGGCGCCGCCGCACTGGGGCTCGACCCCAACTTGCTCGTGCTGCGCGTGCAGCCCGACGAGGGCATCACGCTGCGCTTCGGCGCGAAGGTGCCAGGGCCGGTGATGCAGCTGCGCTCGGTCAACATGGACTTCTACTACGGCAGCAGCTTCCTGGTCGAGTCGCCCGACGCGTATGAGCGGCTGCTCCTCGACTGCATGCTGGGCGACCGCACGCTGTTCATGCGGGCCGACGAGGTGGAGCAGGCCTGGAGCTTCGTGACGCCGATCTTCGACGCCTGGGCGCGGGAGCAGCCGGCCTTCCCGAACTACGCCGCCGGCACCTGGGGCCCCGCCGCGGCCGACCAGCTGATCCGCCGCGACGGCCGGCACTGGCACCGGCCGTGACGCGTGCTGCGTGCCGCGTACCGAGTGCCGGGCGGGGCGGGCGCCTACTGGACCTGGCCACGACACCCCGATCGCTCCGGCCCGGCGGGAGGAGAACAGAATGAGCGTCGAGCAAGCGCCCGCCGCGCGGAACCCGGCACGCAGCACGCACCACTCCGCCCATGAATCGGCCGTCTGGGAGGCCCAGAACGTCTCCGTGGCCGATGTGGAGCGGCAGCTCCAGCGCAACCTGCGCGAGCTGTCGACCCCAATCGCGCACGGCACGGCGGCGCACCCGCCGCCGCGCGCGAGCGTGCTGAACCTCGTGGTCCACGCCGACGAGGATGGGGAGGCCGACCGCGCTAGCGAGGCGATGGCCTCGCTGGCGATCCGGCACCCGTCGCGGACCCTGCTGCTCGTGACCGCGCCCGACGCCGCCACTGACGGCCTCGACGCGAGCGTGCGCACGCAGCGGGCGCGCGGCCCCGGCGGCCAGACCCAGCTGTGCTTCGAGGAGGTGCGGCTGCTAGCCCGGGGCGCCACGGCGCTTCATCTTGCCAGCGTCGTTGAGCCGCTGCTGATGAGCAACCTGCCGACCTATCTCTGGTGGCTCGGCCGTCCGCCTGGCTCCAACGACCCGCTGCTGCGCCTCTGCGACCGGTTAATCGTCGATTCGGCCGAGTTTCCCGACGCGCTGGCGGGGCTAGCCGCGCTCGACGCCTGCGCCGCCGGCAGCGACAAGAACCTGGAGCTAGGCGACCTCGGCTGGCGGCGCATCGCGCCCTGGTGCCAGCTCATCGCCCAGTTCTTCGACCCGCCCGACGCCCGCCCCTACCAGCACCGCCTGCGCCGCGTGACGGTCGAGTACGCCTTGACGCCGAGCGGCGTGGTCAGCGCCGCGCCGCTTCTGCTCGTGGGCTGGCTGGCCGCGCGCCTGAGCTGGGAGCCGGAGACGGTCACGACCGCACGGGGCGCCCTCGACAGCCTGTTCACGCCGCTCCAGCCGGGCGCCGATGGCGAGGGCATCACGGTCCGCATTCGGCCGCGGCCGAGCAGCCACCTGCCCGCTGGGGCGTTGCTGGCCGTGACGCTGGCCGCTGGCACCGACGCGACGGCCGCGAGCTTCGAGGTGCGGGTGGGCGACGACGCGGCTTGCGGTATCACCCGCGCCGTGCTGCCGGGAGTGCGCGAGATCGAGCGCACGGCGCCACTCGGCAAGGCCCGCCCGGCTGAGCTGCTGGCGCACGAGCTGGAGCGGGCCGTCGCCGATCCAATCTATGCCGAGAGCCTGGCGATGGTGGGGCGGCTGGTTCGGTAAAGGGGGAGACGCGATCGATTCTATGCCGAGAGCCTGGCGATGGTGGGGCGGCTGGTTCGGTAAAGGGGGAGACGCGATCGATGGTACTCAAGCCCGAGGCGGCCCGCTGATGACGGAGCATCCGACCCGCAGCGTGATTGTCGCCGCCGACGCGGAGGCGCTGAGCCGTCAGGCCGCGCCCTACATCGCGCAGACGCTGGCCGCGGCGGCCGCGCGGGGCACCTGCGCCGTGGCGCTGTCCGGCGGCTCGACCCCGCGGCGCACGCACGAGCTGCTGGCCGCGCCGCCGCTCTGTGACACGGTCCCCTGGGACCGGCTGCACGTCTTCTGGGGAGACGAGCGCTGCGTGCCGCCCGACGATCCGGACAGCAACTACTACATGGCCTACGAGACGCTACTGTCGCGGGTGCCCATCCCGGCGCGCAACGTCCACCGTGTGCCCACCGAGGCCGGTCCGCCCGTCGCCGTGGCGGCCCACTACGAGCGCGAGCTACGGGGCCACTTCGGCCTGGAGGTCGAGGACCTGCCCATCTTCGACCTGATCCTGCTCGGCATGGGGCCCGACGGCCACACCGCCTCGCTCTTCCCGGGCGGCGCGGCGGTCGACGAGACGCGCCGCCTCGTCGTGCCCAGCGAGATCGACTACATGCCGCATCCGCGGGTCACGTTCACGCTGCCCGTACTCAACGCGGCGCGGGCGGTCGCGTTCCTCGTCGCGGGCCGCGACAAGGCGCCCGCGCTCGCCCGTGCGCTGGCGGGCGACCCCGGCGTCCCCGCCGGCCGGGTCCAGCCCACGGCGGGCGAGCTGCGCTGGTACGTGGACCGGGCCGCCACGGGCCAGTAGCAGGCGCGGGATAGCGCGCCGCTCAGCGCTCCCGTTCCTCGCGGCCGGGGACCGCGGGCTCCCCGGCCACGGCCTCGCCGGCAACCGGAGCGCGCGCCGCCGCGAGCAGCGTCGGCAGGTCGTACGCCAACAGATCGCCGATGTGATCGATGCTCACATCCGCCGGCGGGTTCGCGGCCAGAATCTGCGGGTCGTGGGCATAGTGTCCCTGGCGGGGGAACACGGTCGTCACGCGCGTGCCCCAGGCGGCCTTGATCGCGGCGAGGATGTACAGCTTGTCGTCGACCAGGATGTAGTGCTCGGCCGGGTAACGGGCCGCGACGTCGTCCAGCTCCCGCTCCTTGTGGACGTAGATGAGGACGTTGCCCTCAACGGCGTCCCAGATGCCCGAGCGCTGCACCTTGCGCGGCTGGAACACCACGTCGCCGTCCGAGAGGATGACGGTCGGCCCCCAGGTGCGCAGCCGCGCCAGCACGTCGAGCGCGCCCGGAAAGAGCCGCTTGGCGAACGGGTAGTCCACCAAGAAGAAGGAGAGGGCGCATAGCTCGGGCTCGTGCGGGTGCTCGATGCGGTAGCGCTGCAGCGCGCCAAGATAGTCGCGGTAGCCAAGCTCGTCGGACAGCGCCATCAGGATGGCCCAGTAGCGCTCCCAGCACGCTGGCCCGAACGCTCGTTCGACGTACTGTCGCAGGTCGTCGACCACGCGGTCGTTGTCGAGGAGCGTATTGTCCACGTCCACCAGGGACACGACCGGAGCGAGCGTGTGCATGTGGTGACCTCCGGACGGCGTGGCGCGCGGCACCCGCTACACTATAGCCCGCGCCGCGCCAGCCGCTCGGCGCCCCGCCGGCGGCAGCGCCGTCGAGCGCCGTGGCCTCGGTCGACGCGCGGTCCGCTAGGCTACCGCATCGACCTGCGCGAGCGGCGGCGTCGCCGCGCCGGCCTGCGTGGACCCGTTGGCTCCGTAGGGCATGAAGCCCTGCACGACTTGCTGGACCGCCGCGCGCAGGTCGTCGGTGGAAAGCCCCTTCTGCTGGAGCAGCTGGCCCAGGTCCTGTCCCCCGGCCAGCTGGGACGTGAGGTCGCTCGCGCTCTCGCCCAGCTTGTCCGCAATCGCGCCCAGCACCTGCTGCCCGATCTGCTGATCGATGCCGCCGGTTGGGTCCGCCTGCTGATGGTGGTGATGATGGACGGGGACCGAGGCGCCGCCGCTGCCGGCTCCCGCGGCCTCGGTCGTCTTCTCCCGAGCCGCCTCGATCGCGGTGCGCAGGTCCTGGGTGGACACGCCATGGGCCTTGGCGATGTCGCTCAGGTGCTGCCCACTCTGTAGCTGGCTCTGTAGGCCCTGCACGCTCATCCCGAGCGTGTCGGCGACGGCCCGGGCCACGTCGGGCCGCAGCTGGTGTTGGTGCGAGGGCCAGGCGCTCGGCGCGCTGCCGCTGGCGGTGCTGGGGTCGATCGCCACGAGATCCTCCTCGGCGGTGCGGGCCGCTCCACCAACTGCAGCCGGCCCCGCAGCCCCGGAAGGCCGTCGCTCGCTGCTTGCACCATAGCGGCTCCGACGGCCGGCGCGACAGAGCCGTTCGAACTCTTCTCGCCAGTCCGGCGTACCGTGCGCCACCGAGGAGCACGGCCCGAGGCGCCGCACGGGCTGGCCGGCGGGCCGGAGCGGGCGGCGGAAGGCCGCGAGCAAGGTGATTCGTTACGTGTCGTAATTCTTTACGCGCTGCCGGGACCCGGTTAGACTGGGGCAGGTCAGGCGTCTGCACGCTGAGGGAGGCTGTCCATGCGGTTGGCCCGAACGCTCGTCGTCCTGGGATGTGTCGTGGTGTTGAGCGGCGTGGCACCGGCCGCGAGGACGGTCTCCGCGGATGTGTCGGACCCCGCGGATGGCCCCGGCGTGGCCCAGATACCGATCGTGCCCCGGCACCGCCGCCACCCCCTGCCGGTGCCCGTGCCTGGGCCGTTGCCGGTGCCCGTGCCCGTCACGGTCCCCGTGCCGGTCCTGCCGCTCGCCCCGCCGCCCCCGCCGGTCCTCTTGCCGCCGCCGCCCCCGCCGGCCGCCGGCGTCCCGGCCGTGCCGATTATTCCGGAGGCGGACAGCGGGAACCTGCTGGCTCTCGGGATAGCCGCGCTCGCCCTGCTGGAAGGCGTCCGCCGGTTCAGGGGGCGGCGACAGCAGATGGCGCTGGCCGCTGCCGCGGCGCGGCCGACTGCGGGCTGACGAGCGACATCGGGGCATGTCCCCGCGTAGCGCCTGTTGCCGTGAGCCGCGGACTCCCGGGGCATACTATTGGTGCGTCTCCGGCGGGCGGGGGGCCGCGCCGATGTGCAACACGTAGAGTGGCTGGGCCCGCAAGTGGAGCGGGGTCCACACATAATACGTTCTCTCGACGACGTAGCCGGGCAGCAGCGAGGGCGTGACCTGATAGGGACGATTTGCCCACGGCCGCACCCGGCCCAGGCTGCCCTGCACGCCTTCACCGACCGGGTAACTGGGCCAGAGGCTCCACCATACCGCCCACTCGAGTCCCGCGTCGATGTCGTTGGCTCGTACACCTGCCTCCACCAAGTCCGCTGCGGCTCCCCAGGCCGCCGATAGCCGCTGGGTCTTGTCCAGCATGAAGGCAGTACTCACGGTGGCCGACAGCGCCAGGACCAGGGCGGCTAGCGGCAGCGATGGCCGTACCGCACGGGTCCCCGCCAGGCAGACGATCATCGCGAGGGGCATCAAGGGGAGGAAATAGCGATCGTACACGACATAAGACGATAGCGCCGCGACAAGTAGCAGACCGCCCGCAAGGTACAGGCAGAAGTGCGGATGCGTGAACCAGCGGCGGACTGGCAGGCGTGTGGTCCCGAGAGCGAGGCCGAGGGTGAGGCCGCCCGCAGCCCAGAGGCCAAAGGTCAGGACCGCCGTTAGTGCTTCTCGGGGCAGGGCGCGACCGCCGGGCAGTGGCAGGGCGATGAGTCCCCCCACGGGGTGATCGGGACTGCTGAGGTACGGCAGCGGCGGGACGCCTCCAGTCCAGGCGAGAAGGTAAGTGGCCGCGGCGATCAGCAGACCCGCGCCTAGCGCTCGCTTGCCGTAACGGTCAAGGCCTCGTAGGTGCCGCCACAGCCCCGGTGCGTGGATCACGAGCAGTGGCAGGCTGAACACGCCTAAGTAGGCGATCGCCCGCGCGACGCGGCGGGCCATTTCCAGCGCAAAGCCGCTATCCTGGCCCCACTGCGCGATGGCTCGGCTGTAGGTGAACCCGGTGCCCGAGGGCGCGCCCGGTCCATAGCGCCACAGCACGAAGGCGGTGACCGCGAGCAGAGAAGGGAGCACCCACGCGAGCCAGAAGCGCGCCGAGCGGCGTCGCCGTCGGGCGCTGAGCAACCCTACAGCCAGGGCGGGCACGAGCAGCACCCCGATCTGACGCGTGAGGAACGCCAGGGCAGCCAGACATCCGGCGGCAAGCACGAGGCCCAGGTGATTACGGCGTAGCCCTGCCATGCCGACAACGAGAGTGCCCAGCACGAGCGCCGTGAAGGGCACCTCCGTCATGAAGGTTACTGAGCCCGAGATGTACATTGGGTTGAAAATGAGCACCCCGAGCGCGACGGCCGCGGCTCGGCGCGCGCAGCCGAGCTGCCGGAGCAGGAGATAGAAGCAAACAGCCCCGAGCGCGCTGGCCACAAGCACCGCCACGCGCACGGCTATGAACCCGCCGCCTAGAACCTTGCTGAAGAGCGCCCCCCAGACCACCTGGGACACCAGGCTCGGTTGGATGGACGGCTCCAGTAGGAGATGGCCGGTCTCCGCCAAGCGAATGGCCGGGATCACGTAGAATGCCTCGTCAAGCAGCGGGATGCTGATGCGGGGCAGGACGACGAGGCCCACCGCGAACATCACCAGTCCGCCGAAGATGGCGACCGGGAGATCGCCCGAGAACCGAGAGAGGGCGGTTTTCCGCAGCGTCTGCCCCGCAGCAGGGAACGGCAGGTACTCGATGCTCAAGGCTTCCTCGCCTCTCGGAATCAGAGCTTAGCAACAGCTGCTCTGTCGACTTGGCTCTAGGCTAGCGGGCGGAGGTAGATGGAGCATCAGCCGCCGATTTGGAAATGGTTGAGTCGCCCGCATGACCCATCAGCCCCTCGCCAATCACCCGTCCGGTGGCCCCGTGGTCGTGGCGCTGGCGGACAACGCGGTAGCGAACCTCGTAGGCATCTAGCTCGCGGTCGCGAACAAGCCGGACCACGCGACCACGGTGATGCTCAGCAGCTCGCTCCAGCTGGCCCTGGTGCTGGCGCCGGCGTGACCGGGTTCACTCGGAGAGTGTGAGCCGCGCTACTGTGCCGCCAGGCGGGCCCGCGTAGACTGGGCGCGTGGAGGAGGCAGTGCAGCGCTTTCACGCCGCCTTCATACACGTCCAGGGCGCGGGGCTGTCTGGCGGCGCCGCCAGGCGGCCCGCCTGGCGACCCCATGCCGGGCCTGCAAGCAGACTGGAGAGGTACATGCTACAGGTGCGCCGGGCGCTTGGCGGGATGGCCCGGCAGGCCGCACGCGGCTACGCTTCCGACGCGGCGTTTCAGGCTGGCGTCGCGGTGGCTCTGGTGCTCGTCGCGATGCTCTGGGTGCTGGCGCTGGGACTGCTCTACAGCCCCACCACGCCGCTGCCCACCGAGGACCTGTCGGGCTGCCAGCCAGCAGGCATGGAGTGGGCGCCAGCGTGCGCGCAGGTGGCGCCATCGCTGGCCGACCCCGCCCTTATGGCGAGCAGAGCGTTTCCGGGGCGGCGCGCGCTTTAGCCCTGTGTCGGCCTCAGAACGCCCGAGCGAGGGCGAGCTGTGAACGCGCGCGCAACCCGTCACGCCCTCGTGGGCAGGCCGTGTACCTGGGCGGGCGGGGCGCCGCAGCTGGCGGCGGCGCGGGCGCAGTAGCCCGCGTCCACGTCCGCGCCGATGGCTCGCCGGCCTAAACGGCGGGCCACACGACACGTCGTGCCGGAGCCGAGGAACGGGTCGAGGACCACGTCGCCCACGTAGCTGTACAGCTTGATGAGACGGTAGGGCAGCTCCTCGGGGAAGGGCGCCGGGTGGCCCGCGCGCCGCGGGTTCTCGCCGGGGAAGCTCCAGACGCCGAGGGTCCAGTCCAGAAACTCGTCGCGCGTGAGGTCGGTGGCGCGGCCGGCGGGTGGCCGGCGCCAGGGCCCCTTGTGGAAGACGGCGACCATCTCCACTGGCGCCGTGACGAACGGCGCCGACGGCGACAGCCAGCTGCCCCACGCGGTGCGGCGCGAGATGTTCTGCTCGTTCCAGACGATCGTCGTCTGGTAGGTCCAGCCCGCCGCGCGGAAGCGCTCGACGTAATCCACGTAGACGGCGCGCTTGCCGCCCTTGTTCGAGTCGAGCGGCACGTTGATGCAGGCCCGCCCGCCCTCCACCGCCACGCGCCACAGCGCTCGCGCCCACAGCCCCACCCACTCTAGATAGCGATCGTAGGGGAGCGCATCGCTGTAGCCGTCGTAGGCCACGTCCAGGTTGTAGGGCGGGCTGGTCACCGTCAAATCGACCGAGGCGTCCGGCAGAAAGGCCAGGTGGGTGCTGTCGGCCTGGTAGATCGCCAGGCCGTCGGCGGCATAGTAGGGCTGCAAGGCGGCTCCCGGAGCGCAAGCTGGCAGGCTGCGGATGGCGCTTCACCTGGAGGGAGACCGAGCGATCCCGCCCCCTCACTCCCAAGGGGAGCGGCGCTGGAGGTGAGAGTCCCTCACGCCCATTCTACAGCCACTCGCGGGACAAGACGCCTGGCGCTAGCCGGCCAGCAGTCGAGGTGGGACGGAGTTGAGACGAGGCGTCAGGTGGTGCGGTAGCGGATGCGGCCGCTCCAGGGCTCGATGACGGGCCGCTGGCGGCGGGGGGGCGCGGCCACCCAGCCCTCGCCGTGCTGCGCCACAACGGCGAGCAGCGCCTGCACCACCGCCGGGTCGAACTGCGTGCCGGAGTTGCCCACTAGCTCCTGGAGCGCGTCGCGGACGGGCCGGGGCGCGCGGTAGGGGCGCTCGGCGGTCATCGCGTCGAGCGCGTCGGCCACCGCCAGGACGCGCGCCGACCGCGCGATCTCGGCGCGGGAGAGCCCCTGAGGGTAGCCGGTGCCATCCCAGCGCTCGTGATGCTGGTGGACCATCTCGATGACCTCGGGCGACTGGTCCAGCGCGGCGAGCAGGCGCGCGCCCGTCCAGGGGTGCTCCTTGACCCGCTCGTAGTCCGTGGCCGACAACATCTGCGCTCGGTTGTACACGTCGGCGTGGCCCAGCTCGCCCACGTCGTGCAGCAGCGCCCCCAGCTGCAGCGCGACCATCTCGTCGTGCGGGAGGTCCAGCTGCTCGCCGATCGCCAGCGCGAAGCGGGCGACCTGCTCAGCGTGAACGTCGGCCTCGGGCCGCCGCAGCGCGAGCATGGCGAGGAGGCCTCGCGGGAAGATATCCGCTGACTGCGCCGCCTCCGCCGCCGCCCGGCCGCCATACAGTGCCGCGGCGAGCGCGGGCGCCAGCAGCTCGAGAAACGCCTCGTCCTCGTCGGCGAACGGTCGCCCGCCCTCCTTGTCGTACGCGAGCAGGGCGCCCAGGGTTTCGCCGCCCGAGCGCAGCGCGACGCCCAGGAAGCTGGAGGCGCCGCGGTCGCCGAGGATTTCGACGATGGGCAACGGCTCGCGCTGCCGGACGAGCCGTAGGCGGCCCTCCCGCACCACACGCTCGGGCGGCGTCGTGCCATCGCGCCGCAGGACGATCGGCTTCGATTGCGCGTCGCCGCCGTTGAACGTGTAGACGTGGCCGTCCTCGGGCGCCCCGTCCAGCAGGGCGACGGCGGCGCGGGTCGCGCCCGTGTGGGCCAGCATCAGCCGGTGCGCCTCGCTCAACAGCTCCTGCCGCTCGCTCCGCTCGCCCAGCGACTTACCGAGCCCTTGGAGCGCCCGCACTTGGTCCGTGCGCACGGGGACCCGCCGCTCCAAGTAGTCGGCGGGCAGCGGGTCGCCGGCCAGCAGCCGCGTGAACAGCACCACCGCGCCCGGAAGCAGCAGCTCCACCGGCGCGGCAATCAGCTCCAGGCCCTGTGACCAGGCCGCGGCCCCAACGGCGACGGCCAGCGCGGCGTAGCCGAGCGTGGGCGCCCAGCGGAAGCGCCGCAGCCCGATCAGCACGGCGACCGCGAGCAGCGCAACGTATACCGGCAGCAAGAGATCTGGCGCCAGCACCAGCGCCGCCGTCACCAGCCCCAGGTCGCCGATGCTCTGCACGTGGGCAAACCCCACCGTGCCCGCCCAGGCGCCGATGAACACGATCGTCAGGAAGAGCGCGTATAGGCCGAGGGCGCCGACGAAGGGCAGCGGGACCGGCAGGTCGGGCAGCTGCAGCATGGCGTACGTCAGGCCGCCAAAAACCGCCCAGCGCGCCAGCACCAGCGTGAGGTCTTGCACGCGTCGGAAGTCGCGCACCATAACGCTGACCCATCCTGTTCGGGAAGCGTGCGAGAGCACCAGGGCGGAGGCCGCCACGCTCACGGGCGGGTACGGCGCCAGTGAAACGCGCAAGCCGCGCGCCCGGCGCCTGGCGCCCATTACAAGCAAGGGCCGTGCCTCTATTATGGCGCACGGCGCCTATTCGGGGAAGATTGGCCGCTCCGCGCTAGGCCCACGCTAACGCGGTCTGAACGAAGGCGTTAGCGCACCAGGGTTGCCGCGGCGGTCTGCGCCGCCCCGATGAACGGTCCGGCGAACGGCCCGAGGACGAGCATGCCCAGCACGCAGAGGGCGAGCGCGAGCGCGTGGGCGGGCGGAATGACGACCGGCTTCTCGGAGGGCGCCGGCACAAGGTACATCTGGCGGATGATCTTCGCGTAGTAGTACAGCGACACGGCCGAGTTCACGACGCCTGCCAGCACCAGCCAGTAGATCGCGGTCCAGGGCGCCTGGGCGCTCTGGATCGCCGCCCAGAAGAGGTACAGCTTGCCGAAGAACCCGGCGAACGGCGGCAGCCCGGCGAGCGAGAGCAGGCTGACGGCCAGCGTGGCGGCCAGCAGTGGCGAGCGGAAGTGCAGCCCGCTATAGCCCTCGATCGTGTCGTCGGGCGCGAAGCGCACGTCGCTCACCACCGCCAGGAACGCGCCCAGCTGCGTGAACATGTACGCTAGCAGGAAGAACGCCACCGCGGCCGTGCCCTGCTGCGTCGCCGCCACCACGCCGACGAGTGCGTAGCCCGCCTGCGCGATGCTGGAGTAGGCGAGCATCCGCTTGATGTTGCTCTGCGCGAGCGCCAGCAGGTTGCCCACGGTCATGGTCAGCAGCGCCAGCGCCCAGAAGACGCCCGTCCACACCCCCGGCACGTCGCCGAAGGTCAGGCCGAAGACCCGCAGCAGGACGGCGAAGCCCGCCGCCTTCGACGCCACCGACAGGTACGCGGTGATCGTGGTCGGCGCGCCCTCGTACACGTCGGGCGTCCACATCTGGAAGGGGACCGCCGAGATCTTGAAGCCGAACCCGGTGACGACCATCGCCACCGCGAGCATCACCGCCGGCGAGAAGTTCCCGCGCAGCAGCGTGGCCACCCCGGCCAGGCTCGTCTGCCCCGTCAGACCGTAGAGGAACGCAAAGCCGTAGATCAGGACGGCCGACGACAGCACGCTGATGATGAAGTACTTGAGCGCCGCCTCGGTCGACTTCAGGCTGCTCTTCGACCAGCAGACCAGGAAGGCGTTCGACAGACTGCTCAGCTCGAGCGCCAGGAACAGCGTGATGAACTCGCCCGCCGACGCCAGCGTCATCAGCCCGATCGTGCCGAAGAGCAGCACGGCGTAGTACTCGGCCTCCCAGCGGCGTAGGCGCTCGGCGTATAGGCCCGAGCTGAGCAGCACGAGGCCCGTCGAGATCAGGAAGAGCAGCTTGAAGAACGTGCTGAAGGTATCGATCAGCAGCGCGCCGTTGAAGATCGGGCGGTTCTCGGGCAACAGCCCCACGGCCGCGCCGCCGGCGACGATGACCGCGAACAGCGCCAGATACATGAGCGGCCGACGGCTGCGGCCGGCGGGCATGAGCAGATCGAGCAGGATCACCAGGAAGGCGCCGACGAGCAGCCCGATCTCCGGCGCCAGCAGCGTCACGTCACGCGCGTCGACCACGGCAGTCTCCAGTGCTAAGTGCAAAGCGCTGAGTGTTCAGTGCTGAGCGAGGTGACTGCTCAGCACTCAGCACTCAGCACTCAGCACTACGTCGGTATCTTGCTCACAATCGGAGCCACGCTGTTGGCGATCATGCCGAGCAGCAGGTTCGGGTACACGCCGACCAGGACGATCACCGCGACGAGGGCGCCTATCGTGACCATCTCGAGCCGCGTGGCGTCGGGCAGCCCCTTCCAGCGGTCGCTCAGCGGCCCGTAGAACACGCGCTCCAGCATCCACAGGATGTAGCCGGCCGCCAGCACCACGCCGAACGTGCCGAGCACGGCGAAGCCCCACCAGGCGCCGTTATGCGAGTCGAAGGTGCCGACGAAGGTCACGAACTCCGCCACGAACCCGCTCAACCCGGGCAGGCCCAGCGACGCCAGGCCGGCGATGACGAACACGGTCGCGATCTTCGGCATCTGTGCCGCCAGGCCGCCCATCACGCCGACCTCGCGCGTGTGGGTGCGGTCGTAGACCAGGCCCACCATCATGAACAGCAGCCCGGTGATCGTGCCGTGGGTGAACATCTGCAGCACGGCGCCCTCGAACCCGATCTGGGTCATGGCCGAGGCGCCGAGCACCACGAAGCCCATGTGGCTCACGCTGGAGTTGGCGATGATCTTCTTGAGATCGGACTGGCCCAGGGCCAGCATCGCGCCGTACAGGATGTTGATGACGGCCAGCACCGCCAGCACGGTGGCCGCTTGCTGGGCCGCCGCCGGCAGCAGGCCAATGGCGATGCGGATGAGGCCGTAGCCGCCCATCTTCAGCAGCACGCCCGCCAGCAGCACGCTAATCGCCGTCGGCGCCTCGACGTGCGCGTCGGGCAGCCAGGTGTGGAACGGGAAGACGGGGATCTTCACCGCGAAGGCGATGTACAGCAGCACGAACGCGCCAAGCTGCACGGCCGGCGCGAAATTGTACTGCTGGAGCGCGAGCATGTCGAAGGTGCCCAGCCCCGAGGCGAAGTACAGCACCAGAATGCCCAGCAGCATGAACGCGCCGCCGAGCACCGTGTAGATCAAGAACTTCATCGCCGCGTACTCGCGGCGCGGGCCGCCCCAGACGCCGATGAGCAGGAACATCGGCGCCAGCTCCAGCTCCCAGAACAGGAAGAACAGAAACAAGTCGAGCGACGAGAACACGCCGGCCACGGCCGTCTCGAGGATCAGGACGAGCGCGAAGTACTCTCGCGGGCGCACCCCCAGGTTCCAGGAGACGAGGATCGCCAGGAAGGTGAGCAGCGCGTTCAGCACGACCAGCGGCAGGCTGATGCCGTCGATGCCGATGTGGTAGCTGACGCCGAGCAGGCCGATCCACGGGACGTTCGTCTGGAACTGGAAGCCGCCGAGCGCGCGGTCGTAATTCACGAACAGCACGAGCGACAGGAGGAGCACGAGCCCCGACACGAGCGCCGCCACCGTGCGCGGCGTGTTGGGCGGCGCGACGGGCGGCCCATGGTGTACGTCCGAGCCGGGCTCCGGCCCGACCGGACCAGCCGCCGGATTGGGCGACGGCAGCAGCCAGACCAGCACCCCGCCGGCCAGCGGCAAGAAGATCACGAGCGTCAGCAACGCGTCCATCAGCTATCAGCCCTCAGCGATCAGCTATCAGCCGTCAGCTATCAGCCGTCAGTTCTCGGCCATCAGTCGTGTTGGTCTGCCGCACCCTCTGCTGACGGCTGATAGCTGACACCTGACTGCTCGTTACACCCGGAAGCCGAAGACGACCGGCAGCACCACCGCCAGCGCCACGACGATCAAGCCGCCAAAGACCACCCAGGCGTAAGTCTGCACCTGGCCCGTCTGAATGCCGCGGAACGAGCGGCCTAGCTCGACCGTGCCCTGCGCCAGCCCGTTCACCACGCCGTCCACCACGCCGCGGTCGAGCAGGGCCAGCCCGTTCGCCAGCCCGACGACCACCGTGCCGACCAGCCAGTTGTAGAGGTTGTCGAAGCCCCACTTGTCGACCGCCCAGCCGTAGAGCGGCCCGAACAGCCGCGTGACGGCCGCGGCGCTGAGCTGGCGCGTGCCGTACATCAGCCACCCCAGCAAGATGCCGATCAGCACCAGCGCCGTGACCAGCCCGACCAGCGACCAGTTCAGCTCCTCGACCACCGGGTGGCCCTCCAGGAAGCTCATGATGCTCCAATTCGGGATCACCGTTCCGCCCCAGATCAGACCGACGAACACCGCCGGCAGGATCAGGATCAGCATCGGCCAGAGCATCGTCCCGGGCGCCTCGTGGACGTGGTCGAACGCGTGCGCGTCGCCGCGCCACCGGCCGAAGAACGTCAGGAAGATCATGCGCGCCGTATAGAACGCGGTCATGAACGCCGTGACGACGGCGAAGAACAGCAGCAGCGGGACGATGTTCACCGGCAGCACGGCGTGCGACACCGCGCCGACGATCGCGTCCTTACTCCAGAAGCCGCTGAACAGCGGGAACCCGGCCAGCGACAGGCCCGCCAGCGTCATCGCCCAGAAGGTGCCCGGCATCTTCGTGCGCAGGCCGCCCATCTCGCGCATGTCCTGCGAGCCGGTGCCGTGGATCACGCTGCCCGAGGTCAGGAACAGGAGCGCCTTGAACCACGAGTGAGTGAACAGGTGGAACACCCCGGCCCCAACTGCCCCCACGCCGATAGCCATCATCATGTACCCAAGCTGGCTGACCGTCGAGTAGGCCATCACGCGCTTGATGTCGTTGTTCACCAGGCCGAGCGTCGCGGCGAAGAACGCCGTGAAGCCGCCGATCACCGCCACGACCACCATCGCGTCCGGCGCGTGCTCCAGCAAGAACGCCGAGCGCGCCATCAAATAGACCCCCGCGGCGACCATCGTGGCCGCGTGGATCAGCGCGCTGACGGGCGTCGGGCCTTCCATCGCGTCGGGGAGCCAGACGTGCAGCGGCCACTGCGCCGACTTGCCGACCGCGCCGCAGAACACCAGCAGCGCGGCGATCGTCGGCACCCAGGTGGGCATCCCGCCCACGGCCGCCTCGATCGCCTCGAAGCGGAAGGTGTGGAAGTGCGCCCAGATGAACAGCAGCCCCACCAAGAAGCCGAAGTCGCCGAGGCGCGTGGTCAGGAACGCCTTCTTCGCGGCCTCGGGCGGCGAGAGCCGCTCGTCGGTCATCCCCTCGCTCGCCGCGGCGCCCAGCAGCGGGCGGCTCAGCGTGCGGCCGCGGTAGTACCAGAAGCCGATCAGCAGGTACGAGCAAAGCCCCACCAGCTCCCAGAAGATGAACAGCCCCAGGTAGCCGTTGGCGAGCACCAGGCCGAGCATGGAGAAGGTGAACAGCGCCATGTACGTGAAGTAGCGGGCGAAGCCGGGGTCACGGTGAATGTGGACGTGGCCGCGCTCGTCCAGCTCCGCCTCGTGCAGGTAGCCCCAGGAGTAGACCTGCACGAGGAAGCTCACGCCCGTCACGGCGAGCAGCATCAGCGCCGTCCACTGGTCCACGCGCACGCCCACGTCGATGAAATCGCCGAGGCCGGGCGCGATCGTCAGCCAGGGGAAGCTCTCGTCGATGCGCGCGCCGCCGGCTACCAGGAGAAACACCCAGCAGCTCGCCAGGAACGAGACGAAGACGCCGACGATCGTGAAGAGCCCCGCCGCTCGCCAGACGCGCTGCACGACGAACGAGTCCAGCAGGAACGCGATGAACGGCGCGAGCAAGATCACCAACGCGAGCGTGCGGAGCAGTTCCATCTCGTACCCTCAGCGATTAGCAGTCAGCTTTCAGCTTTCAGCTTCCCGTCCAGACTGGTCCTTAGCTTCCGACCACACGGCACTTGATCAGCCGCCTCGTCACCATCCGCTGATGGCTAACGACCGACCGCTGACCGCTAGCCACGCAGCATGTCCAGCTCGTCTACCTGCACCGTGCGGCGCAGACGGTACACGGCGATGACGATGGCCAGGCCGATGGCCGCCTCGGCGGCCGCGACCGCGATCACGAACAGCGCGAAGACCTGCCCGGCGAACAGCGAGCTGGCGGCCCCCGTCGGCGGCTGCAAGTAGCGGTTGAACGCGACTAGTGTCACGTTGATGCCGTTCAGCATCAGCTCGATCGCCATCAGCACGGCGATCACGTTGCGCTTCGCCAGCGCGCCGTACATGCCGACGCAGAACAGCGCCGCGCCCAGGATCAAGAACTGCTGCAGCCCAACCATTCTCCGTCCTCTTGCGGGGTGCAGGGGCGCAGCGCCCTGCCGGGGGCATGGGGGTGTCCCCCAAAGCCCGCTCCTCTAATCCTCGCGCGCCAGCAAGATCGCCCCGATCATCGTCGCCACCAACAGCACCGAAGCCAGCTCGAACGGGAAGATGTACGTGGTGAGCATGGCCGCGCCGATCTGCATGGAGGTCGGCTGGTCGAGCGGCCGGGCGGCGAGGGGCCACGCGCTGCTGTAGATCACACCCGTCACGAGCAGGAATAGCACGACCGACAGCACCCCGGCGGCGAGCCGCTGGCCGCCGGCCGCCAGGGCCGGCAGCTCCACCTGCTGCGGCGTGAGCATGATCGCGAACAGCATCAGGATGACGATGGCGCCCGTGTAGACCAGAACCTGCACCGCGGCCAGAAAGTCCGCGCTCAGCAGCACGTAGATCGCCGCCACGCTGGAGAGCGCGACCACCAGGAACAGCGCGTTGTGGAAGATGCGGCGGGCCATCACCGTGCCGAACGCCCCCGCGAGCGCGACAATCGCGAACACCCAGAAGGCGATGTTCGCAATGATCTCGGTCACCCACGCACCTCCTGCCTACCCCCCCGCCCCCCTCCCGGTGCGGGAAGGGGGAGGACGCGTGTCGGCCGAGCCGGCTCCCCCCGTCCGTGATAGGGAAGGGGGGCCGGGGGGGTTAGGTCGTCTACGCCCGCGCGCCCTGCGTGGCGGCGAGCGCCGTTTCCAGTAGTGGCGGCGCCGTGTTGGTCCGCGCCGCGCGATAGAGCCGGTTGTACAGCCAGTAGAGGGCCACGACGACCACGATGTTGATGACGATCAACGCCGGCCACGGGATGACGTTCATGAGCTGCCAGTACTGCACGATGGCGCCGAGCACGAGGTTTACCAGGGTGATCGGCAGCAGCACTTTCCAGGCGAACGCCATCAGCTGATCGTAGCGCAGGCGCGGCAGTGTCCCGCGCACCCACACCATGACCAGGAATAGGATGTACGTCTTGAGGAAGAACCAGAGATAGCCGGGCAAGATCCAGCCTTGCCAGCCGCCGAAGAACAGCGTGGTCGCGATGGCCGACACCGTGAAGGCATTCGCATACTCCGCCAGGAAGAACAGCGCGAAGCGCATCCCGCTGTACTCCATGTGGAAGCCGGCGATGATCTCCGACTCGGCCTCGGGCAAGTCGAACGGCGAGCGGTTGATCTCCGCGATGCCGCTGATGAAGAACGTCACGAACGCCAACGGCCCGACGACCGGCGCCAGGATGAACCACGCGTTGCGCTGCGCATCGGCGATCCCCCAGAGAGACATCGTGCCGGCGATCAGCACGATCGGGATCACCGACAGCACCTCGGGCACCTCGTAGCTGATGAGCTGCGCCGCGGCGCGCATGCCGCCGAGCAGCGTGTACTTGTTGTAGGCGGCCCAGCCGGCCATGATGATGCCCAGGGTGGGGATCGTGGCCAGCGCGAGCACGTAGAGAATCCCGATGTCAAGCCGCGTGATCGTCGCGTCCCAGTTGAACGGCAGGACAGCATAGATCATCAGCGACGGCACTATCACGGCCAGAGGCGCCAGGACGAACACTACACGATCGGCAGCCCGTGGGATCAGGTCTTCCTTGCCCAGCAGCTTCACGGCATCGGCCACCGATTGCACGAGGCCGAACGGACCGACCCGATTCGGGCCGACACGGTCTTGAATGCGGGCGATCAGCTTGCGCTCGGCCCATATCTGCGACATGACGAGCAGGGCGACGAACGTCACCGCGACGGCGATGCCGATTAGCGCCAGGATGATCTGGACGATCCCGAACGGCAGCACGGCCGAGAGCAACGTGTTCAGCGCGCCGCTGATGCCGCCGAGCAGGTTGTTGAGAAATGAAGGCATCCTTCACCACCGCCGAGTGCTGCTAGCTGAGCGCCCGAGAACACGTAATCGCGGCCGCGCGGCGCGCGCCACCCCGCATCAAGCGTGAGCGTCGCCCGCGTCGACGTAATCGAGTTGCCCTTCGGCCCCGCGTGCCAGGTGTCGCACTAGCACGTACTCGGGGTCGATCGTGAAGTCCTTGCGTAGCGGAAAGCCCGGGAAGTCGTCGTCCAGCAGGATGCGCCGCAGGTCCGGGTGGCCCACGAAGCGGATGCCGAACATGTCGTACACCTCGCGCTCCTGGAAGTCCGCCCCGGGCCAGACCGAGATCAGCGAGACGACGCGCGGCTCGTCGACGCGCGGCAGGTTCACGCGCAGCACGATGCCCTTCGGCCCTTCCGGGTCCTCGGCGACGTGCCGCTGCCAGTCCTGCAGGTGGTAGAGCGTGTAGACCAGCTCGAAGCGGTCGGGCCAATCGACCGCCGTCACCTGGGACAGGTAGTCGTAGTCGAACTGCTCGCGCAGCATCCGCGCCGCCTCGAGCAGCCGCTCCGCCGGAATGACCATCTCCAGATAAGAGTGCACGAAGCGCGAGTCGATGTTGGGCGCCAGCGGCGCCAGCGCCTTGCTGATCGGGTGCGCCAGCGCCTTCTCGTCGGGCGGCGGCGGCGCCGCGGGCTGCTGGGCGCGCGCCGCCGGCCGCGCCGGCGCCGGTCGCGCGGGCGCCCCCTCGCCGGCCGCCGCGGTCGGTCGCGCCGGCCGCGCGGGAGCGCCCCCCTCGCCCGCCGGAGCCGCGGCGCCACCTTCGCCCGCCGCCGGGGCGGGCCGAGCGGGCCGCGCCGGGCGCTCAGCCGCCGGGGCGCCCTCCGCGGGCGCCGGGCGTGGCGGGCGGGCGGGCCGCTCGCCCGCGGGCGGGCCGCTCGCCACCTCCGCCGCGGCGCTCTCCTCCGCGTCGACGGACGGCTTGGCGGGCGGCGCCGGCGCGCTTGTCGCGCCCGCGCCCTCGCCGGCCGGGGCCGACGTTTTCCCCTGGCCCGCCGCCGGCGCGGCCGCGGGCTTCGCCGGCGGCTCGCTCCCGGCGTTCGGCGGCGCGGCGACCTCGCCCCCCGGGGCGCCTGGCTCGACCGGCGCCGGGGGCGTCGTCCCCGCGGCGCGCGGCGCCCGCGGCGCGGCCTCGCCCGCCGGCGGCGGCGCGCTCCGCGCCGGCTCGCCGCTGGGCGGCGCCTGCTCGCCGACCTGCTCGGGCGGCGGGGCGCTGCTGCTCTCGCTGTCCGGGGGCCTCTCGGAGCTTGCCATCTTCCTACCGTCGTTCGCGGGTCACGGTCCGGCCCTGGGTGAGGGCCGGCCCCGGCTACTTGCGCTTGGGGGCGCCGATGGTCTGCTGCCGCTTGACCTTCTCTTGCAGCCGCATCAGCCCGTACAGCAGCGCGTCGGGCCGCGGCGGGCAGCCGGGCACGTGGATGTCGACGGGCACGAAATTGTCGATGCCCGGCACCGTGCTGTACGAGCCCTGGAACGGCCCGCCGCAGATCGTGCAGGCGCCCATCGCGATGACGTACTTCGGCTCGGCCATCTGGTCGTAGATGCGCCGCACGACCGGCGCCATCTTCGTCGTCACCGTGCCCGCGACGAGCATCACGTCGGCCTGGCGCGGGGAGAAGCGCACGACCTCGGCGCCAAAGCGGCTGATGTCGAAGCGGCCCGCGCCCACCGCCATGAACTCGATCGCGCAGCACGCGGTCCCCAGCGGGAACGGCCACAGCGAGTTGCTGCGCGCCCAGTTGAACAGCGTGTTCAGCGACGTCACGAAGACGTTCTGCTTGACCTCGGGCGGGATCGGCACCAGCGACTCCGTCTGGAGCGGCTCGGCCGGCGCCCGATCGACTGTCTGTGCCATGCTCGCTATTCCCTCCCCGGCCCGCTCGGCAGCCGCCGCACCGCGGCCGCCCGGAGCGCGCCGGGAGCTACCGCCACTCGAGGGCCCGCTTCCGCCAGGCGTAGGCGAAGCCCACCAGCAGGATCAGGATGAAAATCACCATCTCCACCAGGGCGAACAGCCCCAACCCGCCGTACGACACGGCCCAGGGGAAGATGAAGACGGACTCGACGTCGAAAATCGCGAAGATGAGCGCGTACAGATAGAACCGCGTATTGAACTGGACGTGCGATTCGCCGATCGTCTCAACGCCGCACTCGTACGGCTCGAGCTTCACGCTGTTGGGGTTGTGCGGCGTGACCAGGCGGGCGATCACCAGCGGGATGATCGCAAAGGCGATGGCGACCCCCAGGAAGAGTAGCACCGGGCCGAAGGAGTCAAGCATCGTGGCTCTCCCGCGTCGCGCCAGTCCCTAGCAGTCGGCAGCGGCCCCCCACGCGACCCGGGAACCGGGAGCTTTCGCGCTAGAAGCCGCTGTGGCGCTGCCAATGAAAGTATATCACGTGCTCCCGGCCCAGAAGCGGTGCCGCCCTGAAGGGCGGCTCCCGGCCAGTCGGCGGGGGGCAGCGCTTCAGGGCGGCGATCGCCAGGAGGCGCGCGGTTGGCCCGCGGTCAGCGGCTGCCCACCTCGACCAGCCGCGGCGCCGCCGGGCCGGCCACCTGCGTGTAGATCTGGGTCGTCGAGATGCTGGCGTGGCCGAGCTTCGCCTGCAGCGAGCGCAGGTCTTCCCCGTCGCTCAGCCGGTGCGCCGCGAAGGAGTGGCGCAGGGTGTGCGGCGTGATGCTGGTGGTGATGCCGGCGTCGCGGGCGCGCGCCTTGATGATCAGCCAGAAGCCCTGGCGGGTCAGGCGTTGGCCGCGGTGGTTCAGGAACAGCGGGCCGTGCGAGCTGGGCGCGCGCAGGAGCGCGCTCCGCCCGCGCTCGACGTACTGGCGCACGGCCTCGCCCGCCGTCTGGCGGATAGGCAGCACGCGCACGCGCCGCCCGCGGCCCACGCAGCGCACGCGCCCCTCGCTCAGATCGAGGTCCTCGATGTCCAGCGACACCAGCTCGGTGACCCGCATGCCGGTGGCGTACAGCAGCTCCAGCATCGCGCAGTCGCGCAGCGCGTCGGGAGTAGTGCGGTCGCGCCCGTAGCTGAGCAGGCGCTGGACCTCGCTCACCGAGATCGCCCGCGGCAGCGGCTTGCCGACCTTCGGCGCTTCCAGGTGGACAGTCGGGTCTTCGGCGATGATGGAGTTCTTGTGCAGGTAGTGGAACAGCGACTTGATCGCGGCGATCTTGCGGGCCACCGTGGCGGGCGCGTAGCCGCGCTCGCGCAGGCCCAGCACGAAGTCGGTGACGGCGGTTCGGTCCGCGGCGTCGAGCAAGTCCGCGTGGCTGGCGTGGCCGTTGCCGTTGCCGCGCGCGTGGCGCGCGTGCAGGTACTCTTCGAACTGGCGGAGGTCGTTCTGGTAAGCCGCCACGGTGTTGGGTGTCAGCCCTCGGTCGTCGTTGAGGAAGCGGAGGAAGCGGATGATGTGCTCTTCCATTGGGTCCTCCAGCCTGAACGGCCAGCCTGGTTCCCCGCCGGGCCTGCGGTGGAGTCTACCACGCCGCTCGCCGGCCCCGCCACGCCCGCGGGCGTGGCGGGGGCCGCTCGCCCTCGGGCGCGACGCGCCCAATCCGCCGAGCGCCGGGCCAGGCGTGGCGCGCGTTCGCCGCGCTCGCGACTCCATTCCCGGAGAGGGTTCCCCTTAAGGCCGTTGGTACTCGCTGCCTTCGTCTATGCGTCCTGGGGCGCCGGCTAGGAGGTCTGCCAGACGGTGGCATCCGGGCGCGTCGTCGCGCTCGCGGCCATCGGCGCCAGAGACCGTGGCAGCTCGCCGCTGAGATGCCGGCTGATGGCGGGGTGAGGATCATCGTCGCGAGCGCCGGGGCGCCGCCCCCGCCGTCGGGGTGCGTCGCCAGGCTCCAGGCCCGTGGACGATGCCGCGCCGCGTCCGCGGTCGAGGTGGACGCCTTCCGGCGTCTGAGCAGGCCCGCCACGGGCTTCCCTCGCCCTCGGAACGTCGCCCGCCGAGCGCCCCGTTGCGCTCGGCGCGGCCCCTACAGGGTAGCTGGCGGCCGCGGGCACCGGCAAGGCCGCTGCACCCCGTGGGTGGCGCTATTCCACCAAGCGGCCTTGCAGGTACAGCCAGCGCATGAACGTGAGCCGGCGCGCCTGCGGCACCGCAAACCCGTCGGCCTGCAAGACGTACCGCCACTTAAAGAACGTGAGCCGCTCACGGTCGGTCGCGGTGAGCGGCACCTCGGCCGCCACCGCGGGCCCGGACTCCACACGCTCGTCCGCGCACGCGCGTTCCTCCATGTGTACTCCTCTCGATTGGACGGTCAGCTCGCGTGCGAGGCCGCCCCCCGGCAGCGGGCCGGGGACGCGGCGGGCGGTTCCCGCGGGCGGGTCGCGTGCCGCGGCGGGCTGACACCACCAGACGAACGCCGCCATTGTACGGAACATCGATCACAGGGAGGTCACGGACCCAACGTTATGTGTCACGTCCACATCACAGGCCACTTGACAGCAGCGTACCCAGCGGGTGCCGCGGGCGCCAGAGGGTGGCCCCCCGGCGCGGCGAGGGGTGTGCCCCACGTGCGCCGCGCGGCCCGGGGTCCCCGAAGTGGTGGCCCGAGCCGAGCTGGCCACCCAGGAGCGGCCCACCCGGCCGAGGCTCAGTCGTCTGAGAGGTTGAGGGGTTGGCCGCTGGCCGCCAGGGGGAGGGTGAAGCTAAAGGTGCTGCCGGCGCCGGGCTCGCTCTCGGCCCAGATGCGGCCCGCGTGCGCCTCCACGATGCCGCGGCAGATGGCCAGCCCCAGTCCGCTGCCGCCCACCTTCCGGCCCACCTCGTTGTCCACGCGGTGGAAACGTTCGAACACTTTGGGCAGGTCCTGCCGCGCGATGCCGATGCCCTGGTCGTGGACGCTGATCACCACCCATTCGGCGGACAGCGGCCGACCGTCGGGCGTCGCGGGCCGGAACGCCTCGTCCTTCCCCGGCCCCTGGCCCCGCGTCCCGGCCCCCTGGCCCCCGGTCCCGGCGCCCCGCACGGCCTGCACGTGGATCGTGCCGCCATCCGGCGAGTACTTGACGGCGTTCTCGAGCAGGTTGTGGAGCACCTGGCGCACGCGCCGCGGGTCCACCTCGACGTACAGATCGGAGGGGACGGACGCCTGAAAACGGTGCTCGGGCGAGTGGCTGGCCACCGCCTTCACCGCGTCGGCCACCAGCTTGGCGAGCGACACGGCCTGCCGGTCGAGGAGCAGCACGCCGGCCTCGATCTTCGTCATGTCCAGCAGGTCCTCGATCAGGCCGCGCAGGCGGTCGCTCTCCTGGTCGATGATCTCCAGGAACTCGCGCTTCTCCTCGCGGCTGAGGCGCCGGTCGTGCTCCATCAGCGTCGTCGTGAAGCCCTTGATCGCGCCCAGCGGGGTGCGCAGCTCGTGCGACACGGTCTGCAGCAGCTCCGACTTCAGCCGGTCCAGCTCGCGGTACGTCTCGATCTCCCGCGCCTCCTCCGCCAAGTAGAGGTTGCGAATCCGCAGGGCGGTGGCTGCCGCGAGGGAGAGCACGGTCCGACCGCCGACGCCCGTGTACGCCTGGGGATGGCTCGTCTCCAGGTCGACGACGCCGAGCACCTGGTCGCCCAGCTTCAGCGGCACGGTGAGCCGCACCTGCATGCCGTCGTGCAGGAAGTGGTGCTCGCCGCGCGCCACGCCGTCCAGCCGCGCGGGCTCGCCGGTCGTCGCCACCTGACGCAGCGTCGGGTCGGTAAGGTGGGTGCTGAGGCCCGGCGTCCGCCCGCCGCGACGCCCCTCGACGGACAGGATCGGCCCCTCGTCCTCGGCCACCGCCACGGGGACCAGCGGGCGAGCGATGCCGTCGGTGCGGTAGACGGCGGCGTGGACGAAGCCCAGGCGATGACGCAGCACTTCCAACAGGGCGCAGGCCACGTCACCGGCGGTTCGCGCCTGCTGTGTGGCCTCGCTCAGCTGGTACAGCGACTCGGCCTCGTGCGCACGCCGCGCCAGCTCGCCGTACAGCCGCGCGTTCTCCATCGCGCCCACGGCCTGCGCGGCCAGCAGCTCCGCCTTGATCACGTCGTCCGGCACGAAGGCATCGGGGTTCTCGGAGCCGAACACCAGCACGCCGAGCGGCCGCCGGTTGGACACCAGCGGCACCGCGAGCAGCGCCTGCGAGCGCGTTGCGGTGGTCAGAAACCCGTCGCTGCGCTGGCCGGGCAGGGCAGGCGCCACCCGCTCGGTGCGCGCAGTGTTGAACACCCGGACGGCCAGCGCCTGGTCGTTCTCCAGGTCGAGGCGGCGCCCCTCCCGCGCGAAGTCGCGCGCCGGATTGCCCACCGCGGCCACCGCCTCCAGCGTGTGCTGGCGGGCGTCCGCGCGCCAGAGGATCACGGTATCGGCCTGAAAGACCCGCTGGCCCGCCTGGCAGACGAGTTCGAGGACTTCCGGCTGCTCCAGGCTGCGGCTAACCGCCAGCCCCACCTCGCGTAGCCGGGCCTCCAGCTCCCCCGCCACGCGCAGCCGGCCGATGAGCCGCGCGTTGTCCACGAGCGTGATGAACTGCCGGCTGACCACCAGTGCCAGCAGCCCAACGGAGCCCAGGTAGATCGCCGGCCGCACGTCGTGGACGACGAGCAGCTCCAGCGTCGCGATCACCAACACGCCGGCTGCGGCGGTGGTCCCGGCGAGAGGGAGGTTCCAGCTCGGCCACCAGGTCGGCAGCAGCTCGCGGCCGGCCGGCGGCCGGCGCCCGCGCCCCGCCGGCCGCGCAGCCGCCCCGCTGGGCCGCGCCGCGGGCGGCGCCCCCACGACCATCGTTTCGAACGCTTCGAGGCCGATGAGCGCGAAGCTGGTCAGGAACGCCGCGTAGGCGCCCAGCTCGAGCAGGCCCCCCGGCGCCAGCGTGTCCCAGGCCAACAGCAGCGCGCCGGGCACGAACGCGGCGGTCGCCCAGACGAGGTAGCCGCGCGACGCCGCGGCCGCCGGCGGCAGCCCCCACGGCAGCGCGGTCCCGGCGGCGCTCGGCGCCTGGCGCACGGCGGCCGCGTCTACCCGACGATAGCCCAGCACCGCGCCGAGCGCCACGGCGCAGTAGGCTACCGGATAGGCCACGACCAGTAGCAGGTGCAGGTCGCCGTTCGAGGGCGCGCTGCTGTCGTGACCCAGCGCCAGGTAGGCCAGCAGGCCGAGCGCGGCCGGCAGCACGACGGCGTCGATCACCAGCCGCGCGCGGGGCAGCGTCGACGGGGTCGTTGGGAAGGCCAGCGCGATGCCGGCCAAAAAGCAGGGCGCCAGGCCAAGGAAGCCCACGTCGGCCAGCAGGAGGGGATCGACCGGGCTGCGGACCGGCCCCGCGGCGAACGCCCCCCAGGAATGGCCGCTTGCGGGCAGCAGCCAGCGCGCGAGCATTCCGGCGGCCCAGAGCGCGCAGCCGGCGGCGAGCCAGCACCACGGGCTGGCCAGGATGGCGAGCGCGCCCCAGCGCGCGAGGCCGGGCGACAGGCGGCCGGGCGCCGTGCTGTTGACCGCGCTCCAGGCGGCCAGCGCGGCCGCGGTGCCCGCCGCGGCCAGTAGACACAGCTCGCGCCACGGCCCGAGCGCGTGGCCGATGAGGAGCTGGAGCAGCTCGCCGGCGAGCAGCACGCTCAGCGCGCCGCCGACGATCCACAGGGGCGCCTCGCTGGCCCGGAGCAGCGGCAAGGCCACCTGGCTTAGCGGCCGGCTCCGCCGGCGCTCCGCGCCCCGCTCGGCATGTGTGGCCGCCGGACCGTGGGGGGCCCGCAGGCCGCTGCCCCAGGGCCGCTGGGCGGTGGGCCGCTCGCGCAGCGTACCAGACGGCCGGCGCTCGCCGCCCCGCGCGGTGCTTCGCGCGCCGGCGCTCGCCAGGCGGACGCTGCGCATCGGCACCGGCTGGGCCGTGCGGGCGGCGCTCCTATTTTCCCGCGGCGGCCGGGCCTCTTCCATACCGGGCGGACCTATCGGTTCAGGCGCGTGGACCAGTGGTCCCCGGCCCACGGAGGCGTTTGCTGGCTCCCAGGGCTCGCGCCGTGCCGCGCCCGGCCGGGAGAGGCGGGCAGCCCCGGGGCGCGGCGCCGGCCGAGCGGCGAGGCTAGCGGCAACGACGGCGTCGCGAGGCGCATGATACCCCGTGCGACGCGCCGCCGACAACCGCGGCGCGCCCGGCGGCCCACGAAAATCGCCAGGGCGGCGTGCCGCTCACCAGGGGAAGTCGCGCAGGGCGCGCCACTCCTCGGGGGTTGCGGTGCCCCACTGGAAGAAGCTCGTGCCGAGCGCGCCCGCGTCCTTGCTCGCTTGCAGCGCCGCGGTGATCTCGGCCGCCCCCGGACTGTAGGCCCCAATGCCGTTGCGGCCAAACGTGTCGTACATCTGCCCAATCGGTGCGACCGGATAGCTCGGGTCGCCGGCGTCGAGGCGTAGCTGATCGACGGCCCGGCTGACGTAGCGCGCGACCTCGTTGCCGCTAAACTCCCGCCGCGCCTCGCTCCAGTAGGTCATCGGCGCCAGCACGTCCACCCAGCCCGCCATCACCTTGTGCTGCGGGTTGCGACGCGCGAACTGGTGCGACGGCGGGAACACCGTGCCGACGAGCAGGTAATCGGGGCCAAGCTGCGTGCGCAGCACCTGGATGTAGGCGCGCACCTGATCGACGTCCATGCGCTCCTCGAGGTCAGGTGCCAGGCCGTCGAGCCGCTGGCCATCGGGCGTCGCGTACTGGGCAACCGCGACGCTCAGGGCGACATCGGCCAGCGGATCAGCCAGCGTCGGCCAGATCCACCCCACGATGCGCAGTCCGCTCGCGTGCGCCAGCGGCAGCAGCGCCGCCAGCGCGTCCCGGCTGTAGAAGCCGCCGCGCGAGCTGGCCACGTCCACGTAGAGGTGGGTGAGGCCGAGCGCTTTGGCCGCCTGCACCAGCCGCTCGGGGTTGGCCATCGGCAAGAACGGCCGCGATACCCACATCCCCTTCCCCGCCAGCCGCGCGGCGGGCTCGCCGTTTGCCGTGCCGGCGGGCGGATCGAGCGAGAGGTTCACGCCGTAGACCCAGCCGCTGCCCTCGTCCAGCTGTAGCTCGAACCAAGCCTCCGTGTCGTCGTCCGTCGCCCAGGCCGTGACCGTCCCGCTGGTGCCGGCCGGCAGCTCCGCGAGCAGTGGCGCCCGCTCGTTCGGCGCGGCGCGCCAGCGAGCGCTCCAAATCGTGTGGCCCGTGGTCGCGAGCGGCGCCGGCCCGGTGGGGCCTGCCAGCTCCAGCCGCGGCGCGGCGCTTCCGCCGCCCGCGTCCGCGCCGCGCTCCCAGGGGGCTGGCACGCTGGGCGGCGGCTGGTCCACCAGCACCTCGGCGGCGCTGATCCAGCCCTGCAGCACGCCCCACAGCTCGACCTGATACCAGGCGGGACTGCCCGCCTGGTCGATCTCGCCGAGCAGCGGCAGCGGCGTATCGTAGAAGAGCTGCGACACCAGGTCGGCGTCGGGGCTCGGGGCCGCCCGCACGTAGGCGCCGCCGCGGCGGGCGTAGGCCGTCTGGCCGGGCGCCAGCGCCCGGAAGCCGGGGGGCGTCTGCGCCGCAACAGGGGGCGGCTCCGCCGTGAATGGCAGCAGGTTGGGCGGCGGCGCGGCGGGCGGACCCGACGCTAGCCCCGCCTCTGACGACGGGGGCAGTGGCCGCGGCCCAAGCGCCAGCACGAGCCCCACGAGGGCGCTGAGCCAGAGCGCGCGGTTGGCAAGCAGCCCATTGCCTCGCTTCAGACGGCGCCTCCTCCAGCTCGTGCGGCCCCACGGCGGGGCCCTCCGAGCCCACACGGCACTGTACCAGAGCCCCGAGCCGACGAGTAGCTTTGCCGGCATCAACGCATGGCTCGCTCCCTGCACTCTCAGCACGGAGTGCGGGCGGCGGAAAAGCCGCCGAGCCCCGCGTCCGCCCCCCCTTCCTTCCCGGGGCAGGGGCGATGTCCGCAATGACGTCGGGCACGATGCCGCCCGCCCCCCCACCCCCCTTCCCTTCGAAGGGAAGGGGGGTGGGGGGTAGGTTCGTCGGCCGCGTTGGCCGCGCGGGGAGCAATCCGGTACCGTACATAGTAAAGGGGTGGCGCAAGCGCCGCCTGACCGACGTATGGAGAGCACCATGGCGAGCGAGCCGACCGAGACGGCGCCGACTGATGGCGCCCAGCCTGTCAGCCCGGCGAGCCCCGACGCCTCCACCGCGAGCGCCGAGAGCGAGCCAGCGGTGGCCCAGGCCCCCACGCTGGAGAGCGTGACCGCGGAGCGCGACGCTGCCCAGGAGCAGGCGCAGAAGTACCTGGAGATGGCCCAGCGCGCGCAGGCCGACTTGCAGAACTTCCGGCGCCGCGCCGAACAGGAGCGCGCCGAGGCGTTCGAGCGCGGCCGCGGCGAGGTCCTGCTGCAGGTGCTGCCCGTGCTCGACGACTTCGAGCGCGCGATGCAAGCCCTCCCGGCCGAGCGGCGCGAGGAGGACTGGGTGCAGGGGCTCGCGCTCATCGAACGCAAGCTGCGGTCCGCGCTGGAGAGCACGGGCCTGGAGCGCATCGCCGCCGAGGGCCAGCCGTTCGATCCCTGGGAGCACGAGGCGATCCTGCACGAGGAGCGCACGGACGTGGCGCCGGGGACGGTAGCCACGGTGGCCCGCCCCGGCTATCGGCTCGGCGGCCGCGTGCTCCGCCCGGCCCAGGTCGTCGTGGCGAAGGAGCCGTGACGCCAACGGACCCCTCGTATCCCCATCCCCCCGCCGAGGAGCAGGGTGCGCGGCCCGCGAGCACGATTTACGACGGCTGGCGCGCTAACGACAGCGCCGTCTGGCAGGTGCGACCGCGCCGGCGCCTCGCCCCGGCGATCGCGCGCTTCGTGGCCGGGGTGCTGCTGAGCGGCCTGCTGGCCGCGGGACTGGTGCTGGCGCTGCTGTACCTGGCACCCCCGGCCGCGCTCCGCCGCGACACGGCACCGCTGCCCGAGCCGCGGACCACCGCGCCCGCGCTGGCCGCGCCCCGCGACGCCGCGGCCCTGCCGCCGCCCGCCCCCGCCGCCGTCCTGGCCCCGCTCGACGACGCCATCGCGCGTATCTACGAGGAGGTCAGCCCCTCGGTGGTGAACATCACGACGACCGCCTACGCCTACGACTTCTTCCGCTTCTCCGTGGTGCCCCAGCAGGGCAGCGGCTCGGGCTTCCTGCTGGACGATCAGGGGCACATCGCCACCAACGAGCACGTGATCCGCGACGCCAGCACGCTCGAAGTCACGCTCGCCGACGGGACGAAGCTGCCCGGCACGCTGGTGGGCCGCGACGCGACCAATGACCTCGCCGTGGTGCGCGTCGAGCTGCCCGCGGGCACCGTCGTGCGGCCCGTGCGCTTCGCCGACTCCAGCACGGTGCGCGTCGGGCAGGCGGCGATCGCCATCGGCAACCCATTTGGCTTCGAGCGCACGGTCACGACCGGCGTGGTCAGCTCGATCGGCCGCACGCTGCGCACGCCGCAGGGGCGGGCCATGCGCGGGGTCATCCAGACCGACGCGGCCATCAATCCGGGCAACTCGGGCGGGCCGCTCCTCAACGCGCGCGGCGAGGCGGTGGGCATCAATACGATGATCTTCAGCCCCAGCGGCGGCTCGGTGGGCGTCGGGTTCGCCATCCCCAGCAACACGGCCCGCCGCTGGCTGCCAGAGCTGGTCACGCAGGGCCACGCCAGCCATGCCTGGACGGGCTTCGAGGGCCAGCCGCTCACTCCACAGATCGCCGGCGCGCTGCGCCTGCCGGCGCAGCAGGGCATCCTTATCGCCTCGGTCGCCGCCAACGGGCCGGCGGCGCAGGCCGGCCTGCGCGCGGGCAACCGCCAGGTGCGCGTGGGCAACCAGCAGCTCGTCATCGGCGGCGACGTGGTGACGGCCGTGGACGGCCGGCCCGTCGCCGATCCCGACGCGCTCGACGCCTATGTGGACGACAAGCGCGTCGGCGACACCGTGCGGCTGGACTACCTGCGCGACGGCCAGCCCGCCAGCCTCGACCTGCGCCTGGGCGAGCGCCCGCAGTGAACTGCGGGAGCGTCGGATGGGTGGCAACAAGCGGCGGCGCTCAGAGCCGTCCCTCCCTGCGTCCCACGGCGCCCCCCCGCTGCACGTTGCCTGGACCGGACATCGGCCCGAGCTGTTCGCGGCGCCCGACGCCGTCGCGGCGGCGATTATCGCCCGGTCCCGCGAGCTACAGGCCGCTCACGGCGCGGCGCTCGCGTTTCACTGCGGCGGCCAGCGCGGCGTGGACACCTGGGCCGCGCTGGCCGCCGAGCGCCTGGGCATTCCCCTCCACCTCTACCTGCCGCTGCCCCTGTCCCGCTTCGCCGCCGACTGGCCCGCTCAGGATCGCGCGCTGTTGGAGCAAAGCTGGGCCTACGCGAGCGAGCAGGTGGTGAGCGATCCGCATGGCCTCCTCGGCGCCGAGGCCTACCGCCGGCGCAACCGGCTGCTCGCCGCGCGCTGCGACCTGCTGATCGCCGTCTGGACCGGCCTGGGCGGCGGCGGCACCGCCGAGACTATTGCCTTCGCCCACGACCTCGGGCGCCCAGTCGAGGAGCACCGCTTCGCCCCCTCCGGCCGCCAGCCCGCGCCGGGCGAGCGCGGTGTCTAGCAACTAGACAGGGCGCGGCCGGCATAGGCCGCGCCCCGTTCACACGCCGTCCGGCGAGGCTACACGTCGTAGCCGTGCTCCTTGAACCACTGCGCGGCGCCGGGGTGGAGCGGCACGTCCATTGGCGTCGCGTCGGACTCGCGGCCGAGCTGCCCAATGCCGGTGTAGGCCCCCTGCTCCCACGGCACCTCGTCGGCGCGCTGGGCCACGGCGTCGCACACCTTGTAGGCGATCTCGTCGGGCAGCGACGCGCGGGTGTACAGCGGCCAGCCGCTGTAGTCGATCCCCCAATGGTCCTCTTTCAGGTGCGGGAAGCGCCCATTGGGCCCGCCGGCCGGGATCATCGCCCGCCGCCAGCCGATCGCCTCGAGCTGCCGCATCAGGTCGTCCTCGAGCGTGATCGGCCGCATCCCCGCCGCCAGCGCCTTGTCGAGCCACAGCGGAATGCCCTCGTCGAAGACCGCGTCCACCTCCCCCTTCTCGATCGCGTCCAGGCGGCGCTGGTCGCCGGGGCCGCCGTTCAGCTGCAGCTTGCCGCCCCACGACACGATGTCGTCCAGCGTGAAGCCGAGCAGCGCCAGCTCCTGGTCCAGCAGCACGCGCGTGGAGTGCGTCGCATCCTCGCGGATGGAGAGGCGCAGCGGGTACTTCTGCTCCTTGATCTGCTTCAGCGAGGTCAGGCCCGTGCGCTCCGAGATGCAGTGGACGTAGCGGTCCCACGAGGGATAGCTGACGACGATGCGCACCGGCAGTGGCTCGGCGAACAGGCCGGTGCCCCGGTATGCCTGGGTCACGAAGGCGGACGGGTTGACGAACGCCATCTCGATCTCTTCGCGCACTACCGCGTGGGCCAGGATCGGCGAGCCCACGGACATCCGCAGGTACGGCTTGTAGTGCTCGCCCGAGGCGTTGCCCACGTCGATCTTGATGTCGCGATTGCCGTAGTAGGGGATGTTGATGTCGCCCGCGACGCCGAGCGCGATCTCCCACAGCATCTTCGCGCGGATGAACTGGGCGCCTCGCGGTAGCGGCTCCATGCTGGCCTCCTCGCGGTGAAGTTGGCGACGGCGTGCGTGCAGGGCGCCGCCGGCTGTCAGTGTACACCACCCGTTCGGCCCGCGCCGCCGTAGCCGCGGCAGTCGCCGACTGCGCGGCGGCCCTTACTCGCCCGCGAGCGGCTGGTGGCCGTCGTTCGGGCGGTACGCCTCCTCCCGGTAGAGGCCGAACGGCTCCAGCACCGGCAGGTCGCTGTAGCGGAAGAAGAGCGCGTCCTGGCCGGGATCGACCACGTGCTCGGCCCACGCCCACGCGGGCACGACGACGATGTCCCGGTCCGTCCAGTCGTAGCGCTGGCCCGCGATGATGCTGTGACCGCTCCCGCGAATGCTGAACATCACCGTGCTGTTCGTCTGGCGGCGGGCCTTCGTGTGCTGGCCCGCGCGGAGCGCCTGGAGGTAGCAGGCCATCGTCGGCAGCACGTGGCCACCCGTGATCGGGTTGACGTACTCCAGCAGCGTCCCGTCGTACTCGTCCTCGTCGCCGGCCGCCTGCATGCGCCGCAGCCCGTCGTAGGCGTGCTCCCACTTGTACAGGTTGAGTGGCGAGTACAGCGAGCGCGGGCGGTTCTTCGCCGGCAGCACGCCCGCCGCCCCGAAGTGCTCGTACGAGATCGGCCCACCGTACTTTACCGGCTGCGCCTGCCGACCGGGAAAGTCCTGGAACACGCAGCCCTTCAGCGCGCGCACGAACGGCACGTCCAGCCCGTCGAGCCAGACCATCGGCCCCTCGCCCTCGCTGCCGTGGTCGTGCCAGGTCCAGCCGGGCGTGAGGATCAGGTCGCCCGGGCTCATCGGCAGCTTCTCGCCGTCGACGACGGTGTAGCCGCGCTGGCCCTCGATGATGAAGCGGAAGGCGGCCATCGTGTGGCGGTGCGCCGGCGCCACCTCGCCGGGCAGGATGAGCTGCAGCGACGTGGTGAGGGTGTGCGTGGTGCCGAGCAGGGGCTTCATCCCGGGATTGATGAGCGTCAGCACGCGGCGCTCGCCGCCGGTCTCCAGGTCCATCATCTCGGTGGCGCGGGCCAGCCGTGGGTACAGCTCGCGCCAGCGCCAGACGCCCGGCCGAATCGAGTCCGGCGAGCGCGCCGCCCCCGACTCGTCCACCCGCCACAGCGGCGCGACGTTGAGGTCCTCTAGCTCGGCGTAATACTGCTCGGCGTCAACTGCCTGCACCATCGTTCGTCCCTCCCGTGCGCGGCGCAGCCCGGCCGCGCCCGGCGGCGCCCCGGGGCGCGCGCCGCTCGCCGTGTCGCTGGGCGCCGTCCTTGCCCGAACGGTAGCAGCCCCCCAGGTGCTTGTCAACCGCCGGCGCGCGTCAATACAGCAGCGCCGGGTCCAGCTTTTCGCGCCAGAGCGCCTCGAGCGTCGCGAGGTCCGCCTGGACCTGCTCCCGCGTCATCTCGGGCGTGACCGCCAGCGTTTCTAGGATCTCCAGATGGAAGGCCTCCATGCCGACCGCGCGGGCGTCCGCCACGAGGCGATGGTCGAGAAGTTCTTTCCGACGCGCTTTGTCGACCATGAGCCGTTTCCCCTTTTAGAGAGACCGAAGTCTACCCGTTGTGCATACGGGCGGCGAGCCTCGCTCGGCAAGTCTTTACGGCGGCACGGGCAGGAAGTAAAAGGCGAGCACGGCGACCAGGTACACGGCCAGGAGCTGCATTCCTTCGAGCCAGTTCGACTTCCCGTCCATGCTCACGTAAGCGAAGATGGCCGTGGCCAGGCCCAGGATGGCCAGCTCCAACGGCGTGAAGATCACATCCATGGGATGGCCGAGCGCCAGGCTGAGGAACACGAGCACGGGCGCCACGAACAGTGCCACCTGGGTGCTCGACCCCGCGGCGATGGAGAGCGTCACGTCGAGGCGATCGCGCCAGGCCATCTGGACCGCGCTGAAGTACTCGGCCGCATTCCCCACCAACGGTACGATGATGACGCCCACGAACAGCTCGCTCCACCCGAGCTGCGCGATGACCGGCTCCACCGAGTCGACCAGCAGGTCGCCGCTGATCGCCGCGCCCGCGCCCGCCGCCGCCAGCACCAGCAGGCCGCGCCGCCGGCTCCAGAGCGGCGCCCGCGCCGACGACGCCGCGCCGCCGGGCGCGGCCCGCGCGCCCGCCGTGGCAACGCCGGACTCCGCTCCGACGTTGGGAACGATATCTTCCGCGGAGTGGCCCTGGGTCACGGTGTAGGCGACGTACCCAGCGTAGGTGACGAGCAGGACCCCGGCGATGAACAGGCTCAGCTCCTCGATCACGGCGTGCTCGCGCACCGAGCTGGCAAAGATGGCAGGCAGGTAGAGGCTGGCCACGGCCAGGATCATCATGGCCGCGTTCAAGCTGGTATCGCGGGAGTCGAACCCCTGCCGCCCGTTGCGAAAGCCGCCCACCAGCAGCGACAGCCCGAGGCTGAACAGCGTGTTGGAGATGATCGAGCCCGTGATCGACGCCTTGACCAGCGTGAGCAGGCCGCGGTGGATCGCTAGCGCCGTGATGATCAGCTCCGCGGTGTTGCCGAACGTGGCGTTGAGCAGCCCCCCGTAGCGCGGGCCGAGGTGGTGTGCGACCTCCTCCGTGGCCCTGCCGATGAGCCAGGCCAGCGGCACCAGGCTGGCCGCCGACACCGCGAACACAACCAGCGGCGGCAGCCGGGCCGCGCCCGCGGCGAGCGCGGCCGGCGTCAGGAGCAGCAGCGCGTAGAACCACCTGGGCAAGCCGCCAGTTCTCCCTATCACGAGCACTCGCTGGGGCCTCGCCCGCTGTGCACGTCGTATGCCCGCGGCCGGCCTGCGCTGCCGCGGGCCGGCGCCGCCTGGCACGGTGTCTGCGCCCAGGCATCACAGCTTGCCCTCGGGATGACGCGGCAGCAAGCGGGAGGAGAGACGACGATGACCGACGAACGGAAGGCGGCGGTGGGCGTGTTCCGCGACCGCGCCGCGGCCGGCAACGCCATCGAGGCGCTCAAAGACACGGGGTTCGCCGTGGACGACATCAGCATCCTGATGCCGGATACGGACCACGCCCGAGCCGGCGAAGAGAAGGACAACGCGAACTTCGGCTCCGCCGGGCCGGCGGTGGCCGGCGGCGTGCTGGGCGGCGCCGCGGGCTGGCTGGTCGGCCTCGGCTCGTTCGTGATCCCCGGCGTCGGGCCGTTCATCGGCGCGGGCGCGCTGATCGCCTCGCTGGTGGGCGCCGCCGTCGGCGCCAGCATCGGCGCCCTGGCCAGCGGCTTGGTGAACATGGGCGTGCCCGAGGAGGAGGCGCGCTGGTACGAGCAGGAGGTCCACGGCGGCCGCACGCTCGTGACCGTCCGCGCGGGCGGGCGCTACGACGAGGCGCGCGCGCTGCTTCGCCGCTACGGCGCCTACGACGTCGAGCAGCGCGAGCCATCCACCATCGGCGATCCGTACTACGGCCTGCCGCATCGCGGAACCTAGTCGGCCCGCGCCCCGCCCCCCGCCCAGCCAGGCCCCCCGGGCGCCGGCTGGTTTCCCGCGGCCATCGACCACCGGAGGCAGCCGTGAGCGCGAACGCTCTGCCCACTACCGCACCCCTCGCGACGGCCGGCCGGCTGAGCCACCGGCAGGTGCTGGTCATCTTCAGCGGGCTGCTGCTCGGCATGCTGCTGGGCGCGCTCGACCAGACGATCGTCGCCACCGCGCTGCCCACGATCGTCGGCGACCTCGGCGGCCTGGAGCACCTGTCGTGGGTGGTGACCGCCTACCTCCTCGCCTCGACGGCGTCGACGCCGCTGTGGGGCAAGCTGGGCGATCTGTATGGCCGCAAGCGCGTGTACCAGACCACCATCGTCCTCTTCCTGGTCGGCTCGGCGCTGTGCGGGTTGAGCCGGACCATGTGGCACCTGATCCTGTTTCGGGGGCTCCAAGGGCTGGGCGGCGGCGGCCTCATCGTCACGTCGCAGGCGATCGTCGCCGACGTGGTCTCGCCCCGCGAGCGCGGCCGCTACCAGGGCATCTTCGGCTCGGTCTTCGGCGTCACCAGCGTCGCCGGGCCGCTCCTGGGCGGCTTCTTCGTGGACCACCTGTCGTGGCGCTGGGTGTTCTACGTGAACCTGCCGATCGGGGTGGTGGCGCTCGTGGTGACGGGCCTCACCCTGCCAGCGCTCGCCCGCCACATCCAGCACCGCATCGACTACGCGGGCACCGCGCTGCTGGCCGCGGCGACGACCTGCGCGGTGCTGTTCACCACGTTCGGCGGCAGCGTCTATCCCTGGGCCTCGCCGCCGGTCGTGGGCCTGGCGGTGGCCGCGGTCGTCTTGGGCGTGCTGTTCGTCATCGTTGAGCGGCGCGCGGCCGAGCCGGTCCTGCCGCTCGCGCTGTTCCGCCGCCGCGTGTTCGCGCTGGCGAGCGCCATCAGCTTCGTCGTCGGCTTCGCGCTGCTCGGCACGACGACCTTCCTCCCGCTGTTCCTGCAAGTCGTGCAGGGCGTCAGCCCGACGCTGTCCGGGCTCCGCATGGTGCCGCTGATGGCCGGCCTGCTCGTCACGTCTATCGGCAGCGGGCAGCTCATCAGCCGCTGGGGGCGCTACAAGCTGTTCCCGATCGTGGGCCTGGCCACCATGGCCGTAGGGCTCTACCTGTTGTCGCGGATGGACGCGGCTACCAGCGCGGTGCTCACGTCGGCCTACATGCTGGTCCTGGGCCTCGGCCTCGGGCTGGTGATGCAGGTGCTGATCATCGCGGTGCAGAACGCCGTGGACTACCGCGACCTTGGCGCGGCGACGTCGGGCGCCACGTTCTTTCGCTCGATCGGCAGCGTGTTCGGCGTCGCCCTGTTCGGCGCGATCTTCAACAACCTGCTGGGCGCCAACATGCAGCGGTTCCTGCCCCCGGGCGCGGCCGCGCCCGGGGCGGGGCTGGACGTGGCCGCGACGGACCCCGCCACCCTCGCACAGCTGCCCCCGGCGATCCACTCCGGCTTCGTCCAGGCGTACGCCGCGTCGCTCCAGCCCGTCTTCCTGGCCGCGGTGCCCTTCGCGCTCCTTGGGTTCCTGCTCGCCCTGGCATTGCCCGAGGTGCCGCTGCGGCAGACCGCCGGGGCGACCGATCCGGGCGAGACGTTCGGCATGCCGCAGGACCGCGACTCGCTCGACGAGATCGCCCGCGCCCTGAGCGTGCTCGCCGGCCGCGAGCAGCTCCGCCCGATCTACGAGCGCCTGGCGGCCCGGGCGGGCGTGGATCTGCCCCCCGGCTGCTGCTGGCTGCTCTTCCGCCTCGACGAGCAGGCCCCCGCCACACTGGCGTTCCTGGCGAAGCGAGCACGCGTGCCCGCCGCGAAGCTCCTGCCCTACCTGACACAGCTGCGAGAGAATGGCCTGGTAGAGGTCGACGACAGCGCGCGCGGCGAGGGCCCGGTCTGTGTCGCGCTCACGCCTCACGGCCGTGAGGTGCTCGACCGGCTGCTCGCGGCGCGGCGCGAGGGGCTGGCCCAGCTGCTGGCCGGCTGGGCGCCGGAGCGCCACGCCGAGCTGGCCGCTGCGCTCCGGCAGCTCGCCCTCGGCCTCACGGCCGACGACCGCGCCGACCAGGTCATCGCCGCCTGACGCTTCCGCACCCGGCCTCCGGGGCATGCCGCGGAGGAGCCGCTTATACCGAATCTAGCGCTGGAGTTCCCGTACCCCCTCGCCCCCCGGAGACGGCCGGGGTGAAGGGCGCGCCTCCGTCCCCTCCCCCCCTCCCCCTGGGAGAGGGCTGGGGTGAGGGCGGTCCCTCGTCCTACCCCCTCTCCCCCTGGGAGAGGGTCGGGGTGAGGGCGCGCCCCGGTAAGCGTCCCGCCGGGCGGGCTCGCGTATCACCGCTCTACGCGGCCGCCCGCTGCGCCCCGCGCAGGCGCGGCAGCACGTCGCGCCCGTACCGC
>JAJPHF010000158.1 GCA_021325365.1 Pseudomonadota bacterium
AAGCGTTTCGGGCGCCGGGAAGGCGGTTACCAGCCGCCAGGCCTCGCCGAGCTGCGCAGGCAGCGCCTCCAGGTGCGCCAGCATGTTCGCCGCATCAACCGCGCGGTACGTCTCCGGGCGGTCAAGATCGATAGGGGGCGCGGCACCCCCGCCCCCGGATCCAGCGGCTCGTGGCGCGCGCGATGGGTCCACTAGACGCCCGCAATCTGGTGACCGGCGTCCAGAATGGCGCGCACGCGCTCGGGACTGGTCGTCTCGGTGTAAATGCGGAGCAGCGGCTCGGTGCCAGAGAAGCGGATCAGCAGCCAGCTACCGTCCTCGAGATAGAATTTGCGGCCCTCCATGTCATCGATATGCTCGACCTTCAGCCCGCCAATCGAGCTCGGCTCGGCCGCATTCACCCGGTTGACGATCGCCGCTCGCTGGTCGGCGGGGAAGTGTACGTCGTCGCGATCATAGTGGGAAGCGCCGGCCACCTCGTGCAGGTAGCGCACGATCTCGGACAGCGGCTGCCCTTTCTGAACGCAGAGGTCAAGGAGGTACAGGCCCGCCAAGATGGCGTCGCGCTCGGGAATGTGGCCCTGGAAGCCGTAGCCCCCGCTCTCTTCGCCTCCGAGGATCGCGTTCTCCGCGAGCATCTTCGGGCCGACGTACTTGAACCCGACGGGCGTCTCGTAGACGGGGATGCCGAAACGCTTTCCCAGGCGGTCGGCCATCGACGTGGACGTTAGCGAGCGGACCGCCGGTCCCCGCAGCCCACGTACCTCCAACAGGTAGAGCAGGAGGAGCGCGTAGACCTCGAGCTGGTTCACGAAGCGGCCCTGCTCGTCCACCAGGCCGATGCGGTCGGCATCGCCGTCGGTAGCCAGCCCGACGGCGGCGCCGCGCTCCCGCACCGCGGCCAGCAGCTCGTCCACGTTCGGGGGGATGGGCTCGGGGCCGTGCAGACCGGGGAAGTTGGGGTTCACCACGTCGTGCAGCCCCTCGACCGTCGCCCGGCCGCCGGCCAGCACCTCGGCGAAGTAGCCGATCCCCGCGCCGTACATCGCGTCGTGGACGACCCGGAGTCCGCTGGCGCGCAGCCGGTCGAGATCGACCAGGCGCCCCATCTGCGTCATGTAGGGCGCGCGCGCATCCACAGACTCGACACGGCCGCGCCGCCGCGCGTCGGCCAGCGGCACACGGCGCACGCTGCCGGCTTCCTGGTGGACGCGAATGCGCTCTTCCAGTCTCGCGACGATCTCCGGCGAGGCGGAGCCGGCATATTCGGGCTTGTATTTGAATCCGTTGTACGGAGCGGGGTTATGGCTGGAGGTGATGACCACGCCGCCGCCGGCCTTGCGGTCCAGCACCGAGTACGACACGACCGGCGTCGGTTCCGGCCGGTTGCAGAGATACACCGTGATGTCGTTCGCCGCGGCCACCTCGGCCACCGCGGCGGCGAAGCGGTCCGACGCGAAACGCGTGTCGTATCCCACCACCAGGCCGTTGCTCGCCTGCCCCGACTGGTGGAGATAGTCGGCCACGGCCTGGGCGCAATAGCGCACGTTCTCGAAGGTGAAGTCCTCGGCGATGATGGCCCGCCAGCCATCCGTGCCGAACTCGATCTTGGTCGGCATGGCGTTCTCCGGGTAGAATCAGCGCCCGGCCATGGCCGCTAGGGCGCGGCGGAACAAGTCAGTATCAGCGTACCACGTGGCTAGCCGGGCAGGGACGCCCGGGAACCAAGCGTCCCTGCCCGGCTAGGGCCGGTTGCCTAGGCCCGCGCGGGCTCGGCCTGCAGCCCCGCATCCGCGCGCAGCGCGTCGGCCTTGTCGGTGGCCTCCCACGGCGCGTCGATATCGTCCCGGCCAAAGTGGCCGTACGCGGCGGTGGGGCGGTAGATGGGCCGCCGCAGCCGTAGGTCGCGAATGATCGCCCCCGGGCGCAGGTCGAAGTGCTTGGCGATGAGCTTGTGGATAACGTCCTCGTCCACGTGGGCCGTACCGAACGTCTCGAAGTTCACGCTGAGCGGGGTGGCGACGCCGATCGCGTAGGCGATCTGGACCTCGAAGCGATCGGCCAGGCCGGCCGCCACCACGTTCTTCGCCACGTAGCGCGCCGCATACGCCGCCGAGCGGTCCACCTTGGTGGGGTCCTTGCCGCTGAAGGCGCCGCCGCCGTGCCGAGCCATGCCGCCATAGGTGTCCACGATGATCTTGCGGCCGGTGAGCCCGGCGTCGCCCATCGGGCCGCCGATCACAAAGCGACCCGTCGGGTTCACATAATACTTCGTGGATCGGTCCAGCAGCTCCGCCGGGACGATGGGCTGGATGACGATCTCCCGGATATCCCGCTGGATCTGCTCCCAGCTCACTTCTGGGTCGTGCTGCGTCGAGATGACGACCGCGTCCACGCGCTTCGGCCGGCCGTATTCGTATTCGACGGTCACCTGGCTCTTGCCATCCGGGCGCAGGTAGGGGAGGCTGTCGTCTTTCCGCACCTCGGCCAGGCGGCGGCAGAGCTTGTGCGCGAGCGAGATCGGCAACGGCATCAGCTCGGGCGTCTCGTTGCAGGCGAAGCCGATCATCATGCCCTGGTCACCCGCGCCGACCTTGAGGGTTGCGTCCTCTTCCATCTCGCCCTGGCGCACCTCGAGAGCGGCGTTCACGCCCTGGGCGATGTCGGGCGACTGCTCCTTGATCGCGACGAGCACGCCGCACGTCTCGTAGTCGAAGCCGTACTTGGCGCGTGTATAGCCGATGTCGCGTACGACCTCGCGCACCAGCTTCTGCATGTCCACGTAGGTCTGGGTCGTGATCTCACCGCCGACGATCACCGTGCCGGTTGTCGCGTAGCACTCGGCGGCGCAGCGGCTCATCGGGTCGTCCTTCAGCACGGCGTCCAGGATGGCATCCGACAGCTGATCGCAAAGCTTGTCGGGATGGCCCTCCGTGACCGATTCCGAGGTGAAGAAGAGCTGCGGGTTCTGCATGAAACTCGTGGTCATGTTCTCTCCAGTGCTGCGTGCCGAGTGGGGAGCGCTAAGCCATCCGCACGCGCTCCGCGTTCGTCGCTCGGCGGCTAATCACGTCCCCTCGTCCCAGGATTCGAGGTACTTCGCCTGCTCGGCGGTCAACGTGTCGATTTGGACGCCGAGCGACTCCAGCTTCAAGCGGGCGATCTCGCGGTCGATGGGCTCGGGCACCGCGTAGACGGTGCGTTCTAGCTCCTTGCTGTGGCGCAGCATGTACTCGGCCGCCAGCGCCTGATTGGCGAAGCTCATGTCCATCACGGCGGCCGGATGGCCCTCGGCCGCGGCCAGATTGATCAGGCGCCCCTCGCCAAGCAGGTAGACCCGGTGGCCGTCGGGGTAAGTGTACTCATCCACGAACTCGCGCACGTGGCGCTTGCTCTTGGCGGCCCGCTCCATCGCCGCGATGTCGATCTCGGCGTTGAAGTGGCCAGAGTTGGCGACAATCGCGCCGTCCTTCATGGCCGCCAGGTGGTCGCCGCTCAGCACGTTCTTGTCGCCCGTCACAGTCACGAATAGGTCGCCCTGCCGCGCGGCCTCCGCGACGGGCATCACGCGGTGCCCGTCCATCAGCGCTTCTAGCGCTCGGATCGGGTCGACCTCGGTCACAATCACGTTGGCGCCCAGGCCCTTCGCGCGCATCGCCACGCCCTTGCCGCACCAGCCATAGCCACAAACGACCACGTGGCGCCCGGCGAGCAGCACGTTGGTCGCCCGCACGACCCCGTCGATGGTGCTCTGGCCGGTGCCGTAGCGGTTGTCGAACATGTGCTTGGTCATCGCCTCGTTTACGGCGATGATCGGATACTTCAGGACGCCGTCCCTCGCCATGCTGCGCAGGCGAATGACCCCGGTGGTCGTCTCCTCCGTGCCGCCGACCACGTTGGCGAGCAGATCGGCGCGCTTCGTGTGCAGCTGGCTCACCAGATCGGCGCCGTCGTCCATGGTGAGCTGCGGCTTCGAGTCGAGCGTGGCATTCAGGTGCTGGTAATACGTCTGCTCGTCCTCGCCCTTGATCGCGTACGTGGGTATGCCGTAGTGGGCGACAAGCGCGGCGGCCACGTCGTCCTGCGTGCTGAGCGGGTTGCTGGCGCAGAGGGTCACCTGGGCGCCACCATCCCGCAGCGTGATCGCCAGGTTGGCGGTCTCGGACGTCACGTGCAGGCAGGCCGCCAGGCGCACGCCCTCCAGCGGGCGCTCGCGTTGGAAGCGCTCACGGATCAGCCGCAGCACCGCCATCTGGGCCTCGGCCCACTCGATGTGCAGCTTGCCCTCGTCGGCCAACGCCAGGTCCTTTACGTGGTGCGGGGTATTCGCCAAGTTGGTCCTCCTCTTCTTGCCGGTCGGAGGCGGCGCCGCCGCTCGTCGGGCCGGTGGGGCGCTCAGGCGTTCGCCTCGAACGTCATCAATTCGCGGAATTGCTCAAAGCGCTCCCGAAGCTCCGCCGGCTGCAGGCGTACTAGGCGGTTCACGCTGAAGTCCTCGACCGCAAACGACGCGATCGTGCTGCCGTGGATCATCGCCCGCTTGATGCTGGCCAGCGACACGTCGCCGACGCCCGCGAGATAGCCGACGAAGCCGCCGGCAAACGAGTCGCCCGCCCCCGTCGGGTCCAGCACTGACTCGAGCGGGAAGGCGGGCGCGATGAAGATGCCCGACGACGAGATCAGCACGGCGCCGTTCTCGCCCTTCTTGGCGACCAGGGCGCTCGGGCCGAGGTCGAGCACCTTGCGGGCGGCGGTGTACAGGTTATAGGTGCCGGCGTACTCGCGCACCTCGCCCTCGTTCAGCAATACGACGTCCACGTTCGACATCGCCTCGGTCAGCTCGGGGCGCTTGCTCTCGATCCAGAAGTTCATCGAGTCGAGCGCGCGCAGCCGCGGGGAGCGCATCTGGCGCACGACCTCGAGCTGGAGCACCGGGTCGATGTTGGCCAGGAACACGAAGTCGGCGTCGCGATAGTGGTCGGGCAGCTCCGGATGGAAGTCGGCGAACACGCCCAGCTGTGTATCGAGCGTGTGCGCGGTATTGAGGTCGTAGGTGTATTCGCCCGACCAGCGAAAGGTGCGCCCGGGGCGGCGCTGCACGCCGCTCACGTCGATGTTCCGGCTCCGTAGGAGATCAAGATGCTCCTCCGGAAAGTCCTCGCCCACCACCGCGACGACCTGCACCTGCGTGAAGTTGCTGGCGGCCAGCGAGAAGAACGTCGCCGCGCCTCCCAGCACCTCTTTCACTTCGCCGAACGGCGTTTTCACGGTGTCGAGCGCCATCGACCCGACGACTACCAGACTCATAGCCGTATCCTCGCGCGAGAGTGGGGCGCGCGCCTCACAGGGTCGCGCCCTGGAGCGCGTGGCCGCAGGGGCACGAGCGCTCGCTCGGAATCCGCGGGATCAGCGCGTGCAGGAGATCACGCAGGCGCGCGTTGTTCTCGTTGAACACGCGCACCACGGCGTCGGCGCTCACCGCCTGGACGCCCGACTCCGCCGCGACGCCGGCGTCGTAATCGGTGATCAGCGAGACGTTCGTATAGCACAGCTCCAGCTCACGCGCGAGCGCGCATTCCGGGTACTGGGTCATGTTGATCACCTCCCAGCCCTGGCTGGCGAACCAGCGGCTCTCCGCGCGGGTGCTGAAGCGCGGCCCCTGGATCACCACGACCGTGCCGCGCTCGTGGACCGGGATGCCCAGCCCGCGCGCGGCCTCGACCGCCAGCGGACCGACCTCGGGACAGTACGGCTCGGCGGTGCTGATGTGTACAGCGTGCGGGCCCATGTAGAACGTGTCGGCGCGTCCGCTCGTCCGGTCCACGAACTGATCGCAGACGACGAAGTCGCCGGGCCGCACGTGCCGCTGCAAGCTGCCGGCGGCGCACGGCCCCAGGATGCGCGTCACGCCAACTTCTTTCATCGCCCACAGGTTGGCGCGATAGTTCACCACGTGCGCCGGGTACTGGTGGCGCGCGCCGTGGCGCGGCAGGAAAGCGACCCGGCGGCCGCCGATCTCGCCCAGGTGCAGCGCATCGCTCGGCTCGCCGTAGGGCGTCTCGACGCGACGCTCCTCGCGGTGCTCCAGCAGGCTGTAGAAGCCCGAGCCGCCGAAAACCCCGATCTCCGCTAGCTGCTCCGCCATCCTCGCTCCCGCGCTACCGACTCGGCGCCGGATTAGCCCTGGCCTCGCTCGCCCGCTCGGCGGCGCGCACGGCCGCGGCCAGCGCGGGGCCGAATGGCGGCCGCAGCACCCCCTGCTCGGACACGATCGCGGTCACGTAGCGGTGCGGCGTCACGTCGAACGCGGGATTGGCCACCCCGATGCCCTCTGGCGCGACGCGCCGCCCGGCGAAGTGCGTCACCTCGTCGGCACTGCGTTCTTCGATCGGGATCGACTCGCCAGTAGCCAGGGAGAGGTCCACCGTCGAGGTGGGCGCCGCCACGTAGAACGGGATCCCGTGAGCATGCGCCAGGACGGCTAGGCTGTAGGTGCCGATCTTGTTCGCCACGTCGCCATTGGCGGCGATGCGGTCAGCCCCGACGACCACCAGGTCCACTTTGCCCTGCGCCATGAAGTAGCCGGCCATGTTGTCGGTAATGAGCGTTAGCGGGATGCCGTCGGCCTGCAGCTCCCAGGCGGTCAGCCGCGCGCCCTGCAGGAAGGGCCGGGTCTCGTCGACGTAGACGTGCAGCCGCTTCCCGCGCTCCACCGCGCCGCGCACCACGCCCAGCGCCGTGCCGTAGCCGGCCGTGGCGAGTGCGCCCGCGTTGCAGTGGGTCAGCACGCGCGCGTTGTCCGGCACGAGGTCGGCGCCGTGCTGGCCAAGCTGCCGGTTCAGGGCCACGTCCTCTGCGCGGAGCCGCTCGGCCAGGTCGACTAGCGCCTCGCGCGCCGCCGGCACGCCCGCCGCGAGCGCAGCGTCGGCCACCGCGAGCGCGCGCGCCACCGCCCAGAAGAGGTTCACGGCCGTGGGGCGCGTGGCCCGGACCTCGGCGGCGACGCGCTCCAGGTGGACGCGAAAGCCCGACGGGTCGTCCCCGGCATACTCCCGCGCGCCAAGCGCCAGCGCGTAGGCGCCGGCCACGCCGATCGCCGGCGCTCCGCGCACCCGCATGGTGCGGATCGCCTCGGCCACGTCGGCCGCCGCCCGGCACTCGTGCTCCACGACCTCGGTGGGCAGGCGCGTCTGATCGACGAGCCGGACCACGCCGGCGGTGTAGCTGATCGTATCGGTCAACTCGGCTCCTGGGCCGGCACAGGCGCTGTCGCGCGGTTGATGGCCCTCGCTCCTGGGGCTGGCCTCACACTGCAGGGAGCCGCTGGGGCTGTCGCAGGGCACAAAAAAACTTCTCGGTTGAGAAGTTCTGGCGCGTGCGCACGAGTACCCGAGGACGTCTCTCATCTCTCGGAGCGCCATGCGCTCCGTCGGAATTGGCACCCTCACCTCCGCGCGCGTGGCTCAGCACACGCGTCGCCAAGGGGGTTGCCGGGCTTCGTCGGGCCAGTCCCTCCACCTCTCTCGATAAGAGCAGCGGCATCTGCAATTGTAAAGGCGCGTGCGAATCGGGTGAGTATAGCACAGTTATGACGCCGCGCCCAAGTCCACCGGGGCCCCGCGCTAGAGTGCGAAGTCGGCGACGACCGGGGCGTGGTCCGACGGACGCTCGCCGCCGCGCGGCGCCCGGTCGATCCAAGCGCCGGTACAGGCCGCGGCAAGCGGCGGCGTGGCCCATACGTGGTCGATGCGTAGCCCGAGGTTCCGGCGGAAGGCCGCCTGGCGGTAGTCCCACCACGAGTAGTGGCCGGGCTCCGACTCGTGGAGCCGGAAGGTATCCACGAGGCCCCAGGCCGCGACCGGGGCGAGGGCCGCGCGCTCGGGCGGCGTGAACAACACCTGTGCGGCCAGGGCGGCCGGATCGTATACGTCGCGCGGCTCCGGCGCGACGTTGAAGTCGCCACAGAGGACTAGCAGCTCGTCCGGCGTATGCCGCGCGTCCAGGTACGCGCGGAGCTGCGCCAGCCACGCCAGCTTGCCGCTGTACCGGTCCGATCCGAGTGGCGCTCCATTCGGGACGTACACGTCCACCACGCGGACCGGCCCAACCGCAGCGGCGATCAAGCGGGCCGGGCCGTCAGGCTGGCCCGGAAAGCCCCGCTCCACCTCGACAGGCGGCTGGCGCGCGAGAATCGCCACGCCGTTGTACGTGGGCTGGCCGAAGACGGCGGCGTGGTAGCCCAGCTCCGCGAAGGCGGCGGCGGGGAACCGCTCCGCCACGCACTTGATCTCCTGCAAGCAGAGCACGTCTGGCTGCTGCTCCAGCAGCCAGGCGGTGACGGCCGGCAAGCGCGCGGCGATGGAGTTCACATTCCAGGTGGCGATGCGCATCAACAGGCTCCGGGCGCGGGTGGTTCGTGGCCGAGTCGATGGAGACGTGCTCGATCCTGCGCCGGGCGGGGCGAATCGGGCCGGCCGCGCCGGGGCCCCGCTGGCAGCGCGCGGCGGGGGAGTGCGGCGTGGGCCAGAGACGCCAAGCGGCGGGTGCCGAGGCACCCGCCGCTTGTTCCTTGCTCGGTTGGCTGTCAGTACGGCTTACCGATAGCTGCGCACTCGCTCGAAGCAGCTCGAGCAGTAGACCGGCTTGTCGCTGCGTGGCTGGAACGGCACGTGCGCCACCCCGCCGCACTCGGAACAGACGGCGTCGAACATCTCGCGCGGGCCGCGCGAGTAGCCACCGCCGTAGCCGCCACCGCTGTAGCCGCGGTCGCTGTCGTAGGCCATGCCTCCGCCGCCGCCCATGCGGGCCTTGCGCGCGGAGCGGCACTCGGTGCAGCGCCCGGGCTCGTTGGTGAACCCCTTCTGGGCGAAGAACTCCTGCTCCCCTGCGGTGAAGGTGAACTCCTGCCCACACTCCCGGCAAACGAGCGTACGGTCGACGAAACTCACGAATGTCTCCTTGAGACTCTAGGATGGGTAAAGGCTGAGGCATCGTGAGCGGGGGAGCGGGTCTGGACCTAAGCGGCGGGCGCTTCAGGATTCGACCGCGTCTTCGCAGCGCGAGCTTGACCTTTCCACTGGACCGATTGTACCCCATCGGCACGACAACGCGCAATAGTCCCGGACCACGACTTTCCGGCGGACCGGCCCGCCGCCCGGTATAATGCCGACAGGGCGCCGGACCCATCGTTCGGGATGAGCAACGCATGTCCAGACAGCCCGACTTGCCGGAAGATCTGCGCAAGCAGATCGAAGACGCATTAGCGCGCGGGCACGTCGATCGCCTGCCGGCCGAACCTGCGCCGCGCCGGCTGCCCCCGCCGCGGCCAGCGGGCCTGCATTTGCCCGATTGGCGCCCGCACTCGCCCAGCGAGCTGCTGTTGGCGGGGGCGCTGATTGCGCTCGTGGGGTGGATGTTCCGCTTTCCTTACAGCTCGCAAGTGTTCCTGGCCGGGCTGGTCTGCATCGCGCTCGCCGTCCTCACGCTGCTCCTCGGCCCACGCGGCCGCTCGCAGCACTACTGGCGCGGCCGCCCGGTGGAGCTGCCCCCGGAAACCTGGGCCGACCGGCTCTATCGGCTGCTGTACCGTGGCTGATCCCCGCGCGTTAGGTAACTTGCCCCGGTTCTTGCCCCTCGTGGCTGCCCGCCTCGTATAATCGCGCCCGGGCGACGCGCCGCCCGCGGAGTGAACGATGGGCAAAACGGCGTTCGTGTTTCCGGGCCAGGGCTCGGCCAGCGTCGGCATGGGGCGCGACATCGTCGCCGCCTCCCCGGCCGCCGCAGCAGTGTGGGCCGAGGTGACCGCCGCCGTCCCCGACCTGGAGCGCCGTTGCTTCGAAGGCCCCCTGGACGAGCTGGTCGAGACCGCGAACGCGCAACCCGCTATCTTCGCCGTGGACTGCGCGTGCTTGGCCGCTCTGCAGGATGCGGGCTTCGACCCGGATATCGTAGCCGGGCACAGCCTCGGAGAGTACGCCGCGCTCGTGGCCGCGGGGGCGCTGTCACTCCAGGATGCGTTGCCGCTGGTGCGGGCGCGCGCCGAGGCGATGCAGGCCGCGTGCGCGCGCCCCGGCAGCATGCTGGCCGTGACGGGCCTCCCGGATGAGCAGGTCGCGGCGCTCGTGGCAGCTTGGGACGGTGCCGGGGTGCTGGCGGTGGCGAATTACAACAGCCCCGGGCAAGTCGTCATCGCGGGCGACACGGCGGCTGTTCAGGAGGCGGCCCCTCGGTTCGTCGCCGCCGGGGCGCGCGTGACGGAGCTGGTTGTTGGCGGCGCGTTTCACTCACCGCTCATGGAGCCGGCCGAGGCGCGCTTCCTGCCCGCACTGGAGGCTGCGCCCATCCGGGATGCGCGGCTGCCGGTGGTGTCGAACACGACGGCCCGCCCGGCGACGGACGCGCTGGCCTTGCGTGCCGCGCTGCGCAACCAGATCAAGGGCGGCGTTCTGTGGGAGCAGTCGGTGGAGGCGATGCTCAGTGCCGGCGTGGATACGTTCGTCGAAGTCGGGCCCGGCCGTACGCTGCTCGGGCTGATTCGGCGCACCGCGCAGAAGCGCGACGCCCGGCCGCGACTACTGAACGTCGAGGACGCCGCGTCGCTGGACAAGACGATTGCGGTGCTGCGCGGCCGGGCGTAGGTGGCGTCCCGTGGTAGGTCGGCCCCGAGGCGGAGAGGGAATATGTGAGCTGCTTCACGGAAAAAATTGCAAATGTGACGCAGTTCACAGACAATAAGCCTGGCGAGCAGCTAAGCTAGGCAACGGATCGACCGCGCCGCGCGGTGCGACCCGACGGGGCCCGGGAGCAGGGCTGCCGCAGAGAGATATCAGGAGGGCACGATGGCTGACTTCCCCAGCGATTCCGAGCGCAAGGCGTTTGTCGAAAAGCTGGCGCAGTTCCGCAGCACTCTGCCGGCGAACGAGCAGCGAATGCTTGATGCTATGGCGGCGGCCGCTTTCCAGCCGCGCGATCAGGGCGACGTCCAGGGGTATGGTTACTTTGCCCCGGTCGCGCCCCCGCCGGCCCCGGGGCTGCCCGCCCCCGTCGCGTACGTGCCGAGCTTCTACCAGACCGGCTACACGTATCAGTGGGTGAATACCCCCTTCGGTCTGGCATGGCAGGCGGTCCCGACGGGCTTCTACCAGTAATTCGCCGGCGAGCCAAGCGAAAAGGGGTGGACGCAACCGCGTCCACCCCTTTTCGCTTGGCTCGCCGGCAGCCAATTTCCTGCCGTCGCACGCGCTACGTCTCGGCGCGGACGCCCCGTTGACCTGGCGCCGAGGCGCCCTCGGCCGGATTGGCGATCGCATCGGCGGGCGTCCGGCGGTTGCGGACGTTCCAGGCTGTGGCGCGGAGAATCGTCTTCACCTGGAATGGCGCGAGGCCCGGGTGCTTGGCCAGAATCAGCGCCACGATGCCGCTCACATGCGGCGCCGCAAAGCTGTTGCCCGTGGTGCTGATGTAGCCGCCGCCACGCCACGGCACCTGCACGTCGATCCCCGGTGCGCCGAAGTCCACCGGCGGCGCGGGGTTGTAGTAGAAGAGGAACGGGTCCTTCTCCTCGTGGCTGGCCACCGAGATGACCGACGCGTACATCGACGGGAAGCTGGGCTGGGGAAAATTGTTCGCGGCGGTGACCAGCACGGCGTTCTTGAAGTACGCCATGTCCGCAAGCTCGTGTAGCACCGCGTAGAACTCCCGTTTAGTTGTCCCCAGGCTCAAGTTGAGCACCTGCATGTCGTGCTCGATCGCCCAGCGCAAGCCGGCCGCGAACATGCCTCCCGTGCCGCTGAGGGTTGCCCCCAGCACCTTCACGCTGTACAGCTCGGCCTCGGGGGCGATGCTGTGAATGATCCCGGCGCACGCTGTGCCGTGCCCGAACGCGTCGCCGTGCGGCGCGTCGTCATAAGTACACTGGCCGTCCTGCTCGACAACCGTCACGCCGCCGCGCACCATCCCGCCGAGCGCGGGATGGTCGGCGTCGATCCCGCTGTCGACCACCGCCACGCGCACGCCGCGGCCCGTGCTGCCGCCCCACGCCCAGTCAGGGGTCAGCTGGTCTAGCACCGGGATGGGGTCGGGATAGCGTAGCGCTTCGGGCGAGAACTCGGCGCTCCAAGCTGGCTTCACGGCGCCTCTCCCGCCGGCTCGCCGCTGTCACGGGTGTACTCGGCCACGCTGTTCAGCAATGCCTGACACAGGTGGCGCCCCTCCGGCCCCTGCCGACTGATCTCCGTGACAAGCTCCGTGATGCGCTGTGCATCGCGATATTGCGCGCTCGCCGCGGTCCGCTCGGCGAAGCCCCGGGCGTGCGCGGCGAGCGTCGCCCGCTCTGCGCGGTCGCCGTCCGGGACGAGCCCCTGCAACACGACGCCGAACAGTTCGCAGACGTCGCGAACGGCGCGTGATTGCTCAATCGCGACCGCGGCCTGGACCGCGAATTCTTCCAGCAACGCTTGGTCCTCGGCTGTGAAGGGGGCACCGCTCGCCTTGTCGAAAAGCTGCACGACGCCGATCACCGCCTCGTCGGCGCGCAAGGGAATGCAGAGCACCGACTTCGGGATGTAGCCGATGCTACGCGCGATGTTCACGGCAAACCGCGGGTCCCGCGAGGCGTCGGGGATTAGCGCCGCCTCGCCCGTCTGGGCGACCCAGCCCGCGATCCCCTGGCCGACCGGCACCCGGAACTTGCGTGCTTGGGCCGCCGACTCGCCCAGCGCGACCTCGAACACCAGCTCGTCGGTAGCCCGGTCGATCAGGTAGAGCGAGGCCGCTTGCGCCCCCAGCACTTGCGCGGCCGTGCCGACGATCAAATCGAGCACGTCCGTGTGGGCAACCGGCGCCGTGAGCTGGCCTGCCGCCGCCATGCGGATGAGCGCCTGCCGGAGCTGTTCGGCGAAGCTAACGTCCACCGGGTCGAGGGGCGTAGGCGGCGAAGCAGGCTCAGGCGCCGGGCGGCCGTGCTCGGGCGACGGCGTCCCGCTGCCTGGCTCTTCCTGCCGACTGCTCATGGCCGTGGCGCTCCTTGCCGCTTGGTCCCTGCGCGCAGCGCGCCCTCCGCCAGGGTCAGGCTACTCGATGCTACGACTCGGCGCCAAGAAGCTGTTCTTGCTGGGCGAGGCGGCCCTGCATGGTCGGGGCGAGACGCTGCGCGACCCCGGGCAGGCGCTCCACGAGCTGGCGGAAATCGGCCTTGCTCAAGCTTAACAGTTGCACGGGGCCGAGTGCAGTGACACTGGCCGTGCGGGGGATGTCGAGCAGCAGCGCGATCTCGCCGAAGTAGTCGCCCTCGTGCAGCGAGTTCAGGCGCTGCTCGCCCATCGGGCCATTGTTGACGGTCACCTCGACCTGGCCACGGTCGACGAGGTACAGCTTGTCGCCGAGATCGCCCTGCCGAATGATGGTATCGCCCGGCGCGTAGCGCTCCAGCTCGAGCCGACTGGCGATCGCCGCGAGCGCCTCGGGCGGCAGGTCGGCGAACAACGGCACACGCCGCAGGCGGCTGGCCTCCACGGTGGTCGCCACGCCCGCCAGCGCGGCGCCCTGCTGCTCCTCGTACAGCCGCGCGTACAGGCCACGCGCCGCCATCAGCTCCGCGTGCGTGCCCTGCTCGACCAACACGCCGCCATTGAGCACGAAGATACGGTCGGCATTGGCGGCGGAAGCCAGCCGGTGGGTGACCGCGATCGTAGTTAGCTGCTCGGTCACTTGGCTCAGCGTCGCTTGAATTTGTGCCTCGGTCTCCGGATCGAGGGCCGAGGTCGCCTCGTCCAGTAGCAAGATCGCCGGATTGCGGAGGAGCGCGCGGGCGATCGCGAGGCGCTGCCGCTGGCCGCCCGACAGGCGCGCGCCGCGCTCGCCGACGACGGTGTCGTAGCCCGCGGGCAGGCTGAGGATGAAGTCGTGAATCTCGGCCTGGCGCGCGGCCGCGATGATCTCCTCGTCGGTCGCGCCCAGGCGGCCGTAGGCCAGGTTCTCGCGGATCGTCGTGTTGAACACGAAGGTATCCTGGAACACGACCGCCATCTGGTCACGCAGCGACCGTTGGGTGCCCGCGCGCAGATCCACGCCGTCGAGCAGGATCTGCCCCTGCTGCGGGTCGTAGAAGCGCAAGATCAGGTTGATCACGCTGCTCTTGCCGGCGCCCGACGGGCCGACGATGGCCACGTGGCTGCCCGCCGGAATCGACAGGCTCACGTTCTGCAGCGTTGGGCGGTCGCCCGTGTAGCTGAACCACACGTTGTCGAACCGTAGCTCGCGCTGCAGGCGGGGCAAGGGGACCGCATCCGGGGCGTCGGCAACCTCCTCGCGCTCGTCCAGAATCTGTACCACTCGCTGCATCGAGCCGGCGGCTTGCTGGAGCGCCTGCAAGAGCTGCGTGAACTGCTCCACCGGGCTAGTGACCGACGAGAGCAGGCCCGTGAACGAGAAGAGCACGCCGAGCGTCAGGCTGCGGTCGGCGATGATCAGGTAGGCGCCGAGGCCCAGCACGAAAATCTGGATGAGCGACGTGATGAGGCCGCTGCTCAGGCCGAACAGCGAGCCCAGTCGCACCAGCCGTACCGCGCTCCCGAACAGGTGGTCCAGCTCGGCCGCGAACTGCTCGATCATCCGCGACTGGAGGCCGAACGCTCGGACGACGGCCTGGGCGTTCAGCGTCTCGGAGAGCGCGTTCGTGACCTCGGCCAGCCGCTCGGAGCGATCGCGGCTGGCGGCCACGACACGGCCGCTGAGCAGCGTTGTCGCGACGAACAGCAGCGGCAACATGACGACGACGACCAGCGCCAGGCGCCAGTCCAGCACGAAGAGAACGATCGTGCCGAGCGAAAAGCTCAGCAGGTAGAAAATGCCGGTAAGCGCGGCCTGGCTCAGCGCCATCTGCACGACCACTAGGTCGTTCGACAGGCGCGACACGATGTCCCCGATCCGTGCCCGCGCATAGAAAGATGCCGAGAGTCGCAGCAAATGCTCGAAGAGCGTTAGCCGCAGGCTCAGGAGGATCTTCTCGCTGACCCAGGCCGTCAGATACGCCCGCGCAAGGCTCAACAGCGCGTTGAGGACGAAGGCGACCATCAGCACGGCCAGCAAGCCGTAGAGCAGCGACAGGTTCCCCGGCCCGATGACGTTGTCGATCAGGAACTTCACGCTGAGCTGCAGCCCAAAGGAGAAGGCGAGCGAGATCAGCAGGCAGAACATGATGGCGACAACTTGCCAGGGGTACGGCTTCACGTAGGGCAACAGCCGCCGGAAGAAGTCCGTCAGGCTGACCTGGCTTCCCACCAGGCGCGCGACGGTGGCGATCCATTCGTCATTGAGTGCCGCGACCGGTTTGCGGTAGGCCACGTCGGCCGCGGCGTCGGGATTGTGCAGGTCGTAGTTGCCGAGGTACGCCTGCAACGCGGCCACGCCGTACTGCGTGGCCAGGAAGGTGAAGAACGAGAGCGCTAGTCCGACGTGCTCGCGCTGGTTCACCGCCGAGCGCTCGACAAGCCAGGGGAAGATGACGAACGGCTCGCCGCGTTCGAGCATCTCGCGCGGCACGCGGTGAACGCGCTCAGCCGACGGCGGACCGCGCCGCACCAGGCCGTCGCCGATCGCGTGCGCCATGATGTACGCGACGAGCCCTTCTCGCAGGAAGGGCACCTCGCCCGCGCCCGGCGCATACGGCTGGAAGACCAGCAGGTGCCCGATCGCCTCTTCCAGCCCCTCGGCCGGCGACTCCGGTCGGCACACCGCCCAGATCTCGCCGGTTTTCACGTCTGCATACGCGCCGCGCGCGAGCTGCTCGCCGGGCTGCTCGGGGTGGGGCAGCAGGAGGAGTAGGTACACCTTGATCGGCGGCGGCGCGGGCATGTCCTCGCCCACGAAGGCGCGCAGGTCGCGCCAGGCGCGCTCGGCGCGCTCGACGAGCCACGGCAGATGGTCGCTGGCGTAGGAGTCGGGGAGATAGTGGAAGATGAAGTGCGGCGTCTCGCGCACGCGCCAGTCGAAGCCCTGCACTGGTCGTTCCCCGTGTGGCTGCCGCATCGCGGGCGCCAATACGCCCGCGTGTTCGGCGGACCGGGGTATTGTGCCGGACGTCACGCCACGGCGCAAGGCGAATGGCTCGAACCGCGGGCTTGCTGGTGAAGACGCTATGCGGCCGTGGCGCTCAGCAGGGCGTGGACGCGGCTCGTCAGCACCACCATTGGCGCGCTGGCGCGGAGCGCCTGGTAGGAGTCGCTGCGCCAGTAGAGCGCGCTGCTCGCCCGGTGCAAGCGCCCCAGCAGCGCGCGCGAGCACTCGCCCCACAGACCACCAGCCGCCCCGAGCCCCTCGCCAGTTGACGCGCGGAGCAAGTACCGCGGCGTCGCATCTAACCGGCCGGCCATCAGCGCGCGCGCCGTCGCGTCGATGACCGCCATGGTGCGTCGCTCATCCGCCGTCTCATGAGCGGGGGCGCAGCCGCTGCGGTAATGGAACCACGTCGCGAAGGAACGGTCCTCGACGAGCCCGAGTCGCACCAGGCTGCGCGCGTAGGCAAGCGCCAGGTCGGCGGGAGAGAGATCGGCCGCCACGGCAATCTCGACGCCACGTCCGGATACGATGCCAAACGCCTCCAGCGCCGCGAGCCCCTCCTCCAGGCGGCACTCGACGCCCCATTCCTGAAGTGCGCGGCGCAGCAGCTCCGCGCGCTCGCTAGCGCCCGGATCGCTCGTCTCGCCGCTGAGCGGCACTGGCAGCGCCGCGCGCAAGCGCCGCAGCGCGGGCGCGACAGATGCGATCAGGAGCGGAATGTCCATTGTCCGCTGCTCTCTCATGACGCCCACTCCGGATCCGTGTCTTCGAGGCCCAACAGGTGCCACAGCAGGCGTCGCCGTACCACTATCTGATCGGGGAGCGGTAGGCTGCGTGTGTGCCGCAGCGTGGCGTCAATCGCCATCAGATCGGTAACTGCCCAGGGGAGGCGAAAGCCGGCCAGGCCCAGCAGCTCCTGGAACGCGGGCGCGCTCAAGCTCTCGCAGCAGAGCGCCCAGCCGACGAGCCGCTCCAAGGTCAACGGTGCGTCGACGAGTCCCTGCTCGTAGCGGCACACCGACGACTGGGAGAGCCGATAGCCCAGGTCTTCCAGGTCGCCGGCCAACACCGCCTGGCTGCGGGCCCCGCGCAGTCTGCGCAGGCGCCCTCCCACCGGACCACGGATCGCCTCCCAGCGGGCTGCCTGGACCGTGTCGCGCTCCGCCACTCGCATCACTCCGCCGCAGGACTGGCATGGGGCCGGACCCCGAGCAGGCGATTAGCCCGCCGCGGCCGTCACCGGCCGGCTGTGGCCCTCTCGCTGCCGCGAGCGTACGCCACCCGCGCGCCCATTGCCAATGCGCCAGGCGCATCGCGCCGGGTGGGCACCCGAGCCTGCGCTGCCAGCCTAGTGCCCGCCCGGCCGTAACCCCTCGGCCGTGAACGGGCCAGCGCCCAGGATCTGGTGGATCTCCCACTCGGTCAGCTCAAAGGTCGTGCAGCCGGCGGCGGTGTACGGGTCGCTCGCGGCGATTTGCTCGGCCTCCTCCCGCGAGCCAGCCCGGATGAGGTACATGCCCACCTTGCGGTCCGGCGTCGGGCCGGACAGGACGATACGGCCGGCCTCGTGTTGCTGCTTCATCCAGGCCAGATGCTGGTCGAGCGTAACCGTCCACTCGTCCCGCGGCTTCACCCCGCGGCGCTGGCAGAGAAACCACATGGCCTTTGCCCCCTCGGCAGTGTTCTGCTGTGGAGTTATAGCGGACGGCGTTGCCTGGGCCCATGCGCCCGACCTCAGGTGCGGGCGGGACCCGGGCCGACGCAGAGCTTGACGCCGTGTGACCGCGAGCTATGCTGGCGCCGCCGGATCGCTACCGGTCGCCGGCCGGCGTCGGGCCGGCCGGGGCAGCCGAGTGCCTGAGGAGGATGCCATGCGTCGGGACCGACGAGACCCGCAGTCGCTGCGAGCGGCGGCACCCTCTGGGCGACCGTCAACGGGCGCGATCTGCTGGGCGATGACGCGCCGCCCGATTACGTAAGCGAAGTGCACGCTGGCGATCATTTCGGCTGGCCGTTCTGCAACGTCGGCGTGCCCGACCCGGATCTGGGCCAGCTGGGCGACTGCGCACAGACGCGGGCGCCCACCTACTTCCTACCGGCCCACAGTGCCCCGCTCGGCGCGGCCTTCTACACGGGCCACCAGTTCCCGCCCGAGTACCAGGGCAACCTGTTCGTAGCCCTGCACGGCTCGTGGAACCGGTCGCAGCCGCAAGGCTACAAGATCATCCACATCGGGATGAACGGCGCCAGCACCGGCAGCGTGCAGGACTTCGCCACAGGCTGGCTGCCGGCCGACGCCAGGTGCAACAACCGACCGGCTGACAACGAGCGTAGCACGGGTATCTGCCGCGCGGATGCCTGGGGCCGACCCGTGGGTCTCGCGGCGGGGCCAAACGGCGCCATGTATGTCTCGGACGACACCGCCGGCGCGATCTATCCAATCACGTACGCACCATAGGCTGGCGCGCTGACTGGTAGATGCAGCGCCTCGGCCGCGAGGCCGGGCGCTGCGGACCGACCCGGGCGCCTCGCGTCGGCGAGGCAAGCAACCCAAATTCCTTGTCGTCCCCTGGGGGCGGCGACGTAAGATCAAGTGTGCCCCGTGCGCCCGGACCGGATGGTCGCCGACGGGATAACCGAAGTGGACGGCGCCCGGGCGAACCTGATACAATAAGACTTGTCAGCGCATCGGTCCCCGTCCGCAGGGGCGGGGATTTCTGCTCAGCAGCCCGGACGAGAGCAAGCTCGCAGATCCGGGGATGGCTTGACACGGGGGAGTGGGGGGAGGTATCCTACTTGGTGCGCGCCCGGGCGGCGAGAGCGGTCGGGGCGAGGGGACCTTAACAAGCGAAGAGTGAAGGGGAGCGC
>JAJPHF010000190.1 GCA_021325365.1 Pseudomonadota bacterium
AGCGCCACGTTGCGGTGGGCGCAGCGCAGCTCCATCAGCGCCGGCTGGCCGTCCTCGCCCCGGTAGAGCACCAGCTCCTCGCCCAGCAGCTTCAGCCGCCGCGGCTTGGTCGTCGCCTGCTCGCTGACGCCGACGGGCCACCAGTAGCGCCGCAGCAGCTCACCCATCGGCGTCCCGGGGCGGACGTGCGTCAGCCGCTCTTGCTCTTCCTTCGCCAGCATGTCGTCCCCGCCGCTGTAAAGTATTGGTCGCCCCAAGGGTCATCAGATATCCGGTCCGGCGTGACGCCAGGCGGCAGGGGACGAGCCCCTGCCCTACGTCGGCCTGTCGTCTACCGGCGCCCGCCCCCTGATCCCGCTCAGCCGCCCTTAAAAATCTGCTCGATCTCCCGCTGGAGGTCCAGGCCCTCGGGCGTCCAGGTCGACTGGATCACCGCATTGACCTGCCCCTCGGAGCGCGCGCCGCCGATCACCTGCTGCTGATATGCCGCATCGCCGAGGGGCTCGCTCGCGGCCGACGGCCCCTCTGGTCCCCCACGGTTGGGCGGTGCGGCTTGGGGCGCCGCGGCGAGGGCGCAGGCTAGGCCCGCGAGCCGGATGGCGAGGAGCGCCAGCGCGACGGAGCGCATGGGCGGCCTCCTGGCTGGGGCAGGCCCAGGAATCGTTCGCGCTAGCCGCCCTGGACGATCTGCGCCATCTCCTGGACGGCCTTCTCCGCTTCCGGCGTGGTCACGTAGTCGATGGCGTCGGGCGGGTCGGTCCACGAGAAGCTGGGGAAGCCGGCCGCCAGGGCGTCGTCCTCCAGCTTCGCCTCGCGCGTGCCGGGGTAGTAGCGATTGGACACCCCGATCACGTCCTCCTCGATCTTCTGCCCCTCCGGCCCGGCGAGCGTCGCCGCGACGAGCTTCGCCGCGTTCGGGTGCGCCGCCCGCCGCGCGACGAGCACCAGGTGGTCGGTATTCTGGGAGAAGTCGAGCGGGGTGAATCGGGCTGGCAGACCCCGCGCCTCGGCCAGCCGCTCGAACGTCACGCCAGTCGTGGCCATCGGGTATTCCTTCGCGGCGAAGCGCGTGAGGTGGCCGGGGAAGGTGTCGGCGATCGCGCCGTTCTGCACGGCGGCCCGCAGCGCCGCCAGCGTCTCGTCGTGGCCCAGGCGGATCACCCACGGCAGGTAGGTGTTCGTCGAGACGAACAGCATCACCTTGCCGCGGTACTTCGGATTGCCCAGGTCCTTGAGCGAGCGCGGCACGTCGGCGTCGGGAATCGCCTGCGTGTCCGACATCAGCCCGAAGTGGTCGGTGTAGACGACGACGTAGTGGCCGCCGGGGCCGATCATGCGCGGCGGCGTGCCCGGGGGGAGCAAGGGCGCCCAGTTGACGTCTTCCTGCGCGCCCGCCCGGAACAGGGTGGCCGCGGTCGTGTCCGAGCTTTGGTAGAGGTCGAACGACGGCGTAACGTTCGCCTGGGCCTCGCCCAGAAGCTCGGCGGCGCGCTGCACGTAGTTGATGATCGGCTGATAGTTGATCTTGATGCGGACGCCGTACTCGCGCTCCAGGGCGTCTTCGAGCCGCTGGATGCCCTCGGGCGTCCACGAGGTGTGGAGGGTGGCGTTCACCTCCCCCTCGGCGCGCGCGCCGTCGATCACCTGCTGCCGATACGCCGCGTCGGACGTCGGGCCGCCGGCGGTCGTCGCGCTGCCCCCGCCGGCCGACGCGCTCGCGGCCCCGGCCGCGGGGGCACTGGCGCCACTTCCCGGCGCGGGCGCCGCGGCCGGCCCGCAGGCCAGGCCGATCAGCAGGCTCGCCAGCACCCCCAGCGTGACGCGGTTCATCCGATCCTCTCCTTGGCTCCGCGCGCACCGTGTGCCACCAGGTAATGCCGAGCGAGCCGGCGGGCGCGATGAACCGCGCCCTTACTGGCGGTACACGCGGCGGCCGGCGACCTGCAGCAGCACGATGAAGCCGGCCGCAACGACCACGATCAGCATGGTGCCCAGCGCCGCGGCCTCCGCCGGCTTCGTCGACATCCAGTAGTTCCAGATCTGCGTCGCCAGCACGGTGTTTTGCGGCCGCTGGAGGAACAGCGCCATCGACACCTCGCGCAGCGACAGCAGCCCCACCCACAGCATCGTGTACAGCACCGCCGGCAGCACCAGCGGCAGGATGATGCGCCGCAGCGCCGTCACCGCCGACGCGCCCGACGTGAACGCCGCCTCCTCTAGCTCGCGGTGCACCTGCAACAGCGCGCTGTTCGCCGTGCGCGTGCCGAAGCTCACGAAGGCGACCGTGTGCGCCAGCACGATCGCCGCCACCGTGCCGTACAGCGGCAGCACGCTCGCCAGCGCCAGCGCGAGGAACGCCACCGCGAAGCCGATGGCGATGCTCGGCGTGGCGTGGGGCAGCATGGCGGCCGTGTCGAGCAGGCGGCGGCCCGGATAGCGCGTGCGGATGACCACCCACGAGGTGATCAAGCTGAGCGCGGCGACGAGCAGCCCGACCGACACGACCAGCGCCACGGTGTTGCCGAGCACTCGCACGTCGAGCGCCTGGAGCACCGTGCCGTAGGCGCTGAGGCTCACCGACTGCAGCGCCTCCGCCGACGGCACCTGGATGTACGGCAGGAGCGACGCCCAGACGAGCACGACGAACGGCAGGAACAGCGACAGCGTGAAGTAGCCGAGCAGCCCGAGCACGGCGACGGGCTTCCAGCGACCGAGCGGGATGATGCGCGGCCGGTAGCCCTTGCCCGTCACCACCGCGTAGCGGTCGCCCTGCTGGAGCATGCGCTGGTACAGGTACAGCGCGACCAGCGTGGGGATCAGCAGCAGCACGCCGTAGACGCCCGCCATGCCGTAGCGCGGCAGGCCGGCGTTCGCCTGGATGCTGGAGTACATCAGCGTCGCCAGCGTGACGACGCGGCCCGGGCCGCCGATGAGCGCGGGGATCTCGAAGATGGCGATGGCGGTCATGAAGTTGTAGATGACGGCCGCCAGCACGGCCGGCATCATCAGCGGCGTGGTCACGCGGCGCAGCACTTGCAGCGGCCCGGCGCCCGACACGGCCGCGGCCTCCTCCAGGTCGGGATTCATCGCCTGCATGGTGGCCGCCACGGCGAAGAAGATCAGCGGCGTGAGCATCAGGCCCTGCAGGAAGATGATCCCGCCCAGGTTGTAGATGCTGATCGGGCCGCTCTCGACGGGGATGACGACGCGCAGCGCCTGGTTGATGACGCCGATCTGCGGGCTAAGCAGCAGAATCCAGCCAATCGCCCGCAGGAAGCCGGGGATGATGACGCCGACCAGCATCAGCGTGGTGAAGACGTGGCGCCAGGGCAGGTCCGTGCGGTGGATGAGATAGGCGGCCGGCAGCGCGAACGCCAGGTTCAGCACGACGGTGCCGACGCCGATGACGAGGCTGTTCCAGATGCCCGGCCAGGTGAGCGTGCTGCGGAACACCTCGGCGTAGTTGGCCAGCGTCAGCGCGGCGCCGATCCGGGGCTGGCCCGCGACGAAGGTGGACCAGATGACGACCAGCAGCAGGCTCACGATGAGCAGGGCGAGCCCGGCGGCGATGCCGTAGAGCACGTAGCCGCTGCCGAGGCCGGAGAAGCGCGGCAGGCCGCGGGTCACGTCACGCGCGGCGGTCCGGGTTTGGGCAGCGGGTACGCTCACGACGGGTCCTCCCTCGGTGGCGTTGAGTCTACCTACCCCTTCGCACCTTGTCAAATGTTCGATGTTGTCGGAGCCGTCGCCTCTCTTCCGCCGCCGTACCGTCGGGCGCGGGGCGCCCACCGCTCCCTTGTCGAGTCGGTTGGCCAGAGCCCCTATCGCGAGCGAAGCGCACGCTGCCTGCGGCACCCTATGGAGCGGGAGTGGCCGCGGCCGGTTGCCACCCCTCCCCCTTTTCGTTGGCGGCGCGGCCAGACGCGCTTGTCGTCTGCGGCGTGAGGCGCTTGCGCTGCCGCTGCTCCTGCAGCAAGGCCGCCATCTCGGCTTTCCGGTCGTTGAAGGCGGCGTCGAGCGCCAGGTTCCGCAGCTCCAGTGGGTCCGCGGTGACGTTGTACAGCTCGTAGTCGCGCGCCTGCGGCGGCACCGGCTGGGTCTTCAGCGTGACCGTGAAGGGGCGCGTGTAGGTGCCAGGCTGCTGGGGCGGAGGCAGGTTGGGCTGACTGAGGATGTCCTGGGTGTTCGGAGTGGTCCAGAACTGGGGGTCGTCGCGGTACTCCGTATACTTCCAAAGCTCGTTGCCCCGCAGGACGACCACGGTGTCGAGGTGGCTGGGTTGGACGACGGCGGCCGTGAGCCCGATGAAGTTAGCGCTCTGCTGGATACCGCGCGCCGTGTCGTCGTCGGTCATGAAATAGATCGGCGTCTGCAACGTGGTGGGGTGCCCGGTACCCTGGACGAGGCCGGAGAGGTCGCGCCCGACGAGCGGCCGCGCCTCCGTATGGTCGCTGCTCAGGGCACGCCGCAGCGGCTCCGGATCGAGGCCGGCGAGGCCGAGCAGCGTGGGCACCAGGTCGATGTGGCTGGTCGGGATGTCCACGCTCTGGCCCTTGGTAGCCAGGTTCGGATTGGAGATGATCAGCGGAACGTGCGTGGTCTCCTCATAGGCCGTGTACCATTTCTGGTGCATGTTGCCGTGGGAGCCGAGCAGGTCCCCGTGGTCCGACGTGAACACGACGATCGTGTCCTCGAAGAACCGGCTGCGTCGCAGCGCGTCGTAGACCCGGGCCATCTCGTTGTCCACGTTGCGCTGCAGCTGGTAGTAGAAGCGGAAGTAGTCAGGCCCCAGGGTAGGCTGGACCCACTGCGCGTACGAGTCCCGGTAACTCTCCTGGGCGCGCGGCTTGGTGGAGAGGTCCTCGCGATTCGTCCGCTGGAACATCGCCTGATCGAACAGGTTCGCGAAGGAGGGCACCTCGGGGCCGACCGTGAAGTCGAACGTGTATTGGATCTGCGGGAACAGGTTGCCCAGACGGGTAAAGAGCCCCCAGAGCGTGATGTCGTGCGGGTTGACGAACGAGCAGACGAGCACCCAAGGGCTGTGGTCCGGGTCTGCCTCCAGGCGTTGGAGCAGCTCGACCGTCTGGCCGGCGAACGCCTGATCGCGGCTGAAACAGCGTTGGCCGGTCGGCTTGTAGATACCGGCCGACGAGCCGCTGTCGAGCGGGTTCGCGCCGTGGGGCTCGCGCCCGATCCAGGCCGAGAAGCCATATCTCGACAAGCGCTCGGCGTGCTCGTACAGCTCCTCCGTGCTCGGGTCACGCTGCCCGAGCAGTCCGTACGAGGCTAACCCGTCCCATCCCCCGTTCGTCGTGCCCGGCTCGATGATGTCGGCGAAGGAAATGTGCCACTTCCCGCGGTAGAACGTCCGGTAGCCCGCGTGCAGGAAGTAGTTGCCGAGCGTGGGCACCGTGGTGGGGTCCAGCCAGAACATATCCGGCTCGACAGCCCCCTTGGCGGCGCCGTCGACCTGGCTCACCCCGTGCAGCGATGGATACTGCCCCGTATAGATCGAGGTCCGGCTTGGCGCGCAGGCGGTCGCCGCAGCGTAGTGGCGACGGAACGAGATCCCGGTCTGCTGTAGGGTCTGCTGCGTGGTGAGGTATTGGGCGCGAAAGGCCGCGAGCTGAGCCGACTCGTACGGCGGGGGAAAGCGTTGCTCGTCTACAGTGATGATTAAGAAATTCGGGCGACGGTTCCCCTGCCCCCAGGGCCGCGCTGGCCGCTTCCAGATCTCGGGCGCGCCCAGGGCCGCGGCAGCCGTGGGCTCGCGTGTCAGGCCGGCGAGAGTCACGGCGGCGGCGCCACCCTGGATGAACCGACGGCGGGTAGTTGTGCTCTGGCCCTCATCGCCCATCCGGAAATCCCTCCTCCCGAATTGTCTGCTGAGGGCTCGCCAGAATTTTGGCCTCCAGCAGCCTGACGAGCTCCAAACGCGGTTAACCGCGCACGGATATAGCAGGCGGCGCGCTTGGGGTGCAAGCGGGGCTCGGCGCCTGTCGGTACGGGGTGGATCAAGCCCTGGTCCGACATGTCGCGCTCGTCTTCCTGGCCTTCGTCGTGCCGCAGATGCTCCGCCGCGACTCACAAGAAACCGTGGGTGCGGTCAAGGCCCGCTGGCAGGGCGAGGTCTTGCCCGCTAGGTAGGCCCCGCCCCAGCCCTTGCGCGCCGCCTCGCCCGCACGCCGCGGCCGTTGACCGTCCGGACCGCGGGCAGTACACTGCGAGCACAGCGCGGGAGGTACCCAGCATGGAGCTGATCAACCCGGTCGTCCGCCGCTGGCAGCAAG
>JAJPHF010000200.1 GCA_021325365.1 Pseudomonadota bacterium
CTTGCTGCCAGCGGCGGACGACCGGGTTGATCAGCTCCATGCTGGGTACCTCCCGCGCTGTGCTCGCAGTGTACTGCCCGCGGTCCGGACGGTCAACGGCCGCGGCGGGCGGGCGGGGTGGGGACAGCGCGGCGCGTGATTTAAGAGCAGCGGGGCCGGAGAAAATCGATTGGACGGTTGGGTGTAGGGAATTCCCGATTTCAAGCCAGCGCTGAGATCGGGCGGCGCTGAGGCACGCGCATCGCGCAACCGTTTGGCGAGCAGCGGTTGGATGTGGATGGGCGACGGCTCGATTCTGGCTAGCGATAGCTCGGGCTCGTAGGGCCACAGTTCCGGCCTGGTGAGCGACGGGGCCCGGCCGGGCGGGACGGTGGACGAGCGCGGCGCGGGCGTGCGGGCACTGCACGGGGCGGCCTCCGATCCGGGGGCGCGGCGGATGGCCGGGTGCGCGCCCCCTTCTATACAGAGAAGGCGATTTGAAGGAGGCGATCGTCCGCAGTCGATAGGGCTGAGTCTCGCCGTGGAGCCTATGTGCTCTCGCCCGTCGTCCGCACGTTCTCCGGGGCAGCCACCGCCGGGAGCTTTTCTTGGAGCGGGTGCTCCCCGTGGTCTACGCGGCCGTCGTGGATCTACACGAGCAGCGCACCGCGTCGCTGACGATCCGCTGGGGCGGGCGACGCCTGTACGATCGGGTGGCGCAAGAGCGCGTGTAGGCGGCGTGCCGCGATGAGCGGAGGCTGATCCCGGGCAGGTGCCGGCGACGCTGGAGGCAGAGGCGCGGTGGGAGCTGGGGCAGGTGACACGATTGCGTGACGGTGGGTAACGGGTCAGTCCCGAAATCGTTTGATCCAATGCGGGGTGGCGGAGCCAGTGGGGCGCGGCTAGTCGGGGTCGACTGGGTGCTAGAACTCCACCGCGCCGCCGTGGCGAAAAGCTAACATTCTTGTGAGAGGCCCTGCTCGGGCATGCAGTTGATATTAGGCTGCTAGAGGACTCTCCGGGCAGGGCTCGCACTCTCGCGCGAGGGAGCCACCGTGACAACCGACCCACGATCAGCTAGCGTGACTATCGCCTGCCGCGTGGCCCTGGGCATGTTCCGTGACGAGCGAGGGGTAGAGATTCAGTTGCCCGAATTGATCCGCCCCCGAGTCCCGAACAATTCTCCACTTCGGCCCTCGACCTGATTCTCGGTGATGAGTTTCTCCAGTTCTTGACTCCGAGCGAGTTAGCGGACGAGGAGCCGCGCGGCTCCGTCCGTCCCCTAGCCATTGATACGCTGACCGTTGATATCCGGCAGTTTCAGAGCCGCTACGCCAAGACCCTGCCACTGGAGCGCGATGGCGCGTTCCATATGGCGCCGGGCGTGTTCACTCTTGCGCGGACCCGTGAGCGCGTCCACCTGCCAAAGACATCGCGCTTGGCGGCGCGTGTGGAGGGGCGGAGCACGCTGGCGCGACTCGGTTTAGTAGTGCATATGACGGCGCCGGTCATCCACGCGGACTTCGAGGGCGTGATCGTCCTCGAAATGTACAACTTCAATCACTATCCGCTGATCTTGCGGCCGAACGAGCTGCGGATTTGTCAACTCGTCTTCGAACAGCTATCGGACGAGCCCGAGGGTGATCTGACGAGCGCGCATCAGCATCAGCGGGCTGTGGGCTAGCGGCCGCGCGGGCTCCTGCCGCCGGGCACGGCGTGTCGCTCGCCAACGCTGTCGGTTCTGGCCCATCGCTTCCGCCGTCTGAGGGTCGGGCGAACTCGACACTCTGGTGTCGTCGATGGTGTCCCTGATAGGCGGCGCGCAGGCTTTCTTCGGTGGTGGGCCACCGCTTCACGGACAGTAAGCGTTCAGGTCCGCGTTCAGACGCCTGGGGCCACCCTCGCTGCTCTTGGCACTATAGGAGAGCTGAATGCATAGAGGAAGGAAACCGGACTACCCTTGCTGGACTTCGGAGATCAAGATCGTAACGCCTCCGGTGGCGAAGTTGGGAAGGTCGGCAACGGCCGCCTGGCCTTCCGGCGACCCGAGGCAGGCCTGCATCTGCTCCTGGCTGTCGAACCAAAACTCGAAGATGCGGTAGTAGGGCGGCTTGCTGCCATCCGGAGTGCCTACTACTCGCGCCTTTTCGGAACGCGGGACTCCTGGTATCTTCGCCACCAGAGGCAGGTGAGTCTCGGCGTAGTAAGTCTCGAACGCCGCGGGGTCCGACGGGTGCCCGTACAGGACCGTTAGCTTCAACATCTGCGGCTCCTTATTCATGTCAAGAGGAATTGGAGGAGTTCTGTCCCAGCCGGGCTTCCAGCTCCCGGAGGCGCCCTTGCAGGTCCACGATCAGCACCCGGGCCGCGCCCGGCGTCGCGCCCAGCTCTCCGGCGGTAGGGCCAGCTCGGTCAGGTCCATGACCTGGGGTATACGCCCTTGCCACCCGTCCCGCAAGCACCTATTTCAAAGCGGGGCTGAACGCTTACCACGGACATACGGTCCCTCCTCGCCTTCCCGCAAGACGACGATCTCAAGTGAACGCTCGGACAGGGCCCCGCTGCCGCCGGCAACTGGAGGCAGGCCGCCGCCCCCACTGGCGGTCTGAACCGCGCGCTAGGCATCCATCACCGGGCCTCGTTACTAGTCGCGCCGCAGGGGAGCCGTGCGCGCCGTGCACGATACGCAATGGCAGCCATGAGCGCGCTCGCCGGAGGGCAGGCGGGCGTCGGATGGCGGTACCTGCTGGTGTCGGAGAGCGACGTGCGGACGGCGAAGGAGCAACCCCGGCCGGGCGGCGGGGGACGAGCCCCCGCCCTACCTGTCAGCGGAGGAGGCTTGGGGGGTACCAGGCAGTAGCGCGCGTATGCCACGAGGTTACGATTGGCTGTCTGAAATCGCCTATGTAGATGGGGAGCAAACCTCGGGGGGCGGGAATTTGATACGCTGTCAAGCCATTACTCATGGCGGGGTGCCGTGCGCCAGGGCGGCGATGCGGGGCGAACGAGTCTGCGCGAGCCATGCAGGACGCTGCGGGGCGCGGCCCGGCAATCGCAACGCGATACGCCACGGGCTCTATAGCCGCTCCCTGTCGCCCGAGGAGAAGCTGAGCCTAGCGATGGCCTACCGGGCGGAAGGGGTGGACGAAGAGATAGGGGTCACGCGGCTGATGATCGCCCGCGCGTTGCGCGACCCCGACGTGCCGCCGGCCGCGTACGCTCAACTCGTCCACGCACTCTGCCGCCAGCTTCGCCTACAAGGCCAGCTTTCCAGCGACGGCCGCGATACGGTAGCTGCGGCGATCGGCAGGCTGGCCGACACGGTTGCGACCGATCTGGGGCTGGGGGCAGGGCGGAGGGTGCGCGTCGTCCAACAGAGTCGCGTGGGCAGCCCAACCGGGCCGAATCGCAGGAGAGCGCTGCGCGGAACCATCCGTCGCTGGCGCCGATCCAAAGGCCTTCCGAGCGCACAGCGGCCCTGAGCGGGTAGCCGACGGGCGGGGCGGCTACGGCACTCCGTGGGCGGATACGCCGGCCTAACGGAACCAGGGGAGCAGCTCGGCGGCGCGCGCCCAGAAGGCGTCGGGATCGGCGGCGGCGTCTTGCTGCCAGCGGCGGACGACCGGGTTGATCAGCTCCATGCTGGGTACCTCCCGCGCTGTGC
>JAJPHF010000022.1 GCA_021325365.1 Pseudomonadota bacterium
GAGGCCACCTGGTGGCTCAACGACCAGCTGCAGGCGTGGCTGGGCGAGAAGAACGCGGCCGACACGCTCACGCAGTCCGTCCCCCACAACGTCACGTCGGAGATGGGGCTGGCGCTCCTCGACGTCGCGGACGTGATCCGCCCGCATCGGGACGTGGTGGCTTTTCTGCAGCACGTCGAGGGCGAGAGCTTCCTGGACGAGCTGCCCAAGCTCGCGGGCGGACGGGAAGCGCGAGACGCCATCCGGGCCTGGCTCGACAAGTACGGCATGCGCTGCGTCGGCGAGATCGACATTACGAGGCCGCGTTGGAGCGAACGCCCCACCACGGTCGTGCCCCTGATCCTCGGCAACATCAAGAACTTCGAGCCGGGCGCCGGCGAGCGGCGCTTCGAGCAAGGGCGGCAGGAGGCCTGGAAGAAGGAACAGGAGCTGCTGGAGCGCTTGCGGGCCTTGCCGGACGGGGAGCGGAAGGCCGACGAGGCCAAGCGGATGATCGACCGGGTCCGGACCTTCATCGGGTACCGGGAGTATCCGAAGTATGGCATGGTCAGCCGCTACTTTGTTTACAAGCAGGCCTTGTTGGAAGAAGCCGAGCGCCGCGTGCAGGCTCAGGTGCTGCGTGAGAAGGAAGACATCTTCTACCTCACCTTCCAGGAGCTTCACGACGTCGTGCGCACGAACCACGTGGATGACCAGCTCATCCGTCAGCGCAAGGACGCGTTCAGGTCATATCAAGCGCTCACGCCGCCCCGGGTGCTCACGTCGGATGGCGAGGTCATCGCCGGGGCGTACCGACGCGACGATTTGCCGGCCGGCGCGCTGGTCGGCTTACCCGTTTCCGCCGGGACCATCGAGGGGCGGGCGCGCGTCATCCTGAACATGGCGGAGGCGGATCTCGAAGCGGGCGACATCCTGGTCACCACCTACACGGACCCCAGCTGGACGCCCCTGTTCGTCGCGATCAAGGGGCTGGTGACGGAGGTGGGAGGCCTGATGACCCATGGCGCGGTGATCGCACGCGAGTACGGCTTGGCGGCCGTCGTGGGGGTGGAGCATGCCACCCGGCTGATCCAGGATGGGCAGCGGGTCCGCGTGCATGGAACGGAGGGGTACGTCGAGATCCTGCCCTAAGCGGCCGGCCCAGGTTGGTGTGGATGTTTGGCTTCGCCAAACATACGCGCTGTGCCTGGCCGAGGGCTTAGCGGGCCAGCCCGACGGGTAGCCGAGCGGCCCGCGGATCGGGTTCAGTCCACGGCGGTGTAGCTCATTCTGTTAGTGGTTCTTCGTCCTCGCCGAGATCCACCAGCGCGGCGGCCGGCAGCTTCCAGCCGGCGACGGTTGCGCGCTCCTCGGCGGCGCTGCGGCACTTCTTGAAGCGGGCGCGCGGCTGACCATGCACGCGGCGCTCGCACGACGGCCAGTCGTGGTGCCGCATCAGCCGCCCGTCTACCAGGCTCAGGTAGGTCGGCCAACCGGTAGGGGACCTGCTGGTCGCGCCGTTGGTGCGCCCCGCGCCCGCGGCAGCCGATGCACCCCGCCCGCTCGCGGCGCGGCGCACTGGCTCGCGGCGCGCGGCGCCGCCGGCCGTGTTGGTTCCCGCGCCGAGCGCTCCGCCGCGCGGCAAGCTCCCCGCTCGGCGCGCGCCCGCCACGCCTGCCTGCGCGTGCGCCCGCGCGAGCTGATCGGCGCGCTCGTTCTCGGGATGCCCATCGTGGCCCCGCACCCACTCCCAGGTGACGCGCGAGCCCGCCAGCGCGGCCAGCGTCTCCCACAGGTCGCGGTTCAGCACTGGCCCGCCGGTCGCCGTGCGCCAGCCGCGGCGCTGCCATCCCCGCACCCAGCTCGTCATCCCTTTCAGCACGTACTGGCTGTCGGTCACGACGGTCACGGGCGCGTCGGCCGGCACGCGGCGCAGCGCCTCGATGACGGCTGTCAGCTCCATGCGGTTGTTCGTCGTGGCCGCGGCCCCGCCGCCGATCTCCTCGCGCGTCCCATCCCGCACGATGATGGCTGCCCATCCCCCCGGCCCGGGGTTCCCGGAGCACGCGCCGTCCGTGTAAGCCACAATCACCCGCGCACACCTCTTCAGTAGGAGATGATCGCCTCCGTTAGGAAGGGAGCGACAGGGATGGTTAGGCCCTCCCCGGCGTTCTCCCCCCTTCTCTTCCAAGGAAGGGGGCCGGGGGGGTTAGGTCATTCCACGATGCCCTCGGCCTGCCAGGCGGCAAGCTGCTCCGGGCTATAGCCGAGCAGGTCGCAGAACACGTACCGGTTGTGCTCGCCCAGCCGGTACGTGCGCGGCGGCTCAAGGGCGCCCTCGGGCAAGCGCATCGGCACCGTGGGCAGCGGCAGCGTGCCCAGCGTCGGGTGCGGCACGGCGGCGACGAAGTTGCGTGCGCGCAGGTGCGGGTCGTGGTACAGGTCCTCGCCGCTCGCCACCACACCGGCCGGCACTCCCGCGGCTTGCAGCGTCTCCATCACGTCCCGCGCGTCGTGCTCGCGCGTCCACGCGCTCACCAGCGCGTCCAGCTCAGCCAGGTGAGCGCGGCGGCCGGCCAGCGTGGCGTAGCGCGGGTCGTCGGCTAGCTCCGGCCGCCCGAGCACGCCGCACAACTGCCGCCACTGAGCATCCGTCTCCACCGCGACGACGCACCAGCGATCGTCGCCGTGGCAAGGATAGCAGTTGTGTGGCGCGGCGTAGGGCCAGTCGTTGCCCACGGGCTGCGGCTCGCGGCCATTTACCATCGCGTCCAGGAAGCTCACGCCCAGCATGTAGGCCGTGGCGTCGATTTGCGCGAAGTCCAGGTACAGCCCCTCGCCGGTGCGCTGGCGCCGCAAGAGCGCGGCGATCACGATGGCCGGCGCCAGCGCCGCGGTCACGTAGTCGGGATAGACGATCTGCGAGCCCACCGGCCGCGGCTGGTCCGGGTGGTTCCACAGATACGTCATCCCGGAGAACGAGGTCAGCGTCGAGCCCCAGGTGCCCCAGCGGTGCTTGGGGCCGTCGCAGCCGAGGCCGGGCATCTTCAGCACGATCAGGTCGGGCTTGATCGCGCGCAGCTCCGCCGGCCCGAGCCCCATGCGCGGCAGCACGTCGGCGCGGAAGTTGTCCATCACGACGTCCGACCGGGCCGCCAGCTCGCGCAGCAGCCGCACGCCCTCCGGGTGCTTCAGGTTGAGCTGCGCCGATAGCACGTTCAGGTTGGCCTCGATGAAGCGGGGCGAGGCGTCCAGGTCCTCGTCGCTGGCGAAGTAGCGGAAGCTGTCGATGCCGCCGTGCCGCGACTCGATCTTGATGACCTCGGCGCCGCACTGCGCCAGCACGCGCGCCGCGTTCGGCCCCGCCACCCCCGTCGTGAAGCTGACGATCCGCACCCCGCTCAGCCATCCGGCCATCTTCTCTCCGTACTCATACGTTGAAATGCAAGCAGTCACCGCTGAGATCGCTCAATCTTCGTCCTTCACCCACAGCATGCCGATGCGGTCAGCGCCAACAGCGACAACGCCAGTATCAGCGGTCACCTGCGTAATGGGCCAGAAGCCATCGAGGCAATCTACAGGGTCAGGCAACGGAATCACTCTTTTCTTCCACGTACCATTCGTAAAGAACGTACAATCGTTGAAGAGAGATGTGAATCTGGCCGCGAGATTCAGCGCTTCATCTCTGGTCATTATAGATACGTCGTAGCAAATGTCTCCCCATAGCACACGCGTGAGTACCCACAGGGCCTCTTGACGATCTATCTCCAGCCAGTGCTTGCCTAGGCCAGAGCATCCGACTTCGGCAACGAATGCGTCCGCGATATCCCTGTTACTGGTCGCTCTATCCGCATGGATTCTTCTCACGAAGAATAGAACCTCGCCAGCCCAGCGACGCTCCAATATGTCCGCCCTCAGGCGCTCAATCTCGGGATCGAGGTCAGTCTCGAGCCGATACTCCCCCATAGGAGCCTGCCTCCGGGCGCATGCGTGTATCGAACATAATTGCGTGACCTCAAATGATTCCCTGCGCGAAGAGTAGCTCGATGTCGGCGGGCGCGAGGCCGAGGCGGTCGCGCAGGATCGCCGCGGTGTGCTCGCCGAGCAACGGCGGCGGCGCGGCCGGCACCCGCTGGCCGTCCATGAGCGCGGGAAAGGCCGGCTGCGCGTATTCGCCGAGCGCCGCGTGCGTGGTCGGCTGGAAGAGCTGACGATAGCGGATCTGCTCGTCGCGAGCGAACTCGCGCGGCCCGTTCACCGGCAGGCAGGGAATGCCGTTCTCCTGGAGCAGCTGCACCAGCTCTTCTTTCGGATACTGCCGCGTGAAGCGCTCGACCTCGGCGTTGATCCAGTCGGCGTGCGCCCGCCGCAGGTGATTCGCCAGCCACTTCGGGTCGTCGAGCGCGGGATCGTGGTCAGGCATCAGGTTCAGCAGCAGGCGCCAGTGGGGACGGCTGACGAAGAGGTACACGTAGCCGTCGCTCGTCGGGAAGACGTTCGCGGGCGCCACTGTGCCGTGCTGGCTGCCGTAGCGCTGGATGCTGTGCCCCTCCAGCCCGAACGCGCGGATCAGGTGCTCCTGGCTCGCCAGCGCCTCCTGGACGGCCACGTCGACGTGGCAGCCTTGACCTAACCCCCCCGGCCCCCCTTCCCTACCAAGGAAGGGGGGAGCCACCCCGGCCTCGTCCTCCTCCCCCTGCCCGCTGCGGGAGGGAGGCTGGGAGGCGGGGCTTCGTCCCGCTCCCCCTTCCCACATTGGGAGGGGGGCCGGGGGGGTAGGTCCGTCCCGCCGCCACAGCGCCAGCAGCGTGCCGAGCGCGGCGTAGAGGCTGCCGTAGTAGGCGGCCTGCGTCTCGGGGCCTTGCACGGGCGGGAGCGCCGGGTCGCCGCTGACGTACATCAGCCCGCCGAGCGCGAACGCCACGAGATCCGGCGCCAGGTAGTCGCGGTGGGGGCCGTCCTGGCCGAAGGCGCTCAGCGACGTGACCACCAGCCGCGGGTTGCGGGCGCGCAGCACGTTGGCGCCGAGCCCGAGCGCGTCGAGCGCCCCCGGATCACTGCTCTCCAGCAGCGCGTCGGCCTGCTCCACGAGCCGCAGCAGCAGGTCGCGGCCCGCCGGCTGCGTCAGATCGAGCGTCAGGCTCTGCTTGCCGCCGTTCAGCCAGGCGAAGCGCAGGCTGCCTTCGAGGCTCGGCGTGTCGTGGGCGAACGGGCCGAGCCGCCGCACCGGATCGCCACCCGGCGGCTCGACCTTGATGACCGTCATGCCCAGGTCGCGCAGCAGCTTGCCGCACAGCTGGCCGCGCAGGCCGGTCAGGTCGAGCGCCGTGTAGCCGTCGAGCAAGAACATCAATACATCCTCAGGCCGTAGCGGCGAGCCAGCACGAAGAAGCCGCCCGCGGCGAGGGCCAGCAGCGCCGACCAGACCACGCCGAACGCCGCGACCTCCACGATCTGGCCGTTGTTCCACAGGTCGAACATCATGACCGATACCACTTGCGATTGCGGCCCCGCCAGCAGCACCGACATCGCTAGCTCTTTCGCGGACAGCAGAAACACGAAGATCCAGCCGGCCCAGAACGCTGGGCTGAGCAGCGGCAGCAGCACGCGGCGGAAGGCCGTCCACCACGACGCGCCGCTGACGTAGGCCGCCTCCTCTAGCTCGCGGTGAATCTGGACCAGCCCCGCGTGGCAGTAGCGCATGCCGTACGGCATGTAGCGCGTTGCGTAGGCGACCAGCAGGATCCACAGCGTCGCGTAGATGGGGATCGGCAGGACTAAGTATAGCCGCAGCGTGGCCAGACCGAGCACGATACCGGGGAACACGAGCGGCAGCGAGGCCAGCGGGTCGAGCAGCCCGCGCACCCGCGTCTGGCCGCGCAGGCTGAGCCAGGCGGTGAGCGCCATCAGCGCCATCACCACCGTCGCCGTGCCGACGCCCAGCACGACGGTATTGCGAATGGCGTCGGCGAAGTTCGGATAGGAGAGGACGGTGGCGTAGTTCTTTGACGTCACGCTGGCCAGCGCCTCGACGGCGGGCCGGCGGTAGAACGGCATGACCGACGCCCAGATCACCAGCGCCAGCGGCGCGACCATCACGAGGGCGAAATAGCCGAGGACGAGCGCGGCGGTGAGGTAGCGCCAGCGGCCGAGGTCGGTGGGGCGCGGCCGGTAGCCTTTGCCGGTCACCGTCTGGAAGCGCTCCGAGGCGTGGGTGAGGCGACCATAGTAGTACAGGCAGGCGAGCACGACGAGCATGAGCAGCACGCCGAACGCGCTGGCCTCGCCATAGTCGGGCGGGGTGCGGCGCGTGTCCTGGTAGACCAGTGTCGTGAATACCTGCACGCTGCCCGGCATCCCCACCAGCGCCGGGATGTCGAACGATTCGAGCGCGCGGATGAACACCAGCAGCACGACGGCCGCGAGACCCGGCAGCGCCAGGCGGAAGGAGATGTGAAACGCCGTGCGCCAGGCGTTCGCGCCGCTCATCAGCGCGGCCTCCTCCAGCGCCGGGTCCATGGCGCGGAAGACGGCCGCCAGCATGAGGAACACGAGCGGCGACCACAGGAAGCCCTCGACGAGGATCATGCCCCACAGCGAGTACACGTTCAGCACCGGCTCGTCGGAGCCGGCGAGGCTCATCAGCACGGCGTTGACGGGGCCGCCCTTGCCGAGCAGCAGCAGCCAGGCAATCGTGTACAGGATGTACGGCAGCGCGAAGGACATCAGCGCGGCTCCGTAGCCCAGGCGCCGCAGGGGCGTGTTCGTGCGCTCGACGATCCAGGCCAGCGCGCCGCCGACGAGCAGCGCCAGCAGGCAGCTTCCCAGCGCGAAGCCGAGCGTGTTCGCCAGCAGCGTGAGGATAGCCGGGCTGGTGAGCACCCGCGTGTAGTGGTCGAGCGTCAGCGCGACGATATCGCCGCGCAGGTTCAGCGTGGTCAGGCTCGTCTGGACGAGCACGACGACCGGCGGCAGCGTCAGGTAGGCGAGCGCCAGCGCGACGCCGCCGGCGACGACGCCGGGCGCGCCGACCCCCGCGTCCAGCGCGCGCCGCCCCGCCGGCCACAGCGCGATCGCCGGCCGCCTCGCCCGCGTCAAGCTCATCGCTGGCCCCCTCTCCCGCGCTGGGAGTGTCGCAGCGCCCCCCTGTCGGGGAATTGGATTTTCCACAATCCCTGATGTTGCTGGCGAATTCCGCGCCCGCCAGAGCCTGTCCGTATCGGCGGCGCCGGGGCTGCGGCCTCGACGGCCGCGGGCGGGCATGAAACCCGCCCCTACGCGCCTTCGCACCCGGCGAGGCGCGCTGAGACGACGATCCCAGCGGTACCGGGGTTGCAGCCCGCGGGCTGCGGACGTAAGCCCCTCGCCTATTGCCGCAGGAACAGGCGGTGGTAGATGTCGTCCCACTCCTTGTCGTGCTTCACGAGGTCGTCGGGGCTCATCACGTTGACCTTGTACCCGCCGGCCTCGGGCTTGAGGCTGGGCGTCTTGGCGGGCACGGTTGGACTGGCGGGCAGGTAATCGGCTTCCTGTAAGATGCGCTGGCCCTCGTCGGAGAGGATGTAGTCGAGGAAGAGCATCGCCGCGTGCGGGTGCGGGGAGTACTTCGCCAGCCCGATCGTCTGCAGCAGCGCCGGCACCGGCTGGATGGGGACCCAGTCGGAGGGCGCGCCCTGCTGCGCGCTGATCACCGCGTGGTGATTGAAGATCATCAGCGCGATCGGGAACTCGCCGGCGATCACCTGGTCCAGCACCGCGCGGGCGCTGACGTTGAGGTTCTTGATGTCCTGCTGGCTCAACTGCTCCAGGTAGGCCATGCCCTTGTCCTGGCCCATCGTCTCCAGGATGTTGCCCACGAAGGTCGGGCCGCCGGAGCCGCTGCTGGTACTCCAGCCCATCTTGCCCTTCCAGCGCGGGTCCAGCAGGTCCTCGTAAGTCTTCGGCGCGTCGGCCTTAGGCACCAGCTGCGTGTTGATGCCCTCGGTCATGAAGTAGAGGTTCGTCGTCGCCCAGTAGCCGTCGGGGTCCTTGTACTCGGCCGGGTAGGCCGCGAGCGAGGGGGAATCGAACTTCTCCAGCCACCCGGCCTGCTTGATCGTGGGCGGCGTGCTGGTCCCGTCGATGAGGTCCACGTCGTAGCGCTTGGCCTGGTACTCGGTGCTCATCCGCTGGATCAGGTCGCCGGAGTTCGCCCGGTACTCGTCGACCTTGACGTACGGATACTTCCTGGTGAACCCGTCGATGAGGGGGCGCACCGCCTGGTTCACGATCAGCGTGGTGTACCAGAGGAGCTGGCCCTCCTGGCGTGCGCCGGCCTCGAGCGTTGCCTGGCGGTCCGGGCCGCTCAGGCTCGCCACCTGCGCCACGGACTGCTGCCCCGGACTGCCGCCCGCGTTTGCGCCGCTCGATCCGCTCGCCGCGCCCCCGCTCGCCGGCCCCGCGCCGCCGCCCGCGCACGCGCTCAGCCACAGCCCGGCCGCCAGCACCGCGCTCAGGACGCCCACCCACCCGGCTCGCCCTCCGTATCGCATGCGGCTCTCCCTTAGCTCCACGCCGACCACGTACCCATCCGGTCCCCTCTCCCCCTGGGAGAGGGTTAGGGTGAGGGCTCCCCGTCGTGGCCAGCGACTTCCCGCCAGATGACCTGGACCACCGCCTCCGTCCCCGTCAACGCCTCGCGGTTCGTGAACCGCAAAACGCGGATTCCTCGTGCAGCCAGGTACTCGGTGCGTCGCGCGTCATAGGCCGCCTGATCCGCGTCGAAATGTTGCCCGCCGTCCGCTTCGACCGCCAATCTCTGCTCGGCGCAGAAGAAGTCCAGGACGTAGGGCTCGAAGGCATGCTGACGCCGGAACGTCCGGCCTGCCATCTGGCGATTTCGAAGCAGCCGCCAGAGCAGGGCTTCAGCATCAGTCGATTCCCGTCGCAGCTCTCGGCAGCGCTCGAGCAGGCCGACGATACTCGGGCCACCGCGGTAGTTGGTCTTCACGGTGTCGCTAACTACCGGCTGCCCTCACCCCGACCCTCTCCCAGGGGGCGAGGGAGTACGACGCCCTCACCCCGACCCTCTCCCAGGGGGCGAGGAAGTATGACGCCCTCACCCCGACCCTCTCCCAGGGGGCGAGGGAGGAGGGACGAGGAGGACGCCCTCACCCCGACCCTCTCCCGGGGGGCGAGGGAGAATTACCCCCGCGCCCGAATGAGGTTGCGCGCCAGGCGCCAGCGCAGCACCTCGGTCACGCCCTCGGTGATGCGGATGCTGCGGACCTGGCGGAACCAGTACTCCAGCGGCAATTCCTTCATGAGGCCGACGCCGCCGTGGATCTGGATCGCGCGGTCCACCACGCGGCTGGCCATCTCGGTACAGTAGATCTTCGTCATGTACGACTCGTCGCGCGTGTCCAGGCCCTGATCGTACATCCACGCCGTGCGATAGACCATCAGCCGCGCCGCGTCCAGCTCGATCGCCGAGTCGGCGATCATGAACTGGATTGCCTGGCGCTCGGAGAGCGGCTGGCCGAACGTCACCCGCTGGCGAGCGTAGTCCATCGCCATCTCCAGGCAGCGCTGGGCGATGCCCACGCAGCGCGCGCCGTGGCCCTTCACGCGCCCCACGGTCAGCCACTTCTGGCCGAGCGAGAAACCCTGCCCCTCCTCGCCGATGCGGTTTTCGACGGGCACGCGCACGTTGTCGAAGGCGATCTCCCACGGTCGGTCGCCCATCATCGTCGGCCACTGGCGCACGAGCTGCACGCCCGGGGCCTTCATGTCGACCATCAGGCAGCTAATGCCGCCGCGGGCGCGCTTCTCGGGGTCAGTGACGCAGATCACCTGCGCATAGTCGGCCTCGCCCGCCTCGGTGATGAAGCGCTTGGAGCCGTTGAGAACGTAGTGGTCGCCGTCGCGCACGGCGCGCGTGCGCATGCCGGCCGGATCGGAGCCCGAGTCGGGCTCGGTCTGCGCGAAGCAGACGAGCATCTCGCCGCGCAGCACGGGGTAGAGGAAGCGCTCCTTCTGCTCGGCGTTGCCCTCGTAGAGGATCGGGCCGACGGCCGGGCCGAACAGCGTGTTGTGGCGGAACGGCAGCGCTTTGGTCTTCGAGACCTCTTCCTGCACGACGCAGCGCGCCAGCAGCCCGAGCCCCAGCCCGCCGTACTCCTTGGGCACCTCGAGGTGCCAGAGGCCCAGCTTCTTGGTCTTCTCCTGCAAGCTCGCCAGCAGGTCGGGATCGATCTCCTCGTCGTCGCGGAGCGACTCCATCTCGATGGGGATCAGCTCCTGCTCCACGAACTTGCGGACCAGGCCCTGCAGCATCTTCACGTCGCGCGGTAGCTCGAAGTCCATCGGCCCTCTCCTCCACCAGTACCCCGGCGGCCAGCGTCACACGGCGCACGGCCGTTCCTGGGGTATACCCCCGGCCCCCGTCGCTGTCAATCGCGCGCCGGAGTCTCCACCAGCCGATTCACCGGTCGCTGGCCCAGAGGCGCGACAACGAGGTAGTTGGGGAGGTGAGGTATAGTGGGACTAGGTTTATGGTAAGAGTAGACGCTCAATGGCACGCACCGCCGGGCGCGCGGCTACACTCATAGCCCGCTACATCGAAGACAACCCGCACGCGGCAGGACTCGACGAGGCTCGGCTGATCGTCTCCGGGGTGCCCGTCTGGGCGCTGGTTGGGCACTGGCGTGCTATTGGCGAAGACATCGCGCAAGTAGCGCACGATTATGATTTGCCTGACGAGGCGGTTGAGGCCGCCCTGGCCTACTACCGTCAGCATGCGGCGCTGATCGACGCGCGTATTCTCGCCAACACGCTCTAGCTCAGCGTGATCTCTCCTTTCGCAATCCTCGACTTGTACCTGGACCACGACGTATCCATCCACGTGGCCCCGCTGCTCCGGGATGTCGGCCTGAGGGTAGCCACCGCCCGCGACCTCGGTGCTGAGCGCGCAAGCGACGCGGAGCACCTATGGCATGCCGCGGAGGTCTCGCAGGCGCCTATCGTGACCCACAACGGTCGGCACTTTTGGCTGCTGCGCGAGGGCTAGCGGGTCCACAGCGGCGGAAAAGCCTCGGGGAACCGCGCTATTGCGAACCCGCGGGAGATCTGGGTTAGCTCGGGCGGGCCGCCGCCGTGCGCTTCCGGATACGGGTACCACTCTAGCCACCATCGGTGCGTCGCGGGGCATTCGTACAGCGCTTCCCATGTGGCGTTCCGCGCCCTCTCGCATAGATGCGTCCGGGCGTACTGCTGGGCTTCTGCGCCATTCAGATGCTGCAGCTTCATGCACTGGCACTCGATCAAGCGAAGCTCTCCGGCTGCACAGGTTCGCCCGTCGGCTGGCGGCCGGCGTCGATGAGGAGGCTGCGCCACTTGCGGTCGATGCGGTCGGCGCGGCCGAGGTCCGTGCCAAGCTCGGCGATCTCGGCGTCGTCGAAGTAGCCGATCGCCCCGTCGCCGTGCGTCGCCAGGCGGATCGCCAGCGCGCGGTACTGCAGCCGCGCGGCCTCCTCCAGGAACACCGCGCGCACCACCGCCTCGGGCACGCTGCGGCCGACCACCGCGCAGCCGTTGCCGCGCAGGATCAGCGCGTTGTGCGCGCCGAGCGCCGCGACGAACGCCGCGCCGCGCTCGGGCGTCGTGACCAGCCGCGGCTCCGGGTGGATCGGCGTGGCGCCCATCAGGATGGCGCCGAAGTCGTGCGTCGGCCGGACCGGCACGCCCGCCACGCCGAACGCCTCGACGTACTCGCCCTGGTTGCGCGCGACGGCCTGCACGTCCGGCCGCGCGCGGTAGGTGCAGGCGTGGATGAACAGCTCGTTCGGCGCGCGGTAGGCCGAGTTCGCGGTGAGCTTGCGGCCGTCGAAGTCCACCACCTCGATCTCGTCAGGCGCGATGTCCGTGAAATTCTTGCGCGGGGTAATCAGGAATAGCTCGCGTCCCGGCACGCGGGCGCTCAGGTGCCCGAAGCCCTGATTGAGCCCGGCGTGCCCCAGGATGGCCGCGCCGTCGCTGAGCTGTTGCCGTAGCGGCGCCACCGCCGCCTGCTCGGCTGCCGTTAGCTGCGCGCACTGCCACACGTTTGCCATGCGTCCTCCTCCGGGCCGCCCCGCGGCCTCCACTGCCGCCCCCGGCTCCCCTCCAACCGTGCGCCGCCTCGCCCGCTGCTGTCAAGGCGCACTTCGTGGGGAGGCGGCTGCTACAATAAGGGCGTGCCCAGCGGCGAGCGCCGGTCTGGGCAGGGCGAGGGGGCCGGCGATGGAAGCCGTCGAGGGCAAGCAGGTCGCCGAGCTGATCGCGGCCCAGACGCGCGTGCTGGAGCAAATCACCTCCGGCGCCCCGCTCGGCAATGTGCTGGCGGAGCTGACGACGCTGATCGAGACGCGGTCCGCGCCCGGCGCGCTGGCGTCCATCCTGCTGCTCGACGCCGACGGCATCCACCTGCGCCACGGCGCCGCCCCGAGCTTGCCGGAGGCATACAACCGGGTAATCGACGGCCTGGCCATCGGCCCCACGGCCGGGTCGTGCGGCACTGCTGCCTACTACGGCGAGCGGGTCGTGGTGACGGACATCTCGACCGACCCGCGCTGGGCGCCCTACCGCGACCTCGCCGCCGCCCACGACCTGCGCGCCTGCTGGTCGACGCCGATCAAGGGCGCCTCCGGGCGCATCCTCGGCACGTTCGCCATCTACTATCGGGAGCCGCAGCCGCCCCGCCCCGGCGAGCTGGAGCTGGCGGACCTGCTCACGCGCACGGCGGCGATCGCCATCGAGCGCTACCAGATGGAGCAGCGCCTGCGGGCGCAGCACGCGGTGACGGCCGTCCTGGCCACCGCCGCGTCGACCAGCGCGGCCAGCGTGGGCATTCTCGACGCGATTTGCGACAGCCTGGGCTGGCAGATGGGCGCCCTCTGGCTGGCGGACCCCGACAGCCGTGCGCTGCGCTGCGTCGCGGTGCGCGGCGCCCACTCGGCGGCGCTCGCTCCCTTTCAGGCCGCCACCCGCGCCGCGACGTTCGGGCCGGGCGAGGGCCTGCCCGGCCGCGTCTGGGCCAGCGGCCAGCCGCACTGGGCGCCCGACGTGCTCCAGGACGGGAACTTTCCGCGCGGGGCGGTCGCCGCCGCGGCCGGCCTGCACGCGGCGTTCGGCATTCCCATCCGGGCGGGCGGGGACGTGCTCGGCGTGATGGAGTTCTTCAACCACGCCATTCAGGCGCCCGACGACGCGCTGCTCGCCATGCTCGCGGCGACGGGTAGCCAGATCGGCCAGTTCATCCAGCGGCGACGGGCCGAAGAGGCGTCGCTGGCGGCGGAGGCGCGCTACCGGACCGTGTTCGCGGGCGTGGCCGACACGATCCTCATCAGCGACGCGGCGGGCCGCATCCTCGACGCCAACCCGCCAGCGAGCGCGCTGTTCGGCTGCTCCCTGGACACGCTGCGCGAGCGCCGCATCATGGACGTGTGCGCGATGGGCCCCGGCTGGATCGAGACGGAATTCAAGCGCTTGCTGGAGCAAGGCTACTGGCGCGGCGAAGCCGAGATCGCCAGGGCAGACGGCACCCGCGTGCCCGTCGAGGTGCGAGCCACGGTCGCCACGAGCGCCGGCAGAAAAGTCTGCCTGTCCGTGCTCCGCGACGCCTCCGACCGCCGCGCGGTGGAACAGCTGCAGCGCGAGTTCATCGCCATGATCGCGCACGACCTGAAGACGCCGCTGACCTCGATCGGCGGCTACGCGCAGCTCATGCAGCGGCGGCGGGCCTACGACCCCGGCGCCGCCGCGACGATCCTCAGCCAGACGCGCCGCCTGGAGCGACTGCTCAGCGACCTGCTGGACGCGGCGCAGATGGAGACCGGGCGCCTGAAGCTGCGGCGGGCGCCGGTGGACCTGGCGGCGCTCGCCCGCGCCTGCGTCGAGGACGTGCGGGCGACGACCGGCGCGCACCAGTTCCGGGTGGAGGCGCCGGAGGTGCCGCTCGAAGGCTGCTGGGACCACGACCGCCTGATGCAGGTCCTGGAGAACTTGCTCTCGAACGCCGTCAAGTACTCGCCGGCGGGGGGCGAGATCGTGGTGCGGCTGGCGGACCGCGGCGACGCGGCGCAGGTGGCCGTCAGCGACCAGGGCACGGGCATCGCCGCCGAGGCGCTGCCGCGTCTGTTCGACCGCTTCTACCGCTCGGATGGGGCCGACGTCACGGCTCGCGGCCTGGGCCTCGGCCTGCACATCAGCAAGCTGCTCATCGAAGCGCACGGCGGCCACATCTGGGCCGCCAGCCCCGGGCCCGGCCAGGGCGCCACCTTTACCCTCGTCCTGCCCTACGGCCCCCCGCAAGCGTAGCCATCACGCGCGCTACTCCAGGCTCGTGATGACCAGATTGCGGAAGCGCGCCTCGGCCGCGCCGTCGTTGAGGCTGCCCACGCCAAAGCCAAAGCCGCCCGCCCGCGTGTCTTCGGCCCGCGCCTGCCCGACCGCCTCGCCGTTCACCAGTAGCGTCAGCTCGTCGCCCCGCGCGCGCACGCCCAGCCGATTGGTCGCCGGCCCGGGCTGAATCGCCGCGGCGCGCGTCCAATCGAGCACGGTGACGCCGGTGCGATCGGTGTTCCGGCGCACGATGAAGGCGCCCTCGTCCGGGGCGACGACGAACGAGTAATGCTCGCCGCCCGGCTGGCGCCGGAAGTCCACGAACACGTAGGCGTCGGCCGTTGGCTCCAGCAGACGCGCGTCGACCTCGAGCAAGAAGTCGCCGAACGGCTCCTCGCGCATCACGTAGGGCGAGCCGCCGCTACCGGGCAGCCGCGCGACGTAGTACTCGCCGTCCGCGTAGCCGACGCGGCGCGTCGCGGCGTCGCTGGATTGCACTGGCCAGCCGCTGGCCGGGTCGCTGAAATTGTCGGCGTAAAGGATGCGCCCCGGCCCCGCGCTCGACTCGCCCGGCGGCAGGGCAAGCGCGTCGGGCGGCGGCGCGGGGGGCACGCCGGCCGCGGCCGGCGGCTCCGCGGGCGCGGCGACGGCCGCATCGGTGCCGACGCTCGCCGGCGCCGTCGGCGGCGCGGCCGCCGCGTCCGGGGCGCCCGCAGGCGGCGGCTCGGAGACGGCCGTCGGCGCGCTAGCGCGCGGGGGCGCGGTCGGCCCCGGCCCCGCCGTCGCCGCCCCCAGCGGGCCGCTCGCGGGCGGAGTGCCGGCTGACCCTGGCGTCGCGCTTGGAGCGGCCGCGTCCGCCCGCGCGCCGCCGCCATTTGGCGCGTCCTCCGGCGCCGTCGGCGGAGCGGTCGCCGTGGGCGGCGCCGGCTCAGCCTGCGCCCACAGGCGCTCTCCCCCGACGGCGTGCGGCTGCCCGGCCGCCACGCCCAGACACAACGCGGCGACGGCGAGGGCCGCCCCCCGGCGTCTCCGTCCTCGCCACCCCACGCGCACGCTCCCTCGCCCCACGATCTTGCGTCGCCCCGGCAGGGCGCGACGCCGCTTGCCGCCATCGCCGGGGCGCGCGATGGCGTGAGGTGTGGCGCCGGCTACGGGTTCGTGCCCTCGCCCGCGGGGCGGTTCGCGGCCGGCGCTGGCCGGCGCTGGATCGCCTCCTGGCGCGCGCGTCGCTTCAGCGCCGCCATGTCGACCACTTGCTCGTAGCCGCCCTGCCCCTGCACGTGTACCGCTTCGGGCAGCACGGTGATGATGAAGAACCCGGCGCCCTGCTGGTCGAGGTCGGCGCCCAGCACCCGCAAGCACGCGCTCAGCCGGTCGGTGCGCGGGTGCTCATAGCGCGGCTGCGCGCGGTCGCGGGCCTGCCGGGCGGCCTCGTCGCGCAGCATGTCCGGGGTCCACTCGCGCGGCCAGCGCCAGCCCGGCGCGGCGGCCTCCGCGCCCTGGGGCGACAGCCGCAGGTGGGCGCGGCCCTCGTGGCACTGTTCGAGCAGCGTGGCCAGCACTCGCAGCGCCTCCTGGTACGTGAGGGCAGTCGTCATGGGCGCTCTCCCGGCTCAGTGTGCCCCGCAGCTGACGGTACCGCGCTCCCCCAGTCGGCCCGGCGGCCGGATTATAGCCCCGGCCTCGCTACCGCGTCGTCATGGCACCAGGATGCCCGACAGCACGAGTAACTCTACCGCGGCCGCCACCGATACGGTGGCCGCGATCGTCGCCGGCCCCTTGCTCCCGGCCTTGGTCGGCAGCCCGAGGATGAGCAGCATGGCGCAGGCGATCGCCGCCCAGGTGCGCGCCCCGAACAACCCAATGGGCGGGAGCGCGCCGAGAATCCACAGCGCCTGCGCCAGCGCCAGCCCGAACAGCGCCACCCCCAGTGGGAGCGGCATCTGCCCCCAGGTCCGCGCGGCGACGAACACCGCCGCCACCAGCAGCACCAGCGCCAGCCCTTCCGTCACGTCGAGCCGCATGCAGCTTCCTCCAGCAACCGGAGCGTCGAGGGCGCTCCGCCGCCTCAGCATACTGCGCGGCCAGGCCCGCGACTACGGGCGGCGTGTTCCAGGCTCGCTACAGTGCGGCGTCGCGGCCGCTGATCGACCTACCGGCCCGGTCGGCGGCCGCGCCGCCAGCCAAACAGGAAGTACAGGCTGATAGCGCACTCCGCCGCGGCCAACGCCCGGGGGAACGCGCCCCCCGCCTCCGCGCGGTCGATCCACCTCCCCCAGAACCGCGCCCACGATCCCGGCGCCACGGCGAGCCAGACGCTATCCGCCACGCCCCACGCCCCCGCCAGCCGCACGATCAGGTCCATCATGGCCTCCGATCTCAGCGTCGCCGGCCTGCCCGCGACGCCGGCGCTACTCATGGCGCCTGCCAGATCGGCCGACCAGCCGAGTCGGCGACGGCGAAGCCGGCTGTGCTCCCGTTCGCTTGAATGTACGCCTTCGATCCTTCAGGACTCGTAACTTGGACTCCCAGATCATTTGACGTCGACGCCCCGACGAATACGGCGCCCCGGCTATTCTGGTCAGTGACAAACAAGCCGTGACCTACTCGGGGGTCCGCCATGAGCACCAACCGGGAAGTACCGGTTTCGTCGCGGAGAGTCAATCCTACACCGTTGCTCTCCATGTTCAACGACGCGCGTACCGTGCCGGACGTATCCACCAGCTCGATGCGTTCGGCTCGGACTAGGGGCTGTGGCGACTGCGAATCAGGCGCGGCGCGAATCACCGGCGGTAGTACGAGAAGCGTCACAGCGAGCGTGAGTACCGAGGACACGCCGGCCGCGACCAGCGCGCTCAGGGCGAGCGCACGAGTATGCATAAAGAGTCCTCCTCATCCTTCGGGCAGTTGGGCCAGGCTTTCATTGATGGCGCGGGTCCACAGCGACAAGTAGGTCTGGTCAGCCAGCAGCCGGAACCGTAGCTCGGCGTCCCGCTCGACCAATCGGATGTCGACCTCTAGCATGACATGGCCGAGCCGCTCTAGCTGGAAGGTCAGTCCTATTCGCGCCGCGTCGGCAAATTCCATGTGAGCCTCGGCACCTTGCCCAACGCGCTGGTCAAGGTCTGCCAGGATTGTACGGAGCGCCTGCCACTCCGTGACCCAGGTACTCGTGGTGAACTCACCCCGGAACACCCCGGTATCGACGAACACTGCGGTCGGCAGGTAGCCTGGGATCTCGTCGTAGGGCCAATCAAGCTGGAAGCGGATGAAAGCCGGACCGGCATGGAGCTTGATCTCTGCCGCCATCGCGCGCCCTTCGAGTAGTGTCGGGGATGCGTCATTCTGCGGCATTCCTGGCGGCAGGACCACCTGCGCTTGTGACACCCCGTCTCTGCGGCGCGCGGCTTGCTACACTGCTGACAGAGGCAGCAGGCGCGGGGAGGCGAGGAGCCAGTGGCAAGCGAGCCGGCGGAGTTCATCGTCAAGTCGGTGGTCGTCGGGCTGTTCCAGGAGAACTGCTACATCATCGGCTCGCGGCGCACGCGCGAGGCGGTGGTCGTCGATCCAGGCGACGAGCCGGCCGAGATCCTGGCGCTGGCCCGCGACCTGGGCGTGCGCATCACCCGCATCGTCTGCAGCCACGCCCATCTCGACCACCTGATGGCCGTCGGCGCCGTCCAGGCGGCCACCGGCGCGCCGTTCTTGCTCCACCCCGCCGACCTGGGCATCGCCGCCAACGTGCCGCGCCAGGCGGCGTTCTTCCTTGGCCGCGACGTGCCGCCCCCGCCGCCGCCCGACGCGCTGCTCGCGGACGGCGACGACGTCGAGATTGCGGGCCTGCAGCTACAGGTGCTGCACACTCCCGGGCACACTCAAGGCAGCGTCTCGCTCTACACCGCCGGCATGCTGTTCAGCGGCGACACGCTCTTCCGCGGCTCGGTCGGCCGCACCGACCTGGAGGGGGGCAACACCGCGCAGCTAATGCAGACGCTCGTCGGCCGGCTGATGCAGCTTCCCGACGACACGATCGTGCTCCCCGGCCACATGGCCGAGACGACGATCGGCCGCGAGCGGCAGAGCAATCCGTTCATACTCCAGGAGCTGCGGCGGCTGCGGGGCGGTTAGGTCCCGCGCGCCCGCTCGACGTAATCGCCAAGCTCGCGGCGGAAGCGCGCGGTGCTGAAGCGCTCGGCGTGCGCGCGGATGGCGGCCGGGTCCCAGGCGAGGTCGGCGCTGCGCCGCACGGCGTCGGCCAGCGCGTCGGCCGTCTGCGGCGCGAACAGGATGCCCGTCTCGCCGTCGCGCACGGTGTCCAGCGCGCCGCCGCCGGCGTAGGCGACGACGGGACGGCCGGCGGCTTGGGCCTCGACCGGGGCGATGCCGAAGTCTTCCAGGCCGGGAAAGAGGAACGCGCGGCAGCGCGCCATGAGGTCGCGCACCGCGTCGTCGGGCAGCCGTCCCAGGAACTCGACGTTCGGCCGGGCGCGCGCCTGGAGCGCCGCCCGGTCGCGGCCGTCGCCCACGATCTTCAGCCGCCAGCCCGGCCCCAGCCGGTTGAACGCCTCAACCGCCAGGTCGACGCGCTTGTAGGGGATCAGCCGCGACACGACGAGGTAGAAGTCGTCGGGCGCGGGGCGCGGGGTGAACTGCTCGACGGCGACCGGCGGATAGATCACGTGGGCCTCGCGACCGTAGTACTTGCGGATGCGCGCCGCCACGGCGCGCGAGATCGCCACGAAGCAGTCCACGCGCTGCGCCGAGGCCATGTCCCACAAGCGCAGGTAGTGCATGGCGAGCGGCAGCACGCGGCGCAGCGTGCCGCTCACGCGCTCGCGGTCCACGTACTCGCGGTAGCTCCAGGCCCAGCGCATGGGCGTCAGGCAGTAGCAGACGTGCAGCGTCTCCGGGGGCGTGATGACCCCCTTGGCCCAGGCGGAGCTGTTGCTCAGCACCACGTCGTAGCCGCTGAGGTGGAAGCCCTCGAACGCCAGCGGATACGCCAGCAGGTACTTCTGGTGGTGGTAGGCGACGCCCGGCAGCCGCTGCATGAACGAGGTGCGGATGTCCAGGCGGCGGTACGACGGCGGCATCAAGTGCGGGGCGTACATCGACGTGTAGATCGGCGCGGCCGGATACATGCCGTGCAGCACTTCCAGCACGCGCTCGGCGCCGCCGTACTGGTTCAGGTAGTCGTGGACCAGCGCGAGCTTCAGAACGCCCCCCGCCCCCGGGCCACGGCGGGGATGGTGCGCAGCAGGATGCGGAGGTCGAGCCCCAACGACCAGTTCTCGATGTAGTACAGGTCGAGCATCACCATCTCGTCGAAGCCCAGCTCGCTGCGGCCGCTCACCTGCCACAGGCCCGTCAGGCCCGGCGCGACCTCCAGCCGCCGGCGGTGCCACGCCTCGTACTGCGCGACCTCGCGCGGCAGCGGCGGCCGGGGGCCCACCACGCTCATCTCGCCGCGCAGCACGTTCACGAGCTGCGGCCACTCGTCCAGGCTGCAGCGGCGCAGCGCGCGCCCCACGCGCGTGAGGCGCGGGTCGTTGCGCATCTTGAACAGCGGCCCCGTCGCCTCGTTCTGCGCGAGCAGCTCGTGGACGATCTGGTCGGCGTCCTGGCGCATCGAGCGGAACTTCAGCACCTGGAAGCGCGTCTCGCCGCGCCCCACGCGCTCCTGGCGGAACAGCACCGGCCCCGGCGAGTCGAGCTTGATCGCCAGCGCGATGAGCGCCCAGAGCGGCGCGAACAGGATCAGCCCCGCCCCTGCCAGCAGCACGTCCAGCGCGCGCTTGGTGAGCTGGTTCCAGCCGTGGAGCGTCGTCTCCTTCACGCTGAGCAGCGGGATGCCGTTGATAGCGTCGAGCTCGACGCGGTTCAGGCTCAGCTCGTACAGGTCGGGCACCAGCTTGAAGCGCAAGCCGTCGCGCTGGCAGTGGTCGCGCACGCCGAGTATCTCGCTGTGGAACACCGACGGTAGCGCGATGATCACCTCGTCCACGCCGTGTAGCTCGCAGACCTTCGGCAGGTCGTCGAGCGTGCCGAGCCGCTTGAAGCGGCCGAAGTCCGGCCCCGGCTGGAGCGCCAGGAAGCCGGCCACCTGGTAGCCCAGGTGCGGCTGGGCGGCGATACTCTGCATGATCATGCGGCCGGCGCTGTTGTCGCCGACCACCACCACGCGCGCGATACCCAGCCCGCGCCGCCGTGCCACGAGGCGCAGCAGCCGCACCAGCGAGCGGCCGAGGGCCACCAGCACGACGATCGCCACCCAGGCGAAGATGAACGTCAGGCGGGAGTTGGCCGGGTAGCGCACGAGCGAGACGACGGCGAACACCAGCCCCACGCCGTAGAACGCGCCGGCCGCGACCGACAGGACCTCGTCGAACCAGGCCGTGCCGCGCGCCAGCTTGTACAGCCCGCGCAGGTGGAAGAAGCCGAGCACCAGCGCCGTGAGCACCAGCGCGACGGGGATGTACTCGTGGTACTCGACGAAGTTCTCGTCGGCCACGTCGCCGCCCAGGCCGAGCACGTAGCGGCTGCGGTAGGCGACGTAGAAGGCCAGGTTGATCGCGGCCGCGTCGACGCAGAGCACGAACAGCCGGGCCAGCAACTGGTACGACTGAGCGCGCCCGCGACCGGCGGGGCTCGGCGGAGGGGTGGGAGCCGTCGGGACGGCGGGAGCGGTCACGCTGTCGCCAATGAGTTCCATCAACCCTGCCGTACGCCGTGGTACACGGCGTGCGTCTGTTCGGCCATCCGGCGCCACGAGAAGCGCCGCGCCTGCGCCAGGCCGGCGGCGCGCAGGCGCTCCCGCAGTGGCGCGTCGTGGAGCGCGGCCGCGAGCGCGGCGGCCAATCCGGCGGTGTCGCGCGGATCGACCAGCAGCGCGGCGTCGCCCACGGCCTCGGGCACCGACGAGGCGTTCGAGGCCACGACCGGCGTGCCGCAGGCCAGCGCCTCCAGGGGCGGGAGCCCGAAGCCCTCGTACAAACTCGGGTACACGAAAACGCTGGCGGCATTATAGCAGAGGGGTAGCTCGGCGGTCGGCACGTAGCCGAGCAGGCGCACGCTGTCGGCCAGCCCGAGCGCCCCCAGTCGCGCCTCGATCCCGAGCTGCCCCCAGCCGCGCGCGCCCGCGAGCACGAGCGGGGGCGCCGGCCCCTGGCGGCGCAGCGCCGCGTAGGCCGCCAGCAAGCGCGGCACGTTCTTGCGCGGCTCCAGCGTGCCGACGTACAGGATGAACTGCTCGGGCAGCCCGCGCCGCTCGCGGTAGGCGCGCACGACGTCCGCGTCCAGCGGCCGAAAGGCAGCGTCGACGCCGCAGTAGGTGACCGTCACCCGCTCGGGCCGGGCGCCGAGCAGGCGGACGAGGTCCTGGCGCGTGGACTCGGAGATCGCCAGCAGGTGGTCGGCGCGGCGCACGGCGGCGCGGGCCATCGTCGCCAAGTAGAGGCGGTTGCCGCGGTTGAAGGCCCGCGGGAAGCGCAGGAAGCTGAGGTCCATGAAGCTGACGACCGACGGGCCGCGCCAGAGCGCCGGCGGCACGAACGCCAGCGAGTGCAACAGGTCCACGCCCGCGCGGCGCAGCGCGCCCGGCTGCAGCGCCTGCTCCCAGAGAATGCGCACCAGGGGGCGGTTGGTCGGCAGGCCGACGGCCCGCAGGCGGAAGTGGGGCGTGGGCGCCAGCGCGCCGTCGACCGGCAAGCGGCCGACGAAGGCGCTGAACTGGTCGTCGGTGGCGAGCGTGCGGAGCTGCGCGAGGAGATGATAGATGTAGCGGCTGATGCCGCCCGAGCGATAGGTCTGCGAGAAGTCGAGGAGCTGCGCGTTCAGCCCAACGTGCAC
>JAJPHF010000082.1 GCA_021325365.1 Pseudomonadota bacterium
CCGGACGATCGCCCCCCCTGCCAATGCGTTCTCTTGCAGGGGCACTGCTTCCTGCGCTCTGCCCGGGCGCCGCCCGGCTCGGTGTCCTACCGACACCAGCGCGGGCGCACCCCGACCCCCTCTCCCTCTGGGTGAGGGCGGGGGTGAGGGCGCGTCTTCCTCCCTCTCCCCCTGGGAGAGGCGGGGGTGAGGGCGTCCCCCAGTATCCGGCCGCGAGGCGCGCCGGAGAGCGCCCGCCCTTGGCGCGACGTGGTCGCGTATCTTACGCCGTACACGCCTCCCCCGCGCCTGCCGCCCGCGCCCATGCCCGGGGCACCCGCCCCGCCGGCCCGGCCCGCGGCAGGACAGCCAGGGAGTATCGTACGGGGTAAACGATGCGACCTTCCGCGCCCGAGGAGCACGCTGAATCCCGCGCCCGGCCTAGCAGTTAACCATCCGGTAAAGGGGCATCGTTTGACCGTTCCTCGGCTAAACTCATGCGCCGACGGACCAGTCCGCGCAGTGACGGTTCACGCCGTGTCACGCGGGGCGGGGCTGATTCGTCTCGTGGTTGACACGAGAATGGCGGCGCCGCGGGGAGCGGCGCCGGAAGGGAGCGAGCACCATGCATGAGCCACGCAGCGCGGACGTGATCGTGGTCGGCGGCGGCCTGGCGGGCCTGACGACAGCGACGTACCTGGCGCGGGGCGGACGCGCGGTGACGCTGTTCGAGCAGGCCGCCGAGATCGGCGGCCGGGCGCGCACGCAGGAGGCGGCAGGGTTCAGGCTGAACCTGGGGCCGCACGCCCTCTACGAGGCCGGCCAGGGCGCGAAGGTCTACCGCGAGCTGGGCATCGACTACAGCGGCGGCAAGCCCGGCGTCGAGGGCTACCTCGTGCGCGACGACCGGCTCTATCCGCTGCCGGCGAGCCCGCTCGCGCTGCTCCGCAGTGAGCTGCTGGGCCCGCGCGAGAAGCTCGCCCTCGTGCCGACGATTGTTCGCATCGCCCGCACGGACCCGGCGGCAGTGGACGACGTCCCGCTGGGCGCGTGGCTGCGCCGGGCGGTGCCCGAGCCGCGGCTGCGGGAGATCGTGGAGATGTTCCTGCGCGTGGCGACCTATGCGAACGATCCGGAGCGCCAGAGCGCGGGCGCGGCGCTGGCGCAGCTCCGGCTGGCGCTGCGCGGCGTGCGGTACCTCGATGGCGGCTGGCAGACGCTGGTCGCCGGCCTGCGCCGCGCGGCCGAGGCGGCGGGCGTGAGTATCGTCGGCCGCGCGAAGGTGACGGCGGTGCTCCGCGACGCGGCGGTGCGCGGCGTGCGCCTGGCGGACGGCGCGACCTGGGCGGCCGGGGCGGTGGTGCTCGCCGCCGGCCCGGCGGCGGCCAGCGCGCTGGTGCAGGACGGCCCGCCGACGGTCCTGCGCCGCTGGGCCGAGACCGCCGTCCCCGTCTGGGCGGCCACGCTCGACGTCGGGCTCCAGCGCCTGCCCAACCCGCGCGGGCGCATCGCGTTCGGCGTGGACGCCCCGCTGTACCTCTCGACCCACTCGGCGTGGGGGAACTTGGCGCCGTCCGGTGGCGCGCTGATTCATGTGGCCCGCTACCTGGGGTCGGAGCCAGCGGCCGATCCGGGCGCCGTCGAGCGCGAGCTGGAGGGCCTGCTCGACCGCGCGCAGCCGGGCTGGCAGGCCGCGCTCGTCGTGCGGCGGTTCCTCCCGCACGTGGTCGTCTCGAATGCGCTGGTGACGGCGGCGCAGGGCGGCACGGCGGGACGACCGGGGCCGGCGGTGCCGGACGTACCGGGCCTCTACGTGGCTGGCGACTGGGTGGGTCCCGAGGGTATGCTCGCGGATGCCAGCCTCGCCAGCGCCCGCCGCGCGGCGCGGCTCATCCTCGCGGCGCGGCCGTCCTCCGTCGAGCGCCCGGTTCTGGCGCCGCTGCCGCTCGGAGCATAGGCGCGGTGGGGAGGTGCGGGCGGCTGGCGGCGCTGCCCGTGCCCTCCCTGCCCGGCGGCAAGGGGGATGAAGTAAGCATGACGCCCGAGGAGCAATTCAACGAGTACCGCCCGCTGCTCTTTGGCATCGCGTACCGCATGCTGGGGAGCGTCATGGACGCGGAGGACATCGTGCAGGAGGCGTTCTTGCGCTGGCAGAACGCGCGCGACACCGAGATCGAGTCACCCAAAGCCTATCTGACGACCATCGTGACGCGGCTCTGCCTGGACCACCTGCGGTCGGCGCGCGTGCAGCGCGAGGAGTACGTCGGGCCGTGGCTGCCGGAGCCGCTGGTGGATGCGCAGGCGCCGGACGTGGCGGACACGGCGGCGCTGCACGAGTCGCTGTCGATGGCGTTCCTGGTGCTGCTGGAGAGCCTGACGCCGGTGGAGCGGGCGGTGTTCCTGCTGCACGACGTCTTCGGCTACGACTTCGCGGAGATCGCGCGCATCGTTGGCAAGAGCGAGGCGAACTGCCGCCAGCTCGCGCGGCGCGCGCGCGGCTACGTGCAGGCGCGGCGCCCGCGGTTCACAGCCTCGACGGCGCAGCAGGACCGGCTGACGCGGGAGTTCCTGCGGGCCTGCACCACCGGCGACCTGCCGGGCCTGGTGGCGACGCTGGCCGACGACATCACCCTGTGGTCGGACGGCGGCGGCAAGGTGGCGGCGGCGTTGAAGCCGATCCACGGCCGCGAGGCGGTAGCGCGGGCGCTGATTGGCGCCGTGCGCAAGGCGCCGCCACGGCTGGACACGCGCTTCACGCACGTCAACGGCCAGCCGGGTCTCGTGAGCTACCTGGACGGGCGACCCTTCGCGGTCCTGCTGCTGGACATCGCGGAGGAGCGCATCCAGGGCGTGCGGGTGGTGGCGAACCCCGACAAGCTGCGCCACCTGATGGGAGCGGCCAGCGTAGAACCTGCCTCGCCGGCCTAGCCTGGCGTTCGCCGGCCCGAGCGCGCGGCCGTCTCGGCCGCCTCGCCAGCGCGGGCTGCACGGGCCGGGCGGGACGGCCGCGCTCCCGGACGGCCCGTCCCTGGGCCGAACTGGTCCGGCCTGGCCAGCGGCAGGGGGCGGGCGATCGTGGTATGCTCAGGCCCTGGCGCGGCGCCATGCCGCGCGGAGGAGGGCAGCGATGGCTGGCGGGATGCGTTGGGATGGGCCGCGCGTGGCGGACACGGGGCGAGCGGCAGGGGCGCGGCCCCCCGGCGGCCGGCGGGGCGGCTGGCCCTGGCTGCTGGCGCTCGTCGGGGTGCTGGCCTGGGCAGCGGCCTGCGCGCCCACCGCGGCCCCGGTCGCGGGTACCCAGCCGGGTGCCCCGGCGTCGGCCGGCGCCGTTCAGCCAGGCCGCGGGGCCCCGGCCGACGGCGCCCCGCCGGCCGGGGCGGCGCCCGCGGCCAACGCGCCGGCTGCGGTAGCGGCGGCTCCGCCGGCGGCGAGCGGCGCCGCGCCGCCCGCGCAAGGGGGAGCCGCGGCGCCGCCGGCCGCACCCGAGCGCACGGACGCGATCACGCTCGGCTACCCGGCGCCGTCGCTGAGCTGGTTCCCAGCCTACGTGGCAGACCACGAGGGTTTCTTCGCCGCCGAGGGCCTGGCGCCGACCTTCGTGCAGATGCTGCCCACGAATCTCGTCGCGGGGCTGCTCTCGGGCGACGTCGACTTCAGCCTCGACATGACTTCGCCGGGCCAGGCGGCCGTCCAGCACGACGCGCCGCTGCGCGCGCTGATGGCGTTCGCCGTGCGGCCGCAGCACCGCCTCATGGTGCGCCCCGAGATTCGGGACTTCGGCGATCTGCGCGGCCAGGTGGTCGGTATCAACCAGCACCTCGACTTCACCGACTGGGAGACACGCGTGGTGCTGCAACGCAATGGCGTGTCGCCGGACGACGTGAGCCTGCTGCCGATCCCTAGCTCGCCGTCGCGGCTGGCCGGGTTGGATGCGGGCCAGCTCGCCGGCGCTATCCTGGGCTCGCCGTTCGATTTGAAGGCCGAGGCGGCGGGGCACCACGAGCTGGGGCGCATCTCGCGCGAGGTGGACGTGGCCTGGATCGGGCTGGCGGCGGCGCAGCGGACGATCGACGAGCGCCACGACGTGGTCGTGCGCACGATTCGCGCGGGCTTGCGGGGGCTGGCCTACGCGCGCGCGAACCGCGACGAAAGCGTGCAGCTACTGGAGGAGTGGCTGGGCCTGGAGCCGGACGTGGCGGCCGCGGCCTACGCGCTCGGGCTCGACACCTGGTCTACCGACGGCACAGCGTCGGACGCGGCCTGGCTGAACATGACGGACATCGCCCGCCTGGCCGGGCCGGTGCCCGACAACCTGAAGATCGAGGATTTCGTGGCGCGGGGGCCGCTCGACGAGGCGCGGCGCCAGCTCGCCGCCGCGCGGTAGCGCAGCGGCGGATGGCTGGACCAGGTGGGTGACACGAGAGGACAGGCGCGCTGGCGGCCGCGCCAGTGCAGGCGCGTCCGCGGAGCGGCCGGGGACGAGCCCCGGCCCTACGCCTGCTGACGCCCGCGAATCGCCGGATGGGCGGTGCTACTGGCCTGGGCCGGACGGCACGCAGGTGCTGGCGATCGCCGGGAAGACGTTCGCGCTAGGAATGATGAGCTGCTGGCCGCTCTGCGGGTCGGTACACACAACGCTGCTGGGCTGGCCGGTGCTGCCGTAGGGGGGCACCATCCCGTAGAGGCCATACGGCGAGGGCAAGTACCCGTAGGGCGGCGTGCCGATGGGCGCCGGGGGGGGCACGGCGACGCCGGGCGGCAAGATCACTTGAGCCTGCGCGACGGGCGCCGCGGCGCCGAGCGCCGCCACCAGGACGGATGCGCCAAGAACCAGGGCCCGCATGGGAGCCTCCTTCTCCGACGCAGCACCGCTTCGCCTCACCGCGGCCTGGCGGGCGCGCGGCGGGAGCCGTGGCGGCGTCTGTTCACAATTTTAGCAGTGTCTGTGCCAGCCGCATGATAGCACCAGGCGCGGGGTCCCGTCTCGGGGCGCGTCGGCGGGCGCGAGCGGCCGGGCGGCTCAGCGGAACGCCGGCATGACCTGCTCGGCGAACAGGCGCAGCGAGCGCAGCGTCTGCTCGGGCGTCAGGCTGCCGAAGGCGAAGGCGCCGGCGAAGTAGTTGCCACCCGTCACCTCTAGCGCGTGCTGCAGCTGCGCGCGCACGGTGGCCGGCGCGCCGACGTAGATGCCGCCCTGCGCGCGGAACGACTCCCAGTCGCCGCGCTGGGTCAGGCGCTCGTCGTCGTGGAGCCGCCAGAGGTAGGCGAAGCTGTCCTGGAAGGCATCGTAGGCGACGCGCGCCTCGGCGAGCGCTTGCGCATCCGTCTCGGCCACGTAGACGTGGCGCACCAGGCCGTAGCAGGGATTGGCGACGTGGCCGTTCAGCCGGCCCGGCTGGCCCGCGTGGGCGGCGCGCTGGGCGTTGTACAGCTCGAACTGCTCGCGCGTCGCCTCGAGCGAAGGGAAGAGCGAGCCAAAAACTGTGCTGAAATTGTGCTCTCCGATCCAGGCGACCGAGCGGCTGTAGTTGGTGGGATACCAGAGCGGCGGGTAGGGCTGCTGGCGCGGGCGCAGCACCGCGCGCACGTCGTTGAATGAGTAATGCTTGCCGTCGAAGTGGACCTCGCCGGTGCTCAGCCCCTGCACCAGGAGGGTCAGCGCCTCGTCGAACATGGGACGGGCGTCGTCCATCGCCACGTGGAAGGGCGCTAGCTCGTAGGGCGAGGCGCCGCGACCGATGCCGACCTCCAGCCGTCCGTGGCTGAGATGGTCGAGCATACAGATCTCCTCCAGCAGCCGCAGCGGATTGTACAGCGGCAGGAGGTAGACCAGCGGGCCGAGGCGGATGCGGCGCGTGCGCTGCGCGGCGGAGGCGAGGAACAGGTTGGGCGAGGGCGTGGTGCACAGGGGCGTCCAGTGGTGCTCGGCGAGGTGGTAGCAGTAGAAGCCGGCCGTGTCGGCGTACTCCAGCATCTGCAGGCGGCCGTCGTACAGGGCGGCCAGGTCGGCGCCGGGGGGCTCGTCGATCCAGTCGAAGATGCCGAAGCGCACGGGGGGACGCCCGGCTCCGCCCGCCATTGGTGCTGTCGTGGGCTCGCTCATCGCCGCCTCCTCGCCGCGCGATCTGGTTGGGGGCAGTATAGGCAGCGGCGGCGCGGCGCTCCAAGCCTGGGAGACGGGGACGCCCTCACCCGGCCTCGCCGCCCTCGGCCGGCCTCTCCCAGGGGGAGAGGCAACGCGGGCGGGGCGCCCGTCCTGCTCCCTCTCCCTCTGGGAGAGGGCTGGGGTGAGGGCGCGTCTACTCCCTCTCCCCGTGGGAGAGGGCCGGGGTGAGGGTGGTGCCGGGGCGTCAGGCGCGGGCGGGGGCGGGCTCGGCGGCGGGGAGGGCGCGGCAGGCGGCGGCGGGGAGGCGCAGCGCCACGACGGTGTTGGGCGCGAGGGCGAGCGAGGCGCGCGTCTTGACGACTAGCTCGACCTGGGCGGCGGCGATCACCTTGCACAGCGCCGCGTCGCCGAGGAAGAGGCGAGCCGCCACGCGCGCCGGCACGACCGTCGCGTCGTCCGTGGCCGCGCCGTCCCCGGTGGGATCGGCCGTCGCGGCGGGCGCGGCACTGGCGGGCACGACGGGGACGGGTGCCGGGCCGGCGGCTAGCTCGATCTCCTCAGGGCGGATGGCGACGACGACCGCGTCTCCCGGCCCGAGGCCGGGCGTCCGCTGGCAGCGCAGGTCGCCCATCGCCGTGCGGACCGTCCAGGTGCCGGCGCTGTCCTCGCGGCCGCTGCCGGGGATGAAGTTCATCTGGCCGAGGAAGCCCGCCACGAAGCGGGTCGCGGGCTCGCGGTAGACCGCCTCGGGGGCGCCCTGCTGGAGCACGGCGCCGGCGGCCATGACGGCCAGCGTGTCGGCCATCGTCAGCGCTTCGAGCTGGTCGTGGGTGACGTAGAGGGTGGTGACGCCGAGACGCCGAGTGAGCGCCTTCAGCTCGACGCGCATCTCCTCGCGCAGCTTGGCGTCGAGGTTGGACAGCGGCTCGTCCATCAGAAGGACGGCCGGCTCCAGCGCGAGCGCGCGCGCTAGCGCGACGCGCTGCTGCTGGCCGCCGGAGAGCTGCGTGACGCCGCGCCGCTCCAGGCCGTCGAGGTGGACGAGGTTGAGGGCGCGCAGCACCCGCTCGGCCACTTGCGCCTTCGGCACTTTGCGTCGGCCGTGGACGAGGGGGAGCGCCACGTTGTCGTAGACGGTCAGGTGCGGCCAGATGGCGTAGCTCTGGAAGACCATGCCCACCTCGCGCTCGTCGGGGCCGAGGGCGAGGCGGCGGTCGCCGGCGTAGACTAGGCGGTCGCCGATCGTGATGCGGCCGCGCTCGGGCCGCTCCAGGCCGGCGACGCAGCGCAGGGTAGTGGTCTTGCCGCAGCCGCTCGGCCCGAGCAGCACGAAGAACTCGCCCTGACGCACTTCCAGGTCGAGGTCGCGCACGGCCCGCACCTGGCCGTGGCCCGCTACAAAGGTCTTCGCCAGCCCTTCGATGCGAATCATGGCGCCTTGCCGAGGGAGGCGATGAAGCCGCTCTGGTCTAGCTCGCGGATGATCGTGTCGTCGTAGAAGTCGCGCGGGTTGGCGTCGCGCGCCTGCGGCAGATCGGGCGCCATCAGCTCCAGCGCCGTTTGCATCGCCTCCAGGCGCGGCAGCGGCACCGGCTCGGTGTAGTCGCGGAAGGCGCGGTAGGACTCGGCCAGGTCGGCGGGCGACTCGGTGTTGGTGTAGCGCGCGAGCACCTGCTGGGAGAGGGCCGGGTCGGCACGGTAGACCTGGATTGCCTCGACGTAGGCGCGGGCGAAGCGGCGCAGTAGGTCGGGCTTCTCGGCCAGCGCCTTGCGGCTGGTGGCCACGCCGCCGGCGGGATAGGACACGTCGAGGGTGGTGAGATCGAGCAGCAGCTTCAGGCCGGCGTCGAGCGCGCGCAGGTTGGAGGGCGGACCCATGATGATCGCCTCGACGCGGCCGCTGGCCGCGGCGGCGACGCTCTCGGCCGGGCCGCCGGTGGCGAGCACCGTCACCTCGCGGCCGGGCTCCAGGCCCAGGTGGCGCAGGGCGTAGGTCATCCACTGGTCGGTGTAGGTGCCGCGGGCGCTCACGCCGACGGCGCGGTCGCGCAAGTCCGCGGGGCTGGCGATCTCGGGCCGCGCGAGAAGCTGGAGCACTGGCTTGTTCACGGAGACGATGAACCAAACCGTGTCGCCGCCCTGCAAGTTGGCGGCGAACACGCCCGGCCCGGCCGCCTGCACCACGTCTACCTCGCCAGCCATGATGGGCGCGGCGACGTTCGGCCCGAGATTCACCAGATCGGCCTTCAGGCCATACTTGGCGTACAGGCCGGCATCCTGCGCGATCCAGACGGGCAGGAACGCCGCGCTGGGGGCCGCGTAGCCGACGCGAATGGGCAGCGCCTCGGGCGCCGCCGTCGCCCCGGTCGCGGCGGCCGCGCCAGGTGTCCCCGCGGCTGCGGCCGCCGCTTGCGCCGCCGTCGCGAGCGTCGCGGGGAGCGGCGCGGGCACCCCGCGGCCGCTGGTCGGCGCGCAGGCCGTCGCCGCGAGCCACGCCATCATTACGCCGAGCAGGCTGAGCGCCTGCTGCCAATCGCCACGGCGCACGAGCTGCCTCCAGGTATCGGGTCGAGCCGAGCACGCGGCGGTAGTGTAGGCAGTCGGCGCGCGCGTGTCAATGCGAACCGCCACACTGTCGCCCCGGGGTGCGCGCCACGATGTTGCGGCGGAGTTTCTCCGAGGAACGGTCAAACGATGCTCCTTTACCGGATGGTTAACTGCTAGGCCGGGCGCGGGTCTGCGCGTGCTCCTCGGGCGCGGAAGGTCGCATCGTTTGCCCCGTACGATACTCCCCCGGGGCCTGCCGCGGGCCGGGCCGGCGGGGCGAGGCCCCGGGCCGGGCGCGGGCGGCGGGTGCGGGGGAGGCGTGTACGGCGTAAGATAGGCGACCACGTCGCGCGAGATAGCGGGCGCTCTCCGGCGCGCCTCGCGGCCTATCTACTATGAATGCATTGGCGAGGGGCGGGCGTCCGGCTCAGACGGGTGATACACGATGCAGCCGGGCGGTTGGCCGACCGGGACGGGCCCTCACCCCGGCCCTCTCCCAGGGGGAGAGGGGGAGGGATGCGGGAGCCGACGCTCTCAGCACGCCGCCATCGAGTGCGGCCGCAGGATTCTATAGCCGGTTGCGGTCCGGTATGAAACCCGCCCCCACCTGGCGCCGACCGGTCAGACGCTGTGCCGGGCGCGCTAGGGGCCGAGGACGACGAGGGTGTAGTTGTCGGGGTCGAGGTAGGTGCGGGCGACGCGCTGGACATCGTCGGCGGTGACGGCCGCGATGTGGCCGAGGTATTCATCCAGCGGCTGGTAGTTGCCGAGGCGATGCCGGTGGACAGGTCCTGCGCTTGATCGATGGAGCGCTCCAGGCCGCGCCGGTCGCTGCCCCGAATGTAGGCTTTGGCGTTGGCCAGCTCGTCGGGATCGAGCGGGGTATCGCGAACGGCCCGCACTTGATCGAGCATGCCCGCGACCGCATCGTCGACCTTGTCTGGCTCGGCCGCGGCGGCGATCAGCCAGGTGCCCACGTCGGTCAACTCCCAGTAGCCGGTGTCGACGCGGGTGACGAGCCCCAGGCGGTCGCGCAGGTCGGCGGCGAGCACCTGGCCGCTCGACCCGAGCGCCGAGGCGAGCACCTGGAGCGCGTAGCGGTCGGGGCTGTCGGTGCCGACCGTGGGCCAGCCGAGGATGATCTGGGCCTGCCTGGCCCCGACCGACAGCCGCTCCACGCGCAGCTTCGCCGCGGGCCGCGGGGATGGCGTGAACGTGGGCGCCGGGCCGTCGCGCATGTTGGCGAACGCCGCGGCCACCTGCGCCTCGACCTCCTCGTGGTGGAGGTTGCCGACGGCGGCCACCACGAGGTTGGAGGCGCGGAAGAAGCGGTCGCGGAACGCGAGCAGCGTGTCGCGGCTCACCGTGCGGACGGTACTGCGGTCGCCGCCCGGCATCTGGTGGGCGGGGTGGTCGGCGAAGACGGTCTTGGCGTAGGTCTCGAAGGCGTAGGCGTTGGGGTTGTTGAGGCTCCGATTTAGCTCCTCGATCACGACGCGACGCTCCTTCTCCAGGGCGTCGGGGGCGAATACCGAGTTCACCAGGATGTCGGAGAGCGTGTCGAGCAGCACGTCGAAGGCCGAGTTGGGCACCGTGCCGAAGAAGGTGATGCCCTCCCAGGCCGTCGTGGCGTTCAGCCAGCCGCCGCGCTCGGTGATCGGGTCGTCGATGGCGGCGCTGTTCGGGCGGGTGGGCGTGCCCTGGAAGAACATGTGCTCCATGAAGTGGGCGGCGCCGACCGTCGAGGGGTCCTCGTTGCGCGAGCCCCCGCGCACGTAGATGCTGAGGGCCGCGACTTCCGCATCGGGCCGCTCCTTCGTGACAAGGACAATGCCATTGGGCAGCGTGGCGCGGTAGACGCCAGGCTCCTCGTCCTGGGCGAGCGCGACAGCCGCCGGGTGGAGCGAGGCGGGGCCTGGTCCGGGCGGCCGCGCGGCCGGCTGCACGAGGGCCATGAGCAGCGCTAGCGCGAGCGGCAGAGAGCGACGACCGGTGCGCGTGAACGTCCACATAGGCGCTCGCTCCTTAGGATGGTCTGGCACGGCCCGGTCCCCCGGCCTATTGGTCGGGGCCGAGAATGACGGTCGTGAGGCGGTCGGGCGTGAGGTAGCGGCGGGCCGCGGCCTGCACGTCGGCAGGGCGGACCTCGCGAATCATCTCCAGAAAATACTCGCGCGGCGGGGCGGTGCCGTACAGCGACTCGCGCCGCACGAGGTCGCCGGCCCGCGCCGAGTCGGTCTCCAGGTCCACGATCTGGCCGTCGACGAAGTAGGAGATGGCGTGGGCGACCTCGTCGTCGCTGGCAGGCTCATCGACCAGCCGCTCGACCTCGCCGCGGAGCAGGTCGGCTACCTCGTCGGTATTGCCCGGCTCGGTGCCCGCGTAGGCGAGCAGCACGCCGGCGTCGGGCATCTGGAGGAGGCTGGCGCCGGCGACGTAGGCGAGGCCGCGCTTGTCGCGGATCTCCGTGTAAAGCCGCTGCCCGCCCCCACCCAGCAGCCCTGAGAGGACCACGAGCGCCGCGCGGTCCGCGGACTCGACGCCGGGAGTCCGCGCGGCCACCGCGACGTTGGACTGCTCGCTGCCCGCGGCGCGCGTGACGAGCGGGGGCGGCACCACCCGCGGCAACGGACGGGGCTGCTGGCGCGGGCCGGGCGGCAGCGCCGCGAAGTATCGCTGGACGCGGGGGAGCACGTCGTCACGGCGCACATCGCCGGCCACGGCGACGATCGTGTTGCCGCCGACGACCTGAGCCGCGCGGTAGCGCAGGAGATTGTCGTAGGCGAGGCTGCTGATGGTGTCCGGGCTGCCGGCGGGGACGTGGCGCAGGTCGGGCTCGCCGAGCGCGGTCGCATAGGCCACGTCGGAGAAGAGGCGGGCGGGATTGTCCGCGCGCTCGACCAAGTTCTGCAAGATCAGCGTGCGCTCGGCCTCGAAGCGGTCGCGCGCGAAGGCGGAGTTGAGCAGCAGGTCGGCGAGCACGTCGAGGGCGACGTCGACGTCCTCGCTGGCCATCTCGGCCGACAGGCTGACCAGCTCCCAGCCGGCGTCGACGTTCAGATCGCCGCCGCGCGAGGTGATCGCGCCCAACACGTCGCGCCGCGACGGACGCGACGGCGTGCCGTCGAGGAAGAGCTGCGACATGAACTGCGCCGCGCCGGCCGCGTCGTCCGGCTCGTAGCGCGCGCCCGCGAGCACGCCCACGTTCACAGCCACCAGGCCGCTGCCGGGGCGCTCCTCCACGAGCAGCGTGAGGCCGCCTGGGAGCACGTCGCGGCTAAAGCTGGCGGCGCCGCCCTTCAGGCCGGCCTGAGCAGCCACGCGGGGCGGCGGGCCGACGCCGAGGCCGAGGGCGAGCGCCAACAGGAGCGCGGGGAGCGCCGTCCCGAGCGAGAGCGCGCGGCGGAGTCGTCCCATCGAGAGCCGCCGCGGTGGTCGCGCCAGCATGCCGCCTCCACTACGTCGTGATCCTGATCTGTGGTCGCAGGGTCGCGCACGGAGCCACCGTGGGACGAGACGCGAGGGACGGGGGCCGCCAGTGGCGCGGGGCCGCCGGTCCGGGGTGCGCGTCGCTAGAGCCTACCACACGATGGCCTGGCGTGCAGGAATAGCTCGTCGCCGAGTGCTATAACTGCGCGGCGGGGGCCTCGCGGGGCGCGGCGGCACGGGAAGGACGCGGCTGGCCCAGGGCAGCGAGCGGGGCCGGGGAGGGCGCATGCGCGAGCCGATTGGCGACCAGTTGCTCCGGGGGAAGGTGGCGATCGTGACGGGCGCGGGTGGCGACATCGGCCGCGCCATCTGCGTGCGCTACGCGCAGGAGGGCGCGCGCGTCGTGGTCGCGGAGCTGAAGCAGGACCTGGCCGACCAGACCGCGGCCGCCGTGCGCGAGGCGGGCGGGGACGCGCTGGCGCTGGCGACGGACGTGAGCAAGTGGCTCGACGCCGAGTCGATGGCACGCCAGACCTTCGAGGAAGTGGGGCGGATCGACGTGCTGGTGAACTGCGCCGCGATGTTCGGCAACATCCAGCGGAAGCCGTTCGACCAGATTCCCGAGGAGGAGTGGGATGCCGTCATGGCGGTGAACCTGCGCGGGATGTGGCTGTGCTGCAAGGCAGTGTTTCCCTACATGCGCCAGCAGGGCAGCGGCAGCATCATCAACATCTCGTCGGGGACGGCCTTCTGGGGCGCGCCGCAGTTCCTGCACTACGTCACGTCGAAGGCTGGGGTGATCGGCCTGACGCGGGCGCTGGCGCGCGAGGTGGGCGAGCACGGGATCCGGGTGAACGCCATCGCGCCCGGGCTCACGGCGACGAGCGCGGCGCTGGCGACGACGACGCGCGAGTACATGGAGCAGCGCGCGCAGGCCGGGCCGATCAAGCGGACGCAGGTGCCCGCGGACCTGGTGGGGGCCTTCGTGTACCTGGCCTCGGACCGGAGCGCGTTCGTCAGCGGCCAAACGCTGGTCGTGGACGGCGGCCGAGCGATGTGGTAGCTACGACTCGCCGGCCATGACGCTGGCGCGGACCTCTTCCTCGATCAGCTTCCACACCTGATCGACGTAGCCGATGAACTCGGGCGTGCGCTTGATCTCCAGGCTGCGCGGCCGCTGGAAGGGCACGCGGATGGCAGTCTTCACGCGGCCGGGGCGCACGGTGAAGACGAACACGCGGTCGGCCAGGTAGATCGCCTCGTCGATCTGGTGCGTGATGAAGATCACCGTCTTCTGGTAGCCGCGCCAGATGCGGAGCAACTCCTGCTGCATGATCTCGCGCGTCTGCGCGTCGAGCGCGGCGAACGGCTCGTCCATCAGCAGCAGCTCGGGGTTGACGGTGAGGGCGCGGGCGAGATTGGCGCGCTGGCGCATGCCGCCCGACAGCTCGTGGGGATAGTTCTTCTCGAAGCCGGACAGGCCGACGAGCTTGATGTACTCCATCGCGCGCTCGACGGAGGCCTTGCGCGGCTTGCCCTGCACCTCGAGCCCGAACACCACGTTGTCGAGGACGGTGCGCCAGGGGAACAGCGAGTCGCTCTGGAAGACGAAGCCGCGATCGGGGCCGGGGCGGGTGACCTCGCGGCCGTCAAGGAGGATCTCGCCACTCGTCTGGTCGATCAGGCCGTCGAGGATGCGGAGGAACGTGGTCTTGCCGCAACCGCTGGCGCCGACGATGCAGATGAACTCACCCTCCTCGATCTGGAGGCTGATGTCTCGCAAGGCCTCGACCTCGCCGCCGGTCGCCTTGATGAACGTCTTGGACAGGCCGCGCGTTTCCAGCTTGGGCATCCCACTAGTCCCTCAACTCGAAGTGGCGCCAGGGGGCCATGCGCTTCTCGACGAGCGCGAGCAGCTCGACGCCGAGGTAGCCGCCGATCGCCAGCACCAGGACGCCGACGAACAGGCTGGCGGTGTCGAAGACCTGGGCCGAGGCGAGGATGAGGAAGCCCAGCCCCGCCTTGGCGCCGAACAGCTCGGCGACGACGACGCCGACCAGGGCGCGGGCGACGCCCAGGCGCAGGCCCGCGATGATGAAGGGCAGCGCTGCGGGCAGGAGCACCTTGCGGAAGATCTGCAGCCGCGTCGCGCCGAAGGAGCGCGCCGCCTCGATAAGGTGCGGGTCGGTGCTCAGGACGCCCACCTCGGTGTTCACGAGGATGATGAACACGGCGACGAGGAAGATGACCACGACCTTGGACATGATGCCGATGCCGAAGGCCACGATGAACAGCGGCGCGATGGCGACCAGCGGCACGGCGTAGAGGAACGACACCCAGGGCTCGAGATAGTCGCGCAGGCGGGCGTTCGTGGCGAGCAGCAGGCCCAGGCCGACCCCGACGATGGCCGCCGAGACGTAGCCGAGCGCGGCTTCCTGCAGGCTGACCGAGGTGTGCTTCCACAGTTCGCCGCTGGCGGCGAGCTTGATGAAGGCCGCCCAGATCTTGCTGAGCGGCACGATGACCAGCGCGTTCGTGAACACGTAGGTGGTGACGATCTCCCAGACGAAGATCAGCGCGAGGAAGCCGACGATGGCGCGCGCGGTGCTGAGTGGCATGATGCGCTGGTAGGGGGGGATCTTGGCGTAGATGGCCTCGACGGCGACGATGGCCCACACCGGCCAGACGAGCCCGACGATCACGTTACTGCGCGAGAGCGCGGCGCCCATACTGCCCATGAGCAAGCCGAGGATGATCTGGAGCACGACGCCCAGGACGAGCCCTCCGAGCATGACGAAGAGCAGCACGCCCAGGCCCTGGCCCATATTCTTGCGCGCGATCACCTGTTCGGCCATCTCTCCTCCCCGTCTCGGCGGGCGCGGGTGGGTCGCGTCGGGTGGACGCGGTCGAAACGCGGTGGTCTCGGCACGCCGCGAGGCGGCGCGGCCAGCGAATTGACAAGATTCTACGCGAGGGCACCCGGCACGGCAAGCCCTTTGTGTATGACGCGGTCAGGGCGGCGGCGGAGCGCCGGGGCGGGGCGCGGCGTCCGCCGGCGGCGGATCGGCGAGGGCCGCGCGGGCGACCGCCGCGAAGGCCGCAGCCAGCCCCTCCGGGGGGCGGCGGCGGCGCCAGACAAGGTAGATCGGCCGGCTGAGGGCCGGGGCGGGCGTGATCGCCAGCTCGGCCAGGGTGCCGCGCTGCAAGTCGTCGGCGACCGCGCTGCGAGGGACGAAGCTGACGCCGAGGCCGGCCCAGACCATCTGCTTCACGACCTCAATATAGTCGAGGTCCATCGCCACCCGCGGCCGCACGCCGTGGCGGGCGAGGTAGTCCTCGACGCGGTGCCAGTAGCCGGTATTGGCCTCGGTCGAGATGAGGGGCACGTCGCCCAGCGCGGCGACCGGCAACGGCTGGGGCAGGCGGGCGCGCAGCGTCGGGGCCGCGACCGGCACGATCGGGTCGGCGCAAAGATACTCTTGCTCTAGCTCAGGGACGACGAGGGCGGCAGTGTTCAGGGCGACCGCTGCCAGGTGGTCCAGCACCAGCCGGGCGACCTCGGGCGGCTGGGCGACGCGGACGGCCATCTCGGCCCGGGGGTGCTGCTCGTGGAGCTGACGCAGGAGGGGCGGCAGGAGGTAGGTGCTGGTGGTGGGCGTGGCGGCGAGGGCGAGCCGGGCGCCGCGGCCCAGCGCCTGGCGGGCCTGAGAGCGCGCCTCCTCCTCGAGGCTCAGGAGGCGCTCGGCGAAGGGCAGCAGCGCGGCGCCCATCGCGGTCGGCTCCAGGCGGCGGCCGGTGCGGCGGAAGAGGGCGCCGCCCAGCTCGCGCTCCAGGGCCGCGAGGCGCTCGGATACGGTAGCCTGGGAGAGGCCGAGCGCCACGGCGGCCTTGGTGGCAGTGCCCTGGCGCATGACGGCGCGAAAGGTGGCGAGGTCGGCGAGTCGCACAGCACGCTCACTACGGGGCGCCCGCCGGGGGCGAGCGGCGAGCGGCAGGCAGTATCGCGGATTCCGATACCAGAGTCTAACAGACCGGCCTGCTATCGGCGTCGCCTGGGTACTATAATTGCAGCAACCAGCCCTGAACACGACGCTGGTTGCCTGCCGGCCGCACCAGCGGCTCGTCGTCCACCTGGCCGGAGCGATGCTCGCCGCCCTATCGGCACGGCCACGGCGCGGCGGCGAGCGGGAGCCGCGGCGCGGCGCGGGCGCCCCGCCAGTAGGAGGAGAGGCTCATGGCAATTGCCACGCGCAAGGACATCACGAGTCTGCCGGCGACCGTGGACTGGCTCCGCTCGGAGGGCCTGCTGCTGGAGACGGACGTGCCGGTGGACCCCGACCTGGAGATCACCGGCATCCAGAAGGCGCTCGACGGCTCGCTGCCGATGCTCTTCAACAACGTGAAGGGGTATCCGCACGCGCGCGTGATCACGAACCTGTTCGCCAACTACGGCGTGCTGGAGAAGATGTTCGGCTGGGACGGGCCGCAGGACCGCACGCGGAAGCTGGCGCACGCGCTGACCCACCCGCTGGCGCCGCAAGAGATCTCCGCCAGCGAGGCGCCGTGCCAGGAAGAGGTCATCACCGACGACCTGGACGTGAACAAGTACATCACGGCCATCCGCCACACCGCGCTGGAGAGCGAGCTAACGATCGGCAGCGGCAACAGCGTGGTGGTGGGGCCGTACTTCCACGGCGGGAGCCACATCGGCTACAACCGCATGAACTTCCGCTGGGGCAACGTCGGCACCTTCCAGTCGGCGCCCGGCGCGCACATGTGGCAGATCATCACCGAGCACTACAACGA
>JAJPHF010000195.1 GCA_021325365.1 Pseudomonadota bacterium
CGGACGATCGGGGACCTGACGCAGAACGCGGCGCTGTCCGAGGCGACCAAGCGCAAGATCCTCTGGGACAACCCGGCTCGCTTCTACAACCTCGCCGACGTGCCGGCGAGCGCGAGCGCGGCCGCCGGCGCCGCGAGCTAGCCCGCCCAACCCGGCAGGAGGAAGGGGTCGCGCTGCCTAGCGGGACCCCTTCCTCCTGCCGGCCTCTGCCCGCCGCGCCCGCTCAGGACGCGGCGTCGTCTTTGGGAGCATCTGCCGCGCGTACCAGCGGACCAGGACAGCGAGGTACACCAGCCCGAGGGCATAGGAGGCCAGCACGTCGCTCGGCCAGTGGTGGCCGAGGTACACCCGCGACGGCCCGACCAGGACGATCAGGCCGCCCAGCGTCCAGAGCAGCAAGGTGCGGACGCGGCTGCGGCGGAGGCGAGTATAGGCCAGGTAAAATAGGAAGCCATAGAACCCCACGTACAGCAGTGTGTGCCCGCTCGGGAAGCTGGAGTCCGGCAGCGCGCTCGCCACGCGCACCGCGTCGGCCGTCGGGCGAGGACGAGCCAGCAGCAGCTTGAACGGCTGCGCGAGCAGGGCCGCGCCGCTGCCGACCACCGCCAGCGACGCCTCGAGCGGCCGCCCGAGGAGCCACAGTGCGCCGGCAACACCGAGCACCAGAAGCAGGGATAGCGGCGGGAAGCCCAGGTCGCTCACGCCCACCATCAGGCTGGCGAACCACGGCTCCTGCACCTGCTGCAGGCCCTGGGCGAGTGCCAGGTCGGCGCTGGCGGTCTGTCCCGCGCCCACGAGCCAGGCCACCATGCCGAACGCGAGCGCGCCGGCCACCGTGGCGTGGAGAAAGACCCGAGTGCGCAGGGCAGCAACCCAGGCCGGCAGCCCCCACCCGCGACGCGGCACTGCCGCGTTCGCTCCGACGCCCGCCGGCGGAGCCGGCGGGCGTCGGCGGAAGAAGCCGAGCGTTCGATTCGCCAGCCGCCGCAACAGCCCCAGCATCGCCCCCTCGCGCCTGCATTCCTCGGGATGATAGCAGAGGCCCGGGCTGCTCGGGCCTCGCCGGGCGCATCACCTGCCCGGCTGTGACCGGGTTCATTGACCCGGGTCCAGGCCCCCCGCATACTGGCGCAGAATAGATCACCTCGAACCAGAACGGAGCCACCGATGCTGCATACCGCGGCACCAGCCGCTTGCCAGACCGCCAAGCCCCATCGGCGCCGGCCCCTTCGCAGCCTTGCCCGCGCGGCCGGGCTGCGCCTGGCCCTCCTCGCCGGACTGCTCGCCGCCGAGGCGCCCGCGTCGCTGCAGGCCGCGCCCGCGCACCAGATCAGCGACCAGGTGATGGTAACCGTCGAGGCGCCCGGCGACGGCGAGACCGTGGCCGGGGAAGTCGTCGTCCGTGGCTGGGCGATCGACCGCCGCGCCCAGGACGGCAGCGGCGTCCGCGCCACGCCCGGCGGCGTCCAGGTCTGGCTAGACCGCGGCGCCGGGTCCGCGACGGGCCAGCTCATCGGCGACGCGACCTACGGCGAGGACCGGCCGGAGGTCGGCCAGCGGTTCGGGGACCGCTATCGGCAATCCGGCTTCGCGCTGACCTGGAATACCTGCCTGGTGCCGCAGGGGCGCCACACGCTGCAGGTATTTGCCGAGAGCGAGCCGGCCAGCCCACAGTTCGGCATGGCCGAGCTGAGCGTCGAGGTCGGGCCCTGCCCGACCGCGTCCCAGCCCTCGGAAGTGGTCGGCAGCCAGCCGCTGCGCGCCAATCCCATCTGGCAGGAGATCGCCCAGCGCACGGCCGAGCTGCGCGGGCTCGCGCCGCTCAAGGAGCTCTACCACGCGCCGCTCACGCGCGAGACGTTCGAGCGGCGCTACCAGGCCGAGTACGCGCGCTACTACCAGAGCCAGGACGTCGACACCAGCCGCCTGCTGCTGGTCGCTTTCGGCCTGCTCGACCCGGGCTTCAACCTTGCCGCGGCCCTGCAGAGCTTTCAGACCACGCTGCCGATAGGGTTGTACGACGTCGACAGCGGCGTGCTGTTCGTCAGCCGCGATCCACCCACCTCCCCGCTGGCCCGCGTGACGATGGCCCATGAGATCACCCACGCCCTGCAGGACCAGCACTACGATCTCAGCACCCTCCTCCCGTCGTCACGGACCAGCGGCACGGCCGACCAGCAGGGCCTAGGGCCCGATGCCGAGAGCGCGCGCCGCGCTCTCGTCGAGGGCGACGCCGTCCTGGTCCAGCAGATGTACCAGGCGACGACCGTGCAGGATCCGGCTGCCCTGCAGCAACTGGATGAGGAGCAGCAGGAGGCATCTGCGGGCATCGACTTCGATCGCCTGCCCTACGTGATCTACCAGACCACCTACTTCCCCTACCTGTACGGGCCGCAGTTCATCTACGGCGTGCTGGGCTCGGCGCCGCTAACCACCTACGGCCAGTATGGTCCGGCCATGGACGCCCTCTTCCGACGGCCGCCGACCTCCACGTCACAGATCCTCCACCCCGAGCGCTACCGCGACCACGTGGAGCCAGTGCCGGTCGCGCTGCCCAGCCTCGCCCCGATCCTGGGCGATGACTGGGTGCCGCTGGGCGAGGGGATGCTCGGTGAGCTAAGTCACCGGCTGATCCTGGACAATTTCCTGCGTGCCGACGACCCGGACCGCGCCGCGCGGGCTAGCGGCGGCTGGACCGGCGACCGCAACACCGTCTACCGCCGCCGCGACGCCAGCGGCGCGCCGCTAGGCGAGGTTGCCGTGCTGCTGGCGACGCGCTGGGAGACACCGGCCGCTGCCGACACCTGGGCGCAGGCGTACGCCGACAGCGTCGCGGCGCGGTACGCCGATCCGGTCCGCTACGCCGGCCGGACCGACCAGCTCAGCCGCCACGACGAGGGACCGGGCCAGGTCGTCTGGGAGATGCCCGGCGAGCAGGCGATCGCGCTCCAGTGGAGCGGGCAGTTCTCCGCGATCGCTATCGCGCCGAGCGCCGACCTCGCTCGGCAGATGGCCGCGGCGGGCCTCGCCAGCGCCAGCGGGGCGTAGCGGGGCCTGGCCCCGCGCCGCGGCCCGCGCCGAGCGACCGGGGCTCGTACCGCAGAGCGGCGGCGCTGCCCCTGCTCGAGCGCTATCCGGCGGTCCGGGCCCGCGCCAGCCTCTCCCGCGCCAACACGGCGGCCGAGGAGGTGGTCGAGCACTGGAGCCGCTTGGGCTGCCCGGCGTGGTGGCCCGGCCGGTCGTCGGGAGCTTGGCGGCGATCCGGCGGGACCAGGCGGCGCGCCCGGCCTACCGTGTCGGCAGCATCTGGGAAGGGATCGACTAGGAGAGAGCGCACGACGCGGCGAGCGGCACGCTGCTCTACCAGCCATGGCCTCGGCGCGGCCGCAGGCGGCCGCACACACCACCGCCCGGGTTCGTCTGGATGGCGCGTCGCGCGAGGCGACAGCAATTTGGCGCGGTGGCGCGGATTCTGGTACAATTTCCGCGCAGGGGGCGCTGTAGCGCCCTCTCCGCGTGTCCCGGCGCGGGCAGCAGCCAGCCGGGTCTATTTTTGCCCAAATGCTTACGCACTGAAGAGGAGGCCCGGCTATGGCGAGCAACGAAGGGAAGCTGAACAAGAACGCGTTGGCGGGGAAGCGCGGCGCCTCCGCGGCGCTTACCTCGCACGTGTGCCCGAACTGCAACGACCGCGTGCCGGAGAACCAGCTCCTGGTCGTGATGCAGTACAACGGCGGAAGGCGGGGGCGCACCCAGGGCTACCATCGCGGCTGCTACCGCCTGCAGGGGTAGGCTCCTCATCGAGGGTGCGGTGGGTGCGCGGGCGCGCACCCACCGCACCCTCGATCATCTACCGGCCGGGTGCAGGAGTACCTTGATCGCGCCGTCCAGCTTGCGCTCGAAGATCTCGTAGCCGTGCGGCGCCTCTTCCAGCGGCAGCTCCTGCGTCACCACGAACGACGGGTCGATCGCGCCCGCGCGCGTCTTCTCCAGCAAATCGTCGATGTAGTTCAGGACCGGACACTGGCCCATGCGCAGGGTCAGACCACGGTTCATGGCCCAGCCGATCGGGAAGAAGTGGTTGAACGGCGGGCCGTACACGCCGAGGATCGACACCGTCCCGCCGGGCCGCACCGCGTTCATCGCCCAGCTCAGCGCCGCGATCGAGCCCGCCTCCAGGAACAGCGCACCCTGGGCGTCGTGCAGCGCCGACCCGTCCGCCTCCAGCCCCACCGCGTCGATGCAGGCGTCGGGTCCCCGCCCACCGGTCATCTCCCGCAGGACTTGCACGACGTCGCGCACCTGGTCGAAGTTCACCGGCTCGGCGCCGCACTGCTGGGCGGCAAAGGCCAGACGATAGGGCACGTGGTCGATGGCGATCACGCGGCCGGCCTGGAAGAAATCGCGCGCCGATTTCATCACGAACTGCCCGACCGGTCCGCAGCCGAACACGGCGACGGTATCACCCGGCTGGATGCTGGCCAGGTCCGCTCCGAAGTAGCCCGTCGGGAAGATGTCTGCCAGCATCACCGCCTGCTGGTCGGTGACGTCGTCGGACAGCTTGCGCGGGCCGACGTTGGCGTAGGGCACCCGCACGTACTCCGCCTGGGCGCCGTCGAAGCCGCCCGTCGTGTGCGAGTAGCCGTAGATCCCCCCTAGCTCGTTGTAGGGGTTCGAGTTCTCACAGCTTGCCCAGAGCTTGCGCTCGCAGTAGAAGCAGCGGCCGCAGGCGATGTTGAACGGCACGACAACGCGGTCGCCCGGCTGCACGGCCGTGACCCGCGGGCCGACCGCCTCGACGATCCCCACACACTCGTGGCCGAAGGTGTGGCCCACCCTTGTATCGGGCACGAGCCCATGGTAGAGGTGCAGGTCGGAGCCGCAGATCCCCGCCGTCGTCACGCGCACGATAGCGTCCTCGGGAGATACTGTTGGCGAATGGGCGGCCATCATGCAGCGGGCTCCAGCGCCGCGAAGCGTGAGCGGCGGGTCTGCGCCCGCGGGGTCTCGTCAAGCCAGTTAACGAGCC
>JAJPHF010000184.1 GCA_021325365.1 Pseudomonadota bacterium
CGACGGGATCAAAGTGACGAGTGTCGGCTCCCTGTTTGTCGAGGACTCGGTCGTCGACGGCTTCCGCGGCAGTCCCGGCCACGGCATCGACTTCGAGCCGAGCGCGGCGGCCGAGCTGTACGTGACCGACACGGTGCTTCGCGACAACGGCGGCTCGGGCATCTTCGTGAAGTCGCCCGGCGGCGTCTCTACCGTATCGGTGGACCACAGCCAGTTCGAGAACAACGCCGCCGCGGGCATCAACGCGCGGGACAACGCCCGCGTCAGCGTCGGCAACAGCGTCGCCGCGGGCAACGGCGGCGCGGGCTTCCTGGCCCAGGCCGACGCGGGCACGGCTCAGATGGACCTCGAGAGTAGCGTGACCGCGTCCAATGGCACGGGCCTCCAGGCCAGCGGCAACGGCGTGGCCGCGACGGTGCGGATCTCCAACGTGACGATCGTGGACAACACCGTGGGCATTGCCGATCCGGCGCCAGGGGTCGTCTTCTCGTTCGTGAACAACCGCAACGCCGGCAACGGCACCGATGGCGCGCCCAACGCCACCGCCAGCCCTACGCCGACGCCGACCCTACCGCGAACCGCAACGCTCACGCCGACCGCGACCCCCTCGCCAACTCTCACGCCCTCGCCAACCGCCACGGCGACGCCGTTCCCGCAGCCGAACGTCGGCCTGACCCTCACACCGCTGCCCGGCACGCATACCCTGCAGACGACCATCACGGCGCGCAACGCCGGCTGCAACAACAACACCCAGAACAACCAGCTGCTGTCGTTGCGCTTCACTCGGCTGACCAACGCCACGGTCGACGTTGCGACCGCGCCACCGACGACCGGCATCAGCGCTCCCACGACCGTCCCCCTCCCGTCCCACCCGGCGTCGGTCGTGATCACGGTCCACCGAGTGACGGACGGCCAGGCGACCACGGTCGAGCTGGTGGTCACCGACGGCTGCGGCGACTGGCCGACCTTCGTGGGCGGCGGCCCCAACGCTTTCTAGAGCAGCACGCACGCAAGGCGAGCAGCCAGCGCCTCGTAGACGAGATGGCGCCTGCGAGCGCCATCCGGTCTGAGTAGCGCGGTCCCCGCGCCGGGCGTGCGCGCCGTTGCCGCGCCCCCGCGGCTGTGCTAGCATCGCGCACGAGATGCCGCCGGCCGCCTGGCCGCTGGGAGGCGCCGATGCTTCGCACCACCACCTGGGAGCCGCCCGCCGCCGTCGCCCACGCCGACGTGGTCCAGACCTCGGAGGCCGTGCTCGCCCGTCCCGATATCCCCCTCGCCGTCCGCGAGGACGTGTTCCGCCTGCGCGTCCTCGGCCTGGACTGGGACATCGGTGGCAAGGTGTACGAGCCCACCGATCCGGCGCGCGTCCCCGTGGGCGCCGACGGCCGCAAGGCGGGGCTGTTCGTGCTCCACGGCGGCGGCGGCGACTTCCGCTCGCTGGAGCCGCTAGCGACCATCCTGGCCGCCAAGTTCGGCTTCAAGGTCGCCACCATGAGCTACCCGGGCCAGCACTACCTGCTCGACCCCAGCCGCGACTGGCCCGGCGACACGCTGCACCCCGACGGCACCGCGCGCACGCCCATCTGGTCGACCGATTCCGTCATGACGCCCGACCAGTACGAGCTGATCCAGGAGCGCTCCGATCCGGCGCTGCGGGCGAAGTACGGCACCCTCTTCCTGCTGCGGGCGAAGGAGGGCACCGAGTTCTACTGGCGCATGGCGGCCTGGCCGCTCGCCTTCGAAGAGGCGATGAAGGCCGTCTGCGCGCGCAACTTCCCCGTGGGCGAGTACTCGATCTACGTCCACGGCCACTCCACGGGCGGGCCGTTCGTCCACCAGCTGCTCCAGCGCGTCGAGAACGTGGCGGGCCTGGCGGGCACCGAGACGAGCCCCTGGGGCGCCATCTTCAGCCGCATGCAGGGCCAGACGTGGCCCTTCCCCTTCAACTACCTGAGCGTGCGCACCTGGCGCGACCTGGCGCGCTACCGCGGCCCGGAGGCGGGGCCGGAGGGGTGCTGGCGGCTGCCCTGGCTCATGGAAGACGTGCTGGAGGAGTGGGACCGCCGCAAGCACCTGGCGAACATCAAGGCGCAGTATCTGGTGCAGTTCGCGGCGTTCGACCAGCTCGAGGCGGCGGCGCGCGCCTCGGCCGGGCGCCTGGGCATGGACGCCGCCGAGACGGAGGCGCTGGTGGCGCGCTTCCGCGCCTATCCCTGCCCGCTGGAGGGGCCGGACGCGAAGCCGGTCCCGCCGCTCCTCTACGGCGTGAACAAGGGCAGCCGCGACCATACGCCCGAGCGCTACACGGACATCCTGTTCCCCGCGCTCGACGCCCTGAAGCCGGCGCCGAAGTACCGCCTGGTGCGCTGGGGCGCGGGCGTCCACACCTACCACAAGGCCGAGCCCGGCCTGCCCGTCGGCGTCGCGCCGGCCATGGCCCAGCTCTGGCACGACGCCATCACCCAGGGCTACTACGTCACGGACTGAGCGCGCGGCGCCCCACGCCTCGACCGGCCGGGCCCCGCTCGCGGGTGGTGGTAGAATGCGGCGCGGGCAGCCGGCGCGGGTGAGCAGCCGGCCCGTGCGGAGGGTAACGCCATGGCCGAGCAGTTCGCGCGCCCCGAGCTTCTGGTTTCGCCGCAATGGCTCGCCGAGCACCTCGACGACCCGACCGTGCGCATCGTGGACGGCCGCACGGCACCGCTCTACGACACCGCGCACATCCCCGGCGCCGTGCTCGTCGACTTCTACGCCCTGAACACCACCGACTCCAGCCCGGAGGGGCTGCGCGCCTGGACCGCGCGCATGGAGGAGGCGTTCTCCGCCGCCGGCATCGCCCCGGGGCAGACCGTCGTCTTCTACGAGGACGGCTCGGGCCAGCTCGCCGCGCGCGGGCTGTGGGCGCTCACCTACCTCGGCCACGACGGCGGACGGCTGCTCGACGGCGGCCTGAACGCCTGGCAGGCCGCCGGCTACCCCGTGACCAGCGGGCCGAGCGCCGTGGCGCGCACCGAGTTCCACGCCCGGCCGCGCCCCGAGCTAGTGGCCACCTACGAGGACATTCTGGCGCGGCTCGGCAACGGCACCACGCAGATCCTCGACGTGCGGCGGCCCGCCGAGTACGCCGGCACCGAGATCCGCGCCAAGCGCGGCGGCCGCGTGCCGGGCGCGGTGAACCTCGACTGGGTGAACAACCTGGCCGCGGATGGCAGCTTCAAGTCGCCCGACGAGCTGGCCGCGCAGTACGCCGCGCTCGGGCTCGACCGCGACCGCGAGGTCATCACCTACTGCCAGGGCGGCTACCGCTCGGCCAACACCTGGCTGGTGCTGACGCTGCTCGGCTACCCGCACGCCCGCAACTACGTCGGCTCCTGGGCCGAGTGGGGCAGCCGCGACGGCCTGCCCATCGAAAACTTGACGACGCCGCAATAACCTAACCCTCCAGCCCCCCTCCCTCCCAGGGAAGGGGGGCCGCCCCCCGGCCTCGTCCCTCTCCCCCGTCCCCCGATGGGAGGGGGGCCAGGGGGTAGGTCGCCGGTCCGCCCCCTTCCCACATTGGGAGGGGGGCCGGGGAGGTAGGTCGAGGAGGCCCACGATGCGCTCGCTTGGCCGCGCGGATCCTCGGCGAACTCGTCTCGCCCCCAGTGTCGGCGCGATCGGTCTGGTAGCTAGCCTGCTCGTCGCGGCCTGCGGGCCGACCGCGGCCCCGCCGCGGGCCGCCGGCGAGAGCGCGGCGGGGACTCACGGACAAGCCTCCGCCGCGGCCAGCGCCGACCCCGGCGCCGCGCCCGCGCCGGCCAGTGACGCGGCAGCGCCGAGCACGCCCGCACCACTGGCGCTGCGCATCGCCTACGCGACCCCCGAGGCGAGCATGACGCCGCTGTGGTTCGCCCAGGACCACGGATACCTCCGCGAGTACGGCCTCGACGCCGAGCTAACCTTCCTCAGCAGCGGGCGCACCGATCAGGGCGTCATCACGGGCGAGACGCCGGTGGGCTTCGGCGCCAACGTCATCACCTCGCGCCTCGGCGGCGGCGACATCGTTGCGATCGCCGGGGTAGTGAATCGGCTGCCCTTCACGCTGTTCGCCCAGCCGGGCATCGGTAGCGTCCAGGACCTGCGCGGCAAGACGATCCTCACCAGCTCACCCGGCGCCATCGGCTCCTGGGCGACGCTGATGGCGCTGCGCCACCTGGGGCTCGACCCCCAGCGCGACGTGAGCCTCCAGCCGACAGGGGGCATCAACGAGAAGATGGCCCTCATGGCGCAGGGCCTGGGCGACGCCACGATCTTCTCGCCGCCGGGCGATCTGAAGGCCGCGGAGCTGGGCCTGGTGCCCTTGTTCGATCTCGCCACGATGGGCGTGCCCGCCCAGGTCACCGCGATCGGCACGAGCCAGGCCTACGCCCGCGACCACGCCGAGGAGCTACGCCGCGTCTTGCGGGCCTACGTCGCGGCGGTCGCGCAGATTCGGCGCGATCCCGAGGCGGCCAAAGCCATCATCGCCAAGTACACGCAGACCGACGATCCCGCCATCGTGGACCACTCCTACGACTACTACCGCGACGTCTGGGGGCGCCCCGACTTCCGCGTGCCGCCCGAGGCAGTCCAGTCCATCCTCGACGTGCTTGACGTGCCCGGCGCCGCCACCGCCCGCCCCGCCGACTTCGTCGACAACCACTTCGTGGACGAGCTGGAGCAGGCGGGCTTCATGCGCCAGGTAGGCGCCGACTAGTTCCTTCTCTACTGCGGAAGCTGCTCCAGGAACCCGCTCGCGCGCAGCGCGTCCACGAACCGCAGGTCGAGGATCTCGTCGGGCGTCGTCGTGCGCGCGGCCGGGTTCGATTCGACGTCCAGCACGCCTTGCAGCCCGCTCGGATCGGGGTATACGTCGGCTGCCCAGAGCGGCCGGTAGTAGTCCACCGCCTCGCCCAATAGCTCGCGGTCGTCGATCTGCGTGTACTTCACCAGGACGTCCACCGCGAAGTCGCGGTCGGTCTTGAGGCGGCTCATCGCCTGGGCCAGCGCCCGCACCGTCCGCTCGGCCACCGCCGGCCGCTCGGCGAGCGTGCGGCGCGTTGCCCCCACCGACGCGCCCATGAACGGAATGCCGAGCTGGGACACGTCCACCAGCGCGCGGTAGCCGCGCTTGCGCGCCTCGAACGAGGCGGGCGCGCCCAGGCTGACACCCGCCACCACTCCCGTGTCCAGCGCCGCCAGCGACTCGCCCATGCCGCCGGTCTGCCGCGAGAACACGTCCTCGTCGGGCTTCAGTCCGAGGCGCTGGAGCCCCAGGCGCGCGGCGATGTCGGTGATGCCCAGGAGATTCGACACGCCGATGCTCTTGCCGCGCAGGTCGTCCACCGTCTGGATCTCCGGCCGCACGAAGATGATCGACTCCAGGGTGTTGGTGAGGGCGCCGAAGATCTGCGTCTCCAGGCCCTGCACGTAGCCGAGGACGAGCGCGGGCGCGCCCGAGTAGGCGACCTCCAGGTCGCCGTTCTGCAGCGCGGCGAGCATCGGCGCCCCGCCGCCCACGCGGCTCAGCTCGACGTCGAGCCCTTGCTCGCGGAAGTAGCCGGCCTCCTGCGCCGCCCAGGCCGGCAGGATCGTGATGACCACCGAGGTGTACCCCTGGTGGCTGGACAGCGGCGTCGGAGCGCTCGTCGCCGCGGACACCGGGCCGCTCCCCGCCGCGCGCGCCGCGCCCGCCGCCCCAACCGGCGCCGCCCCCGTGCCGGCCGGTGGGACGCTGGCCGCCGGCCCGCCGCCGCACGCCGCCAGCAGCACCGCGATGCAGAGGCCCACGCCGCGAGCGCGCGTCATCCCCGCCAGCCACCATCGCTTCATCGTGTCCCCCATTCCGCCTAGTGCCCGGGGACCGCCCGCGCCTGCAAGCGCAACCGGCCCACCCGACCGTCGCGGCCGCCCGCCAGGAAACGGGTGGTGCGCTCTCGGGCAGGTCTTGCTCTGCGCACCAGGTGATCCGCGGCCGCATCGCCCTGCGCCGCGATTGGCCCCGAGTGTAGCAGACCCGTGCCAGCGCCGCGACGCCGGCCCGGCGACGAACGCTAGCCGGCGGCGGACCGCGCTGCTATCATGCTCGCACCGTGGCGCCCGGGTAGCGTACCGCCGACAGGGAGGTGCAGGATGTACCGCTGGCCGCTGCTGGTCCTGGTCGCACTGCTCGTCCTCGCTTGCCAGGCGCCCCCGACCGCCCGCGAGGGCGGGGGCAGGGGCGGGACGGCCGGGGACGCCGCCCCTGCCGCCGCGCCCGCCGCCCCGGTGCCCGCGGCCGCTCCGAGCGCCGCGCCCGCGCCGCCGGCCTCACTGGAAACCGTCCGCGTCGGCACGGTAGGTAGCGCGGGCGACGCCAACTTCACCTGGGCGCAGGAGCGCGGCTATCTCCGCGAGGAGGGGCTCGACCTGGAGACCCAGGTGTTCAACGGCGCCCAGGTGATGATCCCGCCGCTGGGCGCCGACCAGCTCGACGTGGGCGGCGGCGGGCCCGGCCCCGGCCTGTTCAACGCCATCCTGCGCGGCGTGAACGTCCGCATTGTCGCCGACCGCTCGCGCGCCGTCCCGAACGTCCGCAACCAATGCGTTGCCGTGCGCAAGCCGCTGCTCGACAGCGGCGCCATCCACAGCTTCGCCGACTTCCGCGGCCGCGTGTTCAGCGAGAACGTCCCCGCCGTGCTCACAACCTCGATCATCGACCGCGAGCTGAAGAAAGCAGGCGTCAGCCTGCAGCAGGACGTGACCAGCGTCACCCTCTCCTTCCCAGACATGCTGCCGGCCTTCGCGAACGACGCCATCGACTTCTCCGTGCTCATCGACCCCTACATCGTGCTGGCGCAGCAGCAGGGCGTAGCCGACTGCTGGAAGTACACCTACGAGCTGGAGCCGAACTTCCAGATCGCCGTGCTCATCTACGGGCCGGCCTTCGCCGAGCAGCATCCTGATGCCGCGCGCGGCTTCATGGTCGCCTACCTGCGCGCGATCCGCGACTACCAGCGCGCCTTCTTCGGCGACGGCGCGAACCGCGCCGAGTTTCTGGACCTGATCGGCCGCACGGCCGGCATCACCGACAAGGGGCTGCTGGAGCGCATCGGCCCCTCGTGGGCCGACCCCAACGGCGCGGTGAACGTGGAGAGCCTGCGCGAGACGCAGCGCTGGTACGTGGCGCGGGGCGACCAGACCGGCGAGGTCGACTTCGACCGTGTGGTAGACTCCAGTTTCGCCGACTACGCCGTCTCGCGCCTCGGGCGCGAGGCGACCCCGTAATGACCGCGACCACGAGCCTGCCGGAAGCTTCTGCAGCGGTTTTCGCGGCCATTGCGCCATTATGCGTCGGCCGGTACCGTCGGGCGGGCGCCCATCCCGTGCCGCCCGGTCGCGTCACCTGGATCACTCATCTCAGCGAAGCAGGCGTGGGGCAGGGGCTCGTCCCCTGCCGCCCGGTGGCGGGGTAGCTGCAGCATCATGAACGTCGCTCTAGAACGCCCTGGCCGTCGGCAAACGGCCACCCTGGAGGTACCCATGATCGTCGCGCGTTTGGGGCTCGCCGCCGGCCTGGCGGCGCTGCTGCTCGCCTGCCAGCCGCCGGCGGCCCGCGAGGCCGGCCCGGCGCCGGCCGCCGCCCCGGCAGCCGTACCGCCGAGTGGCGCCGCGCCGCCGGCGGCCGCCGCGCAGGCGGCGCCGGGCCCCCGTCCGCTGCAGAAAGTGACCATCGCCTACGTCGCGCCGGTCGAGACGTTCTCGATCCCCTGGATCGCCAAAGAGGCCGGCATCTTCACGAAGTACGGCATCGACGCCGACGTGGCGCTGCTCACCGGCAGCCCGCGCCTCGTGCAGTCGCTGATCGCCGGCGACTTCGACTACGGGCTGGCGGGCGTTACCGCGATCATGCGCGCGCGCATGCAGGGCGCCGATCCGGTCATCCTCGCCGCCGGCAGCAACTACTCCAACCAGGCCGTGCTCGTCCAGCCGCGGGCGGGCATTCAGCGGCTGCAAGACCTGAAGGGCAAGACCGTGGGCGTGGCCCAGTACGGCTCGGAGAGCGAGACGTTCCTGCAGATCGCCCTCCACAAAGCGGACATGGCCCCGGACGACGTGCAGGTGCTGCAGACCGGCGGCCATCCCCAGACGCTCGCCGCCCTGGTGAGCGGCAACCTCGAGGCGGGGGTGCTCGGCAGCTCGATGGTGCTGGCGGCCGAGCGCGCCGGCGCGGTGCGGCTCGCGGATGGCCAGACGCTGAAGGTGCTCTCGCCCGGCGGCACGATGGCGACGACGCGCCGCCTCGTCGAGCGCGACCGCGACGCGGTGCAGCGCTACATGCGCGCCTACGTCGAGGGCATTCAGTACTTCAAGACGAACCGCGAGGACACGATCCGCATCCTGCAACAGTACATGGGCGGGCTGCCCGCCGAGGAGATGGACCTGATCTACGACGCCGCCCGCGCCGACTTCCAGTCGCTGCCGATCCCCAGCGACGAGGCTATCCAGGCCGTGCTCGACCGCGAGACGGAGCCCGAGGCCCAGTCGTTCAAGCCCGCCGACTTCACCGACGACAGCTTCCTGCGTGACATCGAGCAAAGTGGCTTCCTGCGCCAGATCGGCGCCAACTAGGAGAAAGCATGAAGCGAAGCGCTGAACGCATCCTGGTCACGCACGCCGGCAGCCTGCCGCGGCCGGACGGCCTGCGGGCGCTGGTCGCCGCGAAGACCAGCGGCCAGCCGTATGACGCGGCGGCGCTCGCCGAACGGCTGCGGGCCGCGGTCGCTGAGACGGTGCAGCAGCAGGCGGCAGCCGGAGTGGACGTCGTCAACGACGGCGAGCTGAGCAAGAGCAACTTCCTCTTCTACGTGCGCGAGCGGCTCGGCGGCTGCGCGGAGCAGCCCCCAACGCTGCCCAGCACGGCGACGGCCGGCATCTCCGGCCGCGACGCCCGCGACTTCCCCGAGTACTTCGCCACGGACAGCGGCCGCCGCCAGATCGGCGCGACGCTCGCCCAGAAGCGCGTCTCCGCCGTCGAGCCGCTGCGCTACGTGGGCCAGGCGGCCATCCAGACCGACCTCGACAACTTCCGCGCGGCGCTCCAGGGCGTCGCGGTCGAAGAGGCGTTCCTGCCGGCCGTGGCGCCCGGCAGCATCGAGCACTGGCTCGGCAACGCCTACTACCCGACGCACGAGGCCTTCCTGTTCGGCATCGCCGACGCCATGCGCGAGGAGTACCAGGCGATCGTGGGCGCCGGCTTCCTGCTCCAGATCGACGATCCGGGGCTGGCCGACTCCTGGCAGATGCACCCCGACATGGACGTGGCAGCGTACCGCCAGCTAGCCGCGCTGCACGTCGCGGCGCTGAACCACGCCTTGCGCGACGTCCCGCCCGACCGCGTGCGCTTCCACATGTGCTGGGGCAGCTACCACGGCCCGCACAAGCACGACATCCCCCTGCGCCACATCGTGGACCTGATTCTCCAGGTGCGCGCCGAGGCGTACTCTATCGAGGCCTCGAACGCCGCCCACGAGCACGAGTGGCGTGTCTGGGAAGACGTCAAGCTGCCCGAGGGCAAGATCCTGATCCCCGGCGTCGCCGGCCACGCCAGCGACTTCGTGGAGCACCCGGAGCTGATCGCCGAGCGCCTCGTGCGCTACGCGCGACTCGTCGGCCGCGAGAACGTGATGGCCGGCACCGACTGCGGCCTGGGCGAGCGGGTCGGCCATCCCTCGCTCGTCTGGGCGAAGTTCCAGGCGATGGCCGAGGGCGCCCGCCTGGCAACCAAGCAATTGTGGGGATAGCCCAGTTCAGGCGCGCAGGAAGTCCTGTACCAGCGCCGCGACGCGCTCGGGCTGCTCCAGGTGGGGCAGGTGGCCGGCGCGGTCGATCAGCTCGACGCGAGCGCCGGGGATCTGGGCCGCGAAGTCCTGGGCATAGGCGGGCGCGATCACGCCGTCCTGCTGCCCCCAGAGGATGAGCGTTGGCGCGCTGATGCGGTGAATGCGCTTCCGCAGGCCGCGGTCGGGGATCGGCCAGACGAACTTGCCCGTGCAGGCCAGCGACCAGATCACGTCGGCCTGCGCCTCCGCGCGCGCGTCGCGGTCCTCGGGCAGGCTGAAGAAGCGCCCCGCGGCCCCGCCCGCCGGGTCGGCGAACACCGCCTCGCGGCAGCGGTCCTCCGGCAGGATCATCCAGTTCGTGACGGGCCGCTCCTCGCGCCACAGCCCGAGTGGGGCGATAAGCACGAGCCGGCCCACGCGCTCGGGCATCGCGGCGGCTAGCTCGCTGGCCACCATGCCGCCGAACGAGTAGCCGACGACGGCCGGGGCGCGCAGGTCCAGCCGGTCGAATAGCTCGCCATAGTACACCAGCAGGTCGAGCCAGTCGGCGAGGCCGTAGATTGCGTCGGGGTCGCCTGGGGTGGTGCCCGGGTGCCGCGGCGCGTAGACCGTATGGGTCCGGGCCAGGCGGCCGATCAACTCGCCGTCGTGGCGCGGCCCCCACGGGCCGTGCAGGAACACGAGAGGCGGCCCGTCGCCCTCCACCCGCACCCCCGTCTCGACCGTGCCCTGCCAGAGCCGAAGCCCGCGGTCCTCCACCGCCATGCCACCACCTCCGTGGTACCCGGGGGCGCAGGGGCGCTCCCCTACCGGGGTCTGGTCCCCCCTCGTCTTCCGGGGGTGCCGGGGAGTGGCGCTTGCCGTATTCCGCGCCACACCCTGCCGGCGGCGCTGCTCCTTCCCCTCGTCCCCCGGGGGTGCCGGGGCAGTGGCGCTCGCAGTATTCCGCGCCACACCCTGCCGGGGGGCGTGGGGGGTGTCCCCCCAACCTACCCTCTTCTTCTTCCTACCGGGGGTGTGGGGGTGTCCCCCACCTGCCCGCTGATGCCCTTATGACTCCCCGCCCGCCGCGGCGGGCACCGACCGCGGCGCCCGCAGCCGCTCCGGCCACCAGCGGTCCTCCCACTCGTCGTCCCAGAGGCCTTCCAGCGCCGGCAGCACCTCGCGCGTGAACAGGTCGATGTTCTGCAGGCACAGCTCGTGGGGCATCGAGCCGAAGTGGAGCAGCGTCAGCAGGTGGCCGATGCGCAGCCGCTTCACCGCCTCGACCAGCTGGTCGCGGACCGTCGCCGGGCTGCCCGTGATCACGAACCCGCGGTCCACGAAGTCCTTGTACCGCATCGCGTGGGTGTCGGGCCGGTCGCGCAGCGGCGCCTTGAACTGGCGCATCATGCTCGGATAGTCCTGGTGGCCGGGGATCGCCTGATAGTACGGCGGTATGTACAGCAGCTTGTGGTAGAAGTACTCGACGTGCGGCGCGTACTCCTCGGCCGCGGCGTCCGTCTCCGAGACGCCGACCAGCTGCAGGAACGTCAACCGGTAAGGGTTCGCATCCCGCCCCTTCTTCGTCACGGCCTCCCAGTAGTAGTCGCCCAGCGTCTCCGCGTTCTTCGCGCCCGCGTAGCTCAGGTGGGCGAAGCAGAAGTCGCGCTCGGTCACGTACTCCACCGTCGTCGGGCTGCTGCCGGGAATCCAGATCGGCGGGTGCGGTTGCTGGATCGGCCGCGGCCAGAGGTTCACCATCGGCAGCTGGTAGTGCGTGCCGTTCCAGGCGAAGATCTCCCTCGCCGACCAGGCCTTCAGCGTCAGCGCGAGCGCCTCGTCGAAGCGCTCGCGCTGATCGATCGGCACGACGCCGTTCGAGATCGTGGCGTCGGTCGGCAGGCCGCGCGGGAAGCCGGCCACCAGTCGGCCGCCGCTCAGGCAGTCCAGCAGCCCGTACTCCTCGGCGATGCGCGTGGGCGGGCTGGTCGAGGGCAGCGTCGAGCCGATCTGGATAATTGCCACGTTCTGGCCCTGCGTGGCGCGCGCCAGCACCGAGCCCATCAGGCTCGGGTTGGCCATGAAGCCGTACACGTTCTGGTGGTGCTGGTTCGTGCACAGGCCGTGCATGCCCGCGTTCGCGGCGTAGATCAGCTCATCCAACGTCCAGTTGTAGTACTGGCCCACCTTGTCGGGATCGGCCACGTCGAACCAGACCGGGTCGATGTAGGCGGACCGGTAACGCTGATCGAAGTCGGCCGGCAAGTCGCGATACGGCATGAGATGGAACATGCAGACTTTCACGGTATCCCTCGCCTTCCGCGCTACCGTTGCGGTCCCGCCGCGTGGCCCTACGATACGAGCCGCGTTCGGCCGCCGTCAAGCCGCCCCAGTCGGCGGCCGAGCCGGATTTGGGGCAATGCAGAGGTAGGGCAGGAGCTCGTCCCTTGCCGCTCGGCCGGGGTAACCCCTCATCCGTGGGACGATAGGATCCCGCCCAAGCTGTAGCTCGAATCGCGGCTGCACGCGACGCGCGGCCAGGCGTGCTATAACCGTGTGCTGCGCTTGAAGAGGTCCGTCGTGCTGACACGTGAAGAGAACGAGCTGCTGACGCGCACCGGCCCCGGCACGCCCATGGGCCAGCTCCTGCGCCGCTACTGGCTGCCCGCCCTGCTCAGCGAGGAGCTGCCGGAGCCAGACGGCCGCCCGGTCCGCCTGCCGCTCCTGGGCGAGCGGCTGGTCGCCTACCGCGACGCCACCGGCCAGGTGGGGCTGCTCGAAGAAGCCTGCCCGCACCGCGGCGCGTCGCTGGCGCTGGGCCGCAACGAGGACGGCGCCCTGCGCTGCCTCTACCACGGCTGGCAGTTCGACCGCAGCGGCCGCTGCACCGACATGCCCACCGAGCGGCCGGGCAGCCCTTTCCGCGAGCGCGTCCGCGCGCAAGCCTACCCCACCCGCGAGGCCGCCGGCATCGTCTGGGCCTACCTCGGCCCGCCCGACCGGCTGCCGCCCTTCCCGGCCTACGAGTGGATGGGGCTGCCGGCCGAGCAGCAGCGCGTGTGGAAGCTCCTGCACGAGTGCAACTACCTGCAAGCGCTCGAGCGTGACGTGAACCTGGCCCACGTGCGCATCGCCCACCGCACGCTGTCCGAGCGCGAGATGGCGGCGGGCGCCCGGCTCGCGGACCTCGACCGCCAGGACACCGTGCCAGACGTGGACGTGGAGCCGACGCGCTACGGCTTCCGCTACGCGGCCATCTACCGGCCCGACGAGCCGCTGCACCAGGTACGCGTCGGGGCGTTCGTCGCGCCCTGCCTGCTGTTCCTGGGGCCGATCGGGGAGCACTGTGTGGCAATGGCGTTCGTGCCGCGCGACGACGAGAGCAACTGGCACTTCCTGGTGCGCTACAACGTGGCGGGGCCGGTGGACGCGGCGACCTACGCGGCCACGCGCGGCGTCGCGGAGGTGGGCCCGGACTTCCGCAAGCGGCGCAACCGGGACAACGACTACTTGCAGGATCGTGCGGCCATGCAGCGCAGCTTCAACGGCATCGCGGGCGTGATCGTCGAGGACCACGCGCTCGCCGAGCTACAGGGCCCGATCGTGGACCGCACCCGCGAGACCCTGACGGCGACCGACGCGCCGATCGTCGCCCTGCGCGACCTGCTGCTGCGACACGCGGGCCAGTTTGCGGCGGGCCAAGAGCCGGCGCTCCCCGGCCTCGACCCGGCGCTGCCCTTCGGCGCTATCGGCGGCGCCACGCTCACCAAGCCGGCGCAGACGCCCTGGCGCGAGGCAGCGCCGCTCCCTCCGGGTCTAGCGCTGCCCGCCGCCCCGGCTCCACACTAAATGACACCTGGCCGGCGAGCGGTATATGCGCAGTGCACGGATGGGCGAGAGTTCGAAGGGGGGCGCGCATAGCCGCCCGTGGCCCGCAGGCTAGCGCCTCGACGCCCGCAAGCCGGGGCAGCGGCGCCTTGGCGTCGTGGGGCGGCTTGGACCGGCGGCGGCGTAGGGGCGGCTCTCGTGGCCGCCCGCGGCCGTCGAGGCCGCCGCCCCGGCGCCCACCGGTCGCCGGCGCGTCGCTCGCCGGCAACGCCCGACCAGGGAGGACGACGATGCTCTCGAAGGAAGACAATGAGCTGCTGACGCGCACTGGCCCCGGCACGCCGATGGGCCAGCTCCTGCGCCGCTACTGGCTGCCCGCCCTGCTCAGCGAGGAGCTGCCGGAGCCAGACGGCCGCCCGGTCCGCCTGCCACTCCTGGGCGAGCGGCTGGTCGCCTACCGGGACTCCACGGGAGCAGTGGGCTTGCTGGAGGAGTCGTGCCCGCACCGCGGCGCGTCGCTCGCGCTCGGCCGGAACGAGGACGGGGCCATCCGCTGCATCTACCACGGCTGGCAGTTCGACCGAGAGGGCCGCTGCACCGACATGCCGACCGAGCGGCCGGGCAGCCCTTTCCCCGAGCGGGTGCGCGCGCAAGCCTACCCCACCCGCGAGGCCGCCGGCATCGTCTGGGCCTACCTCGGCCCGCCACAGCTGATGCCGTGCTTCCCCAACTTCCTCTGGCTCAAGCTGTATCCGGCACGGGCGGCAGCCTTCAAGATCCTGGAGGAGTGCAACTGGGCGCAGGCGCTGGAGGGCGGGCTGGACATGGCGCACGCCCCCATCCTGCACCGCAGCGCGCCCTGGTCGGTGCGCGACGACGACGTGCGCCAGCGCAACCTGGCGCCGCGCCACGACGTGCAGCTCACCCCCTATGGCCTGCGCTACGGCGCGATCTGGGACCGCGAGGATGGCGCGCAGCACGTGCGCATCATCTCGTACGTCGCGCCCTGGTGGACCATCACCTCGCCCGGCTCGTTCGGCTCGCGCCAGATCTCGGCCGACCGCGTGGCGAACGCCTGGGTGCCGCGCGACGACGTGAGCGCCTGGCACTTCCAGTACTACTTCAATCCCGAGCAGCCGATCGACGTGCCCTGGCGCATCGCCACCGCGGGCTACGAGGTGGACGAGCACTACCGCAAGCAGCGCAACCGGGACAACGGCTATCTGCAAGACGCCGCGGCGATGCGCACCGAGAGCGTATCGGGCATCCGTGGCGTCATCACGCAGGACCACGCCGTGAACGAGAGCCAGGGCCCCATCGTGGATCGCACGAAGGAGCACCTGGCCGCGTGCGACGTGGCGGCAATCGCCATGCGGAAGATCCTGCTCGACGCCGCCAAGAGCCTGGCAGCCGACCAGCCCCCGCCCGGCCTCGATCCGGCGATCGCCTACGACCGCATCCTCAGCGAGACGATCGACGCGCCCGCCGGCGTGCCCTGGCAGACGGCCGGCTGCTGGGACTGAGGCGCGCGGAGACGCGATGACGTACCAGGGCTCGCGCGAGCTGCGGCCGCGCGGAGCCTGCCGCGGGCCGAGCGCCCCACCCGCGGCGTGACGGAGGAGCAGATGGCCTGGGAGATGCCCGGTCTCAGCGGCACGCCGCTGACGATCGACAGCCACGCACACATCAACCCGCCGCGCTGGTCGCAAGCCGCCGGCGCCGCCATCCGGCCGTTCGACCTCGACGCGCTGTTCCGCGAGCAGGACGCGGCCGGGGTGAGCCTGACGGTGTTCGGCCAGCCGTGGTTCCGCCGGCCGCCCGACCGCACGCCGATCGACGCGACGCGCGAGTTCAACGACTTCGCCGTCGAGCTGACGGCCCGCCACCCCGACCGTCTGCTCGGCCTGGCCGCGGCCAATCCGTTCGGCGGCGACCCCTACCTGCGCGAGCTGGAGCGCGCGATCACGGAGGGCGGCCTGCCGGGGGTGCTGGTCAACAGCAGCGTGGAGGGCGAATACCTCGACTCGCGTCGCGCCGACGACTTCTGGGCGCTGGTGACCCGCCTCGACGTGCCGGTGTTCATCCACCCGCCCTACCAGACGATCGGCAACGAACGAATGGAGATGTACCGCCTGCCCGAGATGCTGGGGCGGCCGTTCGACACGACGCTCACGCTGGCCCGCCTGATCCTCACCGGCGTGCTGGAGCGCTACCCCACGCTGAACCTGGTGTGCGCGCACCTGGGCGGCGCGATCGCGCTCTTGCCCGGGCGGCTGAACTTCGGCTACGAGCTACGCCACGATCAGACCTTCGGCCCCTGGGAGCCCGACGTGCTCACCAAGCCGCCCAGCGAGTACATCGCTCAGCTTTACCTCGACACGATGTGCCTGCACATGCCGGCGGTAATGCTGCTGGTGGCGACGGTCGGCGTGGACCACGTCGTCTTCGGGAGCGATCATCCGCCGGTGCCGATCCCGCTGGAGCGCCACACGGCAGTGATTCATAACCTGCCGCTGGCCCACGCCGACAAGGCGAAGATCCTCGGCCTGAACCTGGCACGGCTGCTCAAGCTGCCGGTGGGCAGCGCCAGCGGGGAATAGGGGATGGGGCTTAGAGGCTAGGGAATAGGGCGCATCCCCCTATTCCCTGGCCCCTAGCCCCTATCCCCTGGCCCCTAGCCCCTATCCCCTGGCCCCTAGCCGCTACGCTGGGCGGGGGCCGTCGGCGCCCATGATGACGCCGCCGCGCTTCGTCACCTCGGCCTCGGCGGTCGCGTAGTCGGGCAGCCAGGTCGTGATCTCCAGCTTGCAGCCCCACGGGTCCTCGAAGTACAGGCTGACGGCGCCGAAGCCCGGGTGGGCGTAGAAGGCGCCATCGCTGCGCAGCTTGACCCCCTTGGCGCGCAAGTGGGCCTGCCACTGCTCTAGCTCTTCGAGGCTGCGGCAGTTGAAGGCGTAGTGGACAATGGGCGGCACGTTCGTCGGGCCGATCGGGTCGCCCAGGAACAGGCTGATCACGTGGCTGCCAATGCGGATGTCCTCGTGTGGGCGCACCGGGTGCGCGTCATCACCGCCCCAGTTGTAGCGGCTGACCACCTCGGCGCCAAGCACGTCCACGTACCAGCGCTCGGCCTCCACCAGGTCGGGCACCGAGAACGCGATGTGGTCCCAGCCGGTCAGCCGCAGCGGCGCGCTGCTCTCCGGCAGCGGGATGGCCTCCTTCGGCGGCGCGACGACCGATAGCGTGTCGATAGCCATACGGCACCTCCTCGCAACAGGACAGGCGCGGCGCAACAGGTCCCCTCGTGCGCCCATTATATCCCCCCGGCGGGCGCGGCCGGGGGCGACGGGCGCCGCCGAGGACTCCTCGTCCTCGCCGCGGTGGACAGAACGGGCCATCCTGTGGATAAGTGCCTCCTAGCTGTGGATAACCAGGGGACACCTGTGGATATGATGACTGGTTGTCCACGAGAGGAGACGGGGCGAGGGCGCGCCGAGGCGGCCACCCGCCGCGCCGGGTGGTGGAGGTTCTCCCTCAGGGTTATCCCCAGCGAGCGGGCTTTCCCCCGACTTATCCCCAGCCGGTCCCTGCGCGCGGGAGGCGCCCCGGTCCAGGCATTTCCTGGCTTTGCGCGCGCCTGTCCACATACGCCGCTGCCTACTACGTCTTCTACGGTATCCTCTTCCTAGAGCTGAAGACCGGGTGCAACTGGAGTGGGGACGGACGACGTCCGGGGGAAAGACTGGCCGGCCATGCCTGATCGGCAAAGCTCGTTCTTCGACGAGGCGCGCATCTACGTGAAAGGCGGCACCGGGGGCAACGGCGCCCTCAGCTTCCGCCGCGAGAAGTACGTGCCGTTCGGCGGTCCCGACGGCGGGGACGGCGGCCGCGGCGGCAGCGTGTTCCTGCGCGTGAGCCCGAACGAGAACACGCTGTTCCAGTTCCAGCACCGCCGCCAGTTCAAAGCGGAGCGCGGCGGCAGCGGCAGCGGCGCGAAGAAGCACGGCCGCAAGGGCCAGGACCTCGTCATCGACGTGCCGCCGGGCACCGAGGTGAGCACCGACGAGGGCGTCATCGCCGACCTCGTGCGGCCGGGCGAGATGCTGCTCGTGGCGCGCGGCGGCCGCGGCGGCCTGGGCAACGTCCACTTCTCCACGCCCACCAACCGCGCGCCGCGCTACGCCGAGAAGGGCGAGCCGGGCGAGGAGCGCTGGCTGCAGCTCGAGTTGAAGATGATCGGCGACGTGGGCCTGGTGGGCCTGCCGAACGCCGGCAAGAGCAGCCTGCTCGCCGCCATCAGCGCCGCCCGGCCGAAGATCGCGTCCTACCCCTTCACCACGCTGACGCCGAACCTGGGCGTGGCCGAGGTCGGGGATCTCGCCATCGTCGTGGCCGACATCCCCGGCCTCATCGAGGGCGCCCACCGCGGCGTCGGGCTGGGCCACCAGTTCCTGCGCCACGTCGAGCGCTCGCGCATGCTGCTCTACGTCGTGGACGCCAGCGCCCCCGACCCCGTGGCCGACTACGAGACGGTCCGCAACGAGGCGGTGCAGTACAGCGCGGCGCTGGCCGAGCGGCCGTCGCTGGTAGCGCTGAACAAGATGGACTTGCCTGAGGCGGCGGCGCGGCGCGCGGCCCTGGTCGCGGCGCTCGGCGGCCCGGACGTCGCCTATCCCGTCTCGGCCCTGACGGGCGAGGGCGTCGCGGCGCTGCTGACGGCGATCGCCGGCGTGCTGGCCGCGCTGCCCGCGCCCGCGGCGCCCGAGGAGAGCGGCCTGCGCGTCTACCGCCTGGCCCCCGAGGCCGAGACCTGGACGGTGGAGCGCCGGCCCGAGGGCTTCTACGTGCGCGGCAAGCCGGTCGAGCGGCTGATGGCGATGACCGACCTGAACCAGGAGGACGCGGCGGCCGAGCTACAGCGGCGGCTGGCCCGCATGGGGGTGCTGGAGGCGCTGGAGCGCGCCGGCGTCCAGTCGGGCGACGCCGTCCAGATCGGCGACAGCGTGCTCGAATGGACTTGAGTTCTCTCGGCGTCTTCGGCGGCACCTTCGATCCGCCGCACTACGGGCACCTGGCGATCGCCGAAGAGGCGGCCGATCAGCTTCGCCTGCCGACCGTGCTGTTCGTGCCCACGGGCCAACCGCCGCACAAGCCGGGCGTGCCGGTCACGCCGGCGGCGCACCGCGTGCGCATGACGGCGCTGGCAATCGCCGACAACCCGCGCTTCCGCCTCTCCTGCATCGACATCGAGCGGCCGGGGCCATCGTACACGGCCGACCTGCTGGCGCTGCTCCACGCCGAATACGGCGCGGCCACCACCCTGTACTTCATCTGCGGCATGGACATGCTGGCCAGCTTCCTCACCTGGCACGAGCCGGCGCGCATCCTCGCCCAGTGCCAGCTCGTGGCCGTCACGCGGCCCGGCTGCGCCCCAGTCGACGTGGCCGCGCTGGAGGCGGCGCTACCCGCCGCGCGGGGGCGCGTCCACCTGCTGCGCGCGCCCGGCCTGGACATATCGGGCACGGAGCTACGGACGCGCGTAACCACCGGGCGCTCCATCCGCTACCTCGTGCCGCCCGTCGTCGCCGCCTACATCGCCGAGCACGGACTGTACCGCGCCGACGCGGGCATCTAACCGGGTTGCGCCTCGCCGGCCATGGGCGCAATCGGTCGCGCCCCTCCGAGGCTGCCAACATTGCCCATCCGTGTAGATATCGGCGTCCCGGCGGCCTGGCGCACCTCAGACCATCTTGCCGGGTGGCCGGGCAGCCGGCGGGCGGACCATCCTGCCCACTGATCGGGGCAGCCGGCGGGCGGTAGGGGCGGGTTTCATGCCCGCCCGCGGCCGTCGAGGCCGCAACCCCGGCGCGCGCCGCCCGCCGCGAACAAACCTGCAAACCGCCGTAGGACTGACCGCTTACGGCATGACCTGGCCGCCGTTGACGTGGAGCACCTGGCCGGTGACCATGCGGCTGCGCGGGCTGGCAAGGTACAGGATGGCCTCGGCCAGGTCCTCCGGCTCCGCCACCTGGCCCAGCGGCACGCTGGCGTTGAGCTGCGCCCAGCCCGCGTCGTCGAAGTGGCTCCGGATGCGCTCGGTGGCCGTCGTGCCGGGGGCGACGGCGTTCACGCGGACGTTGTAGGGCGCCAGCTCGATCGCCGCTGTGCGCGTGAAGCCGATGATGCCGGCCTTCGCGGCCGAATAGTGGGCGCGCATCGGCGCGGGCGACGCGCCCTGGCACGACGACAGGTTGACGATGCAGCCGCGGCGGCGCTCCATCATGTGCGGCACGACGGCGCGCGTGCCGAGAAACGGCGCCTTCAGGTTCAGGTCCAGGATGTCGTCCCACTGCGCCTCGGTCATCTCCCAGAGCCAGACCGTCTTCGAGCCACCCGCGTTGTTCACCAGCACGTCAATCTGCCCGAAGCGCGCGAGGACGGCCTGCACCATCTCCTCGACCGCCGCGCGCCGCGTCACGTCGCAGCGGAAGTAGGCCGCCTCGGCGCCGGCGTCCTGTAGCTCGCGCGCCGCCGACTCGCCGCGCTCGTCGGCCACGTCCACGAGCGCCAGGCGCGCGCCATGCTGGGCGAACAGCCGCGCCGTCGCCCGCCCGATCCCCGCCCCCGCGCCCGTGATGATCGCGACCTGCCCCTCCAGCTCGCGCGCGCCCAGCGGCAGCACCATTTGCCTCGCTCCTCCCCAGGTCCACCATGCGACGTCAACTCATCCAGGCAACGTAGGGCAAGGGCTCGTCCCTTGCCGCCCGGCGCTGGTAACCCCTCCTGTGCAGCTACGGCATCGCCGGATCAGTAACGACGAATCACCCATCCCCTATCGAGGTGAAACCCGAAGAGTCCCGCGAGGCCTACAACGAGCCAGAATACTCCAAAGATGCCGATCACCCAACTATCTTGCACTATGTCCAATCGATAGAAACTATGGAATGGCACTCCAAGTCGCATTTGCCGGTAGGCGAGTCGTTCTCGAAAGACAATCATCAGAATCCCGACGAGAATTAACCCTATGGGCGCGCTCGCGATAGATATTATGATGATACACCCGAGCAGTAGCCCACCAAACGATAACAAACCGATGAGCAACCAATCGGTCTTACTTCTGCGACCGGACTCACTCGCCGTACCATGCCTGCGACGATGTCTGGCCAAATCGGGCTCCCGAGAATTGCCCGGCGGCTACCTCATGTGCTGCCCCCACACAGAGCCCGCCAGCCGCGACAGCCGAGCAGCAGGCGTCAGGTTTCCAGCGTGCTCGGGTGGAACAGGTCCTCAGGGGCGAACTTGAGCGGGGTGAGGGCTTGTTGGCGGGCGTACTCCAGCATCGTGTCGACTTCGGCGCGGGTGGCGCGGAAGCCCCAGCGGTAGAAGTCGGCGCCGCCGGCCGCTTGCTCCTCTTCCCACAGGCCGCGGTACCAGAGCGACGTCTGGTGGACGCGCTGCCAGCGCAGCCACTCGTAGCAGCGCTCCTTCGACTGCTGCCAGGCGTTGAACAGGCTCATCGCTACCCACGGGTGCTCGTCCAGCAGCGCCGTGCGGATGAGCAGCGTGTGGTGGATCGGGAAGATGCCCGTGCGGCGGTAGTACGCGCGCTCTAGCTCGGGGTAATTCGGGAAGAGGTAGTCGATGTTCGGGTGGCCGTTCGGCGCCCAGGTCTCGGTGGTGATGGCGGCGTCGATCGCGCCCGCCGCGAGCTGATCGTGCAGTGTCTGGCCCGGCGGCACGGCCTCGAGCTTCAGCCAGTCGGGCGGCTGCCAGTCGCCCACGCGGTCCTGCCGCTGCGCGACCCAGGTCACCGACTTCGGGTCGAGGCCGTAGTCCTCGATCAGGATGGCGCGTCCCCACAGCGCCGCGCTGGTGAACCACGCCTGGATGCCGATGCGGCGGCCGTTCAGGTCGGCGGGCGCGCGGATGCCGGCGCGCGTGTTCACGTAGATCGACGAGTGGCGGAACATGCGCTTCACGAAGATGGGGATGGCCGTGAGGCCGAGCGAGCGATAGGGCAGGTCGGCGACATAGGTGAGCGTGAAGAACTCGCAGGCGTCGAACTCCAGGGCGCGGCCGCGGCGCTGGCGGTCGGCGTCGTCGGCGTTGACGCACACCTCCAGGTCGATGCCCTCGGGCTTCACCGTGCCGTCGATGAGCGCGCGGGCGCGATCGTACGGCCCGCAAGTCATGGTCAGCTTCAGCGCCATCGCCGTCCTCCTGCGCGCGCCGCGGGGGCCAGCTCACTATCATTCGCCCTGGCGCGCGGCGGCCCATTATAGCCGCCGCCAGTGACTGATGGCCTGCGCCCGCGGCACTACCATTGTGGCCTGCGGCACGTCTCGCCTGTCTGGCCGGCGCGGGCCTCCACACACTGCCCTGGAGCCTGAAGATGAGTGTCCCCAGCATTCTGCAGTCGATCGCGCGGCCCCACTGGTTGCCCTTCCCTCCCGGCTGCCCGCGGCTGCGCCGGACGCCCGCCCCTCCCCATCCCAGCCCGGCTGCCGGTCGCCCCTCCGGACGCCCGCCCTTCCCCAATGCCTTTCTATGTAGGGGCGCTGCGCCCTGCCCGATCGCCGCCCGACCCGGTGTCCTAGCGAATCCGGCACACGCTTCCCGCCCTCCCCCTCTCCTGAGGGAGAGGGGGGCAGGGGGGTGAGGTCAGTCCCTCTCCCTCTCCCTCTGGGAGAGGGTCGGGGTGAGGGCGTCCCTCTCCGGCTAGCTTGCCAGGCCGGCCCGGTATCCGGCCGCGAGGCGCGCCGGAGAGCGCCCGCCGTCCGGCGCGACGTGGTCGCCGTCCCTGCCCGTGCACGCATCCCACCGCGCTCGCCGCCCGCGCCCGGCCCGGGACAGCACCCGCCGGCCCGGCCCGCCGCGAGCCATCGGAGGATTATCGTACGGGGTAAGCGATGCGACCTTCCGCGCCCGACCAGCCCGCGCAGACCCGCGCCCGGCCTAGCACTTAACCACCCGGCAAAGGAGCATCGTTTGACCGTTCCTCGGCTAAACTCTCGCGCCCGCGGAGCCACCCGCGGGCGCGATCGACGGGGCTGCCATGCGCTGCCAAAACCGAGGACACCCTCGGGCATGGGCCGAGTTGCTTGTGCGCTCGCTCGGCGCCTACCATGAGGCGCGGGGCAGGCGGAAGGAGGACGGCGGTGCCACTGATCAAGCTGATCGCCACGGGCGGGACCATCGCCAACACGGGCCACGGGCTCATCGGCATCGACGACGTGCTGCGCGACGTGCCGCAAGCGCGCGAGCTGGCCGACTTCGAGGTGGTCGAGGCGACGCGTGTGCGCAGCGGCTCGATCCGCTTGCAGCACTGGCTCGACGTGGCGCGCGCCGCCGTCCAGGCCGCCGACGATCCGCGCATCGACGCCATCGTCGTCACGCACGGCACCTTCACCGTCGAGGAGACCGCCTTCTTCCTGCACCTGACAGTGCGCACGCGGAAGCCGCTCGTGTGCGTCGCGTCGCAGCGCAAGCACGACGAGGTGGGCAACGACGGCGACCGCAACCTGCTCGACGCCATCCGCGTGGCCCTCACGCCCGAGGCCGCCGGGCAAGGCTGTCTGGTCGTGCTGCACGAGGAGATCCACTCGGCGCGCGACGTGGTGAAGACCAACCAGCGGCCCGGCGGCTTCGTCTCGCTCGGCCACGGGATCCTGGGCCACGTCGAGACGGACCAGGTGAGCTTCTACCACGCGCCGCTGCGCCGGCACACCCACCGCTCAGAGTTCGACGTGCGGGACATCGACACGCTCCCGCGCGTGGACGTGGTGGCGGCCTACGTGGGCGCCGACGACGCGGCCGCCCGCGCCTGCGTGGCGGCGGGGGCGCGGGGCCTGGTGGTCCACGGCTACACGTACAACGGCCGGCCGTCGGCCGACCAGGAGGCGGGCATCGCCGCGATCGCGGCGTCCATCCCCGTCGTGCTGGCCAGCCGCGGCGGGGGCGGGCGCATCCCCCTCGACGAGGAGAGCCCTTACGTGCGCGCCGACAGCCTGGTGTCGCACAAGGCCCGCATCCTCCTGATGCTTGGCCTCACCCGCACCGCCGACCGCGGCGAGCTACAGCGCATGTTCTCGGAGTATTAGATGTATCAAGACCTGCGGGAATGGCTGGACCAGGTGGACGACCTGGGCCAGCTGCAGCGCGTCAAGGGCGTCGACTGGGACCTGGAATTGGGCGCGCTCACCGACCTGATGGCGCGCAAGCCGGCGCACGCCGCGGCCCTGCTGTTCGACGAGATCAAGGGCTACCCGGCCGGCTACCGCGTGGCGAGCGGCCTGCTCAACTCGCGCGAGCGCCTCGCCCTCACGCTCGGCATGCCGACCGAGTGGCCGTCGGACATGGCGTTCGTGCAGGCGCTGCGCCCGCGCGTGGCCCAGCTCGCGCTAACGCCGCCGCGCGTCGTCACCAGCGGCCCCATCCTCGAAAACGAGCAGGTGGGCGACGCCGTGGACCTGTCCCAGTTCCCCGTGCCCCGCTGGCACCAGTTCGATGGCGGCCGCTACATCGGCACCGGCGACCTCATCATGACGCGCGACCCCGACAGCGGCTGGGTGAACGCCGCGACCTACCGCGTGATGGTGCAGGACGCCCAGCACCTCTCGCTGTACATCTCGCCCGGCCACCAGGGTTACCTGCACCGCGAGCGCTACTTCGCCCTCGGGCAGCCCTGCCCGGTCGCCATGAGCTTCGGCTGCGACCCGCTGCTGCTGATCCCCGCCGGCACGGAGGTGCCGCGCGGCGTGTCGGAGTACGACTACGCCGGCGGCCTGCGCGGCGCACCGATCGACGTGATCGAGGGCAGCGTGACGGGCCTGCCGTTCCCCGCCCACGCCGAGATCGTCGTCGAGGGCTTGCTCACGCCGAACGACCGCCGCCCCGAGGGGCCCTTCGGCGAGTTCACCGGCTACTACGCCAGCGGCTCGCGCGACGAGTACACGATGAAGGTCGAGCGGCTGCTTTACCGCGACGACCCCATCATCACCGGCATGCTGGTGGGCCGCCCGCCGCACGACAACTGCCTGATGTACTCGCTCATCAAGTCGGCGCAGATCTGGAACGAGCTGGAGCGCGCGGGCGTCTCCAACGTGCAGGGCGTCTGGTACCATCGCACGGCCCAGCGCTTCTGGCTCGTCGTGTCGATCCAGCAGCGCTACAACGGCCACGCCAAGCAGGCGCTGGGCATCGCCGCGCAGTGCGCCAACACGGCGTACATGGGCCGCTTCGTCATCGTCGTGGACGACGATATCGATCCGTCGAACACCGACGACGTGCTGTGGGCGATGGCGACGCGCTGCGATCCCGAGCGCGACATCGACGTGCTGCGCGACTGCTGGAGCGGGCCGCTCGACCCGATCATCCCGCCCGACCGGAGGGGCAGCAACAGCAACTCGAAGGCGCTGATCAACGCCTGCCGGCCGTACACCTGGAAGGACCGCTTCCCGCCCGTGGCCGAGTCGAGCCCCGAGATCTACCAGGCCGTCCGCGAGAAGTTCGCCGACGTCCTCGCCGCCCGCTCCCCGGTCCGCGTCGCGCGGTGAGGCGGTGCGGCAGGCGCGTGGCCCAGCGCTGGGGTCGTCTGGTAGGGGTGGGTTTCACGCCCGCCCGCGGCTGCGGTCCTCTCGTAGGGGCGGCACTCGTGGCCGCCCGCGGCCGTCGAGGCCGCAGCCCCGGCGCCGCTACCAACGTGAATAATGCTCAACGTCGTTGAAGGGAAGCCTATGTTCCGGCGCTCCACGCGCCCCCGCGCCCTCGCGGCAGCAGGCGGGCTGCTCCTGGCCGCAGCGCTCGCCGCCTGCGCCAGTCCCGCCGCGCCCGCGCCGCCCCCGGCGGCCACCCCAGCGGCGGCTCCTCCCGCCGCGCCGGCCGCGAGCGCGCCGGGCCCGCCGAGCGCCGCGCCGACCAGCCCGGCCGCGCCTACGGCGCCGCCCGCGCCCATGCGGGTGACGATGGCCTCGCCGTCGCCCGGCGTGATCTTCCTGCCCTACTATCTCGGCCAGGCGAAGGGACTGTACGCCGCCGAGGGCGTGGACGCCGACTTGAGCGTGCTCACCGCCAACACGGCGATCGCCGCCATCCTGGCCGGCGAGCTGGACTTCACGACCGCGGCCGGCTCGGGCGCCCGGGCGGCCGCCGCTGGCGCGCCGATACGCATCGTGATGGGGCTCATCGACCAGTCGATGATCGACCTGCACGTCGCCCCGGACGTCGGCTCGGTGCCGGACCTGAAGGGCAAGACGATTGCCATCACGTCGATCATCGGCACCCCTGCCCAGATCGGGCGGCGCATGGTGCAGGCCGCGGGCCTGAACCCGGATGGCGACGTGGACTGGCTGCAGACGCAGACGACGCCGAACGCCTACACGGCGCTCACGGCCGGCGGCGTGCCGGCGGCGCTGATCGACCCGCCCCTCACGGCGATGGCCGAGAGCCAGGGGTTCCGCGCCATCGCCCGCGGCCGCGACTACATCCGCTCGACGCAGGGCGGCCTCGCCACGTCGCAGCAGCGCATCCAGGAGCAGCCCGACAAGCTGGCGCGCACGCTGCGCGGCACGCTGCGGAGCATCGCCTACACGCTCGACCAGGAGCAGGACGCCGTCGACTACATCGTGCAGAACTACGATCTCGACCCGGACACCGCTCGCCGCACCTACCGCGCGCTCGCCGACGGCATCGTGCGCAACGGCCTGACGGCGCTCGATATCATCGAGGGCGAGCTGAGGCTCGCGGGCGAGACGGCCACCGGCGAGGACGTGGTCGACTACAGCGCCCTGCGCCAGGTGCTCGCCGAGCCTGCCTGGCGCGACATCTGCGCGCCGCGCAACGGCCAGCCGCCGCAGGGGTGCCGGTAGGGGCCCTAACCCCCGCCCCCTTCCCCACGAAGGAAGGGGGAGATGGTCGGCTGGCACGTGGGAGCGAGAGGCAGGAGAGGGGATTGGAGTGGTCGTGGGGAGCACGCCGCGCACTACTCGGCGCGGAGCGGGCTGGCGCAGCCGGCTCGTCGGGTTGATGTGTCTTGCCGCGCTCGCCGCCGCCTGCGCGGCGCCGCCCCCGGCCGCTCCGCCGCCAGCCCCGCCGGCCGCCGCAGCTCCGGCGGGCGGGGCGCCGAGCGCCAGCGTCGCGCCGTCAGCCGTGCCCGCCCCGATGGCGGTGTCGCTGGCGCTGCCGTCGCCGGGGCTGAACTTCCTGGTCTACTATCTCGGCCAGGCGCAAGGGCTATACGCGGCGGAGGGCGTGGACCTCGACCTGCAAGTGCTGCCGGCCAACACCGGTATCGCCGCGCTGCTGGCGGGGCAGCTCGACTTCACCGCCGCGGCCGGCTCGGCGGCGCGGGCGACGGCGACCGGCAGCCCGCTGCACGTGGTCATGGGGCTCATCGACCAGTCCGACCTCAGCCTGCTCGTGGCGCCAGAGATCGGCTCGGTGCCGGACCTGCGCGACAAGACCATCGCCATCACGTCGGTGGCGGGCACGCCCATCCAGATCGGGCGGCGCGTCGTCCAGGCCGCGGGCCTGAACCCCGATGCCGACGTGGCGTTCGTGCAGACCCAGACGCCGCCCCAGACGTTTGCCGCGCTGACGGCGGGCGGCGTGCTGGCGGCCGTGCTCAGCCCGCCGTTCGTCGGCATGGCCGAGCGCGCGGGCTTCCGCGTGATCGCGCGGGGTCGCGACTTCGTCCGCTCGACGCAGGGCGGGCTGGCCACCACCGACGACCGGATCGCCGGCGAGCGCGAGAAGGTCGCGCGCACGATCCGCGGCAGCCTGCGCAGCATCGCCTACACGCTCGACCACGAGGACGAGACGGTCGCCTTCATGGCGAACAAGTGGGAGATGGACCCGGCGGACGCGCGCCTGACCTACCGCGAGCTGAGCGAGGGCATCGTGCGCGACGGCCAGACGGCGCTCGACGTGATCGAGGGAGAGCTGCAGCTTGCCGGCGTGGACGCGACCGGCGCGCAGGTCGTGGACTACAGCATCCTGCAAGCGGTGCTCCAGGAGCCCGCCTTCCGCAACACCTGCGCCGCGACGGCCAGCGGGTTGCCGCGGGGCTGCCGGACGAGCTAAGGATGGTTGCCCTCACGCCGCGCGACCTCTAGCGCGTTGCAGCCCCATGCAGGGGCGAGGCAGGCCCCGCTATCATAGTGGCCGGTGAGCGGTGCCACGGCAGGGGAGTGACGACGATGCAGAGCGAGACGATCCCGGAGGTCGCGCCGGGCGTGCCCGCGGGCCTGGAGCTGGGCCTGCGCAACTACTGGTATCCGATACTCATGTCTAGCGAGCTGCCGAGCGGCCGGCCGCTCGGCGTGCGGCGGCTGGGCGAGGACCTGGTGGCCTGGCGCGACCAGAGCGGCCAGCCGCACGTGCTCGTCGATCGCTGCCCCCACCGCACGGCGAAGCTGTCGCTCGGCCGCGTGATGGGCGACAACCTCCAGTGCGCCTACCACGGCCTGCGCTTCGACGGCCAGGGCCAGTGCGTGCTGGTGCCGTGGGAGCCGGACGGCAGCGCCGCGCCCGACGGCATCTGCGCCCAGGCGTACCCTGCTGAGGAGCTAGCGGGCCTGATCTGGGCGTATGTCGGCGACGTGGCCGCCTTCCCGCCGCCGCCGCTGCGCGAGGTCGTGCCCGAAGAAGCGATCAACGACGAGTACGTCTGCTACACGATGACCGAGCACTGGCACACCAACTGGCTGCTCGGGCTCGACGGCACCGACCGCTACCATGCGACCGTGCTGCACGCCGAGATCCAGGCCGTCGCCAACGAGACCTGGACGGGCGGGCCGGCCAAGCCCGCGCAGGTGCCGCTGGCGGACCGCCGTATCAAGCTCGTCGACACGCCGGAGGGCGTGCGCGGCTTCTCGATCGACATTCACGGCAACCCGATCCACACCGGCCACGTGAAGGAGACCGGCATCCCCTACTTCCAGCTTCCCTGCATGGTCACCAACGAGTTCGTGGCCGTGCCGGGCGCCGATCCGTACCGCAATCGCCTGTACCTGATCCCCGTGGACGCCGACCACACGCAGGCTACGCGCCTCATCGCCCAGCGCGCGCCCACGCCCGAGATTCGCGCCCGCTGGGCGCAGCTCTACGAGGACGTCGTCAAGCCGCGCACGCTCGGCGTGTCGGCCCAGGACGCCGTAATGTGCGAGTCGCAGGGCAGCCTGGCCTACGCCCGCACGCACGAGCACCTGCTGCGCCCCGACGCCGACATCTACCGCATGCGCCAGCAGATTCGCGCGGCGTTCCTGCTGCAGCGGCAGGGCAAGCGCTACGAGCCCGGCGCGGCGGCCGCCGCGCCGGTGGCGGCTGGCGCCGCGCCGAACGGCGAGGGCTGAGTCACTATGGCCGTCACCACCGTCCGACCGCGCGCCGCCGCCGACCTGGACGAGCTGGCCTACACCGGGCCGGGCACGCTCGCCGGCCGCTACCTGCGGCGCTTCTGGCAGCCCGTCTACCACGCGTTCGACCTGCCCGCCGGCCACGCGAAGCCGCTCCGCATCATGAGCGAGGACTACACGCTCTACCGCGGCGAGGACGGGGAGCCCCATGTGGTGGCACCGCGCTGCGCGCACCGGGGGACGCAGCTGAGCACTGGCTGGGTGGAGGGCGACTGCCTCCGCTGCTTCTATCATGGCTGGAAGTACGACGCCTCGGGCCAGTGCGTCGAGATGCCGGCCGAGGACCCGAGCTTCCCGCCCAAGGTGCGGATCGCGAGCTACCCGACGCGCGAGTACCTCGGGCTCATCTGGGCGTATCTGGGGGAGGGTGCAACGCGGGATACTACAAGCGTTGCTGCGCCGTCGTTCCCGCGCTACCCCGAGTTCGAGGACTTCGACGGCGTGATCGAGATCGACTCCTACGTGCGGCGCTGCAATTACTTCCAGAACCTCGAAAACTCGCTCGACATGAGCCACGTCGGCTTCGTTCACAGCGACAACGTCGCCTCGTTCGCCGGCATCGGGTCGGGCGAGACGCTGCACGCGGCGGAGGGCGACTGGGGCGTCGTCTACACCGCGACGCGGGCGAACGGCGAGATTCGCATCAACCAGTTCGGGATGCCCAACATCTTCCACATGAACGCGCTGCCGACCGATCCCGAGATCGGCTGGCAGGAGTCGCTGTTCTGGTGGGTGCCGGTCGACGACGAGACGCACGTGCAGTTCAGCCTGCACCGCCTGCCGATCACGGGCGAGACGGCGCGGCGCATCTGCGCGCGGCGCCAGGAGCGGCGGGCGCGCATCGCGCTGGCGCACCAGGAGGTCTGCGAGCAGGTCCTGGCAGGCACACTGCGGCTGCGCGACGTGGACCTGAGCCGCGTGGACCTCGTGCGCGTGCAGGACGACATCGCGCAGGTGGGCCAGGGGCGCATCGCCGACCGCGCGGCCGAGCGGCTGGGCCGCGGCGACCTGGGAGTCATCTTCCTGCGAAAGATCTGGGCGCGCGAGCTGCGGGCGCTCGCGGCGGGGCGGCCGCTCAAGCAGTGGACGCGGCCGCCGGGCCTGGCGCCAACCGCCTGGACCCTGCCCGGCCGCACGGCCGTCGAGTCGGGGGGCACGAACCTGCGGGCGCGGCCCGGCACGCCCCAGCTCGTGGACGTGCGCCCGGCCGTGGAGGTAGCGCAGCTATGAGCACACCCACCGATCTGCCCACCGCCCCGCGCCCGCTGCCGGACGAGCCGGCGCCCGGCCCGACCCTGTCGCTGCGCGAGCGCGACCGCCGCTGGGCGGCCATGCGCGCGCTGATGGCCGAGCGCGGGCTGGACGCGGTGCTCGTCGGCAGCTTCCAGGGCCGCGAGCGGCTCGAAAGCTACCTCATCGACGACTTCCTGGACAGCATCGTCGTCTTCCCCCGCGAGAGCGAGCCCGTCGTGCTGAGCTTCGCCACGCCGCGCATCTCGCGCGCCTTCGTGAGCGAGGAGCGGGGCATTGCCCCGTGGGTGACGGACTACCGCGTGGGCTTCGGCGGCGCCGCGGCGGCGCGGGTGCTGCGCGAGCGCGGGCTGGAGGCGGGCCGCATCGGGCTGGTGGGCTTCGGCCCGACGGCGCCGGGCGAGTCGGAGGGCCTGCTGCCGCTCGGCTTCTACCAGCACCTCGTGGAGAGCCTGCCCGACGCGACCATCGCCGACTTCACGCGAGACTACACCGACCTGATCCTCGTCAAGAGCGACGAGGAGCTGGCGCTGCTGCGCTACGCGGCGGGCGTGAGCGAGCGGGCCTGCCAGGTGATGCTGGAGGTCACGCGCCCCGGCGTGAGCGAGGCGACGATCTACGCCGAGATCATGCGCGAGATTTACCGCCACGCTTGCGACGTGCGCTACCCGATGCTCAGCCTGCACTCCGGCGCGGCGAACATCGGCTGGGGGCCGCCGCGGTGGATCGTGCGCGCCGAGCCGCCGCGCCGCGTGCAGGCCGGCGACCTGGTGCAAGCCGAGATCCACACCTGCTACGGCGGCCAGGAGGCGCAGGTGCAGATGTCGGTGGCGGTCGACCCGATTGACGAGGAGAACCAGCGCTGCGCCGAGGTCGCGCGCCGCGCCTACGAGGCGGGGCTGGCGGCCGTGCGGCCGGGGGCGACCTTCGCCGACGTGGTGCATGCGATGGAGGAGCCGATCCGCGCTGCGGGCTGCTGGGCGAAGACGCCGCTCCTGCACACGCTCACCTTCGGCTCGACCGGCTTCACCGCCGCCAACCGCGCGCAGCTCGCCGGCACGCGCGAGGGCGCGCTGGAGGGCCAGGCGCCGCCCGGCATTCGCCGCGGCGATCTCGTCCTCCGACCCGGCATGAGCCTCGAGTTAGAGCCGAACGCCTGCCTCGGCCTGCGTCGCGTGAACCTCGGCGGCGGCGTGGTCGTCACCGCCGACGGCGCCGAGGAGCTGAACGCCCTCCCCACCCGCGTCCAGCACGTCCCTGGCACATGACCGAGGCGCCGTACGTCGCGCTCCTGCGCGGCATCAACGTCGGCGGTCATGCCAAGGTGGCGATGGCCGACCTGCGCGACCTCCTCGCGGGCCTGGACCTCCGCGACGTGCGCACGCTGCTCCAAAGCGGCAACGTCGTCTTCCGCGCCGATGACGTGGCGGCCGCCGACCTCGAACACCTGCTGGAGCAGGAGACGGCCCAGCGGCTGGGGTTCTGCCCGGACTACCTGGTGCGCACCGCCGACGAGTGGGCGGACGTGGTGGCTCGCAACCCCTTCGCCGCCGAAGCCGAGCGCGACCCCAGCCATCTCCTCGTCATGTTCCTGAAGCAGGCGCCCTCCGCCGCGGCCGTCGCGGCGCTCCAGGCCGCGATAACTGGCCCTGAGGTGGTCCACGCCGAGGGTCGCCACGCCTACGTCACTTATCCCGAAGGTATCGGCCGCTCGCGCCTGACCGGCACCCTGATCGAGTCCAAGCTCGGCACGCGCGGCACCGGCCGCAACTGGAACACCGTCCTCAAGCTCGCCGCTCTTGTCGGCGGGTAGGCTGCTCATCGGGGCGAGCCCCGGAGTGTCATTCTCCTCCGTGTGAAGGGGAACGGGGTAGGCGTCGAGGACTTCTTGGGCGACGAGGACTTGCTAACTACGCCACACACAGTGCGCACATTGTGTGTCTGTAGTCCTCTACATCCGAATACCATTTGTAACCCGGCTTGTGTGCCTCGCCCATACCGAGCGTTATGGAGCTATCGCGATTAGCTAGAACTGAGTCTCCAGGTTGAAGCTCACACGGCGTGCGGACCTCCTTGGTCTTGCGGGAAATCTTTGACTCGAACAAGCCTCCGAGGCAGTGAACTGCTACGTTGTATGATAAGAGACTGGATACGACCAGGCTAGCCCCGAGGGCGCGGAATGCGTGCGCGGCCAGTGAAACGCTGCGATCTCACGCAGGAGGCTTCTATGGCTCAGGTACAGCTGGCGCCGGTGGACCGGGTGGACGTGCTGTCGCTGATGGACAACTCGGTGGATGTGCTGATGGCGGGCACGGACGTGGCCAAGCGGGCGCAGCGGACGAAGAACCAGTTCGAGCGGCCGCAGCTGCGCGCCGAGCACGGCGTGAGTATGCTGGTGAGCGTGGAGCGCGGCGGGCGGCGCGAGCAGCTCCTGTTCGATACGGGCACGACACCGGATGGCGTGCTGCACAACCTGACGGCGCTGGAGGTCGACCTGATGGACGTGCGGGCGCTGGTGCTCAGCCACGGTCACACCGACCACACGATGGGCCTGACGGGGATGCTCAATCGCTACGCGCGCTGGCGGCTGCCGATCCTGGTGCATCCCGACGCTTTCCGGCAGCGGAAGCAGGTCTTCGCCGACGGGCACGAGGTGGACCTGATCCCGCCGAGCCGGCAGGACCTGGAGCGCGAGGGCATTGACCTGGTGATCGAGCGCGGGCCGTCGTTCGTGCTGGAAGACGCGGTGCTCATTACGGGCCAGATCGAGCGCACGACGGACTTCGAGAAGGGCATGCCGACGCAGCAGGCGCTGATCGACGGCCAGTGGCAGCCCGATCCGTGGATCCACGATGACCAGGCGGTCGTCATGCACCTGCGCGGCAAGGGCCTAGTGATCCTGACGGGCTGCGGCCACGCGGGGGTGATCAACACGATCCGCCACGCGCGGCGGCTGACGGGCGTCGAGCGGATCCATGCCGTGATCGGCGGGTTCCATCTGACGGGCGCGATCTTCGAGCCGCTGATCGCGCCGACGGTGGCGGCGCTGACCGAGGTGGGGCCGGCGGTGCTGGTGCCGCAGCACTGTACGGGCTGGAAGGCCCACCTGGCGCTGGCGCAGGCGCTGCCGGAGGCCTATACGCCGAACAGCGTGGGCACGCGGCTGGAGCTGGTGGGCGACCCGGCGGGGGGCGAGGGCTGAGCGGGGGTGGCGCGCGGGGGGCCGCGCTGCTACACTTGCTGCCGACTACTGATTCTCCTGGTGTGCCGCACGGCGCCGCGCCCGACGCACTCTCCACGTCGCCCCGCGGTCGTCCTGGGCAAGAGCCTGTTACCCGTGGATCCTGGTGGGGGCGCCTCGTCCAAGCGGCGAGGCGGCCGGATGCGGGGCCTCGGGTGGGGGTGGGAAGGACCGCTGCATGTCATCCGAAGTCTCTGCGCCCGCGGCGAGCGTGGCGCCGCTCCCCGACGCCGCGCCAGCCGCGGTAGTGAACGAGCCCTCGGCGCAGGGCGACCGCGGCGTGGCCCTCTGGGTAGTGACCATCGCCCACACGTTCAATCATCTCCAGGGCAATATGACGAACCTGCTCTATCCGGTAATGATGACGGAGCTGGGGTTCGGCTACTTCCAGATCGGGCTGCTGACGACGGTCTACTCGCTGATGGCGAACGCGCTGCAAGCCGGGTTCGGGCTGATCACGCCCTACGTGCGGCGCTCGGTGGTGCTCGGCGTGGGCGCCACGGTGCTGGCGGTCGCGACGGCGGCGACGGGGCTGGTGCAGAACTACGGCCAGCTGCTGATGACGCGCCTGATCGGCGGCATCGGCACGAGCCCGCAGCACCCAGTGGGCTCGACCATGCTGGTAGGACTCTATCCCAAGATCCGCGGGCGGGTGCTGGCGCTACACACGACGGGCGGCAACGCGGGCACGCTGCTGGCGCCGCTGGTGATCGGCGGACTAGTCGCCGTAATGGGCTGGCGCTCGGTGTTCTTCGTCGTGGCCGTGCCCAGCTTGCTGGCGGGCCTCGCGTACTTCTTGCTGCGCGACCGCATCCCGCAGACGACTAGCCGCGAGAAGGGGCGCCGCGCGACGCTGGATGCGTATACTGCGTGCTTGCGGAACCGGAACCTGCTGCTCATCTCGGCGGTCCAGATGGTCGGCGCCGCGGGGCGCGGCCAGGGATTGGACATCGCGTTCCTGACGACGCACTTCGTGAACGACCTTGGCGTCGAGTTGACCGCCGCCACACTGCTGATCGCGGTGCTCCAGGCGGGGGGACTGGTTGGGCCGATGCTGCTCGGCTGGCTGTCGGACCGGCTGCCGCGCAAGGCGGTGCTGCTCGTGTCGCTGGCGCTGTCGGCGATCACGACCTGGAGCCTGGCGATGATGGGGGCGCCGGGGCCGCTGCTCATCCTGAACCTGGTCGCCTACGGCGTGGTGGTGAACTCGCGGCTGGTGCTGACGCAGGCGCTGATCGCCGATTCGGCGACGGGCGACACGGCGGACGCAGCGTACAGCCTGTACTACTTTGTGGGCTTCATCTCGGGGCCGCTGTGGACGTTGCTCATCGGCTGGGTGATGGAGAGCCACGGCTTCGTGGCGGGCTTCACAGTGATGGCCGCAACGTACGTGGCGGCGATGGGGCTGATCGGCTTCATCCGGCCGCCCGAGGCGCAGGTGGTGGCGCGCGGGTGACGACCTAACCGCCTAGCCCTCCTTCCCTATCAGGGAAGGGGGGCTTTTGTTGGCAGGCGGCGACGAAGGCAGCGAACAGGCGCACGCTGGGGGCGTGGGCGGGCACTAGCTCCTCAGGGTGGAACTGGACGGCGAGGGCGAAGGGGTGGGCCGGGTGCTCGATGCCTTCGACGACGCCGTCGGGCGCCCAGGCGACGGGGCGCCAGCCGTCGGCGAGGCGGGCGACGGCCTGGTGGTGGATGCTGTTCACGTCCAGCGCGGCGGCGCCGAGGACGGCGGCCAGGCGGCTCGTGGGCTCGACACGGATGGGATGGACGAGGGCGGTGCGGGCGTCGGCGTGCTCGTGGGGCAGGGCGCCGTCGAGCTGCGTCGGGATGTCCTGGTAGAGCGCGCCGCCGGCCGCGACGGCGAGCGCCTGCTGGCCGCGGCAGATGCCGAGCAGCGGCTTGCCGTCGGCGAGCGCCCAGCGGGCGAGGGTTAGCTCTACATGGTCGCGGCAGTCGTCGACGCCCTCGACGTGGCACTCGGGGCGGGCGGGCTGGCCATAGCGGGCGGGGTTGACGTCGCCGCCGCCGGGCAGCAGCAGGCCGTCGAGGCGGTCGTAGAGCGCGCGCAGGGCGGCCGCGTCGTCGAGGAGGGGCAGGAGCACGGGGAGGCCGCCGGCCGCGGCGACAGCACGGGCATAGCTCTGGTTCTGGCGGAAGGTGGGCGGCCGCTGGCCCTGCGGCACGAGCGTGGCGCAAGTGATGCCGACGAGGGCAGCGGGCTGCGGGCTGGGGGCTGAGTACCGAGGGGCATCCCCGCTCATCACCCAGGACTCAGCATTCAGCACTAATCAGATGACGGGCTCGGGGGTGCGCTCGGGCGCGGGCTCGGCGGTGCGGCGGCGGCCGCGGCGGCCAGCCTCGACCTTGCGGAGCTTGTCCATGTCGTCGAGGCGGTCGATGTACAGGATGCCGTCGAGGTGGTCGATCTCGTGCTGGAGGGCCTGGCCAAAGAGCCCCTCGCCCTTGAGGCGCACGTCGCGGCCGTGGCGGTTCTTCGCCTTGACGGTGACGGCCCAGGCGCGCTTGACGTTGGCGACGTAGCCGGGGATCGACAGGCAGCCCTCTTCCGGCTCCCACGCGCCCTGCGACTTGACGATCTCGGGATTGACGAGCGTGGTCAGCTCGCCCTCGATCTCGATGACCATAAGGCGCAGGGGAACGCCGATCTGCGGGGCGGCCAGGCCGATACCGGGCGCATCGTGCATCGTGTCGATCATGTCCTGGATGAGCGGGTCCAGCGACTTGTCGATGTGCTTGATTCGCTTGGCTTTCTGCCGCAGGATGGGGCTCTCCAGGGAGAGAATCGGCCGGACCGCCATGTGCGCCTCCGCTCGGGCCAGAGTGGCGCGGGAGCGCCGTGAGGCTAAGCGCCTGGGCTATCCCGCTTCAGGTGTCACGCCAGTGAGCACAGAGTTGATTCTACCATAAGCGGACCAGCTCACGGAGACGCTCCTGCCGCTCCTCATGATCGGCGGCCTTTATCGCGCGAAGTCGACTCTGAGCGCGGAGGTGAGTGCCGGCATGACCTCCTCAGCGAACAACCGGATCGAGCGGAGTACCTGCTCGGTGCTCAGACTGCCGAACGCGAACGTGCCCAGGAAGTAATTGCCGCCGACTGCCTGCACGATCTCCTGCAGGCGTGCGCGCACCGTGGCCGGCGAGCCGGCGAGCAGCAAGCCCTGCTCGACCAGCGGCTCGAAAGCGGCGCGATGCGCGTAGCGGTCGCTGCCGTGCTTCGCGAACTGGTAGTTGAAGTTCGCGTAGAAGTCCAGATACGCCTCCTTCGCCTCGGCCAGGGCCTGTGCCTCCGTCTCGGCCACGTACACCTGGCGCGTGAAGCCGTAGAGCGGGTCGGGGACGTGCTCGTTGAGGCGTCCTGGCGCCGCGCGGTGCTCCTGCCAGACCCGCTCGTAGGTCGCGAGCTGCTGGCGCGTGTCCTCCAGCGTGCCGGATAGGAAGCTGAAGCCGTAGATGGTGTTCAGCCCCTCCCGGGCGATCCAGGGGACCGTCTGCGCGTTCACGGTCGGGTACCAGAGCGGGGGATATGGGCGCTGAAAGGGGCGCATCGTGAACGCCACGTCGCGCAACTGCAGGTACTTGCCCTCGTAGTTCACCTCGCCCGTGCGGAGCCCCATGAGTAGCACGTCCAGCACCTCGGTCATGATGGGTCTGGACTCGTCAGGGGCCACGTTGAACATGGCCATCTCGTAGGGCGTGGCCGGGCGTCCGATGCCGAGGTCCAGGCGGCCGCGGCTGAGGTGGTCGAGCATGCAGACCTCCTCGACCAGCCGCAGCGGGTTGTAGAACGGCAGCAGGTACACCATCGAGCCGAAGCGTAGCCGGCGCGTGCGCTGGGCCACCGCGACGAAGAAGAGGTTGGGCGAGGGGGACATGCTCAGGGGGATGCCGTGGTGCTCGGCCAGGTGGTAACCGTAGAAGCCGACGCGGTCGGCGTATTCGACCATGCGCAGGCGCTGCTCGTACAGGTCAGCGAGGTCCACACGCCGGTTGTGGTCCAGCCAGTCCCAGATGCCGAATCGCAAGGCACGGGAGGGGGCGCGCGCCGTGTCCGCGCCGGGGCGCACCTCCCGCTCGCGGCCGCTCATCCGCTGGCCTCCCGCGTCAAGGCAGATGACCTCGGTTGCCATTCAGCGCCGCCGCCCTGATCGGCAGGCCCAAGTCGTCCTGCCACGCCCGCCGATCAGGGCGGCGGTTTGCCAGCCACTCTACCCAGCTTGGTATTAGCCGGGGCTCAGGCGAGCTTGACGCCCGCCGGCTACGCATTATACTATCCTTTCCAGCCTACAGGATGCAGTTGCACCATCTGCAAAGTCGCTGCCAATCCGCGGAGCGCGGCCCTGGGCGGCGCCTCTCCTCAGCCGTTCGCGCCTCGGGAGAGTCCGTGATGAGCGAGTCGAGGCCCGGAGGTGCTTCCAAGGCGCGGACGCGCCGGGAGTTCGTGCGCCTGGCGGCGGGCGGCACGGTGGGCTTAGCGCTCGCCTGCGCGCCCGGCGGCGCTCCGGCCCTCGCGCCCGCCGCCCCCGCGGCGCCGCCCCCGCCCGCGCCGGGCACGTCGCCGACGAGCGCCGCGACCACGGTGGCGCGGCAGCCCGACGTAGTGCGCCGCGGCACGTTGCGCGGCATCTCCTTCGGCGCCGTCATCGCCCGCGAACGCGGCTACTTCGCGGAGCTGGGCGTCGACGACCAGGAGACGGTCTTCGCCAGCGGCACCGAGATGATCCAGGCGAGCGCCGCGGGCCAGCTCGACATTGGCGCCACGAGCAATACCGTCACCTTCTTCAACGCCGTGGCGCGCGGGCTGCGACAGCCGTTCACCCTGGACATCTGGCATCTGGAGCGCGGCGACAAGAGCGCCATGGTGGTCGTGCGGCCCGACCTGGCCGGCGAGATCAAAACGGTCGCCGACCTGAGCGGACGGGTCAACGCCACGCCCACCCCCGTGCGGGATGGTGGCACCGGCTTCCAGGCGAACAAGATCCTAGCCTCGGCCGGTCTGACCTTGGACGACGTGCACTGGGAAGCCATCCCCTACCCGGACATGCTCGCCGCCCTGGCCAACCGAGCCGTGGACGTCGCCTGGCCGATCGAGCCGTTCATCACCCTCGGCAAGCAGCGCGGCGTGCTCGTGCCGTGGCTCTCGACGGGCGACTACGACCCCGGGTTTCAGCTCGCGGGGATCATGTTCTCGGAGAGCTTCATCAAGGAGCGGAACGACGTGGCGCGGCGGTGGAGCGTGGCCTACGTGCGCGGGCTGCGCGACCAGCTCGACTTCATGGCCGGCAAGCAGCGCGACGTGATCGGCCCGATCCTGGCCGCGCACACCGGCGTCCCGCTGGCGGCGATCGACCAAGTGGCCTGGGGACCGGTGCACCCGGATGGGCGGCTGAACGTGGAGTCCATTCTGGACGCCCAGCGGCAGCTCGTCGAGTGGGGCGCGATCGGCCAGAGCCTGCCCGAGGACCACCTCGTCGATCCGCAGTTCGCCGACTACGCCCTGCAGCAGCTTGGGCCTTACCAGGCCTGAGCACCGGGCCAGGGACGATGGGCACGTTTAGCTTCGCCAAGCAGACACACGAATCCAGGCCAGCAGCTTAGCGGTCCATCACTGGCGAACCGCTGTGGGTGGTGTGCCACAACACACAAATGCGTCGAGCGCGCCCAGCAGCTCTTCACGCTGGGCGTCGACGCGATCCTGCTGACCCCGTTCGCCGTGGCGGGCGGCTCGCGTAGCGAGATGATCGAGGTGCTGGCGCGCAATGTGATGCGGCCAGCGCTGCAGGGAGCGGTGTGATGGGAATCGTGCAGCTTGGCTACGTGGGCGTGGGCGCGAGCGACCTGGCCCGCTGGGAGGAGTTCGCCACGCGCATCCTGGGGCTGCAAGTGAGCGACCGAGCCGCCGACGGCACGCTGCACCTGCGCATGGACGACTACTACCACCGCCTGATCCTGCACCCATCCGCCGAGGACGACCTGACTTACCTTGGCTGGCAGGTCAACACGCCGCGGGCGCTGGACGAGATCGTCGCGCGTCTGGAGGCCGCGGGCGTGGCGGTCACGGAGGGCAGCGAGGCGGAGCGGGCCGTGCGCAAGGTGCGGCGGCTCATCCGCTTCCGCGACCCGAGCGGGCACCCGTTCGAGCTGTTCTACGGCCCGGTCGTGATGACCAGCGCGCCCTTCGTGCCGGGGCGCCCCATGCACGGCTTCAAGGCGGGGCCGCTCGGCGTGGGCCACGTCGTGCTGATGGTGGACGACCGCGACGCGACGGAGCGCTTCTACCTGGACGTGCTGGGCCTGCGCCTCAGCGATTATGGCTCGGGCCCGGTGGCATTCTTCCACTGCAATCCCCGCCACCACTCGATCGGCATCGCGGTGCGGGGCGCGCTGCCGACGACCAAGCGCCTGCGCCACCTGATGTTGGAGATGCAGAACCTGGACGACGTGGGGATCGCTCTCGACCTGTGCCAGAACGCGGGCATCCCGCTGACGATCACGCTCGGCAAGCACTCGAACGACCACATGGTGTCGTTCTACGTGGAGACGCCCTCGGGCTTCGCGCTGGAGTGTGGCTGGGGCGCGCGCGAGATCGACGACGCGACGTGGGAAGTGACCAGCTACGACCGGGGCGACGTGTGGGGTCACCGGCGCGTGCCACGGGGCGAGGCGTTCGCGCCCCGGCCCGACCTGGCCTCGGCCGGCGCCCGCGTGGCGCCGTAGCGCGCTCCGCGCGGCCCCGGTCAGGGCGCCAACGACCACGTCAACCGGCTGACGAAGAAGTACACGGGGCGTGAGCGGTACGCGCTACGAGCGGGCGAGAGGCGCGTCATCTTGCGGATCAAGCCAACGCACGTGATCGAGACGGGCGTCGAGGACGAGGCCCGCTGGCGCGCCGGGACGAGGGGCGAGACGGGAGGTAGGGCTCATGGCTGACGGAGCGCGGGTCTATGCCGGGACGTACGATGGCCTGCAGGTGCTGAAGGTCCGCGGCGGGCACTGCGAGCTGGCGGCGGAAGCGTTCGGCGGCGTGGTCGTGCAGGCGCTGGGCGGCTGCCGCGAGCAGCCGGAGCGCGTCTTTGTCGGGCTGCGCGACGGACTCTACCGCACGGACGATGCCGGCTCGTACTGGCGCAAGGTGCTGGACGGCGACTTTCGCTCGGTCAACATCGACCCCACGGACGACCGTGTCGTCTACGCCGGGACCGATCCGGTCCACCTGTATCGGAGCGAGGACGGGGGCAGCACCTGGGAGGAGCTAGTCTCGCTGCAGCGCTTGCCGGAGGAAACGCACGCGCGGCTGGGCGAGACGGCGCCCGTCGATATGGCAAGCAGCCACCAGCCGGCCTTCCGCCATCGCCGGCAGGACTGGTGGTTCCCGGTGCCACCGCACCAGGGCCACGTCCTCAACACGTTCATCCATCCCGACGATCCGAACCTGCTGTTCCTGGCGATCGAGCACGGCGGCGTCGCGCGCAGCACCGACCGCGGCCAGACCTGGGAAGACGTGAGCGCGGGCATCGACTACCTGGACATCCACGTGGTCACGAGCCTGCCGCACCGCTTCGACCGCTATCTCGTCACTTCGGCGCGCGGCCTGTACACGACGGACGATCCCGCCAGGGGGTGGACGCGGGCCCAGCACGGCTGCGACCGCGACTACTTCCACGACATGGTGGTGCTGCCGCCGGCCAACGGCGGGGAGCCCGTCGTCGTGATCGCCACGGCTGAGGGCTCGCCCGGCTTCTGGCCGTCCCTCCAGGCGCGGGGAGCCTGGGATCGCAGCCAGATCGGCTCGCGGGCCGCGCTCTACCGCAGCGCGGACGGCGGCGAGTCCTGGCAGCGGATCGGCGCTGGCCACGGGTTGCCCGAGGAGATGACGCCGATGATCTGGGCACTGTGCGTCGATCCGCGCGCCCCGAACGGGCTGTTCGCCGGCCTGGGCGAGTCGTCGGGTGTGCCATCGCCGATGCCGCGGGGTGGCGGCGCCGTGTTGGCCTCCCGCGACGGCGGCGCGAGCTGGCAGACGCTGCGCGCGGACCTGTCGGCGGTGGAGCACGTCTACGCCGCGGCGGAGTAGGCGCAGCGCTCAGATCAGCGCGTAGCGCGGCGGGACTTCCCACTCCTCCTGCCAGGGGTTCTCCTGCTGGAAGAGCGCGCGGCGGCGGGCCTGCTCCCGGTACTCGTCGGCGCGGCGGATGACCTCCAGCCGCTCGTGTTCCTCTTCCTCGTCGCGCGCCAGCTCCTCGGCGGTCTTCTCGCGCGGCCGGCCGGGATACACTTTGATGCGGCCCTCCTTCTCCAGCTTGCGCAGGTGGGTCGCGACCTGGCGGTCGGCGGCGCGCTGGAGCCGCGGGACGAGGTTCAGGTCCGCGTAGATCAGCTCCATGATCTCCCAGGTGGTCATCTCGGGCTGCGCGGCCAGGGCGTCGAGGATCTGCCGCTCGCGCGCGTGGCGGCCGCTAATGTAGGCGTCGATGTACGCGATGGGATCCTCGATCACTGGGCCGTGGCCGGGGCACATGATGCGGAGGTTCGGGAGGTCGCGTAGCTGCGCCAGGCTCGTGAGGTAGGCGCCGAGGTCGTTGATCGTCGTCGAGCTGGCGCCGAGGATCGTGTCGCCGGTGAACAGCACGCCCTCTTCCTCGAGGTAGTAGCAGACCGAGTCGGCGCTGTGGCCCGGCGTGTGGATCGCCTGCAGGCGCACGTCGTCGCTCGGCCCGAACACCGCGCCGTCGGCGATGACCTGCACGCCGCTCTCGGGCAGACGGTCGCGCAGGAGAGGGATGCCCTGCTCGAGCACGCGCACGTCGGCGCCGAACTCGTCCCGCAGCCAGCGCAGGTTCGCGCTGTGGTCGGCGTGGTGATGGGTGACGCAGCTAATGCCGATCTCGGCGTGCTCGACGGCGGCCAGATAGCCGCGCAGCATCCAGCGGTAGCGGTCCACGTCCTCGCCGGAATCGATGGTGAGCGTCTGGCCCCGCCCGACCAGGTAGATCGTGGTGTACTGCGGGTGCATCGGGTTCGTGTCCGGCACCTGCACGGCGCGCACGCTGCGAGTCACCTGCATGCTCTCAGTCCTGTCCTGCTCTAAGCGCATGGAACGGATTGTTGTGAAGCCCAACCTTCACAACAACTCAGGCCGCCTGCTTTAGATGAAGTCACCCCTGCGCCGCGGGCCGAAACTGGGGCAGCATCGCCTCCGTCGAGATGGCGGTGAACACCACCTCCACGGGCATCCCGACCGCGACCGCTTCCCAGGGGCAGCCGACGACGTTGCTCGTGATCGTCACGCGGTCGCCGGTCCCGTCGAGAGCGATGAGCGCCACCACGTAGGGCAGCTCGTCCTTGAACGCCGGCGCCGTCGAGTGGTGCACGACCGAGAAGGCGGTCACCGTGCCGCGGCCGGAAAGGCGCACCCAGTCGTGCTCCCAGGCGTAGCAGGCCGGGCAGAAGCCCTGTGGCGGCCAGCGAAAGCGCCCGCAGCGCGTGCAGCGCTGCGCCCGCAGCTCGCGCTCGCGGCAGGCGTCCCAGAACGGTCGCGTGTCCGGGTCCGGGACGGGCGCGGGCTTCCCGAGCCTGTTCGTCGCCTCAGGCATTGCCGGCTCACTCATGACCCTCAGCCCCGCCGCAGGAGCATGGCGCTGCTGCCGCCCTCGCCGCAGAGCAGGGCGATTTCCGGGTCCCGCACCTGGCGGCAGGTCGCGCGGTCGTAAGTGTGCGGCCCGTCGCAGAGGTCGTCGCGCACCCCCTCGGGCCGAAGCTGCTGCACCGCCTCCACCACGTGGTTCAGCCCCAGCAGGTGCCCCTCGCTGAGCAGGCCGCCATGCGTGTTGACGGGCGTCTCGCCGTCGAGCCCGTTCTTCCCCGCCGTCACCCAGGTGCCCACCTCGCCCTTCGGCACCAGGCCGAAGTCCTCCATGTGGAGCAGGCACATGCCGGTGAACGGATCGTACAGCTCGGCGAAGCTCACGTCGCGCGGCGTGATGCCCGCGGCCCCGTACAGCCGCGGCGCGAGATTGACGCCGTTCGTCTCCCACAGCGCGCGCGTGTCCCCTTCGCCGGCGACGCCGGCCATGAGGTACACCGGCGCGTGGCGCAGGTCGCGAGCGCGCTCGGCGGAGGTGACCACGATCGCCACGCCGCCGTCCGTCTGCTGGCAGCAGTCCAGCAGCCGATACGGATACGAGATCCAGCGCGAGGTCTGGTGGTCCTCGACCGTGATCGGCTTGCGCATCTGCGCCTTCTGGTTCAGCGTGGCGTGCTTGCGCTGGGTGACGGCCAGGTGCGCGAAGTCGAGCGTCGTCGTGCCGAAGCGCGCCATGTGGGCCGTGGCCGGCAGCGCGAACGTCGTGGCCGCCAGGTGCTCGCCGAAGGGGAGGCGGAACTGGTCGGGCCCGGCGGCGACACTGTCGCGGGCGGGACGCCGGGCGCGCCCCTCGCTGTAGCGATTGCGCGCGGCGTAGAGCAGTACATGCCTGCACACGCCCGAGACGACGAGCGAGGCCGCGGCGAGCACGGCGCCGCACAGCCAGTGGCCGCCCGAGTCCACGTACAGCTCGAACGGGCAATCGAGGTTCATCGCCAAGCCTAGCTCGCGCGGATGGACGCCGTCCGCGTGCCCATGAAACCAGGACGTCACGCCATCAATGTCGCGCGGCGCGAGGCCCGCATCCTCGATGGCCTTGAAGCTGGCCTCCGCCGCGAGCGTCATCGCCGAGGCGCCCGAGTCCCGCGAGAACGCGGTCCAGCCGATCCCCACGATCGCGGCCTGGTCCTTCGCCAGCATCAGACCGCCATCAGGTTGCGGTAGTGGCCGACCTTCGAGATGGGGGCCAGGCCGGAGGCGATCTGGGCCCAGGTATCGCCGCCGGTCTCGGACGCGAACACGTCGCCGTCGGTGGTCGCGGCGAAGAGCGCGAAGCCGTCCGGCCAGCGGTACAGGCTCATCGCCTCGACGTTCCCGCGCAGGTGCTCGGGCAGGCCGTCGGTCAGCTCTTCGAAGGTGCGGCCGCCGTCGCGGCTGCGCATGATGGCCGCGTCGGCGTCGTGCGTCTGCGGCCAGCGGCCGGGCGAGCCCGCCGAGCCGGCCATGAACAGCACCGAGTCGTCCTCGGGCGAGAACAGCAGCGCGTCGGGATACGCGATGCGGTAGGTGCGGTCGGTGAGCTGCTCCCAGGTTGCCCCGCCGTCCGGGCTGCGGTAAAAGCCCATGCCGCCGGTGATGTACATCACCGTGGGGTCGGAGGGGCGCAGCAGGCAGCGGTGCACGTCCTTGTACGCGCGGTCGGTCGGCTTCGCGTACGACTCTAGCTCCAGCCAGCTCTGGCCGCCGTCTGTGCTCTTGAACAGCCCCCCTTGCTCCACGCTCACGAACAGCGTGTCGGGGTCCGCGGGATGGAAGGTGATGTGCTTTGTGTGGGCGGCGTGCGGCGGCGCGGGGAAAGTCCAGCAGTCCTGGCGCATCTGCGGCAGGGCCGGCAGCTCCTCCCAGGTGTCGCCGTAATCGGTGCTGCGGAAGAGGTGCACCGGCTCGGTGCCCGCGTAGAGCACGACCTCGCCGTCCCGCTCGACGGCGGCCACCGTGAAGACGTGCGTGTCCGTGAGCCCCCGTGTCTTCTCCTCCCACGTCGTGCCGCCGTCCAGGCTGCGGTACAGGCCGCTGCCGTGGACGCCCGCGAAGATGCCGCCGCGCACGGGCTCCACCAGGATCGAGCTGATGTGCAGCCCGCCGAGCGCCGTCGCGCCGCGCCGCCACGCGCCGCCGGCGCCGTCGCGCTCCAGCGCGGCGATGCCGTCAATCGTGGCGACCAGCAGCCGCGTGGGCGGGGCCTCGCCCGCGTACGTGCTGCGCCCGTTCGGAGAGATAGCCACTGTCATGCTCTGCCTCCTCTGCGGCTGCTCGTCTGCCTCACACGCTCGCGGCATGGTCGCGCCGGGGCAGCAGGATGGTGCAGCGGCCCGTGAGCGTGCGCTGGTCATCCTGGTTGCTGCCCTCCAGGTCGCAGGCGATCCAGGGGGCGTCCGGGTCGTCCGACTTCTCGACCACGCGCCCCTCGTAGCGCATCAGGTCGCCCTCGTAGGTGGGGGCGGTGTAGCGCACGCTGAACGTGCGCAGCCACCCCCGCGGCCCGATCCAGTCGGTGAGCGAGCGCGCCAGCAGCGCCTGGCGGTAGTCGCCGCTGGCGATGAAGGTGCGCAGGCCATTGTGCTGCCGCACGTGCTCGCGGTCCCAGTGCAGCGGCCCCCAGTTCTCCTGCACGCCCGCCCAGCGCACGCTGTCCGCGATGGTCAGCGGGCCGTACTCGGTGCGCGGGATCGCGTCGCCTACCTGCACGTCGTCGAAGTAGAGCTGCTGGTCGGCCATTGTGTCCTCATCACCCCCGCCGGGCCTGGCCGGGTCGGGTCCTCCAGGCTTGAGCACCTCAGCAGCCGGTCGGCACCTTGGTGCGCAGGTCCGGGGTAGGGCGGGGGCTGTGGCACTTGCAGTATTCCGCGCCACACCCCCGCCGCCTCGTGGTGACCAGCGCCGGACGGCGGGGTACAAGACCCCGCCCTACCTCTCCATGCCGTTCTACACTGATTGCACGTCTAGCTCCGCCAGGATCTCGGCGTTGTGCTGCCCCAATGATGGCGCCGGGGCTGGGCAGGCGCCCCGCACGCTCGCGACCGCCCCCGCCGGATAGTACAGGCGGCCGAACTGCGGGTGCTCGACCTCGCGCAGGAAGCCCCGCGCGATGAGCTGGGGGTCGCGCACCAGGTCGAGCGGGCTCGCCACCGGCGAGGCTGGGATGTGGCGCCGCTGCGCCTCGGTCACTAGCTCGTCCTTCGGGAGCCGCGATGCCCACGCCTCCAGCCGGTCTAGGATGAAATCGCGCTTCGCGCTCCGCTCGGCCTCGTCGGCCAGCGATGGGTCGGCCATGAGGGCGGGGTCCTGCGTCCAGTCCACGAAGCTCGCCCAGCCGTCGGGCGTGGCGGGCACGCTAATCATCCAGTAGCCGTCGGCACAGGAGTAGGCGCCCGAGACGGCCGTCACCGCGCCGCGCAGGCCGCGCCGCTCGGCCCCTCTGCCGTGGGCGGTGTAGGCGAGCATCGCCTGCTCCATCAGCGACTCCAGGCACTGCTCCACCGACACGCGCACCACCTGGCCCCGCCCGCTGAGCGCCCGCGCGTACAGGGCAGCGGCAGTCGCGACGGCGACGTATAGGCCGGTCGCCGCGTAGACGGCGTGCCCGCCGAGCAGCACCGGCTCGACGTCCGGGTGGCCGGTGATGGACAGCAGGCCCGAGCGCGCGTAGGCGCACAGCTCGGGGTCCTCCTCCTCGATCGTCGTGACGACGAGCCCCGGGTTCGCCTCCAGAAGCCGCGCCTCCTCCACCGGCAGCGGCAGGGTGGCGACGACCGCGTCCGCGGTGCGACTGAGCGCCAGCAGCGTCTGGCGGCCGTCCGGCGAGGCCGTGTCGAGCGCGAAGCTCCGCTTGCCGGCGTTGAAGAACTGGTGGTAGGCGCCGTGCTCCAGGTCGGGCGCGTCGCCGAGGAACGGCTCCAGGCGCCGCAGCGCGTCCCCATCGGGCGGCTCGACACGAATGACGTCGTGGCCCGCCTCGGCGAGCAGCCGTGTGGCGTAGACCGCCGCGTGCGTCGTCAGGTCGAGGATGCGGGCCATCTCAGCTCTCGTCTCGCGCGCCGGACTCGGCCTCAATGCTGGCCGGCGGGTACTTGCCCAGCGACTGGTGCCGGCGGATGACCGGCTGGCCGTGCTGGTTGCGGAACTCTAGGATGCGCGTGACGAAGATGCCGGTTCCCGTTCGTCCGCGGCGCACCGTAATGTCCGTGATGTGGGTCTGGACGGAGATGAGGTCGCCGACGTAGATGGGTGCTAGGAACTCCAGCTCCGTCCCCGCGTTGCGGGTGTTCGTGTAGCCCGTGAGCACGGGCACCTGGTGCTGCCAGAAGACCCGGTCCTCGGGCGAGTCGGTGACGGGGATGCGCCGCGTCAGCGCGGCCACGAACAGCGGCGGCACCAGGCGCGCCCGGTAGCCCGCGGCCCGCGCGTACTCGTCGTCCCGCCACAGCGGGTTGCGGTCGCCCGTGGCATCCAGGTAGCGCCGCACGTCCGACGCCGAGATCGGCTCGGGAAACTGGCGCGTGTCTGAGGAGCGGCCGATCCAGGCCCGCACCTCGTCGGTGAGCAACGCGTCCGCGTCGTCTGCCATTGTTCCCCCGTCAGGTGAGTACGCCCTGGGCCTCCAGGTCCGCGATCTCGGCGTCGGTGAAGCCAGCCCACTCGGCGAGGACTTCCCGCGTGTGCTCCCCCAGGTAGGGCGCGGGCCGCCGCGGCGCGAGCGCGCCGCCGCCGAACGTGAACGGCAGGCCCGTCACCGTCATCTGCCAGCCCGGCGGGTCCTCCAGCGGCTGGAAGACCGACGCGCCGTCCGGCTCGTCCACGACCTCCTGGATGCGCCGCATACGCCGCGCCGGGACGCCCGCGGCGCGCAGCTGCCGCTCCACCTCCCGCGCCGCCAGCGCGCGCGTCCAGGCGCTCAGGTGGGCGTCGATCTCGTCGTGGTGGCGCTGGCGGCCGGCGAGCGTGCGGTACAGCGCGTCGTGGGCCCACTCGGGGTCGCCCAGCGCGCGCACCAGCGCGCCCCATTGCCCGTCGCCCTGGACGCTGATCGCGCACCACTCGTCGGTCGCCGCGCGCCCGCGGCCGTCGGGCGGCGTGGAGCGGTCGGCGCAGCGGTAGACGCCCTGCGGCGCGGCCTGCGGCGAGCGGTTGCCCTGCCGCGGCGGCGCCTCGCCGTTCACGGCGCTCGCCAGCAGCAGCGGCCCCAGCGTCGCCACGCCGCACTCGAACTGCGACAGGTCCAGGTTGCAGCCCTGGCCCGTGCGCACGCGCGCCGCGAGGGCATCCAGCACGGCGAAGCAGGCGTGCAGCCCGCCGATGTAGTCGTTCCAGGAGTTCGCGATGGTCGTCGGCGGGTCGCCCTCCCGGCCGGTGGCCATCATCAGCCCGCTGTACGCCTGCAGGTTCAGGTTCATGCTCGTCCACGAGCGCCGCGGGCCGTCGTGGCCGTAGCCCGACATGCTCACGTAGATCAGGCGGGGGTTCAGCGGCTTCAGGTGCGCGTAGTCCAGCTCCAGACGCGCCAGGGCGTCGGCGCTGAAGTTCTCCACCAGCGCGTCGGCGGCGACCGCGAGCCGCACCGCCGCGGCGCGCCCCGCCGGCGTCTTCAGGTCAATCGCCGCCGAGCGCTTGCCGCGATTCGTGTTCAGGCCCGAGAGCGTGCGGTCGCGCCGGCCGCCGTAGGTGGCGTCGGCCCGCGTGGCGCCGATGCGGTCCTTGCGGCCGCTCGTCTCGATCATGACCACGTCGGCGCCTAGGTCGGCGAGCAAGCGCCCGCAAAACGGCCCGGCCAGCACGTGCGTGAAGGCCAGCACCCGCACCCCCGCCAGCGGCGGGCCGGCCTCCGCGGCGCTCTTGGTCGCCTGGGCATTCTTCGCGGCGGGCTGCGCCATCTCCTCGCCGTTCTCCCGTAGGCCCCGATAACACGGGGGTGTGGAGGTGTCCCCCATGAATTCCCTAGTGAATTAGCTCGCGCGCGAGCTGGAACTGCTCGTCCCGCATCGGGCGGACCTCTTCGCGCTCCACGTAGAAATAGTCCACGCCCGGCTTGGGGAGCGTGGCCGGATCGTAGGGCTCCACATCCACGCGGCGGCTGTTGGCCGGGTAGTACCTGACCCACTGCGACTGGCCCTCGCGGGAGAGGAGCCAGTCCAGGTACACGCGGGCGGCGTTGGGATGGGGCGCGCGGTTCATCAGGCACGCGCAGCCGCCGAAGCCCGCGGTGAGCGCCGACGCCTCCGGCTGCTCCAGCGGGCGGACGTTACGGCCAAGCCCCTGCTTCTGGAACTCCTGCAAGGGCGCCTGGGACACGCCAATGCCGATCGGGCGCGAGCCGCGCACCAGCAGCTCCACCTGCTGCCGCGTGTCCTGGTGGACGCTGACGTCTTGCTCGGTCAACAGCTTCCGGTAGGCATCGACCCCGAGCCGCTGCATGATGACCACGGAGTGCAGGGCGCCCGCGGTCGAGTCACGCGGCTCGTTGATGGAGATCTTGCCCTTCCATTTCGGATCGAGCAGGTCCGCCAGCTTGTTGAACTCGCTCTCCGGCACCACGTCGCGGTTGATCGTCAAGGTGTAGCTGACGTACATGGAGAAGGAGAACACGTACTGGCGGGCGAGGTCCACGAACCCGAAGTCGAACCCGTTGTACCAATGGCTGTCGTCCAGCACTTCCGGACGGATCAGCGCCGGCTTCAGCGGATCAATCGCGCCGGCGGGGAGGAGATCGCCGATGATCCCGCCGGTGCCGCTCACGAAGACGTCCGTGAGGTACCGATCGGCGCGGCGCTCGGACAGGGCGCGGGAGATGAAGTCGGCGCCGCGCTGCCCGCTGTATTCGAGCTGAATCTCGGGGTACGCTTGCTGGAAGGCGGTCAGCGCCTGGCGGGCGGACTCGCCCGGCGGTCCGGTCACCACCACGTGCCCCTCCTGCTTGGCCGCGGCGACGACGCGGTCCCACTCCGCCTGCCAGGCCTCTTGTCCGGCGGCAGCCGGCCCGGCGGCGCTAGCCGCGGCGGGGGCCGCGGGCGGCGCGGCCGGCGGGGCCGCGCGTTCCGCCGGGGCTCCGGCCGGCGCGCAGGCAACGAGCAGGGCCAGCACCGCGCCGAGCGCCGCGAGGCGCGGCCTGACGAACAGCTTCTCGATCATCTGTCGGTCACCCCGGCCTGGCTGTTAAGCGGGCGCGCCCGCGGTGGCCCGCTGCGCCTGGTAGCGCTCGGCCATCTCACGCCAGCGGCGCCCGCGGGCCTTGGCCGCCTCCACCACGTCGTCGGGGCAGTGAGTGAACGGTGGCCGCAGCGGCCCGGCCTGGCAGTAGCCGGCCTCGTTGATCGAGATCTTCAGGCTGTTCTCTCGCCAGCGCAAGTCGGAGAGCGGCACGTCGGCGGTCAGGTCGAGCGCGATCTTCTGCGCCTGCTCCCAGTCGCCCGCGGCGCAGGCGTCGCGCAGGGCCAGTAGCGGCCACGGCCCCATCCAGGCGCCGATCGACCAGCAGCCGGCGGCGCCAAGCTGCGCGTAGGGGTACAACTGCCCCTGGTAGACGAAGATGGCGAGCTTGTGGTTGGTCAGCTCCATCAGCTTCAGGAAAGGGCCCGGGTCGCGGTGGCTGTCCTTCATCGCCACGATGTTCGGCGCCACGGCCATCTTCGCCACGGCGGGCACCGGCAGCGTGATGTGGTGGTACGTCGGGTTGTGGTAGATCATGATCGCCAAGTCGGGGAAGCGCTCGGCGATGTCAAGGAAGAACTGCACGGCGTTCTCGGGCGTGGCCGGGATGTAGTAGGGCATGCCGACCAGCACGCCGTCCGCGCCCGCCTCGCGCACAAAGCGCATCTTGTCCAGCACCTCGCGTGGGTTGGGGCTGGTCACGCCGATGAAGAGCGGCACCCGCTTGGCGACGACCTCGACCGCCGCCTTGATGAGGACCTGCTGCTCCTCCCAGAGCAGGTTGTAGACCTCGCCGAAGGTGCCGGTGGTCGCCAGCACGTCCACGCCGTCGGCGATCATCCGCTCGACGCCCGTGCGGAGCAGGTCCACGTCGACGGTCGCGCGCGCGTCCATCGAGCCCCCGTCGGATGTGGTAAACGATGGCACCATCGCGCAGAGCCCGCGGAGATCGCTCGCCTGCAACATCGACCACTCCTTGCACTTTCCGCAACCCACGTCCAATAGCGGAAATGATTGTATCGGCTGCCCGCCGGGCGGTCAAGCGCGCGGCGATTGACTGCGGTGAACCGCTCGGGTACCATGATTGCAATTAATGAAATCTCCCCCGAGTAGCATCATCTCTCGCCCTCAGCGGCCGGATAGGGACTGACTGTGGCCAACAACAAGAGCCGGCGCGCGCCGGCGCGCGCGGCCCGGAGCGGCCCGCCGGCCGAGCCCGCTCGCAACGGGCGGCGCGGCGGCCCGACCGCGCGTCGCCGCAACAGCCAGCGCACCGCGGCCAACCAGTCCGTCGGCAAGGGCCTGCTGATCCTCGATTACTTCCGCCATCACGGCCAGGGTCGCCTATCTGATCTGGCCGCCTATGCAGGGCTCAATGCGTCCACCGCGCTCCGCCTGGCGCTCGCGCTGCAGGCGCGCGGCGCGATCGTCCGCCAGCCCGGCATGCGTACCTACGTGCTGGGCTCCTGGATTCTGGAGCTAGCGTCGAGCCTGCTGCGGGAGCAGCCGCTCATCCTCCACGCCCACGAAATCCTGGTGCGCTTGCGGGACGAGACGGGCGAGACGGCGAGCCTGTACGTGCGCGACGGCGCCAGCCGCGTGTGCCTCGACCGGGTGGAGTCGCGGCACGGTCTACGCGGGACCGTGGACCTGGGCGCGCGCCTGCCACCGCACCGTGGCGCCGCCGGCAAAGTGCTGCTGGCCTACCTGGTCCCCGACGAGCGCGAGGCCATCCTGGCCCAGGTTGAGGCGGAGAGCGGCGACGACCCCGCCACCGTGCGCCGGGAGCTAGAGCAGATCCCCGCGCAGGGCTACTCGATTAGCCGCGCCGAGCGCGAGCCGGGCGTGGGCTCGGTAGCCGTGCCGATCATCGATCCGCTGGGGCACGTCGGCGCAGCAATCGCCCTGTCGGGCCCCCTCGAACGCTTCACCGTGGAGCGCATGCGCGCCGCGGTGCCGGCCATGCAGCAGGCGGCGGCCCAGCTCAGCGTGCAGATGTTTCTCAAGTCCTGAGCAGACTAGTGAGGAGTCCCGTGGGAACCCCCTAGCCTGCTGCACTAGCGCAGCTCGGCCACGAGGCTGGCGTCCACGAGGTCGGCGGGCCGCAGGGCGCGCGCCTCCGGCTTCTCGGCCGCCACTTCGTCGATGACAAGCTGCAGCCCCTCCTCGCGCGGCAAGAGCCGGTCCGGCATCGCGCGCGTGAAGTACGCGTACGTATCCGCCAGCAGCGCGCTGTCGTCGATCTTCAGCCACTTCTGCAGCGTGCGCATGCCCAGCTCGCGGTCACTCTTGAACAGGCGCGCGCCCTCGACCATGCTCTCCAGCACGCGCCGCGCCTGGTCGCGGTCGGCGCTCAGCCAGCCGCGGTTCATCGCGAGCACGTCGAGCGGGTACGCCAGGTCTAGCTCGGCGGTGTCGGCGATGATGCGCAGGCCCGCCTGCTCGGCGGGCGCCTGGAACGGCGGGTCGACGAGCGTCGCCTGGATGGCACCGTTCTGCAGCGCGGCCACCCGCTCGGACTGCGCGCCGACCTGCAAGATGACGGCTTCCCGCTCGGGGTCCACCCCCGCCTGGCGCAGCAGGTAGCGCGTCACGAAGTCGGCAGCGCCGCCGAAGCGGTTGATGCCGATCTTCTTGTCGCGCAGGTCGGCGAACGAGGCGATGTCGGGCGTGCTGAGCACTTGATAGGGCACCGTGTCGAAGATCGCCGCGACGATATCCAGGTCCGCCCCGGACAGCTTCGCCGCGATCGTCGAGCTGCCGCCGAGGCCGGCGGCGGGCACCTCGCCCGACATCAGGGCCGCCTGACTCGTCACGGCCGAGCCCAGGTTGGCGAGGTCCACGTCCAGGCCGTGGCGCGCGAACGCCCCGCCCTCCAGGGCGACGTATAGCGGCGCGTGCGCGGCCGCGACGTTCGCGAAGCCGACGCGCAGCGGCTCGAGCGCGGGTGGGCTGGCCGTGGGCGGCACGGCGGCAGCTCCGGCGGGGGGCGCGGGCGGCGCCGCGCTGGGAGGCGTGGCGGGCGCGGCCGGCGCGGCACAGGCCGCGAGCAGAGCGGCGACCAGCACGGCCAGTCGCGGCCGCCACCTCTTCGGGGATCGCGTTTGGCTGGCTGGGAGCGCGGGCGTCTCGCCCGCCCGGCCGGCGCAGGCAGCACCGGCGAAGCGGCCGGGACGGCCGCGCTCCCAGCACACGTGCGTCCCCGGCGACCGAGCTACTCGGCTGTACACCACGGCACCATGCTCCGCATGCGGCACGCGGCCCCGGCCCGCGCCAGTGACTCCTCGAACTCGCGGTGAATCGCGGGGTCCTCGTCGGCGTACTCGATCTGCAGGCCCCCATCCTTCACCGACACGTCGTGGGCCTCCTCGCCGGCCTGGATCGCGCCGCCGAGGTCGTAGCGCTGGCTGCCCCAGCGCAGCGCCAGGTACCGGGCCGGCCGCGCGCCGCTGTTGAAGTGCTGGTGGAACCAGTTCTCCGGCGGCACGACCATGCTCCCCGCCGCCCAGTCCACGCGCCGCGGCGCCTCGCCTTCCGGCCAAAGGAGGGAGTAGCCCTCGCCGTCGAGAATGATGACGTGCGCGCCCGGCCCGTGGCGGTGCGCCTTCTTGTAGGTGCCCACGGGGAACTCCGACACGTGGGCGGCCATCGTGTTGTTCGCCAGCTCCAACAGCACCAGCCGCCCGCCCGCGCCGCGCTCGCCGCCGCCGATCAGCTCCAGCGTGCGCACGTCGGGCACGAAGTTCGTCTCCAGCACGAGGTTGCGGCGCGCGCGCAAGCGGCGGCCCTCGCCGCTGAAGAAGCTGTCCTCGGCGGCAAAACGGTCCGTGAAGGCGAAGTCATTGCCGAAGACGAAGTCGAGGTTGTGGAAAACGTTGATGATGAGCGGCGCGCTGGTCACGGCCAGGTAGCGCGCCGGGCGGTCGCCACGGCCGTTGAAGTGGCGGTGCCAGGCGTTCAGCGGGATGGCGAAGACGCTGCCGGCGCGCCACTCGAAGGAGACCTTGCGGCTCTCGTCGTACCAGACCTGCGTGGAACCGCTGCCCTCCAGGACGTACACCATCTCCTCGTAGAGCTGGCGCTGCGGGTTCAGGGAGCCGCCCGGCGCGATCTCGCAGACGTACGCGTCGTTCGTGCCGCCCGTCCCGTCCAGGTTGATGAAGCAGCCGCGGCCGCCCTTGCGGGCCCAGGGCGCCAGCTCCAGCCCGTTCAGGTCGGCGACGTGGAAGCCGCGGACGATCGGCACGCCCTCGCCGCGCTGATACTCCTGGTACGGGTTCACGCGGACGATCGGCTCGGCCGCCGCGATCACGTCAACGCTCATCGCCGGACTCCGTGGCAGAAAGCTGATGGAGGCAGGTGTTGTGAGCAGTGGGCTTCGCCCACCGCTCACAACACCTGCGACCCACCTGGCTGGAAGTTGCACTATCAGGAATGCGCTTGCGCACAGCGCAGGACTATATCAACGGCCCGGCCAGGCGGGCAAGCTATGCTAGGCGCTGATAAATACCGGATTCGGGGACCCTAGACCTGTGCGCGTGATGGGGGTATCTGTGAGGCTTCGAGTTCAGTTGACAGCCCGCGGGGCTCGGCCTATAGTGGCGGCACACTGAAACACCGCGGCGGGAAGCCCATTCGCGCGGGGAGAATGCACGATGACATCGACCAGCAACCCCGAGACCCGCGACCCGACAGCGGACGCGGGCTGTCCGCGCTTCGCCGGCTTCAGCCACGTGAGCCTGCCCGTCCGCGACGTGGCCGAAGCCTGCCGCTTCTGGACCGCGGTGCTGGGCGCCGAGCCGGTGCGGAACCACCACCCGGACCGGTTTGCCGAGGTGTCCGTCGGCGGCATCGTCCTGGGCTTCTCCCGGCAGCCGAGCGGCTGGACCGGCCGCGCGGCCGAGTTCCCACACTACGCCTTCTTCGTCAACCCGGCGGACATGGAGACGTTCAAGGCCCGGCTGGAGCGCGCCGGCGTGCCCACGCACGCGATCTGGACCCGCAACCGCGTCGAGGCGCTGATGTACTTCCGCGATCCCTCGGGCAACCTGTTCGAGCTGTACTGCAAGGAGGGCTACCCGACGGACCAGCTCCCGGTGGGCAAAGGCGCCGGGGGCGACTACGAGGTGGACCTGGCCGCGCTCAACTACGACTGGAAGGGGTAAGCTCAGCGGGCGCTAATACCAAGGCGACCGCCGAGGGGGCGCACCAGCAGCGCGGCCACGACGACGAGCGCCACGGTTAGCATCGAGACGACGGTGGCCCGCTCGAACTGGCCGCCGTAGGCGTAGTCGAGGGCGAGCAGCGCCAGCGTGCGCGACTGGGCCGAGCCGAGCAGCACGATCGTGCTCACGTCGCGCGCGGCCGACATGAAGCCGATCAGCCCGACGGTGATCAGCGTCGGCGCGAGCAGCGGCAGCACGACCCGCCGGTACGTCGGCCACCAGGAGCCCCCCGCCATGCGCGACGCCTCCTCTAGCTCGTCGCCAAGCTGCAGCAGCACGCTGCGGGTGAGCTGCACGCCGAGCGGCATACTCTTCACGATGAGCGCCAGCACGAGCACCTGGACCGTGCCGTAGAGCGGACGCAGGAACGGCACCTGGACGACGGTCCACAGCAGCGCCAGCCCCATGAGGATGCCCGAGATGGCCCACGGCAGCCAGGAGAGCAGGTCGAGCAGCCCGCGCGCCGCGAAGCGCGTCTTCACGATAACGTAGGCGATGAGCGCGTAGAGCAGCGTCCCGACGACGGCCGTGCCCCCGCCGACGATCAGCGTGTTCTGGAAGGCGCGGACGAGCGTCGCGTCGGTGAGCACGCGGTGCCAGTGGTCGAGCGTCCAGGGATTCGGGATGTCGAAGTAGCCGAACGCGCGCATGAACGTGCCGAGCAAGAGCACCGCCAGCGGCACGACGCTGACCGTGAGCGCCACCAGCGCGACCAGCCCGAACGTCGGCCAGCGCCAGCGCCCCAGCGCCATCTCGCGCGTGCTGAAGCCGCGGCCAGTGACGGTGTGGTAGAGCCGCCCGGCCAGGTACCAGCGCTGCAGGGCGACGAGCAGCAGGATGACGACGAGCAGGACGGTGCCGAGCGCCGTCGCCGCGGCGTAGTTCGGCGGCTCGAACGTCACCAGCTCGCGGATCTTCGTGGAGTACACGAACAGGCGCACCGGTGTGCCCAGCAGCAGCTCGATCTCGAACGCGTCGAGCGAGCGGATGAGGCCCAGGATCGTGGCGACGAGGATGGCCGGCGCCATGATGGGGATGACGATCCGCCGCAGGGTGCCGAGCGTGCCCACGCCGCAGGTGCGCGCCGCCTCCTCCAGCGCCGCGTCCAGGTTGCGGAAGGCGGGCGCAAGCAGGAGGACCTTCACCCCGATGGTCGTGGTCAGGTGGACCCAGACGATGCCCCAGAACCCGTAGATGTCGAAGAGCGGGCCGCTCACCCCCGGCAGCGCCTGCAGCCACTGGTTCACCAGCCCGAACCGCCCATCCAGCAGGAGGATCCAGCCGACAGCGACGGGCAGCGGCGGCAGGAAGAACGTCAGCCAGAAGACGAACTCCAGCGTGCCCTTGAATGGCAGGTCGGTGCGGGCGATGAGCCACGCCAGCAGCACGCCGAGCACGACGGCGATGGACTGCCGCGCGACGCTGAGGGTGACGGTGTTCCAGAGGGCCGCGAGGTTCGCGGGGTCGCCGAAGGCCTGCCGCCAGCCGTCGAGCCCGTAGACGGCCGGCTGGCCGGGGCGGGCAAGCTGGAAGCTGCTCGTCACCATGAGCGTGAGCGGCGCCAGCACCATGAAGGCGACCAGCGCCAGCAGCGCGCAGGTGAGCAACGCCGCCCAGGGGATCGCCGGCAGGCGGTCCCGCGGCGCGTCGAGGGCAACGCTGCGCAGCGTCATCAGGACGGCATCACGGTCTTTAGGAAGTCCAGAATCTCGTCCCGCATCCGCACGAACTGCTCAGAGTAGTTCTGCTGGTAGGTGATGCCATCCTTCGGGATGAACAGCGGGTTCACGTGGTCGGTGGGCACGTCGCGGCGCTGGCTGGCGTAACCGGCCGCCTTGCTCCAGGCGAGCTGCCCGTCGCGCGACAGCAGGTAGTCGAGGTAGACCGTCACCGCGTTCTGGTGCGGCGCGTTGCGCACGACGGACACGACGGCGTTCCCCGACGTGACGTAGCCGCCCTCTCGCATGCGCGCCGTATCCATGTTCCGCACGGGCAGGCCCCGCTCGATAGCCTCGTTCGCAAGCGTGTCGCTCACGCCCAGCGCGATAGGGTACTGCCCGCGCGCCACCCAGTCGATGATCTGGCGGTCGTCGTTGGAGATCACCGGGTCCTGCGCGAACAACTGGCGCAGGTAGTCGCGGCCCAGGGAGTCTGTCGCGTAGAGGAAGGTGATCGCGGCCTGGCCGCCGCCCGCGATGCGCGGGTCGCGCAGCACGATCTTCCCCTTCCAGCGGGGGGCGAGCAGGTCGCGGTAGGACGTGAAGTCGTCGGGCGACACCTGGTTCGGGTTGTAGAGGAACGGCGGCTTCACGTAGACGCTGAAGATCAGGCCGTACTGGCCGGAGCTGTCCGCGTAGTCGTACTTGCCGCCGCGCCAGACGCTCGGGTCGCTGTCGTTCGGCCCCACGAGGTAGGGCGGGACAGGCGCCAGCGCATTCGCTGGGATCAGGGTATCCACGACGCCCGCCGTCCCGGCGATGGTCAGGTCGGTCAGGTACTGGCCGGCGTTCACCTCGGCGAGCACCTTGGCCGTGAGCGGGCTACCGGCCAGGCCCTGGTAGTCGACCTGGATGTCGGGATACTGCTGCTGGAAGCCGAGCGTCAGGGCGTCGCGCGTCTCGTTGCCCTGCGGCCCCATGATACTGATGCGTCCTTCCCGCTTCGCCGCCGCGACGATCGCGTCCCAGGTGGGCGCGCCCTGGCCACCGGCCACGCCCACGGGCGCGGCCGGTCCCGCGGCATTGCCCGGCGCGGGCGATGGCGCGGCGCCCGGCCTGCACGCCGCCCACACGACCGCCAGGGCCAGGCCAATCACGAGCCGTGCGCGCATACCGCCATTCCTTCCCAGGAATCCGTAGATTGATAGGTGTTGTGGTCACACAACACCTATCAATCTACGGACTACGGAGCATCATCCTAGCCGCTGCACCACCGACTCGGAGAGGTAGTGCAGGTACTCCTTGCGGGCCGCTTGCTCTTTCGGCCAGTTCGCGAAGGCCAGGCCGAGGTAGTCGAAGCCCAGCCGCTCGCGCCAGCGGCTGATCTGCTCCAGGCAGTCGTCGGGCGTGCCGACGATCGCCCAGTCGCGCGGGTCCACGCCCGGGTTCTCGGCCGTGTGGACGACCGGCGAGCCGCGCCGGTCGCGCGTGTTCATGAACGCCGTCGCCCGCACCACCCGCAGGCGCATGGCCGCGGCCTCCGCGGCCGCGTAGGTGGGCGCCACGCTGATCTCGCGCTCCACGCCGAGGCGGCCGGTGCGGCCCACGCGGGCCAGCTCCGCGCGATAGGCTTCCGTGGCGGTCGCCGCGTCCCGCCAGCTCGTCTGGCTGGCGAACACCAGGCCGTCGGCCACGCGCGCGGCGCGCTCGCTGGCCGGCACGCTGTGCGCGCCCACCCAGAGCGGCGGATACGGCTTCTGCACGGGCGTCATCCCCATCTGCACGCCGTGGACCGACCAGAAGCGGCCCTCGAACGTGACCTTCTCGCCCGTCCAGAGCTGCTTCATGAGCCGCAGCGACTCCAGGAAGCGCGGCACGCGCAGCCGCTGCGGGAAGCCCGCGGCCTCGAACTCCTCTTGCGGCCAGCCGATGCCGACGCCGAAGTCCAGGCGGCCGTTCGCGATGTGGTCGAGCGTGCACACCTGGTGGGCCAGCTCGACGGGGTTGTGCAGGGGCGGCTTCATCACGCTGACCATCAGGCGCATGGGCGCGGCGTCGGGCGCCAGGCGGGCGAGCAGCGGGATCGGCTCCAGCACCGGCGGCGCGGCCAGCCAGCGGTGCGGCACGCGCAGCATGTGGTAGGTGCCAAGCCTCGCCGCGTAGCGGGCCAGCTCAGCCGACTGCTCAATCTGGTCGTAAAGCGGACGGTCCGGCTCGAAGCCGGTGCGCAGGTTGATGCCGATGGTCAGCATGCAAACCCTCCGCGGCCACGAAGCGCGGGGGCGCCTGGTACCTCGCCACGGTGAAAGCGCCAGGTGATTGCATCTGCAATCACCTGGCCTTTCCCCTGTGGCCGGGTACTAGCGCCGTCCGCCCCGCCTGAGCACGAGCGGGATCTCGTAGCGCGCCCAATCGCGCTCCACCTTGTCGAGCATCTCGTCGGCCGGCCGACAGACCGGCGGGTAGCTCGCCGCGTTGTAGCGCGTCGCGTCGATGATGATCTTCGACGTGCGCGCCGTCCGCGTCTGCTCGGCGAGCGGCAATGACGGGTCAATCGAGCTGCCCGGCAGCTCGGTCAGGATCTCGATGTCGCGGTGCGGCTGCACCCGCGTGGCGATCGCCCATTCGACGGCCAGCGGGTCGAACGGGTCCACGTCCGCGTCGACGACTGTCACCTGCTTCACGCTGCGGCCGGTCGGCGTCCCGAAGGCCGCCATCCCCGCCATCTTGCCGTAGCCCTCGTACATCTTCTCGACCGCGAGGACGACGTGCAGCACCCCCGCGCCGCCCTCGGTGAAGTGGACGGCCTTCACCCCGGGCAGGCTGATGTGGCGGAGCATCTCCGCCTCCTTGCCAGCCGCGGTCAGCACGTCCGTCTCGTGGGGCGGCGCGCCCTGGTAGGCGAGGTGGAGGATGGGGTCGCGCCGGTGCGTGATCGCCGTCACGTGGATCGTCGTGCGCGGCAGCCGCGGGCCGCCATAGTGCCCCGTATACTCGCCAAACGGCCCCTCCTCGCGCTTCTCCGTGGGCCGCACCTCGCCCTCGACGATCACCTCCGCGTCGGCCGGCACCTCCAGCGGGACCGTCTTGCAGCGCACCAGCTCGATCGGTGCGCCGCGCAGGGCGCCGGCCACCGCCAGCTCGTCGGTCCCGAACGGCACGGGGACCGACGCCGCCATCGGCACGCGCGGGTCGCACCCCATCGCGATGGCCACCGGGAACGGCTCGTCGGGCGCCGAGCGCCGCTGCAGCATGATGTGGGCGAAGGGGCCGGACAGCAGGCCGAGCGTGCGCCCATCGTGCACCTGGTTGCGGTAGATCGCCGCGTTGCGCGCGCCCGTCGTCGGGTCGCGGGTGATGTGGCAGGAGAGCGTCAGGTAGGGCCCGCCGTCGAGCGCGCTCCAGGTCGGGGCGGGAAAGCAGGTCAGGTCGGCCTCGTCGCCGAGCCGCACCACCTCCTGGCAGGGGCCCGACTCGACGAGGACCGGCGGCAGCGGCCGGGCGGTGCGGCGGTTCCACTCGTGCTGCGTCTCGTCGGGCGCGCAGCCGAGCGCCAGCCCGTAGCGCCGCCGCGTGGCGAGTACGTTCACCACGATCGGGACGTCGTACCCGCCCGGGCGCTGGAAGAGCAGCGCCGGCCCGCCGTTGCGCAGGCTGTGCACGCAGACCGCGCCCAGCTCCTGGTCGAGCGCCACCGGCACGCCGATGCGCGCCAGCTCGCCCTCGCGCTCGAGCAGCGCCAGGAACTCCCGAAGCCCCGAATAGCCTCCCACTTGGCCTCCCAACTTGCCGCAGCCCGCGCCCCGCCGCATCCGTCATCCGCGCCTGGAGCCTCTGTGATAGCAGCCTCCGCGGACCTGGTCAACGAGCGCTCGCGGCCGGCGGCCCAGGAACAGCCTCCTACTGCGGCTTGACTGCCAGCAGGACGCGCGGCTAGTATATTGCCGCACTCGCGAGAGAATTGCAACAGATGAAACCGGTATCTGCAGCGAGCAACCCTTGATCCCACACGTGCGCCGGGCCGCCGCTCGGCCCGTACCCAGCGTAGCCGCAAGGGGAGCGCCCGCCGCCAGTCCGCGCGTGCCGCTCGACCCGCCGCGGCGGCGCTTCCACCACCCACGCGCCGCGCCACCGCCCGAGCGCCGGGCGCCGACGCGCCCGAACCTGTCCAACAGGGAGCGGTCCTGGCATGAGCGCACCGACCTTCAGCGTCGAGCTGTTCCAGTACCCGGCGCCGCGGATCATCCTGGACGAGATCACGCTGGCCGAGCGGCTCAGCTACGATGCCGTGTGGCTGGGCGACGCGCAGCTCCTCTGGCGCGAGCTGTACGTCATGCTGGGCGCGGCGGCGGCGCTGACCTCGACGATCGCCCTGGGCTCGTCCGTCACGAACCCAGTGACGCGGCTGCCGTCGGTCACCGCGGGCGCCATCGCGACGCTGTACGAGATGTCTGGCGGCCGCGCGCGCCTGGGGATCGGCGTCGGCGGCACCTCCACGGGGATGATGGGCGCGCCCTCGGCGACCCGTGCGCAGCTCGCGGCGTACGTGCGGGACGTGCGCGCGCTGTGCGCGGGCGAGACGGTGGCAGGGCCCTACGGCGAGATGCGGCTGGTGTACGCGAGCGCCGAGACGCGCCCGCCGATCTACGTCGGCGGCTCAGGCCCGAGGGTGCTCGCGCTGGCCGGCGAGATCGGCGACGGCGCGATCATCGGCGGCGGCACCTGCAGCCCGGAGCGCTTACAGGCGAAGCTGGCGGCGGTGCAGGAAGGCCGCGCGCGCGCCGCGCGTAGCGGCCCGTTCCGCGTCTCTCTGTCGGCGACGACGGCCGTACACCCCGACCGCGCCCTGGCGCTCGCCGCGGTCCGGCCGGCCGTAGCGGTGAACCTACGCCACACCGATCCGGCCTGGCCGCTGAGCGAGGCGGCCCGCCGCGCCCGCGCGGCCGTCATGGCGATCTACCACCACGACGAGCACATGAGCCCGGACGTGGCCGAGAAGTTTGCTGTGGCCATCCCCGATGAGGTGGTCGACGAGTTCGCCATCGCCGGCACGCCCGCCGAGTGCCTGGCCCGGGTGCGCGCCATCTTCGCGGCTGGCGTGGACGAGATCATGATCAACCCCTATGGTGTGGCCGGGGCCCCGCGCGCGGCGACGGTCGAAACCTTCGCCCGCGAGGTGATCGCCCCGCTGCGAGGGTAGTGCCAGTGCTCCCTCAGGAGCGGGGGTTTGGGGGTTCCCCCCACGTCCTCGTCTCGGGGGTTCAGAGGGTGGCCCTCCTGGTTGGGCGTTTGGGGGTGCCCCCCAAAGGAGATAGCCATGGCGACAGAGCAGGAGACCATCGAGCACCTGCAGGCGGTCGGGCGCGCCGTGCAGCGGGAGGCCGCCGCGATGGCAGCCGACTGGCGGCGCCGGGATGACGCGGCGTGGGAAGCGCCCACGGCCTGCAGCGCGTGGACCGCGCGCGAGGTAGCGGCGCACGTGACGGATGGGGCGGAGCGCGCCGTCGTGGTGGCGCGGGCGGCGCTCGCGGGTGAGCCGGTGCCGCAGTATGACACGGCCGAGCGCCGCCGCCGCCACGCCGCCCTGCGCAGCCTGCCGGGCGACGAGCTAGCCGACCGGCTGGAGCGCGACCTGGCGGCCGTGTTCCAGACGCTGAACGGTGTGCCCGCGGCCACGCTGCACGGCACGACGGTGTCCCTGGGCGGCGGCCCGCACACGCTCGCGCAGTTCGCCGACCAGCGGCTGGTGGAAACGGCGCTGCACGCCTGGGACATCCGGGCGGGCAGCGACCGCGACGCCACCATCGCGCCTGAGTCCGCCGCGGCGATGACTGACTTCGTGCTGTGGCGCGTGCCCCGCCTGGCGCACGCGGCCGATGGGCGCGGCACAGCGCTGCGCTACCGCTGTGAGCTGGAGGGCACCGGCGGCGGGCCGATCACACTGGACATCGGGCCGGACCGCGTAACGGCGACCCGCGGCGGCGCGGACGCGAGCCCGGCGCTCACCCTGCCCGTCGAAGCCTTCATCCGGCTCGTCTGGGGGCGCCTGGACGTGCCGCGCGCCCTGGACCGCGGCGTAGTGCGCACCCAGGTCCCGCGCGAGGAGATGCTGGCGCTTAGTGCGCTGTTCCCGGGCCACTAACACCAGCTCCGGTGCTAGGTTCACTGTTACGCCCGCCGCGCGGCCAGCCAACGGCCGAAGTCGGCACGAAGCACCACCGGGTCCGCGTTGAAGAACGGGGTGGGCGGCGCCTCCGTGCCGACCGGCACGCGCAGCAGCCAGGGGCCGTCCTCGGTCCGCGCCCGCTGAAGCCCGGCCTCCAGCGCCTCGGCGCCCTCCACGAGCGCGCTCCGCAAGCCACAGGCGCGCGCAACGGCCACGAAGTCCGTCGTCACCGCTGCCGTGGCCTGCCCGCCGGTGGCCAGGTACACGCCGTTGTCACAGACGACCACTACCAGCTTCTTCGGCCGCAGCAGCCCGATACTGCTCAGCACCGAGAAGCCCATGAGCAGGCTCCCGTCCCCGTCGGCCACCACCACGCGCTCGATGGCCGGCTCGTCGGCCAGGCCCACGGCCAGCCCGAGCCCGATCGGCGTCGCGAGGCCCATCGAGTCCAGCATCGGCAGATGGTTGGAGCGGCGGCCACAGAACGCGACCATCTCGCGGATGGTGCCGCCGATGGTCAGGATGATCGGCTGGTCGGGAAATGCCTGGTCGAGTAGCCTCAGCGCCTCCGGGCGTTGGAGCTGGGTGGGGCTGTGGCGCGGCGCGGCGGCGCGCATCTCAGCCTCCCATCAAGTTGACGAGCAGGAAGATCGGGCGGTGCGTGGTCTGCGCGTACTCGTAGGCGCGGATCACGGTCGGCGTCCAGGCGTCAAGCGACGTGCGGCCATCGAGCTGGAAGTAGCGGAACTGGGCAGCGTCGAGCAGCGCTTCGGCATGCTCTGAGACCATGTGGATCATCGAGTTGTACTCGCCCAGCCCCCCGCGCCGCGAAGTCACGATGAGCATGGGCACGTGGTAGGCCTGCGGGAAGGTGGCGAGCGCCGTTATCAGGTTGCCGATGCCATTGTCCTGAATGATCATCACCGCGCGCTGGCCGGCCAGCACCAGCCCCGACAGGATGCCGACGCCCTCCTCCTCGCGCGGCACGGGGAACGTGCGGACGCCCGGCGCCGCCAGGAAGTGCCCGACGACGGCCTTGAGCGTGCTGCTCGGCAGGAAGAGCACGTGTTGCGGCTGGATCGCCTCGATCCCCGCGATGATCGCCGCGCTGCGCTCGTCCACCGCCGGTGGGGACGCCGGGGTCGCGGGCGTCTGCCGCCCGCTCGCCGGCGCGCTAGCTCCGCCGAAACCGCTCCCAGCCATCAGACGCCCCCTAGTGCAGCCTGCGCCAGCGCCTCGTCCTGCTCGGCCGTGGAGCCGCTCACGCCGATCGCGCCGACAACCGTACCGTTCCGCGCGATCGGCACCCCGCCGCCCGCGGCCGTGATGGGGAACCGCACGGCCTGCTGGAGGCTCCGCACCAGGTCGGGGTGGCCGCGCGCCAGCTCGGCCACGCTGCTCGTGGGCCGCTGGAAATTCAGCGCCGTCACGGCCTTCGCGAGTGCCACGTCCGGCCCCATGAGCAGCGCTCCATCCATCCGGTCGAGCTGCAGGAGCTGCCCCGCCTCGTCCACCACGGCGACGGCGACCCGAAGGTTCTGCGCGCCGGCGGCCGCGATGGCAGCGTCGGCGTAGCGGCGCGCATCGGCCAGCGTCAAGAGCATGCGGCCCTCCCCTGGATTCAGTGGACCTCCTGGCCCACGTGCTGGTTCTGATACGGAATGTCGAGCGCGTAGGCGATGATGAGGTCCTCGACGTTCGCCAGCTCCCCGTTGACCGTTAGCTTCGCGGGGTCGAGCCCCGGCACCTGGGTCCACGGGCGGATGCCGGGCCCCGTGGACATCCCGCCCACCACCCGCCCCTCTCGGACGATGGGCATCCCGCCAGGCCCCGGGAACAGGTGCTCGGGCAGGATCGTCTCGTAAGACTGGAATCGCTCCGGGAAGCGGTGCATGCGCTCAGAGAACTGCGCCGTCGGCTCGTGGGTCACGGCCGCCGCGTAGGCCTTGGCCCGCGACACCCCGATGCCCGCCAGCGGAGCCCCCTCGATGCGCGAGATCGAGACGACGTTACCCCCCTCGTCCACGACGACGAACGTGCCGCGCTGGCCCAGCTCGCGGGCCTTCTCCAGCGCCCGGTCGATGTAGCCGCGCGCCTCGGCCAGCGTCAGCGGCGGGGCCGTGCCTCCCTCAGTTGCCATCCCGATCCTCCGGGCGGTGTCTTGTAGCCGGGGCGCGTCCAGCGAAAGCTAACCCGCCTATGCCCCGTCGCCGCGTGCCTCGGTATCCCGGTTGCTCTCGTGAGACGGGCGGTTACTCCGTGCCGCCCTACTGGTACGGGCCAAGCTGCTGCCGCGCGTACTGCGCGAAGGAGCGGTCGATCAGCTCGTCGACGGGCGTGCGCTCCTCCTGGTAGTTGTTCTCCAGCCAGTACTCGGCGTCTGCGCGCAGGCTTTCGACGTTTACCTCGCCGTCCGGGTCCAGCCCGGCCAGCTGCATGCGATCGTACAGCGCCGGGTCCTTCACGGTGGTGTACTTGCTCAGAATACTCACGATCTCCGGGCGCAGGGCCGGATCGTGCTTGCGGAAGGCATCGTTGTACTCGCGGACGGCCTGGAGGTAGGCCACCATGAAGCGCCGCGCCACGTCGACGCGCTCGGCGGCGAACGGCTCGGCGTAGTACAGCACGGCCGACTGGTGGTTCGGCGAGTAATCGTTCTCGCGCGCCAGGATCACGCCGCTGCCGTCCGCAGCCATGCGGGTGATGAACGGCTCCGTGGAGTGGGCGACGTCGATCTGGCCGCCGGCGAGCGCCCCGGGCATGTCCCCGAAGGCCAGCTGGGTGAGGTCCAGGTCGCTCACGCGCAGTCCGCCCTGCCGCATGAAGCGGTCGATGGCGGGCTCGGCGCCCGAGCCGAACGACGGCAGCGCCAGGCGGCGCCCTTTCAGGTCGGCCGGGCCGCGCACGCCGCTGTCCCACAAGTCCTTCCGCACGACGAGGCCCTGGTAGCTGAAGCCAGGCCCGTTGTGGCCTTTGTCGGCCACAACGCGAATCCGCACCCCGCGCGCCCAGGCGTTGAGGTAACCGGGGGTAAGCGCATTGCCGCCGACGTCCACCTGCGCGGCCCCGAGGGGCGGCAGCAGGTTGGCCGCCGACTCGATCTTCTCGAAGTCCACCTGCAGGTTTTGCTCCTGGTAGTGCCCGCGGTCCATCGCGATGAGCAGGCCGGCGTCGCTCGCCGTATAAGCGAGCCCCACCTTTACGGCGGCGGGCGCGGGCGGCGCGGCGCGGTCCCCCTCCCCGGCCGGAGCGGCAGGAGCCGTCGCGGCTGGAGCGGCGCCGGCACTGCTCGGCCGCTCCGACGCCGCGGCAGCGGCGGGCGGAGGCACGCTGGGCGCCGCCCGGGGCGCCGGCGCGCACGCTGCGAGCCCGGCCAGGACGACTCCCAGCAACAGCAGCCGCCAGCGCATGGCTTTAGCTCACGCCGCTGGGCGTGGCGGGCCGCGCACTCCCCGCCGGCGGGTGCTGCAGGTAGTAGCCGGCGGCCACCTTGCGGCCCTCCTGGCGCAGGCGCTCCGTGTCGGCGGCATCCGTCGCGGCGGGGGGGATGCGCAGGATGGTGTCCTGGCAGTAGGTCGGGATCGGCGGACACGGGGCGCGCAGGAGCCCCGGCGGGTCCTCGCCGCGCTGCACGGCGCGGATCCCTTTGCGCAGAAGGTTGCGCAGCATGGTCACGCCACGGTCGGTAGCGCCGAGGTGCTCCAGGGCGTGAACGGCGATGGGGCGCTGCGAGGTCTGCGCGTCGTAGTCGCCCGGCTGCCGCTGCCGGTCCTCGTAGGGGCGGTCGCCCTCCTGCCCGAAGCGCGTCGGCGCGAGCCGCTTCGGGTCCTCATCGTTGACGTAGGTGAAGCGGATGTTCATGGTGTGCGTGTCGTCGAAAGGCACCGCCCAGTTGATCGCCTGCGGGCGCTGGAACACCTTTTCTTCCTGCGCGTCCTCCCAAGTCGGCGGGAACTGGTGGATATTCGGGGGGATGAAGTCGGCGATGTGCACCCAGACCAGCTCGCCCACACGGCGGGTGTGAATGTAGATCATCCCGATTGGGGTTTCCTGCCACTCCATCACACCAACGTCGCCGAACGCCTCGGTGAATTGGCAGCCGCTCACGATCGTGTGCAGGAACGCCGTGTGTACGGGGTCCATGCTGTTCTCTTTGATCTGCAGCCAGTTGCAGGGCAGCACGTAGCGGGGGCCGGGCTGCAGGCGGAACCCGGGTAGCTCGAACATATCGTAGATGGGGAAGGCCGGCTGGCGGTCGGGCGGCCCCATGTAGGCGAAGACGAGGCCCTTGTACTCCTGGGTCGGATAGGCCCCGTGGCAGAGGCGGTCCTTGAACGTGCTCCCGGCCGGCTCCCCGGGCGTCTCCAGGATCCGGCCGTCCACGTCGAACAGCCAGCCATGGTAGCAGCAGCGGATGCCCCGCTCGGACACCAGCCCGAACTCGAGCGAGGTGCCGCGGTGACTGCAGTGGCGCTGCAGCAGGCCGACCCGGCCCGCGCGGTCGCGGAAGATGACCAGGTCCTCGCCGAGGATGCGGATCGCTAACGGCAAGTCCTGCAGCTCGTCAGAGAAGGCGACGGGCTGCCAGAAGCGCCGCAAGTATTCGCCACAGGGCGTGCCGGGGCCCACACGGGTCAGCTCGGCATCATCCGGCGGCACCTCGCGATAGTAGTACGCGCTGAACGGGGCATTGAGCGCCTTCGGCCGATCTGCCACGACGACCTCCTCGCGGACCAACGCGCGCACACCGGCGGCACGCTCGTATCGGCTCGACGCCCTGGGAAGATACGCTTTCTCCCGGAGCCTGTCAACACTGCCCGGGGCCAGCCGGGTGAGCACGCTACCAGCCCAGGCGCCGCCGGGCTTCGGGCACGATGGTAAAGTCCGCGATGTCCTCGAGCGGCGGCGCCTTGTCGATGTTGCCAAGCTCGATCTCGGTGTTGACAGCCGCCTCGAGGCCCGACCGCTGCAAGTCGCCGGGCCCGAAGATGCTGCGGAGCGAATCGTACGCCGCGCCCGCAGTGTCGCGATCGAGCTCCAGCCGTTGCATAATCACGTCCACGGTCCCCTCGCGGTTCTCGCGAATGAACCGCTGCGCCTCCAGGTTTGCCATGATCATGCGGACCACCTCGTCGCGCTCTTGCTCCAGCTTCGCGTGCGAGGTACCCACGCCTCCCATCGGTAGGTCTACGGCATCGGCCCCCGCCATCAGCACGTTGAAGCCGATCTTCTGCCCCTCCTGCACCCACGGCGGTGACAGGGGCGCAGCGTCGATGATGCCAGCGCGCATGGACTCGAAGGTCACGGCCGTCTCGCCGATGACCACCATCGCGACGTCGCGCTCCGGCTCCAGGCCCTGCTTCCGGAGCATGAGCCGCATGACGACGTCGTTGGCGTTGCCACGACTGGCGGTGCCGATCGTCTTGCCGCGCAGGTCGGCGGCTGCCTTGATCTCGGGGCGAGTGACGAGAAACACGTACGGGGCATCGGTGGTCTGCATGGTCACCTTGATCGGCAGGCCCTTCAACGCGCTGCTGATGCAGCTGCCGATCGCCATCGAATACGGCACCTCGCCGGTCGTCATGGCGGTCATCGCCACGTTGGGTGCCATCTGGACGGCGTCGACGTCCAGCCCGTAGCGCCGGTAGAAGTCCTCCGCCTGTGCCACGAAAACCGGCAGGGCGCCCAACGAGGTGCCAGGATAGCTCAGCCGGACCTTGGTGAGGGCGCTCGCCCAGGGGGTGGGCGCCGGCGCGGCAGCGGTCCCGGAGGCGGCCGACGCCGCGCTCGCGGCCTGGGCCGCGGCTGGCGGCGCGGCCGGCGCGGAGCTGGCTGGTTGGGCCGGCGCCGAGCAGCCCAGAAGGCCCAGTGCCGCTACGCAGCCTATCCCGCTTAGCGCTCTCCGGAGCGACACTACTGGCATTGTCCGCCCCCTTCCGCACCTGTCGCGCCGCGCAGCCGGCCGGACGCGGTTCCCCTCACGCGCCCATCGCGGCAGGACGGCTCCGCCGGCACATTCTCCCTCCTAGCTCCCCCGCGGCCGCTCCTGATTGCAGAGGTCCACGATCAGGCGCGCGTAGACGCAAGCGGCCTGGTACAGCGCGTCCGCGGGGAAAGCCCGCTTGAACGAGTGCGTCTCGGCGCGCGGGCCGTAGGTCATCGCCGGGATGCCCACCTCGTTCCAGATGTTGATGTCCCGCCACATGCTGCAGGTTGGCGATGGGGCGGGTGGGGGCGGCGTGCCGAACGTCGCCAGGTGCGCGCGCCGCAGTGCCTCGCGCAGCGGCTCGACGCCCTTGGCCTCGTAGCCGCGCCGGAACAGGTACAGCTCGACTTCGCTGGGCGGCAGCCCCGCCTCGCGCAGCGTGTCCTCGATCTCGGCCTTCAGGCCCAACGGGTTCTGGTCGGGGACCGTGAACGCCCCCAGGTATAGGCAGCAGAGCTGCGGCGTGCTCGAGATCGAGTCCGCGTCGCCGCCGCGGATCGCCCCTACCTGCGCCTTGGGGATGACCCGCCCACTCGGCGAGTCGTAGGCGTGGCGCGACTCGTATTCCTCCGCCCAGCGCTCCAGCGCGGCGACCGCCGCCGCCGCCCGCACGATCATGTTCGGGCTCTGGCCCGCCGTCGTGCGCGGCGGCAAATACGGCGTGTAGAACGCCGGCTGGTCGGAGCGCCAGCTAATCTTGTACCAGGCCATGCCGGCTTCCACGGAGACCATGCTAAAGCCGGTGCCCTCCGCGATGAGCGCGTAATCGGCCACACCCCCGTGAGTGACCAGGAACCGCGCGCCCAGATCTTTCGTCTCGACCAGCGCGCCGGGCGCCTCGGCGCTCGGCTCGTGGCTCGTCTCGCCAACGACGGCCGTGAGCAGGAGATCACCCTTGAGCGGTACGCCGGTCGCCTTCACGGCCTTCGCCGCCATCAGGAACGCGGCCAGCGGCCCCTTGTCGTTGACGATACCCTCGCCGACGAGGAGGTCCCCCTCGACCCACGCCTGGTGGTAGACCGGGTCGGCGCAGTCGGTGCGTGACCAGGTATCGGTGAACCGGACGGCGGTGTCCATATGGCTATTGAAGAGCAGGCTGCAGCCACCGCCCGTGCCTGGCAGGGTACCGATCACGTTGAAGCGGTCGGCCAGCAGGCCTGCCTTGCGCGCCTTGAACCCCTCCCGCTGAAGCCAGGCGTAGACGTACTCGCCGACGGGCGCCTCCGTCGGCCCGGCGCTGTCGATGTTACAGATGTCGAGCGCCAGTTGAATCAAGGCCTCCCGGTCGATATGCCCAACCGCCTCGTCGGTGAGATCCATGTGGCCTCCGGCGGCTCCAGCTCGGCGCGGCTTCATCTTGTTTGGGGTGAATCCTACCCCAGTCGGCGCGCTCGGTCCATCGTTGGTGAATTGGTGGTCCCTCACCAAGAACCGGACGGGGTTGACGCGCGGGCGGGCCAATCGCAATAGTGGGTCACCGCGCGCCCGCGCCACCAGCCCCCGCCGGGATAGGAGGTAGTATGAAGCTCAACCTCACGCTCGCGTGTGCCCCGTACGACCGCACCGCGGCGCTGGCCGATGGGTCGATCGCGCCCGACGGCATCACGCTGAACTTCCTGCCGATGGAGCACGGCGAGCTGTTTCGCCGGCAGGCGCGCTACGCGGAGTTCGACGTCAGCGAATTCTCGCTCTCGACCTACACCATGCTGCTGAATCGTGGCGACCAGCGTCTCGTGGCGATCCCGGTGTTCCCGTCGCGGAAGTTCCGGCATGGCGACATCTTCGTGAACGTGCATGCCGGCATCCGCGAGCCGCGGGATCTGGTGGGCAAGCGTATGGGGGCGATGGAGTACCAGCAGACGGCAGCGGTCTGGCAGCGCGCGGTGCTGGAGCACGACTACGGGGTGCGGCCCGAGCAGATGGAATGGTACTTCGGCAGCTTCTACGGCCCCGCGCCCTTCAGCGACCGCATTCCCTTCGAGCTGCCGCCCGGCGTCCGGAGCCGGACGATCGCTAGCGAGCAGAGCCTGGACCAGATGCTCGACGCGGGCGAGATCGACGCCCTCATGGGCGCGAACCTGCCGCCCTCTTTCACCCGCGGCTCCCCGAACGTCGCCCGCTTGTTCCCGAACTATCAGCAAGTGGAGCAAGACTACTTCCGCCGCACGGGCATCTTCCCGATCATGCATACGGTGGTCATCAAGCGCGAGGTCTACGAGCAGCACCCCTGGGTGGCGGTCAGCCTGTTCGAGGCATTCGTCAAGGCGAAGGCGGCCGCCCAGAAACTGCTGGCCCGGCACGGCGCGGTGTACTGCATGCTGCCCTGGCTCACGGAGCACCTGACCGCCCGTCGGGAGCTGATGGGCGAGGACCCATTCGTCTATGGCCTTGAGGCCAACCGCCCGCTGCTGCAGGCCTTTCTGCAGTACAACCGGGAGCAGGGGCTCCTTAGCCGTCCGTTCACCGTGGACGAGCTGTTCGCCATCGAGACTCGCGACGCCGGCGACCAGCTTGCGTCAGGCGGCGTACAGTAGGGGGGCCACACCCCTCACAAGGCGGAACCCGGCCGCACATGAGCGCGTGTGCGGGGAGGAGCGATGCGCCTACTCGAGCTGACGATGCCGCTCGATTATCAATGGATGCCGGACGAGCTGTTCCCCACGGCCACGCAATTCATGCTCGCCCCGCGGGGGGATCCCGAAAAGGGCATCACCGTGGGGACGGAGAGCGGCACGTCGCTGCTGTTACCGGCTCAGTTCGCCGCCTTCCGGCGCACGCGGCGCCTGCACGAGGTCGAGCCGCCCGCGCTGGTCCTGCGCGAGACCGCGGTGGTGGACCTACCGTGCGACCGGCGCGAGCCGATCGGTCAGGACCGGCTGGCCGCCGCACTGGCCGACGCTGACTTTCGGGACGGCGACGCGCTGCTGCTCCGCACCGGCTGGGGCGACGGCGCGCCGCGCGAGCCGGGGCACGATGCGTATCTGCTCGATACCCCGCACCTGGGACTGGACGGCGCTGCCTATCTGGCGGAGACGATGAGCCGCCGGCACAGCAACCTGCTGTTGCTCGACACGGCCCTCGTCGGTTACCCCGACCAGCACCTCCTCCCCGAGTGGACCACGCTGCGGCCTCGCCCTCTCTGTTGGCCCTCCGAGGCGGCGCGCGCCTACCTCGCCGGTTACCTTGAGCGCGAGGCGCTGGCGGACTGGGCCGCCGACTTCCGACTCGCCGAGGCCGGCGTGATGACGGTGAAGCGGCTGGTGAACTGCGGCGCCATCGGCGAGCGGCGGTGCCGGGTGATCGTCGCGCCGCTGCGGGTCGTCCGGGGGATCGGCTCGCCCTGCCGCGTGGTGGCGGTGGAAGGGACGCCGACATGAAGATCCACGATCTGAGCATGCCCATCTGGGAGGGCGCGGGGTACGGCGAGATTCTCCCGGTCACCAACTCCCCGGTGCGGTTCGTCGAGTACCTGGTGTACGAACGGCACGGCCTGCGGCGGACCTTGATGAAGCTGGACGGCGAGAGCGGCAGCCCGTTCATGACGCCGTCGCAGAACCTGCCCTTCAGCGCCGTGCCGCTCCAGCCCAACCCCAAGTACCAGTGGTCGCTCAGCGAGATCCCGCTCGATCGGCTGGTCCTGCGCGACACGACGATCCTGGACGTGCGCGTCGCGCCGGGCCACGAGATCACCGCCGCGGAGATCGACGCCGCGCTGCGCCAGGCCGACTACCGCCGGGGCGACGAGGTGCTGCTGCGGACCGGTTGGGGCAGCCGCGAGCGGGCCTACGCCATGGGCCTGGACTACTACAAGCAGACGCCCTGCCTCCACTACGAGGCGGGCTTGCGACTCGCCGAGCAGATGGACGCGATGGACAGCAGCCTGTTCATGACCGACTGCGGCCTGGTGAACCCGCCGCGCGTGCAGGGCCACAACTGGTTCCTGGGCGACACGCCGCTGGTGCCCCTGCCCAAGCCGTGGCCGTCGGCGGAGGCGCGCGAGCGCAACATCGACCTCGGCGGACGGACTCACGCCAGCGCCGAGCCGAGCAGCTACGGCGCCATCATCCGCAAGGCCATCGCCGGCTGCAAGTGCCTGGTCGATTGCGAGCAGATCGCGGGCGGGCGCTGCAAGATGATCGTGTTGCCGCTCCTCATCCGCGACGGCGGCGCCTCACCTTGCCGCTTCTTCGCCGTCGAGGAGTGAGGCTCGTCGCACCCCGATCGCGGCGAGCCGCTGGGCGTTATCGTTGCTCCCCAGCGCGTAGACGTGGCCGAACACCGACCCCATCTCGCCCGCCTTATAGAGCCGCGGGATAGGGGCGCCGAACGCTGTCGAAATTCAGGACCCTGCGCTCCGGGATGCTCATCCCGCTCCTCCCCGCTTGTTAGACGCACAGGTGGCAACCCGGCCGCGTGCGGGCTGCAGAGCGCGCGTGGAACCGCAGGCCCGCGTTCTGCTGGTTCCCCTGGAAGTGGCAACCCGGCCGCGTGCGGACTGCAGAGCGCGCGCAGGCGATATCCTGGCGCGCGTTCAGTGGGCCGTCCATCCGCAGTCGATCACCTGAGCGGCCCCGGTGATCCCGGCAGCAGTGTCCGAACAGAGGAATATGACATAGGCCGCTACTTCGCTCGGCTCGAGCAGCCGCTTGATGGCCGCGGGCACCAGCATGATGCGCTCGACGACCTCCTCCGCCGAGATGCCGTGCGTTCGCGCCTGGTCGGCGATTTGCCGCTCCACGAGCGGGGTGCGCACGTAGCTGGGGCATACGGCGTTCACCGTGACGCCCTTGTCGGCGGCCTCCAGGGCCACCGTCTTCGTGAAGCCCAGTAGGCCATGCTTCGCCGCTACGTAGGCCGACTTGTAGGGCGAAGCTACCAGCGCGTGAATCGAGGCGATGTTGACGATCCGCCCCCAACCCCGGCGATACATATGCGGGAGGGCGTAGCGCGTCAGGAAGAACGGCCCGATCAGCATGGTGCGGATAAGCTGCTCCCAACGGGCCTCGGGGAACTCCTCCACGGGCGCGACGTGCTGCAGCCCCGCGTTGTTGACCAGGATGTCGACACCGCCCCAGGCGGCCTCTGCCCGGGCGACGAGCGCCCGGCAGTCCTCACGCGACGCGACGTCAGCTCGCTGAAACACCGCGCCCGGGAGGCGGGCCGCGAGGGCTTGGCCTTGCTCCTCGTCGAGGTCAGCCAGCAGCACACGCGCCCGCTGGGCGGCAAGCTCTTCTGCGATGACCCGGCCGATCCCGCTCGCCGCCCCGGTCACGAGCGCGGCCTTACCCGCTAGATCCACGTTGAAGGGCATCGTCGTTCCAGAACCCTCCTGCACGCGCTCCCGCGGTCTCGCTCCGGCCGGCTGCCGCCCCCGGCTGCTCACCGCCGAGGCAGAGCGGGGCGCCCGCCTGATCCGTCCAGCTAGCTGCGGGGGACTACTCCGCGGTGGCCGGGATCAGCACGCGCTCATCGCGCGCGATGTCGCGACGCGACGTCTCTGGCAGGAGCGAGACGCAGACCAGCGAGAGCACACAGATGCCGATCACGTAGGCGGCGAGCGGCCAGAAGGCCTGGTTGAACTGCGCCAGCAAGGCCGTCGCGATGATCGGCGAGAGCCCGCCGGCGATCGGCGCGGCCAGCTGGTAGCCGAGCGAGGCGCCGCTGTACCGCAGCCGGGTCCGGAACAGCTCCGAGATCAGCGACGACTGCACGCCGTAGAGCAAGGCGTGGGCACCAGCGAGCGAGAGGACCACCGCGAGCAGCACGAGGGCCGGCGTGCGGGTCGCCAGCAGCAGGTAGTAGGGGAAGGCGAACAGCGCCAGGAACACGGTCCCGATGATGTACGTGCGCTTGCGGCCGAGGTGGTCCGAGAAGTAGCCGAAGAGCGGGATCGTAACCAGCTCGATCGCGGCGGCGACGTAGACGGTCATCAGCACGAACTCGCGCGTCAGTCCGAGGACGAGCGTGCCGTAGGAGACGACGAAGGTGGCGAAGAGGTAGAAGACCGCGTTCTCGTTGATCCGGGCGCCCGCGGACAGGACGATGTAGCGCCAGTCCTGCTTGAGCACGTCGAGCACGGGAGCCCGGGCCACGCGGTTCTCGGCCTGGAGCTGTTGGAACAGCGGGGTCTCCAGGATCCGCAGCCGGATGACCAGGCCGAGGAGGACCAGCACGAGGCTGAGGATGAAGGGAACCCGCCAGCCCCAGGTGAGGAATTGATCGCCGGAGAGCGCCGAGCAGATGGCCACGACGACCGTCGATAGGAGCAGCCCGGCGGGCACCCCGGCCTGCGGCCAGCTCGCGAGGAAGCCCCGCCGACCACGGTGCCCGTATTCCAGGGCGAGGAGGACCGAGCCGCCCCATTCCCCGCCGACGCCCATGCCCTGGAAGAAGCGGAGGGTCGACACGATCAGCGCGGCCCAGATCCCGATCTGGTCGTAGCCTGGCATGAAGCCGATGAGCAGGGTCGCGATGCCCATCAACAGCAGAGTCGCGACCAGGGTCGACTTCCGCCCGATGCGGTCCCCAAGATGCCCGAACACTACTGCGCCGACGGGGCGGGCAATGAAGCCGACCAAGAAGGTGGTGAACGCGAGGATCTGGCTCACGAACGGGTCGAACTCAGGGAAGAACAGCTTGGGGAAAACTAGCGCCGCCATGGTGCCGTAGAGGAAGAAGTCGTACCACTCGATGGTAGTGCCGATCGTGCTGGCGGCGATCGCTTCGACGATCGGCCGGCGTTCCGAGCCCGCGTCGACGGCGAGCGGCCGAGCCACGTCCATCACCCACCTCCCCGCTGTGCCAATCCCGCACTCTTACCTTGCGGCTTCACCACAGAGGCGTCAGTCCCGCCAGCCCTGTCTCAACTGCGTGAGACGGTCTCGGACCAACGGGTCGGCTCCTGGAGCAACTTCCTGCGGCGCGCCCGTCGCCGCGCAGGGGCACCGGGTTACCCACATCGCCAATGGGGGTAGGAGGATAGCGCGCGGCGGACGCGGGTCGTAGTCTATCGGAAGGCGCATTGGCCAGAGGCGTGCCGCCGGTGATGAGGGGGACGATCACCGGTACGACGCGGCGTCGGATGCGCAGCCCGTGAGGCACGAACGCCTCCTACCAGGAGCGGCGCGCGATCCCACAGAACCGATGACCCCATTATAGTGAGCCGGCTTGTCCCGTCAATCCCCCCCCGGCACATACCCGGTTCCGCTAAGCGGCGGCAGGCAAGGCCAGAAGCGCCGACGGTACGCTATCGTGCTCCGCGTGCCAGGAGGCGACAGCGCCGGCGGAGGAGCGCGGCCGCCGCCGGGCCAGCACGGCCACCCCCGTCCGCCAGGGTCAAATCAAATCAACGGGCGCTTGCGGACCTGACTGAGCCGGGCTACAGTCAAGCAGGTTTTTGCGGGGCGGGCCGGCGCGGCGGCCCCACGTGGGGCTCGCCGAGCCATTGCCACTTACGGTGGACGAGTGTCGGGGGCCTGTCCCCCGCCATCGCGCCGAGAGACGGAGGTTGCCGATGCTCGCGCGCTGGCCCATTCACGTGCCGGGAGTGGCCCTCTTCGCCGCGCTGCTCGTCGCCTGTTCATCGCCGGCAGCTCCCGGGACGTCTCAGGCCGCCGCGCCCACGGCGGCGACCGCGCCTCCGCAGGTCACCCCGCAAGCGGCCAGCCTGCCACCGCTTAGCCCCCCCGCGCACGTGAAGTTTGGCTCCCCGGGCGTCTCCACCGACATTAGCGTGTTTCTCGGTATGGACCGCGGCTACTTCCGGGAAGAGGGGATCGAGACGGAATTCGTGCCCTTCTCTACCGGCCCGGAGTCCCTCCCCGCGCTCGTGACGAATGAGATCCAGATCGCGGGGGGCTCGGCGAACGCCGCGTTCTACAACGCCGCCGCGCGCGGGCTGGAGCTGAAGCTGGTGGCGGACAAGGGCGGGTGCTGGACCAACACCTGCTACTACGCGCTGGTCGTGCGCAAGGACCTCATCGACAGCGGCCAGGTCCGCGACTTCGCGGACCTGCGAGGCCGCAAGATCTCGCTGAACTCCCGCGGCGTGAACCTGATGGTCAACCTGGTAGCGGCTCTGCAGAAGGGTGGGCTCACCGAGCGGGACGTCGACCTCGTGGAGATGGGGCCGACCGACGCGCTCGCCGCGCTCGCAAACGGCGCGCTCGATGCCTCCGTGCTGCTGGAGCCGCAGGTCGCCCAGGGAGTGAGCCAGGGCGTCATTGTGCGCTGGAAGGGCGCCGACGAGCTTCTACCGTACTACCAGCAGGGCGGGGTGCTGATGTACGGCAGCCGCTTCATCGCCGAGGAGCCCGAGGTCGCGCGGCGCTGGATGGTGGGGTACGTCCGGGCGCTGCGGGACTATTACGACGCCGTAGTGCAGGGGCGGGACCGCGCGGCTATTCTCGACCTACTGGTGAAGTACACGAGTCTCAAGGACCGGAGCGTGCTGGAGCGGGTCGTGCTGCACACTTACAATCCCGACGGCTACCTGGATGTCGAGGCGCTGCAGGCGGACCTGAACGTGTTCCTGCAGCTCGGCGTCGTGCAGCAGCCGGTCGATCTGGGGACGGTGGTCGACCATCAGTTCGTGGACTACGCGCTCCAGCGCCTGGGCCGCTATGCGCGCTAGCGAAGAAGCTATCGGGCCGGAAGCGTGGCGAGTAGCGCGGTGCGCGACCGGAGCCGCAGCCCGTTGCTCATACCAGGCGCGTTGGCTATAGTTGCCGGCAGCGGGCCAGTTCGGGCACAGCGTGCTCGCGAGGAGGTCGGCTGGATGGTGGCAGCCTACCGCTACATCTCCGCGGACTCGCACCTGGAGATCGACTCGCGATACTGGGCACCGCGGGTGGCCGCGGCCCACCGCGAGCGGGTACCACGGCTCATCCGGCTCCCCGACGGCAGCGATGCCTGGCTGGTGGAAGGCCGCCCCCTGCGCGAGGTGCCCTGGGATCTATACGGCGGCAAGGGACGCGACCGCTGGAGCCCGATCGGCCAGAACTACGAGACGACGCCGGGCACCGGCCCGCCCGAGCAGCGGTTGCAGGAGCAGGACCAGGACGGCATCGACGCGGAGGTGCTCTTCCCCGGCATCTCCGGGCCGCCCCTATGGCGGAGCATCCGCGACGACGACGCCTACCGGGCCGTGGTCTACGGGTACAACGACTTCCTCGCCGAGGACTACTGCGCCGTCGCACCCGACCGCCTCATCGGCCTGGGCGTTATCCCCTGGACCGGCGTCAAGGACGCGATTCGTGAGCTCGAGCGCTGTGCGCGCCTGGGGCTCAAGGGCGTCGTGCTCGGCGTCTTCCCGAGCGGACGGACCTATCCCACCCCCGAGGACGACGCCTTCTGGGCGGCCGCCACCAGCCTGCGCATGCCCATCGCGGTGCACCAGGAGCTGGACCGCTCAGGCCCTTCCTTTGAGTACCCGCGGGCGTCCCGCGAGGTGGTCCAGCGGATCGGCAGCGGCCAGGGGTTCATCGAGCAGATGGCGAAGTTCGGCCTGCGCGGAGCCCTCAACGCGCTCCAGCTCGTGCTGGCGGGCGTGTTCGATCGCTTCCCCAGCCTGCGCGTGTACTTCGCGGAGACGCAGATCGGCTGGCTTCCGTACTTCCTGCAGCAGGCCGACGCGCGCTACGACCGCCACCGCCGCTGGGCGGAGGCGCTCCTGGGCCTCCCGCCGCTGGCTCGGCCGCCCAGCGCCTACATCCGCGAGCACTGCCTGTGGGGCTTCCAGTCCGACCCCGTGGGCGTAGAGATGCGTCACCATATCGGCGCCAACGCCCTCTTGTGGGCCACCGACTTCCCGCATCAGGACTCGGAGTGGCCGCACTCCATGGAGGTGATCGCCCGCAACTTCGCGGGCGTGCCCGACGACGAGACTTACCGCATGGTGGTCGGCAATGCCGTCGACTTCTTCCACCTGGCTGCCGCGCGCGCTGGGGCGCAGGCGGGCCGACCGACGGAGGCTCCGGTCCAGGTCCCATGAGCGAGATCCCGAGCCAGCCAAGCGTAAGACGGGCGCTGGCTCGGGCTACGAATCCTTCGATAGCTTTGGGGAGCTTTGGGGACTACTTAACGACCACGGCTCGGCCCCGAGCCTAGTCTACGTGGCAGGCCATGGCCTGAATGCCGCCTGCCGAGGTGAGTAGCGTTATGAGCACTGTGTGGGACGCCGATACGCACATCGCCGAACCGCCGGAGATGTGGACCTTCCTCGAGCCCGAATGGTACCCGCGCCGGCCGGTCGTCGTGGCCGTGCCGGAGGACACCCAGTACGGGGCCAGCGATCACATGTGGCTCATCGACGGCCAGATCTTCCCGAAGCCCGC
>JAJPHF010000055.1 GCA_021325365.1 Pseudomonadota bacterium
CGGCGCCGTGCAGCACCAGCAGGGCGTGCTGAACCTGCTCGCGCAGCAGGTGCAGCCCCTCGACGTGACGCGCGGGCTACCCACCGCCGCCTCGCACGACTATGCGTAATGCGAGCCGCCGCGGCCGCGGCCGCGGCGGCTCGCATTACGCACGCCGCCCAGCATCCTCAGCGCCGAGACGGTCTTCGCTACGCCCTGCGCCGACCGCGCGCAACTGCTCGCCGCCGCCGAGGCGTTGCTCGACCGCGCGCTGGACGACCTGCCGACGGGCCAGGTGGCGGGTAGCCTGCACCTGGTACTGGAACTAGATGGAGGCGGCCCCTCCGGCACCCCGATCCTGGAGGGTTGTACTTGAGCGGGGGCCGCCTTTGCGCTGAGCATAGCGGGGGGGGCTGCTGGACGCGCCGGCGCCGCCAGCCGTGGCGCCGAGCGAACCGGTCGGTGAGCTTGCCGGGGAGCCGGGCCTGGGCACCGCGGGGCCGCGCCCGCAGCACGGGCCGCCGCCGGGCCCCCGGGTCCAAGGGGGGCTCGGCGAGGGCCCCGACTTCGGTGGCGCAGGCGGCGCGGGCGGGGAGCGCAGAGAGGGCCTGGCGGTCGGCCAGGCCCGCCCGGAGCTGGGTAAACACGCGTTCGCGCGGCGCGGGGCCTGCGGGCGCCAGCCGCTTGGAGATGGCCTGGTCCGTGACGGGAAAGCGCGGATACCACCCCCCCCTGCGCGTGGCTGCGCAGGCGCCAGCGGGCGAGGTAGCGGCTGAACCCGCGCCGCACGCACCCCAGCAGCCCCCCCCCACCAGCACAGGCGCGGGAGCACCCGCGGGCGGCCGGGGCTCCGCCGCGCGGCCTCGGCCGGAGCGGGCACCCGGTCGGCCAGGGCGCGTTGCAGGAACTGTGCGATAGCGCCGCCTACCACTGCCCCGGCGTCAGCTGGCCGCTCAGTCTGGCTGCAAACTGCTATAAGGGGCACCCGGCCGGCGGGGCCGCGCGACCGGCCGCAAAAGGCGGTCGGACACCCGTCAGCACGCGGTCGCTCAGCGCTAGCGCCGCGCGCGCGAATGGCGCGGCCCTGGGGCGGACGGTGCGGTATGATGGGGCTAACACGCTCCACCGGGGGATCCACTGGACGCGTCGCCGTCCCCGCTGACGCCGCAGGCCTGGTGCCGCCGCGTGCTCAGGGCGCTGCACGAGCGCGCCGCGCCGAGCACCAACGTGGGCGATCTGCCCATGCTGCTGGCGTACTTCGTCGAGCTGGACCCGTCGCCCGAGCTATTCGCCGACCTGCTGGGGCGCTGTGCGGCCGACCCGCGGCCCGGCGTCGCCGACGCCGCCCGCGTGCTGCAGCGCGCCTGGCAGCGCGGCCTGCAGGGCGCCGAGGTGCTGCCCCAGCCGCCGCTCGCCGAGGTCCTGCGCACGCTCGGCGCGCTGCTCGACGCCGCGAACGCGCGCGGTGCGTACCTCGTCGTGGCCCCCGACGCCGTGCGGGTGCAGACCTTCGGCGACCAGGGCATCGTCGACCTGGGCGCCACGGAGCTGCGCCAGGAGATCGCCGCCCACACTGCCCTACGCGGCCAGCTGCCCCCTGCCGCCGAGCCCACCGTGCGCCACGCGAGCCGCCTGCGCGCGATCGGCCTGGCGCTGGACGCCGAGCCGAGCCAGACGTACGAGCTGGCGGTGATGCCGCGCGCCGTGCTGGTCGAGGGCAGCGCCGGCTACTGCCGCGTGTTCACCGCCGACGACCTGGCGGCCCTCCTCGCGGCCGCCACGCGGCGGCGCCAGACCGACCACGGCGCGCGCTGAGGGCTCGTGAGCGCACGCCAGGGAGTCGCGTTCGCCAACACGCGGGCGGGTGGCGCGCGGGGCCAGGCGTTCGCCGAGTTCGGCCTCGTGCTCCTGCTCGTGCTGGCGCTTGGCCTGCTCGTCTTCGTGGGCGGCTGGGTCACGGCCAATTGGCTCGCGGTCGCCCAGGCGGCCCGCGAGGGTGCGCGCGCCGGCAACCGGGTCGCCGCCACCGACGCGGCGGTCCTCGACGCCGTCAACCGCAGCGCGAGCACCTTCACCGGCACCTTCGCCGCGGTCAGCGCCGCCACCCCCCCGGACGCCTGCACCGGGGAGCACGCCGTCTGCGTCTGCCGGCACCACGTCAACGCGACGCGCTGCGACGACACGGTGACGCCCGGCGACCAGATCGACGTCACCGTGCGCCACCGCCTGGTATTCGCGCCCTTCGCCGGCGGCTGGGTCGGCCAGAACGCCGCCATCCAGCTCGCCGCCGTCGAGTCGGCGCGCATCGAGTGACGCGCGCCGCAGGGCGCCCGGGCTTTGGATGCGGCGCCGTGGGCGCTGGCCGGCCGCCGCTGGCGGCTCGCCGCGGCACGCGGGCTACGGGCTACGACCCTGGCACGAGCTTGGCTGAGAAGAAGCCGCCGCCGGTGCTGTTCGGGTTATACACGGTCCCCGTGGACTGGCCGTTGACCATCACGCCAGAGGTCAGTTGACCCCAGTTGTTGTTGCTCCCTCCCGCCACGATGAACGGCGCGTATGCGACCACCCGGAAGTCGCCGTTGATCGGGCCAGTGCAGCTGCCGCCACTGTAGCAGTCGGCAACGGGCAGGACTAGGATGCAGCCGGCGTTGGTATTCGAGCCGCACAGGGCGCCGACCAGATCGCGCGTGGGCCCCGCCCGATCGCCGGACAGCCAGCCCTGGCTGCAAGGCAGTCCGTTGCTGCCTGCGCCCGCGATCGGCACACACGCGGTGCTGTCGGATAGGCCTTTGAACTGGTTTCCGTCGCCGCAGCCGCCGCCGTCCTTCGTTAGCTGAGGGCCGTGCAGCTCGTAGTAGTTGCCGACGTAGGTGCTATTGATTGCCAGGCTCGGGTAGGTGCCGGTGAGGATGTTGTCGATTGTTCCCGTCGGATTGCCGCTGCTATCGGTCCGGACGGCGCCGTTACCCGACCCCGCGTTAGGCCCCCCGCCGCAGACGATGAATGGCCCCCCCGATGTCCCGGGGCCGCTGTTCATGAGCATTGCGCGGGCCGCGGCGCCGACGTTAGTGCTGGCCAGGGCCGAGCTTAGCATGCGGATGAAGAAGGTGGGATAGTTGTAGCTCACTACGGCCCGCACGCCCGACGGGATGTTGGGGCTGGCGGGCACCGCGCCAGAGCCCGAGTCGAACGCGGTGGCGTTCTGGTTCGCGTCGAGATAATAGGTAGTCAGAGTCGCCCCGGCCGGCAGCGTGGCGCCGCTCGGAGCGGGAAACGGCGGTAGGGCGTTGCTCGCCGCTTGTTGCATGGCCCCGTAGATTGCGGCCCCGGTAGGGTACGGGTCCGAGCTGAGCCCGAGGGTGTTTTGCCCAGACGCCCCCATATTGATGTACGTGACGTGCAGGCCGAGCGCCTCGGCCCCGATCTGTGCGGCCGCGTCCGCAGCGTTCTGTACCTCGCGGCGGTGCGAGTAGGAGAAGCCGAGATCGACCGCCACGCCCACGGCGCCGAGGAGAACGGGCAGGGTGAGCCCGATCACCAGGAGCATTTGTCCGCGCTGTCGCCGCGGCGTCCGACCCTGCTGCATGGCGCCTCTCCCGCTCAACTGAGCCGCGCGGTGTGGTACGCGGTCAATTGAATGCTCGTCTGCCCCAGCCAGCCGCCGGCCTGGGGCATGAACTGAAACAGGTAGTTGACGGTGACGTCGACCTCGGAGCCGCTCTGGATCGGCGTGGAGCCGCAGGCCGCGCCGGCAGTGGTCCGCCGACACACACAGATCGCGGTTGTGCCGCTGCACGTGGAGCCACTCGTCGGCGTGGGGAATGTGCCGAGGATACCCGACACCGCGTTGACGGCGTTCTGGATATCGGTATCGGTCGCGGTCACGTACTGGCCCGCGCGGGCCCCTTCAGCGGCTGCATTCGCCAGGATGAAGTAGCTGAGCACCATTCGTCCGCCCTCGAAAATGAGCAACAGCGTCGTGAAGAACAGCACTATCGTGAGGGCGAACTCGACCATCGCTTGGCCGGCGGTCCGGCCGGCAGGCCAGGGCCATCGGGGCCTGTCTACGGCAACCTGTAGGCGCATCGCGGCCCCTTCCTTACGGGCAGCTCGCGGGGGCCGTGGCGACCCAGCGACTCACCACCCGCTGAGTCGTGATTGTGCTTCCTACCAGCACCCGCGCGAGCGGCGTGAACGGGGAGAACGAGTATTGCACGGTAACGCTCGTCCATTGCGGGGCAAACGCATTGAAATTCGTCTGCCGCGTGCTGCAGTTTGGGCTCACGCTGATGGCGGAGGTAGCGATCATCCCGCTGGGCGCGCTACTCTGGGCCGCGGCCTTGACCGCGTTGTCGCCCAGCCCGTCTCTAGCCGCCCGCGCGCCTTGGTCGGCCGCGGCGCTGACGACGATGTCGTAGTAGTAGATCCGCCCAAAGTCCACGATGCCTACAATCACCATCAAGAGCATCACCAGGACGAACGCGAATTCCACGAGCGCCTGTGCGGGCCTGCGCGGCTCCCCGATCGCGGCCCTGGCAAAGCTGCATCGAACGCGGCATGAAGCCGTCCGCTCCAACAGACCGTGTAACATACCAGAATGCGTCAACCCCATCTCTCAGAGAACGTTACAAGGCCCACCTACGCTCGATTCTGGCAACAGTTAGCGTGAATCTTCGCCGCATACTGTTTCAAGCGGTGCAGAATACAGAGTATGGCTCGCAATTGACTCATAGATGCACCGTGAGTATAGCGATGGCTCAGAATTGCCGGCTAGGCTCTAGCCGAGGCTGGCTACCGCCGATTTGGTTAACAAACGGGAAGGACAGCCGCCAATTGGCGCGATTGTGGCTACTCAGACGGCGCTATGGCGTTGCCGCGGGCGCGCAACAGGCCTAGCCCGGCGTATCTGCCTACCTGCACGACGGCCCCTAGAGTGCGCTCGCGCAGGCTCTCCTCGGGATCCAGACTGGCCCCGCGCCCCGCATCCCCTGGCGGGTTACGTTCTGGTTAAGGCAGTCCGCGTCGCTGCCTATCGTGGCGACGTCCACCTATGGTAAGTAAATGCTGAGTTGTTACACTTTGAGCGGGCCACCAGTCCACGAGCGAACTGCCGCGCCCCGCGGGACGGGGCACGACCGGCGGCCGCGCGGATAGCCCGGCGCGCGGCCCGTCGTGATCAGCCGACCGCTCGTGGACCGACCTCAACCTGTGGGGGATCGACTTGTGGGGGATCAACCGCTGCGAGGCTTCCGCCGACAATCAGGTTACGGGGCGCCATGCGGGGCGCCTGCCAACCAGGAAGGCCCCGTGACAGCTGCTCGCGCGCGCGCGGTGGTCCCGCGCCGTCGTCCATCGTGCTTGCTCGCCCGCCGCGAGCGCGCCCAGGGCATGGTCGAGTTCGCGCTGGCCCTGCCGATCTTCGTCATGATCATGGCCGTGGCGATGCAGATCGCCTTCCTGCTCACCGCGCAGATCGGCATCATCTGGGTCACGAACTCCGTGGCGCGACACATTGCGACCGGCTCGCCCGAAAACTGGATGTTTGCCGATAGCTGCCATACCACTTATCGCAACCAGCAGCTCGCGGCCTTCAGTCTGCTGCGCAGTAGCAACGTGACGACGTTCACGATCTCGCCAGCGTATACGCCAGGTACGGTCGATTGCACCAACGTGGCTAAAAACGTGCCAGCCGCGACGGCAGGCACACCGCCTGCGCGTATCCGCGGCGGCCCGATTCAGGTGACGATGCAATACGACCCCTCAAACCTCTTCTTCCTCCCCGCGACATTCTTCGGGATACCCGTGCTGCGTGCCCTGCCCGCCTACACCGCTTCCTCGGTGATGGAGTAGAGCAGGTCCGATGATCGAACCGACCATGCACCAACCCCGGCGGTCCCGCGACCGTGGGCAAGCGCTGGTGGAGCTAGCATTGATCCTGCCGATTCTTCTGTTTCTCACGATGGGAGCGATCCAGGTCGCCGCTTTGGGGATGGTATGGATTAGCCTGCAAGGGCTCACCCAGGACACCGCGCGGTGGATGGCCATCTCCAGCCAGGCGCCGCCGCCGCTTAGCAACTGCACGGACGGCACCAGCCTCTGGCCGCGGCCGCGCTGGGCCGACGGCAACGACGGCGCCTACTACATGAACTGCCACGCGTCGGGGCTGCTGCGCGGGACCAGTTTCTCCAGCTTTGCGACCCTGACCTGGTCGCCCGCGTGCGGCAACGGGACCGATTGCTTCGCTGCGGGCTTACGCCGCGCCGACGACATGCTGACCCTTACCGTGACCTACAACTGGTCCAACGTAGTGTTTATGCCCGGGGGACTCAGCGGGTGGCTGGGATGGATCGTGCCATCTACCGTGACTGTTTCGGCCAGCGAAGTGATGCAGTACTAGGGAGTTTCCGTGAGTCGCTTCCCTGGAATGAGCCACGTTTTGCGGCGAGCGATGCCCCTCCCCTGCCGGCGCGGTCGCGGCCAGATGATGGTGCTGTTCGCGCTGGCTTTCGTGGCGCTGTGCGCGGGCGTGGGCATGTCCGCCGACATGGGAATGTACATCGTCGAGCAGCAGCACTTGCAGACCGCCGTCGACTCCGCAGCGGTGGCCGGGGCGCGCTACCTCGTCGCCTACAGCGGAGACCCCAGCGCCCTGAGCCAGGCGCAGACAGCAGCGCAGCAGTACCTCACCCAGTACGGCTACCCGGCCAGCGCCTTTACGGGCACCGGGAACAGCCTCACGATGACCTCGCCCGCCACACGACAATTCCGCATCGTGGCTCAGCGCTCGCGACCGACCATGCTGATCAAGCTCGTCGGCATCTCCTCGCTGACCGCGAGCGCGTCGACCACGGCCAATGCCGAGCTGAAAGCCGACATCTACGCGGTGAACGATGTCACCGGTAGTATGAGCAGCACGGACATGACGAACTTGAAGAATGCCCTGAACTCATTCATCGACATGCTGGGTCTGGACCCGACCGACAGCCAGGGCCCGCAGATTGCCGTCGGCCAGTTCCGTGGTGAGCGCTGCCAGCGCAAGTCGACGGATATGAGCCAGTGGGCTCGCAGTCTAAATCCTCAGGATAACCCGCTAACCTCTAGCAAATGGGTTGCCTATACTCACTGGGTGTCGACGACCGGCGGCTGGTGCGACAACACCAACCCGCCGCCACTCACGGCCTACACAGCCAGCGCGCAGGATCCGCCTGCATCCGGCCTTAGCGGCGATTGGAATCCGTACTATCCGGGCGGAAAGACAACCCAAGTCCTGACGCAGTCCGCCAGCAACGCACATACAGCTGTTAACGCGCTCGACCAGAACGCCGGCACGTCGGGTTGTGTGACTCCCTCGGCCCCGCCGCCAGCTACCGATCCATACGGCGGAGTATGCGCCTTGAATGGCACCTCGCACACTGCCGGGTTGGAAACCGCGTGGCAAGAGCTGGGGCTGTCCAACCGCACGCGCTTCTCGCAGGGCCAGCAGACGTTCCGCCGCGTGCTGATTCTGGAAACCGACGGTACCGTGTGCCGCTACGAAACGCCGTTTAGCAAGGCGCAGTCGGAGGCCCGGGCGCGGGCGCTGGCGACGAATATGAAGAACAATCCCACGTCGTTCCTAGGGGTCGAGATTTTCGTCATCATGTTCTGGGAGACTAGCGCGAGCCAGAGCTGTTACGACATGAATACGGACGACTCGGTCGGCACGGCATACCCCAACTGCCCGGCGGCGACGAGCCTCGCCAACACGGGAACCCGCACGCCCATTGACGATTACCTGATCAGCATCTCGTCGTCCACGCCCAACACCTGTGACCACTACTTCCCCTGGAACAAGACGAACGGCGCGAACCTCGCCAACGCCTACCGCGAGATCCTGAAACGCATCGCTGTCGGCAAGATCCTGAATTAGCCCGTCGTTGCCGGTGCCGAGCGGACCCTGCCAAGCGCGCCGGGTCCGTTCGCGCGTGTCGCAAGCATCCGCGCCACTGGGTCCGTCCTGCCGGCACCGCCCACCGCCATACTCCCGGCGTTACATATTTTGGCTGCTCGTTTTCACAGCAGTGGGCAAGCAGATTCGAGATTTTGTGACGAGGCCTTGACCTGGTGCCCCTTCGCACGCTAAGATGGCGCCGGCCCTGCGCGAGTGGGGTACTGCGTCACGGAGGCGTAATGAGCGAAGGCAACCGCAGCCGTCGGCTGAGCCCCAACGCCTTCCAACCCCGCAGCGCTCGGGTGGGAGCGGATGGCTCGCCGACGCGGTGGCTGCGTCAACTCTACACTCCCCGCTGGCGACACCATCTCGCTATTATCGTCGCCGCGTTCAGCATCGTTCCTTTCACCTTCCACGCCGCCCCCCAGCTGGCTCTCAACCAGGCCCACGAGCAGAGCGTCGTGGCCGGGCCGCGGGGGGACGCCGCGCGGCTGGCGGTCCACTACCATACCGTCGCCGAGGGCGAGAGCTTGCAGGACATCGCCGACCAGGCCGGCCTGGCGGTCGATACGCTGCGCTGGGCGAACGGGCTGGGCGACCTGGACCCGATCGTCGTGGGCCAGGAGCTGCTGGTCCTGCCCACCGACGGCGTGCTGCACTATCTGGCGTCGGGTGAGACGGCCCGCCAGGTGGCGCTCTACTACGGCGCCGATCCCGACGCCGTGGCCGCCTACAACGGCGTGGCCGACCCCGACCAGCCCCTGCACGTCGCCCAGCTCATGGTGCCCAACGGCCGGCCGCGCGTCACCCAGGCGGTCGCCTCGCTCGGCCTGGTCGGGCGGGCGATCGTCGAGGGCCACGACGTGCCGCCCGACGCGCGGCAGGGGGCCTCGCTCTTGCAGGTGGCCGACAAGACGGTCCTGGTGATGGACGACGACAGCCGCGCCGACGAGGCGCAGCAGGTCGCCACCGCGCCGGCGAAGACCTGGGACGAGATTCGCGCCGACTCCGAGCGCGCCACCGCGGCCGCTCTCGCGGCCAGCACCCGCAAGTCCACCACGCCGATCAACTACACCGTGCAGGCGGGCGACACGATCACCGGCTTGGCCGACCGCTACGGCGTGACGCCGCTGACGATCATCGCCGCGAACGGCCTGCTCGACGACGACGCGCTGCGGGTGGGCCAGGAGCTGGTCATCCCGCCGACGACGGGCGTGCTCTACCGCGTGCAGGAAGACGACACGCTCTCCGAGATCGCCCAGCGCTTCCGCGTCGACCTCGGGCCGATCGTCGACTACAACGGCCTGGACAGCGCCGACAGCCTCAGCGTGGGCCAGCGGCTCGTCATCCCGGGCGCCGAGCCCCAGCGGCCGCAGCCGCCGCCGCCGCCGCCCCCGCCGCCCGCGCCCGCCGCGGCCCCGGCCCCGGGCACGGGCGCCCTGGCGTCGACGGCGGGCCCCGGCGGCCCGAACGGCTACCGGCTCGCCAGCGCCACGAGCGCGATGCCCGCGCCGGCCGCCGTCGCCGCGCCCGCCGCGCGCCGCTCCGATCCCGCCCCGGCTCCCGTGGCGGCCAGCAGCGGCAAGGGCGGCGCCATCGTCAGCCTCGCCATGCAGTATCTCGGCTACCGCTACGTCTTCGGCGGCACCACGCCGGCCGGCTTCGACTGCAGCGGCTTCGTGTACTATCTCCACCGCCAGGCGGGCATCCCGCTGTCGCGCGGCATGTTCGGCCAGTACGCCGCCGGGCCGCACATCCCGATGAACCAGCTCGAGCCCGGCGACATCGTGTTCTTCTCGAACACCTACATGCCCGGCCTCTCGCACGACGGCATCTACATTGGCGGCGGCAAGTTCATCCACGCCGCCGACGAGAGCACCGGCGTCACCATCACGTCGCTGTCGTCGGCCTACTGGGCCAGCCGCTACTCCGGCGCCACCCGCGCGCACTGACTTCCCTCACCCCGACCATCTCCCAGGGGGAGAGGGGACAGGCCGGAAAGCGAGAGCCCTCCCCAAACCGGGGAGGGCTCTTTCCGCTAGCATCGGTTCTCCCTCTCCCCCTGGGAGAGGGTCGGGGTGAGGGTATCACCCGTTCTTGTACTGCATGCCGAAGCCGCCGCGCGGGTAGCGCCAGGCGATGTTGTGGGGCGGGCAGCCGATGCGGCAGGCCCCGCACTCGACGCACTTCTCGTAGCCGACCGTGATGCGCTGCACGCCCGGCTCCCACTTGTACACGGCTACCGGGCAGAAGAACGTACACGGCTTCGCCGTACACTCGACGCACATCTGGTCGTTCACGATGACGAGGTGCGACGCCGTCTCGTCGGTCTTGAACCGCACGTTGTACAGCTTGTCCTCGACCGGCGTCCCCGCGTCCACCTGGGCGGCCGGGGCGTCGGTCTCCGGCTTGGTCGCGATCATGGTGCTCTCCTCGTAGGCAGACGCCGCAACACGCCCGTCCGCAACGTTCACTTACTATATTTTACGGCCGCGCCCCCACCGGCGCGTAGGGCTGAGGGGACTACGGCAGCGCGCGCAGGGCGCCGGCCATGTCCTTCGCCAGCGCCAGCAGCGGGCGGCGCTGGCGCGCGTGCTTGAACACGTCCAGGAGCTTCATGCGCTTGGGCGTGCTGTCCACGGTCATCAGCTGGTGGACGGCCTCGGCCATCATCTGCGGGTAGACCGTGAACAGGTCGGGGTGCTCGTGGGCGTAGCGCGACACGCGGCTGTAGCCCTCCAGGTCCTTCACGATGAAGCTCTCCTGCAGCCGCTCGACGTAGCCCACCATCGTGCGCTTCGAGAAGTCGCCGCGATCGAGCGCCTCGAGCGCGGTCTGCGCCGCGAGCTTGCCGGAGATCGCCGCGAAGTTCGAGCCCTCGCGGAACAGGCCGTTCACCATCATCGCCGCGTCGCCCACCACCAGGTAGCCGCCCGTGTACAGCGGCGGCACCTCCGTCCAGCCGCCCTCGGGGATCAGGTGGGCCATGTACTCCTTGGCCTCACCGCCCTCCAGCAGGCGCCGCACCATCGGGTGGCGCTTGAAGTCTTCGAGGAGCTGGTTCGGGTTGAGCTTGCGCTCGATCATCTGGCTGAGCAGCACGCCCACGCCGACCGACAGCGTGTCGCGGTTGGTGTAGATGAAGCCGTAGCCCATGAGGCCGTGCGTCGCATCGCCGAACAGCTCGATGGCGGTGCCCTCGCCGTTCTCCAGCCCGAAGCGGTCTTCGAGCACGCTGCGGCTCAGCTGGATGATCTCTTTCACGCCGATGGCCACGCGGTCCGGCGGCCACTCGCCGTGCAGGCCCACGCGCTGCGAGAGGAGCGAGTTCACGCCGTCGGCGGCAATCACCACGTTCGCGCGCAGGTCGCCCTCGGGCCGGTTCGTGCGCACGCCGACGACCTGGCCGTTGTCGCGCAGCACGTCCTCGGCCACCACCTCGGTGACGAGCACGGCGCCGGCGGCCACCGCCTGGTCGGCGAACCACTTGTCGAAGCGCGCACGCAGCACCGTGAAGGCGTTGTACGGCTCCTCGTTGAAGCGCTGGCTCTTGTAGCCCATCGTGACCGCGGAGTCCTCGGTCAGCACCCAGACGCGTTGCTCGCTGATCGGGCGCTCGACGGGCGCGTCGCGCCACCAGCCGGGGATGATCTTCTCCATCGGCTGGCGGTAGAGGATGCCGCCCATGACGTTCTTGCTGCCGGGGTAGTCGCCGCGCTCCAGCAGCGCCACCTTCGCCCCGGCCTTGGCGAGCGTATACGCCGCCGCGGTGCCCGCCAAGCCGGCGCCCACGACGATGACGTCAAACTTCTCAGCGATCAAAGGGGCTCCCTCAATTCAGCGATAGGAGCCCTCACCCCAACCCTCTCCCAGGGGGAGAGGGGGCAGACGGCCTCATCCCGCCCCTCTCCCCCTGGGAGAGGGGCGGGAACACCCCTCTCCCTCTGGGAGAGGGGCTGGGGGTGAGGAAAGCTAGCTCGTTCCGTTGCGGCCGGCGCCCGCCGGCGCGGCCTCGGCGGGCGCCGGCTCGCGCGCCTGCTGGCGCTCGCGCAGCGCCCGCGCCTGGCGCGTGAGCGCCGGCACGATCTCGAACAGGTCGCCCACGATCCCGTAGGTGGCCATCTTGAAGATGGGCGCGTTCGGGTCGCGGTTGATGGCGACGATCACGTCGGCGTCCTGCATGCCCACCTGGTGCTGGATCTGGCCCGAGATACCCACGGCCACGTACAGCTTCGGCCGCACGGTCTGGCCCGTCTGGCCGACCTGATGCTCGTAGCTCACCCAGCCGGCGTTCACCGCCACGCGCGAGGCGCCCATCGCCGCGCCCAGCGCGTCGGCTAGCTCTTGCAGCATCTCGAAGCCTTGGGGCCCGCCGAGGCCGCGCCCACCCGAGACGATGGCCTTCGCCGAGGCGAGATCGACGTGCTTCTCCTCGGGGATGAAGTCGATCACTTTCGTCGTGATCGCATCCTCGGCTAGCTCGAACGCCTCGTGCTCGATGCGGCCCTGGCGCGAGCGGTCGGGCGGCAGCGCCTCGAACACGCCCGGGCGGCACGTCGCCATCTGGGGGCGGTGGCGCTTGCAGAGAATCGTGGACATCAGCTTGCCGCCGAAGTCGGGGCGGCTGGCGTGGAGGATGCGCGTGTCGGGCTCGACGCTCAGCATCGTGCCGTCGGCGGTGAGGCCCGTCTTGAGGATCGTCGCCACGGCGCCGGCCAGGTCGCGCCCGTCGTTCGTCGAGCCGAACAGCACGATCTCCGGCTTGCGGCGGCGGCACACCTCGGCCACGGCCTCGGCGTAGGGCTGCGTGCGATACTGCGCCAGCACGGGATGGTCCACGAGGTAGACCACGTCGGCCCCGTAGGCGATGGCCTCCTCGGCCAGGTGGCGCACGTCGTGGCCGACGACGACCGCGCCGACCTCCGTGTTCAGCTCTTTCGCCATGCCGACGGCCTGGCCCAGAAGCTGCCAGCCGGCCGGCCCGGCCACGCCGTCGCGCTGTTGAATGTAGACCCAGACGCCGCGATAATCCGAGAAGTCAATGGTGTCTTCGGTCGCGGCGGGCGCATGCTCCGACATCTAACCGTACTCCAACCTCGTCAAGGATGCCGCGCCGCATGTTGGGTACTCCCAAGATCCAGCCCACCACCCGTGACAGACCATTCCGCGTTTCGGGGGGCCCTCGCCGCGCGCCGCTGCGCGGGGGCCGCGCGCCCGCTTACTCCGCCGCCCGCGCTGGCGCCGGCGCCCAGTCCAATACACCATCTTCGATCAGGTGGTCGAGTAGCTCGGCCGCCGCCGCGTCCACGTCGCGCGTCGCGTCGATCATTACCACGGGGGGCCGCTGCCGGCGCGGCGGCGCCCACACCTTGGCGACGATCGTCGGCGAGCCTTTCAGGCCGATCTGCTGGTCGTCGAGCCCCAGGTCCTTCTTGTCCCACACGCGCGGCTGGTAGCGCGCGGCGCGCAGCAGCTGCGGCAGCGAGGCGTAGCGGGGCTCGTTGATCTCGCGCCCCACCGTCACCACGGCGGGGAGCCGCGCCTCCAGCACCTCGACGCCGCCGTCGGCCAGCCGCTCGACGCGGATCGTGCGCCGCTCGGGGTCGACCTCCTGAATGCGGCGCACGTAGGTGAGCTGTGGCCAGCCGAGGCGCATCGCCACGCCCGGCGGCACCTGCCCCGTGTCGCCGTCGATCGCCTGCTTGCCGGCGATCACCAGGTCGACCGGCTCCTCTTCGTTTAGCTTGGTGATCGCGCCCCAGACGACGTACGAGGTGGCAAGCGTATCGGCCGCCGCGAAGCCGCGGTCGCTCATCAGCACGGCGTCGTCGGCGCCCAGGCTGATCGCCTCTTTGAGCGCCGCAATGGCCTGCGGCGGCCCCATCGAGACGATGCTGACGCGCCCGCCGAACTGCTCCTTCAGGCGGACCGCCGCCTCGATCGCGTGGCGGTCGTCGGGGTTGATGATCGACGGCACGCCGCCCCGGATCATCGTATTCGTCTTCGGGTCAATGCGCACTTCGGAGGTGTCGGGCACCTGCTTGATAGTGACGACGATGTGCATGGTCTGCAGCTATTCTCCACGAACTAGGCAATCCTCTGGCTCGCCACCTCCGGGCCGCACGGCCCGCTCGTCCGACCCGGGGCCGGGAGTCGCGGGAACCGCTCACGGTCGCACCGACCCGCGATGCGTCTGCCGGGCTAGCGCAGCCCCGGCACGAACGCCGCGAGCGCAAACAGCCCCAGCAGCAGCAGGGTCGCCACGATGGCGATGCGGCGCAGGTCGTGCGACACGTAGCTGTAGTCGATGATGGGGGCCGTCGCCAGCCGCCGCGTGCCGAGCCGTGCCTCGCCGCGCGCGGCGGCGCGCGCCGCCGGTCGCCCCGCCAGGATCGGCCGGGTGGGCCGTGACGCCTCGCCGTGCAGGTCGAGCGGCGCCGGGCTGGCCAGCCCCGCCGGCAGCTCGACGGGTGCCTCGGGCACCTGGGGCGGCAGGATCGCGGCGCGGCCGGTTTCGCCCCGGCGCTTCGGCTTCTTCTTCGAAGCGTTCGCATAGCGCTGCGACACGCTCCGACTGACACGCGGCATAGTGCTTCCATCCCTTCCGGACCCATGCGGCTCCGTGGGATTATATCAGGGATGGCCCGCCGGCGCCGAAGTACCGCCTGGCTACTTCCACGCCATCAGGCGGCGCTCGACGCGCTCCAGGACGGCGAAGAGCCCGGCGATGATCACCATGATGATGACGACCGTCGCCATCATCAGCGCGGCGTTCTGCGAGCCCTGGGCGAAGTTCATGAGGTAGCCCAGGCCGCTGCTGGCGCCGACGAACTCGCCCACGATGGCGCCCGTAAACGCGAACCCCACGGCCACCCGCAGGCTGGAGAACACCCAGCTCAGCACCGACGGCAGGTAGACCTCGACCAGTAGATCGCGCTGCGACCCGCCGAGCACGACGATCTTCTCGACCAGCGTATGGTCCACCTCGCGGATGCCCGCGGCCACGGCGAAGAACACCACCACGAACACCAGGAAGAAGGCGACCGCGACCTTCGAGTTCATGCCGATGCCGAGCCACATCACGAAGATCGGCGCGAGCACGATGCGTGGCACCGAGTTGAGCAGGAGCAGCAGCGGGTCGAGCAGGTCGGCCAGCGCCGCGCTGCGCGTGGCGAGCCAGGCCAGCGCCGCGCCGCCGAGCGCGCCCAGCACCAGCCCCCACAGGGCCTCTTGCAGCGTGGCGCCGATGTGCTTGTAGATGGCGCCGCTGCTGAACTGCTTGGCGAGCGTGCCGGCGATGGCGCTCGGCGAGCTGAAGAAGAACGGGTCGATCCAGCCGAGATGGGCGCCCGCCTCCCACAGGCCGATGAGGGCCGCGGCGACGAGCAGGCGCGTGAGCCCGCGCCGGCCGATCGGCGGCGCGAGCCGCGGGCGGGCTGCCGCGCCGACGGCGATCGGGTCAGTGCTGGTCGCGGCCATAGGCCCGGGAGACCTCCTCGAAGAGCTGCTGCCACAGGTGGCGAGAGAGGCTGGCGAAGGCCGGCTCCGCGCGCACCTCCAGCAGGTTGCGCGGCCGCGCGATGGCCACCGGCGCGTCGGCGCGCACGCGGCTACTGGGGCCGGCGCTCAGCACCACCACGCGGTCGGCCAGACCGATCGCCTCGTCCAGATCGTGCGTCACGAACAGGATCGTGCGCCGCCCATCCACGCAGAGCTGCATCAGGTCTTCCTCGACGTAGTAGCGCGTCTGCACGTCGAGGTGGGCGAACGGCTCGTCCATCAGGATCACGTCGGGCTCGTAGCAGAGCGTCTGGGCGATGGCCGCGCGCTTGCGCATGCCGCCCGACAGCCGCGCCGGATAGTAGCGCTCGAAGCCGCGCAGGCCCACGCGCGCGAGCCAGTCGCTCACCCGCTCGCGCACCGCGGCCTCGGGCACCTTGCGCATGCGCAGGCCGAGCGCCACGTTGTCGTAGACGGTGCGCCAGGGCAGCAGCGCGTCCTGCTGGAACACGAAGCCCACCTGGCGGTCGACCCCGGCCACGCGCCGCCCGTCGAGCAGGATCTCGCCGGCGTCGGGCGCCGCGAGCCCGGCCACCAGGCGCAGCAGCGTGCTCTTGCCGCAGCCGCTCGGCCCGACGATGCTCAGGAACTGGCCGGCCGGCACGTCGATGGTGACGTCGCCGAGCGCCTGGTAGCGGCCGCCGTCGGGCGTGGCGAAGCCCTTGGCGACGTGGCGAATGGCGATCTTGGGCGACGGGCTCGCCGCCGTGGGCGCCGTGGGCTGAGGGGCGACGAGCACGGGTCAGGCCTCCGGCAGGTACTGGTTGGTGAACACCTGGTCGGCGCGGACGCTCTGGCCCGGCTCGATGGCGCCCGACTGCTGCTGCACGTCGATCACGCGCTGCACCGAGTCGAGCACGAGCCGCGCGTCGGCGGGATACAGGTCCTGCTTGTAGCGGTCGAGCGCCGCGGCGAACACGTCCACGTCGCCGCCCACCACGATGTCCGCGGGTGCCGCCTGCACGATGGCGGCGCCGGGATTCTCCAGAATCCACTGGTTGGCGCGGATCAGGCCGCGGATGAGCTTGCGCCCCGTCTCCGCCTTGCTCGCCAGCACGTCGGGACGCGTGTTCAGGCCCATGAACTGGTACGGCCCGCCCAGGAACCGCTGCGTGTCGTCGAGCTTCATGAAGTTGACCAGCACGCGGCCGCCCGCGCGCTCCACGAGCGTCAGGCTCGGCTCCTGCACCATGCCCGCCTCGACCTGGCCGCGCACCACCTGGTCGTACAGGTTCGGCCCGAGCGACACGAACTCGACCGCGTCCGGGCTCACGCCCTCTTTGGCGAGCAGGTATTGCGCCATCAGGTGGTCCGTGGTGCCCAGGTTGCCGACGCCGATCTTCTTGCCAGCCAGGTCCTTCACGGCGCGCACGTCGCCGGCGCGCGGCCCGACGACCAGCGCGAAGAACGGCAGCCGCGAGGTGGAGGCGATCATCACCGCCTGTTTGCCCTTTGCCACCGTCTGCACCACGAGGTCGATCGGCGTGCCGACCCAGTCCACGCTGTTGGCCAGCAGCGCGTTGATCGCCTGCGTGCCGCCGCGCATGTACACCAGGTTCACGTCGAGCCCCTCGGCAGCCCAGTAGCCGCGCTGGCGGGCCACCTCGTAGGGCAGCACGCACAGCACCTGGCTGCAGAACGCCAGCTCGACGTGCTCCAGCGAGCCGCTCGGCGGGGCGGCCGGCGCCTCGCCGCCGAACGGTTGGGCGGCCGGCGCGGGCGCCGCTGGCGCGGGCGCGGCCGCTTTGGGCGCGCAGGCGGCGAGCGCCGCGAGCCCAGCGCCGAGGGCCGCGAGCTTGGCGGCGCCGCCGAGCAGCGCGCGGCGCGCGACCAGGCGCAGCGGCGGTCCCGGCGTCACGGCGAGCGGTGGGACGAGCGAGTCCAGCTCGTCAGTGCCACACGCTCAGTCGATGGTCTTCAGAAACTCGACGTCCGCCACGACCGTACTCCCCGACAGCTGCTGCTCGCTTGCTGTTGACAATGTTAGTCAACATTGCGACTACCGGATGTTACCAAGCGCGTCGCGGGGAGCGCAACCGAGCCAGGGGTGCCGCGCGGCGGTCCGCTTCGCCGGCCGGCGCTCAGCCTTCGGCGATCTGGTTGCGGCCGGCCTGCTTGGCGGCGTAGAGGGCGCGGTCGGCGGACTGGAGCCAGTCCGCGGCGGTGTCGAAGCGGCGGATCGCGGCGATGCCGATGGAGACGGTGACGGAGAGCGTCGCCACGCCGGCTTCGACGCGGAGCGCCCGCACGGCGTCGAGGGCGCGCTCGGCCAGCGCCCGGCCGTTCTTGAGGTCGGTATCGGGCAGGACGACGGCGAACTCCTCGCCGCCGTAGCGGGCGACCAGGTCGACCTTGCGCAGGAAGGTCCGCACCAGGCAGTCGGCGAGGGCCTGCAGCACGCGGTCGCCGACGGGATGGCCGTGGTCGTCGTTGAGCTGCTTGAAGTAGTCGGCGTCGATCATCAGCAGCACGGCGGGCTGGCCGAACAGGTCGTACAGGCCGACGATCTTGGCGAGGTATTCGTCGAAGGCGCGGCGATTGTACAGCTGCGTCAGGGGGTCGACGGCGCTCTCGCGTCGCGCCTCCTGAAGCTGGGAGCCGAGCGCGGAGATGCGCGCGCCCAGCTCGCGCACGTAGACCTGCTGGCGCTGCTGCCGCTGCTCCATGAGCTGCGAGAGCACGGTCACGGCCGAGAGCACTTCCCGCTTGATCTCCTCGGGCGGGCGGCGCTCGACCACGTCGCGCAGGTGGCCCATGCGGTCGCGCACCTGGCCGTCCGTCTCCTGCTCCGCGGAGAGCGCGTGCTGGAGCGTGTCCACGGCGGCCCAGATCACCTCGCGCAGATCGTGTACGGCCGTGCCGACGGCCTGCTGCTCGTGCAGGCGCTGCTCGCGCACAAAGCGTCGCACGCCGCCCCAGTCGCGCCGGCCCCCCCGCTCGGCGCGGGGGGCCTCCTCGCCGGGCGGGGGGGTGGCGACCAGCACGTGGGAGGCCCAGCCCTCGTACTGCTGGGCCAGGGCGAGCGGGTCGGGCTGGCCGATCTCCAGGCCGTGGCGGCCGAGCGTGCGGAGCACCGCGGCCAGCGTCTCCAGCGTCGCGTCGAGCTGCTGGTCTACGGGCTCGCTCGGGCTAGCCGGCCGGCTCGGCACCAGCAGCGCGGTCCCGCCCCCGTCATGGTCGAGCTGCCTGCGATTCCAGAATGGCATGGCCTGGCCCTCCCCCGCCAGCGGCGTGCAGGTCGACAGCTACTACCATGATGATCGGCGGCGGGCGAGCCAGATTGCACGCTCTGGCGAGCAGGGCCGAAGGGAGTCGTTGGCGGCTCACTCCGGGAGGGGCTGGCCGCGAGTCTCCGGCCCCGCCCAGGGCGTGATGACGAGGCCCAGGACGTAGATCAGGCCGACGATCGCCGCGGCGGTGCCGATGCCGCCGAGCGCGGTGATCAGCCAGCCGGCCAGCAGCGGCCCCCAGGCGGCCACGTAGCGCGAGCTGTCGAACACCATCGAGATGGCCGAGCCGCGCACGTAGGTGGGAAACACCTCGGGCGTGTAGATCGGCATCCAGGTGAACAGCCCGGAAGTGAAGAAGCCGTTCACGGCCGCGGCGAACAGCAGCAGACGCGGCTCATGGACGCCGAGGAACAGCAGCTCGACGATGACCACCGAGCCCAGGAAGAACAGGAAGGTCGCCGGCTTGCGGCCCCACAGGTCGGCCACCGTGCCGAGCGCCAGGAAGCCGACGATGGCGCCGAGGTTGTAGGTGAGGGCCGTGTAGGTGGCCCACTGGGCGGCGTCGAGGCTTGCGCCGCCGGCGAGCTGGGCGGCGTACTGCGGGATCCAGGTGGAGGTGGCCCACCAGCCGACGTTCGTGCTCAGCGACATGAGCACGAGCAGGAACAGCCGCCGCCGCAGCACTGGCACGGCCAGCACCTGGGCCATGGTAAAGCGCAGCAAGCCGTGCTCGGCCGCGTCGAGCGCCTGGCCGCGGGCGGCGCGCTCGCGGGCCGCCTGCCGCCGCTCGGCCGCGGTCACCCACAGGGCCGGCTCCTGCACCTGGGTGCGGATGTACAGCAGCAGCAGCGCGGGCAGCACGCCGAGCAGGAACATGTAGCGCCAGGCGCCGGCGCCCAGCGGCCCGATCAGGAACCAGGCGGCCGACGCCGCGAGGAAGCCGAAGCCAAACGCGGATTGCAGCACCGCGGCGGCCCGCCCCCGCACGGCGGGCGGCCAGAACTCGGCCACCATCGCGGTGCCGGGGCCCCACTCGGCGCCCAGGCCGAGGCCGGTCAGGAAGCGCATGCCGAGCAGCACCCAGTAATTGGGCGCCAGGGCGGTCAGACCGGTGAAGGCGGCGTACCAGAGAATCGAGTACATGCGCATGCGCTTGCGGCCCACGTAGTCGGCCAGGATGCCCGCCAGCACGCCGCCCGTGGCCCAGCCGAGCAGCGTCACGCAGAGCAGGCCGCCGACGTAGATGGGGAGCTGGGCCACCTGATCGGCGGCGATGAGCTGGCGCGTGGCGATGCCCGCGACGAGCACGAGCGCGTAAGTCTCGTAGCCGTCGAACATCCAGCCCAGCCAGGAGGCCGCGAGCGCGCGCCACTCGGCCGCGCCGATGGACCGCGACAGTGCGATGGCCGTCATCCGCCTGCTCCCTTCGCTCGCCGGGCCGGTTCCTGGGGATCGCCGCTGCGCGCCCCCGCGGCGCGTCCGTCCCGGGTAGGTGCCCGCGTGGTGGCGTCCAGTGTAGCACGGCCGCTCCCGGCGCGCGACGGCACGGCGGCGCGGGGTGCAACCACTCGGAGGAGACTAGGGTTGTTGGCGTAACCGGCTCCCCCCCTCCTTCAGCGGGAAGGGGGGCCTGGCAGAGGGAAGGGGGGCTGGGCGGTTAGGTCAGCACTCCATGATGGCCTTGCGCTGGGCACCGTCGATGTTGACGACGGCGCCGGCCATGAACGTGTTGCGGCCGGAGGCGAGGAAGCAGACCAGGTCGGCCACCTCCTCGGGGCGGCAGATCCGCCCGATGGGGATGCTGCGCTCCGCGAGCCGGTGCGCTGCCTCCTGACTGATGTTGCGGTCCTTCGCCATCTGCTTCTCCAGGCCGTCCCAACGGTCCGTCGCCACCGGCCCGGGGTTCACCACGTTGATCAGGATGCCGTGCGGCGCGTACTGCTCGGCCAGCGCCCGCGACACGTTGATGCCCGCGGCGTTCGCCGCGCCCGGCGTCAGCTCCCAGTACGATGGCTTGTTGCCGTCGTTGCCGATCACGTTCACGATCCGCCCGCCGCCGCCCGCCAGCATGTACGGAATCGCCTCGGTCATCGCCCGCACGTAGCCCAGGAACTTCAAGTTCATGCTGGCGAACCACTGCTCCTCGGTGATGTTCAGCAGCAGCCCCCCCGGCGAGCTGCCCGCGCAGTTCACGAGCACGTCGATACGCCCGAAGCGCTCGGCAGTCTGCGCCATCAGCCGCCGCGCGTCGTCGCGCACGCCCATGTCCGCCGGCACCGGCAGCACCTCGGCGCCCGTCTCGGCGCGCAGCGCCGCCGCCGCGCGCTCCAGCTGCTCCACGCCGCGCGCGCAGATCGCCACCCGCGCGCCCTCGCGCGCCAGCGCCCGCGCCGACGCGTAGCCGATCCCCTTGCTCGCGCCCGTCAGCACCGCCACCTTGCCGCCTAGCTCCAGGTCCATCGCCTGCCCCCTTCCGCCGCGCCGGCCGCGTGATCAGACCGCGAGGAAGCATAGGGCCGAGCGAGGGTGCAGAGCAATTCGCCGCGACAGGCCAGACGGCGGCGGCAGCGCCACGCTCGCCGTGTGCTCGCCACCGGGACGGCAGCACGCGGCCGCGAAGATGGTTGCCAGGCGCCCCGCGGCTCAGGGGACAGGCAGCCGGTCAGGGGCCGGGCAGGGCTGGCGCAGGCCGGCTTGCTCCAGCAGCGGCAGCACCTCGGCGATCCACTGCCGCAGCTCCGCCTCGTAGCGCACCCACGACAGCGTCACCCCGTCGATCCCCGCCCGCGACGCCTGCACGAGCGCGTCCACGATCTGCTCCGGCGTGCCCACCAGCGGGAAGCCGCCCCAGCCGGCCACGAACTGCGCCTTCAGCCCCTCCAGCGCCTCGGCCGACAGGTGCCGCTTCTGCAGCCCCATGACGTGCGTCAGGTTCTCCACCGCCTCCCAGTCGCCGCGCTCGTGGACGTAGTAGTGCAGGTAGTCGCGCGCCTCGCGCTCGGTCGGCCGGCAGACGACGTAGGCCGTCGTCCACACCTGTAGCTCGCGGCCGTACTCCTCGCGCGCCAGGCGCCGCAGCTCGGCGATCTGGGCGCGCGTGCCCGCGAAGTCGGCCGGCCGCGCCTGCGTGAACGCCATGTCGGCGTAGCGCGCCGCGAACCGCCGCCCCACCTCGGACGACCCCGCGCTCATCACCGGCGGCAGCGGGTGCTGGAGCGGCTTCGGCTCATGGAACCCCTTTGCCACGCGAAAGAACCGCCCGGCGTGGTCGAATTCGCCCTCGCTCGTCCACAGCGCCCGCACCACGTCCAGCCACTCCGCGGCGTACGCGTAGGCCGTGTCGTGCTCCATCGTCGGCGCGCCGAACATCTCCAGCTCCGGCCGAAACCAGCCGCAGACCACGTTCAGCGCGAACCGCCCGCCCGAGATGTGATCGATCGTCGTACACTGCTTCGCGGCCACGATCGGGTGGACGGTCGGCACGTGCGCGGTGGCGAAGACGGCCGCGCGCTCCGTCTGCGCCGCCAGCCCCGCCGCCCAGGTAAACGTCTCGAAGCAGGTGCCGTTGAAGTTGCTCGGCCCGCCGAACCCCTTCCAGCGCGCCACCGGCACCAGCGCCTCGAAGCCGGCGCGGTCCGCCAGGGTGTTGATCGCCCGCGCGTTCGGCCACGTCGTCGCAAACCGCCCCTCGGCCAGCGTGATCGCGCAGCCGCCGCTCACGTTCGTGGCGAACACGCCCAGCTTCAGCTTGTTGGCGTTGAACAGCGGGTTGGTGGCGCCGCGGGCGTCCGCGGCGTGAGCCGTCGCCATCGCTTGCTCCTCCGCGCGGGCTGGTGAGCCGGAGTATGGCCGCGCCAGCGAGCGCCGTCAAGCGCGTCCCCCGCGCCCCGCGCCGGCAGCGTATCATAGGGCGCCCGGGCAGGGGCGTCGAGTGCGGAAGGAGGGAGCACCATGCAGCTCGCGGACCGCGTCGCCATCGTCACCGGTGGCGGCAAGGGCATTGGCAAGCACTACTGCAAGGGCCTGGCGGCCGAGGGTGCCGCCATCGTCGTGGCCGAGATCGACGCGGGCGCCGCCGAGGCCACGGCCGCCGAGCTGCGCGCCGCCGGCCACCGCGCGCTGGAAGCGCCCACCGACGTGTCCGACGAGGCGAGCGTCCAGGCGATGGTCGCGCGCACCCTCGCCGAGTTCGGCCGCGTGGACGTGCTGGTCAACAACGCGGCCATCTTCGCCTCGGTCGGCTTCACCCACGGTCCGCAGGACCAGATCGGGGTCGCCGAGTGGGACCGCATGTTCGCGGTCAACGTGCGCGGCACCTGGCTGTGCTGCAAGGCAGTGATCCCGCACATGCGCGCCCAGGGCTACGGCAAGATCATCAACGTCGCCTCGGGCACGGCCTGGAAGGGGACGCCGAACATGCTCCACTACGTCACCTCGAAGGCCGCCGTCGCGGGTCTGACGCGGGCGCTCGCGCGCGAGGTGGGCGCGCAGGGCATCCGCGTCAACGCCATCGCGCCCGGCCAGACGGAGAGCGACACCTATCAGCCGAGCGTGACCGAGGAGGGCCGCGCCCGGGCCCTGCGCGAACGCATCATCCAGCGCCCCGAGTACTCCGAGGACCTGGTCGGCACGGTCGTCTTCCTGGCGTCGCCGGCCAGCGACTTCATCACCGGCCAGAACATCCACGTGGACGGCGGCTCGGTGCTCACCTAACGGCGCCGCGGATGAGCTGGCCTCCAGCGGCTTTCGCGGCCAATGAGCCGCGCCCGGGGCAGACGGTATAGTCTGGCGACTCATTTCAGCAGGACAGGTGACGATGGGCGACGTTCCGGCGACCCGTGACCCCGCGCGGCAGGCGGCCGCGGTCGCACACCTCGGCGCCGCGGACCCCGTGCTGGGGCGGCTGATCGCCGCCGTCGGGCCGCCGGCGCTGCGCCACGAGCCCAACTACTTCGCCGCGCTCGTCAGCGCCATCGTGGGCCAGCAGATCTCCGTGTCGGCCGCCAGCGCCATCCGCGCCCGTCTGGCCGCGCGCATCGGCGCCGATGCGCCGCTCACCCCCGCGGCGCTGCTCGCGCTCACGCCCGACGACCTGCGCGCCATCGGCCTGTCGCGCGCCAAGGAGCGCTACGTGACCGACCTGGCCGCGAAGGTCGCAAGCGGCGCCGTCGACCTCGCGGCGATCGACCGACTGCCCGACGAGGCGGTCATCGCCGAGCTGGTCCAGGTCAAAGGCATCGGCCGCTGGACGGCCGAGATGTTCCTGATCTTCAGCCTCGGCCGGCCGGACGTGCTGCCGGTGGACGACCTGGGGTTCCGCGCCGCCGTGCACCGCCAGTACGGGCTGGCCGAGCGGCCGAAGGCCGCCGAGCTGCGCGCGCTCGCCGAGCCCTGGCGCCCCTACCGCAGCTTCGCCACCTGGTACCTCTGGCGTAGCGGCGCCGTCGAGCCGCAGGTCGCGGTGCCCGCGCCGGCCTGAGCCGGATGCCCTAGCGTCCGCGAAAGCCTTTCGACGGTGCGGGCGTGGCGCTGGTCCCCGCATGACGTTGAGCGCGCGGTTGATCCGCCTTTCGACCGTGCGGGCGTGGCGCTGGTAACATAGCGTCAAGATGCCCGGCGGCCGCCGGCGCGCAAGGAGGTAGCGATGCCTGGTGTAGTGGATGCCGATACGCACATCGCCGAACCGCCGGAGATGTGGACCTTCCTCGATCCGGAATGGTACCCGCGCCGGCCGGTCGTCGTGGCCGTGCCGGAGGACACCCAGTACGGGGCCAGCGATCACATGTGGCTCATCGACGGCCAGATCTTCCCGAAGCCCGC
>JAJPHF010000139.1 GCA_021325365.1 Pseudomonadota bacterium
CACCGCGTCCTCAAGCTGGCCCGCACCATTGCCGACCTGGCGGATGCCGAGCAGATCGGGGCGGCGCACCTCGCCGAGGCGCTCCAGTACCAGCCCCGCGGGCGGGGGTAGTCCGAGCATGGATACGCCTTATCCGTGCGCTATGGTAGATGAGAGACGCACCTCGGGAGACCGACCATGGCGATGACGCTCGCGGGCCTGACGCTCAAGCAGTTTCTGGCGTTACCGGAGCAAGAGCCGGCGCTGGAGTACTTCAAGGGGAAGGTAAGCCAGAAGATGGTCCCGATGGGCGAGCACAGCGCCTTGCAGGTGGAGTGCGCGGAGCGCTTGAACCGGCTGTTCCGGCCCGCCAGGATCGCCCGCGCCTTCACCGAACTACGGACCACTCAGAGCGGCGCGTCGCTGGTGCCGGACGTAAGCCTTTATTGTTGGGACCGCATTCCCCGCACTGCGTCGGGCCGCATTGCCAGCCGCTTCCTGCTCCTACCCGACGTTGCCATCGAAATCTGGTCCCCCGGACAAAGCATCCGCGAGCTAGCTGAGAAGTGTGAATGGTTCGTCGCGAATGGCTCCCGCGTCGCCCTGCTGATCGACCACCGTCGAGAGACGATCCGCGTGTACCGTCCCAACACGCCGGTCGCCATCCGGCGGCGTGGGGACACCATCAGCCTGGATGAGATCGCACCCGGTGCGGCGCTCGACGTGGCCGCCATCTTTGCGGCCCTCGACGTCGACTGATCTTCAATCTGGGCAACCACTCCGCCGCGATAGCTGCCCACTCGTGCAGGCGTTCGCGGATGGTGGGGTGCGCCTCGCGGTCGCCCCAGTGGCGGGCCTCGGTCGCCTGGCGCTCCATGAACCGCGGCGGCGCACCGTGACCGTCGCCGCCGAGGCGACGCGCATGGCACCGGGCACGCTTGCTACGCTGGTCGCCCACGAGGGTCCCCACGTGTACGATTTCGTTAGTGGCGTCCAGTTGGATGCAGCTCCAACCCTTGCCGACCTCCGTGCGCGGCGCGACGACATCGTGCGTATTGCCGCCGCGCAGGGCGACGTGCTCGAAGGTGGCGAAGTCGTGCCCGGCTGGGCTGTGCCGGTGCGCGACTGCTTCCTGTAGTTCGGGGCCACTCCGCGCCGTCGGAGCGCCTACGACGGCGTCCTCACAGTGTGTCCTGTGAGCGCGTCACGCGGCCGCGCCGAGCGCGAACCGCCCGTCGTCAGGCGAATCGATTCCAGTGCAGCTCCGAGCCCCAACGCGGGATTGACGGATCATACCCCGACGCCTATGATGCCCACGCGTCGCGAGCCTGTGGCGACGGGCCGCGGCCCGCGAAACGTCGACGTGGGAGGCGAAGGGGTGAAGCGATTAGTGTCTACGCATCTGGCGGTGTTCCTCGCCGGCGTCTTGCTGGCAACCCTGGTCAGCGCCGTTCTGGCCAGCGGCCTCGCCGAGCCGGCCGGGCAGCAACCCTGTCCGGCCGCACCCGTTGGCCGGCCCGGCGGGAGCGGCAAGACGATCATCAATCCGCCCAGTCTGCCGGATCAGAGCGCACGGGGCTACTCGCACGGCGTCCGGGAAGGCAACCTGATCTTCATCGCGGGCCAGACCGGGACCGTCAGCGGGCCCCCCGAGCCGATCGACCTGGAGCTGCAAACGCGACGCGTGTTCGAGAAGATCCGGACCATCGTGGAAGCGGGCGGCGAATCGCTGGACGACCTCGTCTCGATGACTGTCTTCCTGACCGACATGCGCTACGCGGATGACTTCACCCGCTTGCGCGCGGAGATTCTGGGCCGGGACTTCCCCGGGAGCGCCGTGATCGGCGTTCACAGTCTGGTGAACCCGAACGCGGTGCTGGAGGTGCAAGCCGTCGCCGCGCTCCACTGTCGCTAGCCCAGCCGCTCGTCACCTCGCCGGCGGCGGGGCGGACCGCGCTGCCGCTCCGCTGCCGGCGAGCCTCGGTCAAGCGCATGTCCAGGTGTGCGCGCGTGTACGTTTCGAGCGCATAGCTCGTCGGCAGCATCTGGCCCTCCTGCCCGGCTGCGATCACTCCCTGCAGCCAGAGTGATGCCCGGCGTCGTCCAAGCAGTCCCCACCCAGCGCGCTGAGCACGACGACGGCTTCCATGAACTGCCCCGGACGCAAGGCCTTCCGCGATTTCTTCGCCGGCAGACACCGGTCGGCGCATGGTGCATCTCCCGGCCCCCTATAGACTTTCGCTATTCATGGTATTATCATAGAGCGATGGCGGCAGGGGCATCCGGCAAAGTATCCGCGGGTTCAGAAGCGCCGCCGCCGGCATGCGCGACCGCGTTCGTCAGGGGGCACCGGGCGATGATTTAATGCAGGTTGTATCCGCGTGACGGTGGCCCGCTGTCGAGGCGTGTATGCAGTCAGAGGCTGCCCCCAGCTACGTACGGCCCCTGCTTCGCGTGAAGCTGCGGCCGCCACGCCCACCGCCGGCCACGGTGGAGCGCCGCGATCTCTTCCACCGTCTGCAGGAAGGCATCGATCGTGCCTTAACGCTGATCTCCGCGCCGGCGGGCTCCGGGAAGACCACCCTCCTCAGCGCCTGGCTCGCCGCCCAGCCGCGTCCCGCCGCCTGGCTCGGCCTCGATCCCTCCGACAGCGGCGAGGTCACCGCGTTCGTGCGCTACGTCGTCGCGGCCATCCAAACCGTCGCTCCGGACTTCGGCCGCGGCGCGCTCGGGCTATTGTCCCTGCCACAGGTCCCTCCCGTCGACTATCTCGCGGCAGTCCTGCTCGACGAGCTAGCGACGCTCCCGGAGGCCTGCATTCTCGCCGTCGACGACTACCATCTGATCCAGGACTCCACAATCCATGCGCTGGTGAGCCAGTTAGTGTCGGGGCTCCCACCGACGGTTCATCTGATGCTGGCGGCACGCGCGGATCCGCCTCTGCCGCTCGCCCGCTGGCGAGCGCACGGACAGATGGTCGAGCTACGCGCAGCTGACTTGCAATTCAGTCCCGAGGAAGTGCGGGTCTTCCTCGAGCAAGCCCTGGGCACGGCCCCGCCGCCGGACGTCGCCGCGGCGTTCGTCGAGCGCACCGAGGGCTGGATCGCCGGGGTGCAGCTCGCCTCCCTCACGCTCAAAGCTAGCGCCGACCCGATCGCCTGGGCCGCGGCGTTCCGGACCGGCACGCATCGCCACCTACGAGACTTCTTGCTCGACGACGTGCTGGCCCAGCAGCCGGCCCCGGTGCAGGAGTTTCTCCTGCATAGCGCCGTGCTGGACCGCTTCTGTGCGCCCCTGTGCGACGCTCTGTGGGACGAGCCGCCCCAGGCGCCCAGCTCCCAAGCGCTGCTAGAGCACGTCGAGCGCGAGAACCTGTTCGTGGTCGGGCTGGACCCGGAGCAGTGCTGGTACCGCTACCACCACCTGTTCCAGGAAGCCCTGCTCCACCGACTGCGGGCCCGATTTGGCGAGCGGGCCGTGGCGGACCTCCACCGCCGCGCGAGCCGCTGGCTGGAGACCGCGGGGCTGATCGACGAGGCCCTGACACAAGCGCTCGCGGCATCCGACCCGGTGGCCGCCGCGCGGCTGGTGGAAACGCACGCTGTTGCCGTGATGAACCGCGAGGACTGGCCGCGGTTGGAGCGCTGGCTTAGTCTCCTGCCGCCGGATCTCGTCGCTGCTCGTCCGGCGCTGCTGGTCGTTCAGGCCCTGGTGCAGCGGGTGCGCTGCCAGTATGCGGCGCTGGAAGTCTCCCTGCGCTCAGCGGAGGCCCTCCTGGACAACGAGGCAGCCCGCGGCGGCACGCCTGCGCCGGTGGTGCGCGCACACATCGACGCCTTGTGGAGCGACTACTGGTTCTACACCGGCGACGCCGATCGCAGCCTGGCGCACGCGCGGCGCGCCCTCGAGAGTTTGCCAGAGGAGCACTACTTCGTCCGGGGGATGGCGGCGGTGTTCGCTGGGATAGTGCGGTATCAGCTTGGCGACGGCCAAGCTGCCGTGGCCGAGCTGCGGGCCGAGTGGGGCAAGGGTAGCCCCGCCAGCACGGTTTACACAAGCCGGGTACTTATGGCGCTGCTCAGCAATTACGAGGCGGCTGGCGACCTGCCGCACGTAGAGGAAGCTGGGCATGGTTTGCTACAGCTTGCGAGCGCGCAGCAGCTGCCGCTCAGCGCGTCCTGGGCCCATTACGCGCTGGGATTGTCGGCCTATTGGCGCAACGATCTCATCACCGCCGAAGAGCAGTTCACCGCCGTCATCGACGCGCCGGACGAGATCCACTTCCTGGCCGCCCGCGACAGCCTGCTGGGATTGAGTCTCACCTACCAGGCGCAAGGCCGCACCGCCCTCGCACGGAGCACTGCCGAACGGGCTAGCCAGCACATGCTGGACACCGGCAATGAGCCGCAGCTCACGGCGACCCGGGCGATCGAAGCACAGCTAGCATGCCTGCGCGGCGACATTGCCGCTGCCACGCAGTGGTTGCGATCATGGCGCGGCGACACGCCGACACTCGTATCGTGGAGCGTCAAACTCCCACGCCTCACTCGAGCCCACGTGCTGACGGCGCAGAACACTCCCGAGAGCCTCCGGCTCGCAACGCAAGAACTGGCCGCGCTCGCCGAAGCGTGCGAGGGACGGCACGACGTACCGCACCTGATCGAAGTCTTGGCGCTGCAGGCGGTGGCTTACCACCAGCAAGAGCAGACAGCCGACGCGCTCCGGGTGCTGGCCCACGCGGTAGCGCTCGGAGAGCCCGGCGGCTTCGTGCGCCCATTTCTGGAGCTGGGCGCCCACATGGCCGACCTGCTCCGCCGCTTGGTCGCTCAGGGCCCCGTGTCCGCTCATGCTCAGTACCTCCTCGAGGCGTTCGCTAGCCCGGCGGAATCTACCGCGGTCCCGGCCAGCAGCCCTCCCCCCCCCGAGCTGTCAGCCGAGACGCTGACCTGGCGGGAGACGGAAGTGCTCAGCCTGCTCGCGGCGCGGCTGTCGAACAAGGAGATCGCGCAGCGGCTGAGCATCGCGACCGAGACGGTCAAGCAGCACGCGACGAACATCTACCAGAAGCTCCAGGTGAGCGGTCGGCGGGAGGCGGTGGGTCGGGCGCGCGCCCTGGGGCTCCTGGCGGCCACCCCGGAGACTGACGACCGATTGCTGGTGCCCGGCGCCAGTCCGCATCGGGCGGCCGCGCTCCACGAGCCAGGCTCGCAGGAGGGTCGTGCCAGCTCGTGAGGGCGTCTATCGCCTGCGTCACCCACGGCGGGTCGGGGGCGTGCGTCCCGGAACCCCGGAATCCCCAAAATCCCATACCTGGGGGCGAATCGCCCGGCAGTCCTCGGTGGCAGGTAGCTGGGGCGCCAGCTTAGCGCTGCTCTGGTGACACGGCGCCCTGAGCCTGTGCTGCGCGTGCGGCTTGCATGTAGTCGTTGCAGTCGGCCAGCGCCTGGTTGTATGTCTCCTTGGCCTGCGCGGCGTAGCCGGCCAGCCAACCGCCCGCGGCCTGTTGATAGTAATTGGAGGCGGCGTACCGGCTGAGGAGGTTGCCAAGCTCGGCCTGCTGCAACGAGGCCAGGTTGATCTGGTCGCTGATGCCCGTGGGAGGGGCTGTCAGCCCCGCCCCATTCGGGGTAAGCAGCGGCCGCCCGACGAGTCGGCCGACGTTGCTCGTCAACACCCCCGGCAAGGGCAGGGAAATCGACTGATTGTTCAGACCCATCGCCAATTGCGCCTGGAGCGCCTGGAGCGCCGCGCCGCTAGGCGGCTGGCCCGCGGCGAGCTGCGCGAGCAGTGCCTGCACCGCCGCGCCGTTCGGGCCCTGGCCGCTAGCGGCGAGCTGAGCGAGGATGAGCTGCAGAGCGCCGGCGCCTTGATCGTTCGCGCCCATGGCAAGCTGCGCCAGCAGCGCCTGCACCGCGGGCCCGTTCGGACCCTGGCCGGCCGCCGCGAGCTGCTGGAGCAAGGGCAGGACGGCCGCGCCGTTCGGTGCCTGGCCGGCGAGAAGCTGCGCGAGCAGCGCCTGCACCGGGCCGCCGTTCGGGCCCTGGCCGGCCGCGGCGAGGAGCGCGAATAGCGCTTGCACGCCCGCCTGGCCCTGCCCAGTGCCGATCAGCGTCGCGAGCGCGGCCGGGTTGGGCCCGCCCGTGCCCGCGGGGCTCGGCGCGAGCACGCCGGGCGCGAGCGAGAAGGCTGTCGGCCCCGGGCCGAGCGGCCCGGCGTTAGCGATGACCCCGGGGGGCCCACCGAGCGCCGCGACCCCCCAGGGGCCCGCGCCGAAGGGCCCGACGAAAACGTTCCAGCCGGCCGGGCCGTACGGCGGCGCGCCGCTCGGCGTGATAGCCAGGGACTGCTGGAGCAAGGGCATCGCCTGCTCTGCCGCCCAGCCCTCGCAGATCGCTTGGTCGTCTTGCTGGGCGTGGGCGGCGGGCGCGGCCGCGAGCACCAGCGCGGCTAGTAGGAGTCCAATCGCCATTCCATGCATCACGCTCTCCTAGTCGGGACAGACGCCCGGAAATCCGGTGGCTGGGCGCGCTGGTGGTAGCAACACCTCGGGCGACGCATTTCGCCACCGATGGTCCGATCCACGTTGTGAACCCACAACATGGAGCCGTTCGCCGGGAGCGGAGCACTAACTGCCGCTGCCATCCTGGCTGCCGGGAGGCGTCATCCCGGGCAGTTGCGGCGGGTTGTGGTTGATGCAGAGCGCGAGCAGGATGGCGAACGTCGAGGCGGCGCGCCCGGACAGGCCGGCGGTCCACATGCCGGCCGCCGTCTGATAGGCCGCGCCTAGCCCATAGCGACCGTACAGGGTGCCCAGCTCGCCTTGCTGCAGCCCGGCGACGCCCAGCGCCGTGGTCGTGTTCGCGAAGTTGTTGACATTCGGATTGTTGAAGCCGAAGCCGCCAGGTGGGATGGTCAGCGCCGCGATGTTCGCCGCCGTTGGCCCAGGCCCGAACGGACCGTAGGCCGCCACCATCCCTGGCGGGCTGAATGCCGTCGCCGGCCCGTAGAGGCCGGCGCCGAAGGGCTGCCCCATGAACTGGGCCCAGCCGCTGGGGCCATACATGTTCGACGGGTCGAACTGGTAAGCCTGCTGCAGCGAGGGCAGCGCGGCGTTGCCCGCGTAGTCGATGCATGGGCTGATAATCTGCGGGCCCTGCGCCTGGGCGTGCGCCTGGCCCCCCGACAGGCAGAGCAGCCCGCTGGCTAGGAGCGCGGTGAGAATTCGGCGCATACTAGTTCTCCCTGTACTCGTTTCGTCCCCGCAGCCAGGGACGACCCTTCGTTGTAGCGTCGTCGCATTTGCCCGTGGGTGGTGCCTACCGCCCGCCATCCGCGGGCTGCGCCCCGACCTGCGCTCCGTGGCAGAGCCCGCGCATGATCGTATAGACGGCCGAGGCCTGGGTCGAGTAGCCGCTGACCCAAAAGGCCGAGGTGGCCTGGGACCCCGCCCCCACCAACTGGCGCGTGTAGAGGTTGTTCAACTGAGCTTGCTGGAGCCCTGCCAGGCTGAGCGCCGTGATCGTGTTGCGGGCGTCGACGGCCGGCCTGCCGGTCGGGAAAGGCGGGCCGTTGGGGAACGCCCGAGCCGCCAGCACGGGCGCGGTGACGCCTGGGCCCAGCGGACCGTAGACGGGCACGAGCCCCGGAGGCGAGTAGAGCGTCGCGGGCCCGTAGGCGCCCGCGCCGAACGGCTGGGTCAGCGGCCCCCATCCATACTGGGCGTACCCATCGGGCTGGAAGGCATAGGCCTGGGTCAGCGAGGGCATCGCCGCCTGCGCCGCCCAGTCCGCGCACGGGTCGGGCGTCAGGAGACTCTGCAAGAGACCTGGCTGGGTCGCCGGGACCGGCTGGCAGGGGTCGCCGCCAGGCGCGGTGAGCGCGTCGCAGGGATCGGGTGGCACTGCCTGAGCCGCGGCCGGTCCGGCCGGCAGGGTCACGGTCCCAACCATGAGCAGCCCAAGGACGATCCACCGCAGCGGCATCTTCTCCCAGTGGCAGACGCGGACACGACCGGCGCTCATGGTTGGCTCCCAGTGGGCGCAGCGTCCGCGCTGCCGCCGGCTCCGCTGCCCGTGCCGCTGGTGCCAGAGGCCGCACCGGCGGCGGCCGACTCGGCCTGCTGGTTGTGGCACATCCGCGTGAGGATGGTCCGCGCGGCGCTGGCTCGCGCGGGCAGCCCGACTGCCCAGGTGGCGCCGGCCAGTTGGACCTGCCCGCCGAGCGAGAAGCGGCTGAGCAGCGTGCCCAGCTCGGTCTGCTGCTGCGAGGCGAGGTCGACTTGCTGCGACGGGGTCGGCGTGCCACCGTTGGCGACGATCGACGCGGCGATGGCGTTGGCGGTCAGCCCTGGGCCGAGCGGCCCGGCGTTGGCCACGGGGCCCGGCGGCCCAAAGATCGCGGCCCCGCCCGCGGGATCGACAGGGCCCCACGGCGCGACGAGCGGCGCCCAGCCGAACGGTCCAACTCCCATCGGGGTATACAGCATGGACTCGGCCAGCGACGCGCGCGCCGGCGTCCGCGCCGGAATCCCGCACGGGTCGCTGCCCGGGCTCTGCGCATGCGCCGCCGGGGTGGCCACGAACAGCAGTCCGATCACCAGCGGCGCGGCCAACAGTTTTTGCATGTATTCCCTCCCTAGCCTGCTACGCCCCCACTGGCGCTCCTGTCCACGTATCAAACGCATCACATGGTGCGAACGTTACACTGTCGGCGTTAGCGCGGCGCAAGGTCGGATGCCGCTCGCCAGCGGCAGGCGACCAGGACCGCGCCGACCAGCGGCACGAACTGCTGCGCGATGTTCTGGGCGGTCGGCCCGGTGGCCCCCGAGACCTCGCCAAGACCCCCTAGACACATACTTGTCACGTCGGTGACCAACCGGGCCCATCGCGGCTGGGCAGGCTCAGCTGTGACCCATCGCCAACCCGCCTCCGGGGCGTCTCGACGGGGCGCGCCCGGCGCGAACGCTGACACGCCCCGTCGGCTACTCACCTGTGGTTCAGGGTGCGTCGCCGCGGCTCAAGGCGCACGCGCCGGCCCGATCAGGGGCGTGCGGACCGGCTTCGCCAGGCCATAGAACACTACGAGGCCCTGGCCGCCGCACAGGGTCGAAAGCGGCTCGGGCGGGGTGCCGAAGCAGCTATCCAGGTTCTGCCAGTTGTTGTCCACCCAGACGTTGCCGGCCGGATCGATGCCGATGTCGATCAGCAGCTGCATGCCGCCGCCGACGTAGCCCCCAGCCGGTGAGATAGCATCGCCCGGCTGCATGCCGGGGGGGCACGTCTCGGTCCGCACGCCACATAGCTCCACGATCCCCGTTGTCGAGCTGGCGAAGTTGGAGAACCAGACGTGGTCATTGCCGTCGACGGCGGCCGCCCAGGGGCCCGCCAGGCCGCGACCACTAATCGGCGAGAAGGGCGCTTCGCTGCCGTCTGGGCGCAAGACCGTGATGCTGCCCCCATTCGGCCCCGCGCTCTGCCGGGACATCGTGCGCGTCAGCTCCTCGTCAAAACTCTTCCCTTCTTTCGCCAGCTCTAGCAGGCGGCCCAGGCTGGCCCGCCCGGTGTCCGAGTTGCCGAACCGGTTGGTGACCCACACGTTGCCCTGGCTATCGATGGCCAGGCCGCTGCCGCTATAGCCGGTCGGGAACGTTTCGACGCGCGTAGGATCGGACGCGGGGAAGCGCGTGACCCAGTCGCCGGCAGCGTTCGTGACCCAGATGCGGTCCTGCGGGTCGATGGCCAGGTGGAACGGCGCGGCCAGCCGACACGGGTTATCCTCGGGATTGCCGCTGCGATTCTGACAGAGGATACGGCCTCTGGCCGCATCGCCGTTAGGGAGATGCACGAGTTGGCTCTTCTCCACGTCGAGGGCCCAGATGTCGCCATTGGGCGTGGCGATGATGCCCTGCATCAGGCCCAGCTGACCGTTGAAGTTGTAGCCCTCCGGCGGTGAGAGGGGCCTCCCGCTGTTGTCGAAGCGCACGATCGCCTTGCTGCCGTAGGTGGTCGCCCAGACGTTGTCACCGGCGTCGACGGCGAGCCCAAAGCCGATTCCCTCCAGCCCACCGCCGGTAAATCCCGTGGTAATGGGCGACAGCGGCCGGCCGTCGGGGGCAAATTTCGACAGGTTGCCGGTCCACAACACGTCCTGGTTCTGGGCGCCGACGAGGAAGTTGTCGCCGGCCCAGACGTTCCCCTGGCTGTCGATCATCAGCTTGCCGGCCGCCAGCAGGCCGCCACCGGTGAATCGGAGTGGCAAGACCCAGGCGCTCGGGGCCCGGCTCAGGTAGGGCATGTAGGGCGTCTGGCGGAGGTTCCTGCCCTGGGGGACGGGATAGAAGCTGTCCAGCAAGGCGAAGACCTTGTCCGGCTGGTACGAAGAGTAGTGCGCGATGGCCTCAGCCGCCGTCAGCGTATCGCTTGGGGCGTTGCCAGTCGGGGGTGTGGCCGCCGCGAACAGGCTACTGCAGGCATCCGCCCTCACGCGCGTCGTGCAGCCCGCAAGTATAGTGCCCAGGGTGGCAAAATTCGCCATCGTCGGGGTTTGGTTGCTGTTCATCGCGTCCTGGATGGCGTTCCCGTAGCCGCCGCTGGCGAGGTCGACGAAGTTAGGGACGTTGCTCGCGGCGATCCGCAGGCCCAGGGAAGGCCCCTGGATCGCGATGCCATCGAGGAACTGGGCCGCGGTCCAAACGGAGGCGACGGTTGTAAGCTCGTTGATGGTCACCTGAGGCGGGGGCTGGCTACCGACCACCGCCATCAAGGCGATGGCCGGATTGTCCCCGCCGCCGCGTTGGCCAATTTGTCCACCGGTGGCGACCAAATAGAGGACGGCATCGTTGCTCCCCGCTCGATCAATGGGCAGCTCGAACCGGCCGTCCGCGCCGGTTTGCGTCCGAGCGAGCTGCGCTGGTGGACCCGCCGTAGCCGCCCACAAGGTGACGGTCGATTGGGAGATCGGGACCCCGCCACCCAGGACCTGCCCCTGAACCGTGTCGGCGGCCGCTGCCCGCCGGCCCAGGAGCGGGCTGGCCGCGATGAGCGCCACCAGCAGCAACACCGCCACTGTACCGAGCTTCCAAGCGCGCGCGCTGTGAATCATTCGGCGGCTCCCTTCTGCGTATGGGTGCTGAGTCCAGTTACTTCCTCCTCGGAGGCGCTGCCAATCCTCGTCTGAGAGGTGGCGGGCGCAACGACACGAGTCGCGCGATTTACGGGAGCAGCGCTAGGCGGCGACACACCTCGCCTCAGCCCCCCCACTGGCCCTCGAACCCTGTGTGCGTCGGCAGGTTCTCCTGCTCGGTTTTGACGAGGGTGGTGACGAACTGCGTAATGGCGCCAAGCTGGATGTGCTCCTCCGCGCGCAGGGTGCCGGGCTTCGGCGGCGCGTAGGGGTCCGGCGTTCCTGCCTTGATCGGGGGCTCGGCCACGAGCGTCTTCATGAACGCGAGGACGGCGGCGGCCATCGCATGCGCCACCCACGCATGCGGGAAGCCCACCTCGTGCAACTCGCGTGGATCCCACTCCAGGTTATGGAGGTGCGGCAGGTTGTACGGCGCCCAGGTGGAGGTCATCTCATCCTGCTTGAAGAGATGGGCCTTCCACTGCCGCCACTTCACCGCCTGCAATCGTGTTCCCTGGAAGCACAGGATCGCGTCGCGCCCAGACTGCTCAGCCTCGCCGAGTAGGAAGGGGCGCATGTCCATGCCGTCGATCATTCGGTCGTTCGGCACCTGCGCGCCAGCCGCGAGCAACAGCGTCGTGAACATATCGACCTCGTGCACGAGTTCGTTGCTCACCTTGCCGGCCGGGGCCTTGCCCGGCCAGCGGATAATGCACGGGGTCCGGTTGGACCCTTCCAGCGAGGTGAAATAGTCACCACGCCAGGGCCCGGAGAAGCCGTCCCACTGGCCGCCGAAGGGATCGGGGTCACCGGCCGGATAGCGAAAGTTGGGGTCGGCGCCGTTGTCCGACGTCCACACCACGATCGTGTCCTCGGCGATTCCCAGCGTATCGAGCGTGTCGAGGATGCGCCCCGTGAAGTCGTCCATCTGGGTCAGGAGATCGGCCCAGCTCCCGCGTTTGGTCTTGCCAGCGTACTCTGGGTCGGGGATCGGCGGGACGTGGACCTGCGTGTACGGCAAGTACACATAGAAGGGCTTGCCCGCCGCCTTGGCCCGGCCCATGAAGTCGATCGCCCAGTCAGTAATCTTGCGATCGAAGGCGGCCCGGAACTCAGCGTCATAGGTCGCGATGATCTCCGAGGTGGCGCCTTTGCGCTTCGAGTAGATTGGCTCGGGCTCGAGCGGAATCTGCGTCTCGCCGGCGTAAGGGGCGGCCGTCACCGCGCCGTTGGGGAAGTAGGACTGCATCGTCCACAGGACCTCATCCGCTGTGCGCGGCGACCAGACCGCCTCATCGAACCCGAACTCCACGGGGCTGCGGTGCTCCGGGTCGCTGCCCAGATGCCACTTGCCCCACATCCCCGTCGCATACCCGGCGTCTGAGAGCGCCTGGGCGATCGTCACCTCCCAGCGCGTCAGCCCATCCGCACCGCCTGTAACCGGCACGGAATGCGTACCCGAGCGAATCGGATGCCTCCCGGTCAGGAGTGCCGAGCGACTGGGCGTGCACTGCGCCTCGACATTGAAGTTCAGCAGCCGCACTCCTGCGGCGGCGAGCGCGTCGATCCGCGGCGTCGGCGCCCCACGCAGCACCCCGCCCCCGTAGCAGCCGACCTCGCCCCACCCGAGGTTGTCCCAGAAGAAGAACACGATGTTAGGTTGCCGACTCGACGTGGCCACGTTGCTTCACCTCTTCGCGCACGGGGGCAGCATGCCCCCCGGTGAGCTATCGTCCTCGGTTACGCATAGGAGCGATAGCTGCTCACACCTTCAGCGCGGCAGTGCCGTCAGGGTCAAGTTCGAACGGCAGCGGCTACACCAAGCAACTCTCCGCCCTCGCCCCCGCGGCGGGGCGCGGTGCCGCATCCACCATAGGCGCAATTCGAGCCGGCCGCATCCCCCGAAAAGGGGCATAAATGGGGGACGAACGGCGCGGCTGTCACTCCTTGGAGGCCAGCAACCCGTGATCTGCAGCAGCGGAATCCCCCCGCAGGGGTGCGGCCCGCGGCGGTCCGACCCGGTCCGGGTCCGCGCGCCATAACCCCAGCGCTTGCCGCTGTCGAGTCCCCCAAAAATCCCCCAGTTGGGGGCATGTAGAGTATCCATGCGGCGGTTACGCTGTGACCTGATCGGGAGTGCCGCGGAAACCTTCTCCACGGGACCAACGGCGCTGCGGCGTCGCCAGCATCTTAAGTAGGACCCGCCGTCGTTCGGACCGCCGCCGGTCACGTGCGTTCGACTGCCTACGCGCGGGTCACCTCGCCGCGGGAGTAGCCGAGAATGGCCGGCCGATGAGTGGTAGGCCCCCCCCCGTCACCGGGGAACGGCTCACCCTGGCTGCCGATGCCGACAACCGTGATATGGTGCTGCTCCCCGGCGGGCGCTTCTTGATGGGCAGCGACCATGGCGACGGCTATGAGGAGGATGGCGAGGGGCCGGTGCACGAGGTACACCTGGATCGCTTCTGGATCGACCGCTATGCCGTCTCCAATGCTCGCTTCGGGGCGTTCGTCGCGGCCACCGGCTACGTCACCGAGGCCGAGCGTTTCGGCTGGTCCTTCGTGTTCGTCGGGCTGCTCCCTGACGACTTTCCCCCGACACGGCGGGTGGCCCACGCCCCGTGGTGGCGGCAGGTCCACGGCGCCAATTGGCGCCATCCCGAGGGGCCGCAGTCGCAGATTGATCGCCGCCTCAACCACCCGGTCGTACACGTGTCGTGGAACGACGCGACCGCCTTCTGTCGCTGGAGCGGCGCTCGCTTACCGACCGAGGCGGAGTGGGAGTACGCGGCGCGGGGGGGGCTGAAGCGCTGCACGTACCCGTGGGGCGACACGCTGGAGCCGGATGGCACCCACCGGATGAACGTCTGGCAGGGTCGGTTTCCCAGTCTCAACACGTGCGCTGACGGCTACTACGGCACCGCCCCGGTGGACGCGTACCCGCCCAACGGCTACGGCCTCTACAACATGACGGGCAACGTCTGGGAGTGGTGCCGGGACTGGTTCAGCGCCGACTATTACGCGCACGCGCCGCGCCTCAACCCGCGCGGGCCCCGCGGGGGCAGCCGGCGAGTGATTCGCGGCGGCTCCTACCTCTGCCACCGCTCGTACTCCTACCGCTATCGCGTGGCAGCGCGCGCCGCCAACACGCCCGATAGCGCCACGGGCGACCTCGGCTTCCGGTGTGTCCGCGAGGCCGGTGCGGCAGCCAAGTGAGGGACCGGTCAGCGGGGGGGCGAGCGCGTGGCCAGAGGCGGTGTGGCACTGAACTCACGATCCGGGGCGGACCCCTCGCAGGCGAATCCCGCTCAGGCGGTGAAAGTGCCGTACCGCGCGGACCGCTAAGGTCAGCAGCAGGAACAGGATGACCCCGGAGAGGGCCAGATCGACGGCCGTTACGTATCCCGACGTCCCCTGGACGATGATGCCGCGGATGCCCCACACGCCGAGAATGACGCCGCCGATGCCGAGGAAGAGATCGTGAAGCGGGCGCAAGAACACCGCAAAGCACGCCGACAGCGCGATGAGCAGCACGAGCAGGACCGTAAGCTCCTTCAGATACTCGGGCCGCTGAAAGGTCAGCCCGAAGACGTAGAGGAAGCTCACAGGATCGGTATCGGCTCGGACGCGATCCGGTTCGATCCAGGTCGGCGCCGCCATGTTCAGGCGCGGGAGGTCCGCCTCGAGCGTGATCTGCAGGTTGCGGTCCAGCTCCTCGGGCCGCAGCGCCCGCTCGCTGCCGTCAGGCTGCTCCAGGAAGGCGACGACGCCCAGCCAGAGCTGGTAGGTGTCAAAGGGGTAGAGGCTGGGCTGGCCCCGGACGGGCAGGTGGACGGAATCGCTCAGCAGGGCCGTGTTCTCGGCCAGCGTGATGGTCGCGGAGGACGGGAGCGCCCGGCGCTGGGCAGCATCGTCCTGTAAAGCGAAGAAGACCAGCTTCGCGGCAGGACAGGTGGGAGAGCACGCTCGGTTGCCGGAGATGCGCAACGTTGCCATCCGTGTGGCCTCGTCGATGCCGGCGACCACGACGCTGGCATAAAGCGCGGAGTCGGCCTGACGCCCTGGGCGAACCGGAGCGATCGCGCGCTCGGGAGTGACCTCGTACACGGTCTGCGTCTGCTCGCCGAGCAACTCCCCCGCGAGGCTCATGATGGTGCGGGGGAGAAAGGCGACAACGACGGCCACGAGCACCGCCGTGACGAGCAGTGCCAGACGGTGCCGGTGCCGCGGGGGCGCGGGGGCCTCCGGGGCAGGGCTAGCCACGGATGAGGATCCAGCCAAGCGTCACGATGCCGATCACCGCCGAGAACGTGGCCACGAGCAGCGTCAGGGACCACCCCGGCAGTCCCTCGCGCAGACCGTTCGGCTTGAACTCCTCGCCTTTCAAGTACCGTTTGATCTGCCAGTACTGAAACAGCGCGATCAGCGTGCCGGCGGTCCCCACGCCGATCAAGGCGAGGCCCAGGTAGCGGGGCGCGTCGGGATGCGGCGCGTTGGGGCCGGCGGTCGCCTCCTGAAACTTCTCAAAGAACTGGTAGATGGTGAAGCCGAAGGCGATCAGCGACAGCGACGTCCGGTTCCAGGCCATCAGCGTGCGTTCGGCACTCAGGCTCGTGCGGATCCAGGCAAAGTGCGTCTGGACGTTGAACGGCAAAGGCGCCGCTGGCGCGGCTGCCACTTCGGTCGCCGCCCCGTCCCCCCTGGGTTCGACTTGCATTGTGGACCTCCCTTACACCGGCGCGGCTTGCGGCGCCGCGGCGCGTCGACCGTCTACGGGGACGTGGCGTGCTGGCCCGACGGTCCGGGGTTGGCGGGTTTGCCGGTCGCGCTCGCTTAGCGCTCGCGCTCGCCCTCGTCCGTTGCCGTGTCGGTATAGACCGGGGGCGCGTCGGGATTGTCTCGCCCGGATACCGTGGGCTCGTCGGGCGCGCCGTCGATCCCGACCCCGGTCGCGGGCTCATCTGTGCCTGGGGCGCACTCCGCCGCGCTGCCGTAGGTCCCGTCTGGGCCTGCCATCTCGTCGGTGTACGCGCCGCAGATTTGCGCTCGGGCGGTCACCGCCGCTGGCGCGACGATCGCCGCGGCGAGCGCCAGGGCCACGACACCGACGCGGAGCCGCGATGCGACCTTTATCTCCACCAGGTCGGGGCGCCGGGCGCTACCGCGCTGTGCGACGAACCCATTGCCTTGGGGGTCACTCGGTACAGTCCGGTTCGACATGGTACGTCCTCTCCCACGCGCCCACAGGTGCGCCACCGCCGCCCGGGTAGGTTGCGCACGCGCAGCTACGCACGACGCCCCTCGACGGCACGCGGGCGGCGCGTCCCCGGCGACGGGACATTGCTCGGGCGAATCGGCCCCCGGCCGCCGGCAATCAGCCGCTATCGCCGCGATGGACCAGGGCGCGAGCAGCGCGCTAGGGCTCGATCTGCTGGGATTCTGGCGGACGATCCTCGTTCAGGGTCTGGAACTCCTGATTCTCGGTCTGCTGCAGCTCGTTGCTGACTGCCTGCTGCGCCGCGGCCTCTGTCGCCTGCGCGTCCGCTGCAGCCTGCTGCGCGCTCTCGGCGTTGGTTTGCTGGCCACTATCCGCTTGCGCGCGCGCCACCGCGGCGCCGCCCTGGCCCAGTGGCGCGGCCAGCGACAGCGTCAGCAGGGCGCCCGCCGCCATCGCCAGCACCTTGCGGCGACGATCGAGTCGTGCCATCGCACTACCTCCCACGAGTCTGCATCCTTCCCGTCGGTTTCGCTGCCGGACCACGAGACGCCGCCGACGCAGAACGGTACGGAGCCGAGCGCGGGCGAGCGATTGAGTGCGAGCGGCCTCTTCGAGCGTGTAGCCCAGGGCAGCGCCGATACCAGTCGTCGCTCACACTGTCCCCTCGGTCATGCCCGAGTACGTGGCCGTGCCCGAATACGCTCCGTACTGTCCGAGGGCGCCGCCGAGCGCCGTCCCGGGCGCGGTCAACCAGTAGACCTCGACGTCGTGCTGCTCATGCGCCTCGCGGGCGGCCGCGACGAGCGCGTCGAGCATCTGCCGCTCGGTGGGGCCCAGGCCGCCCCGGAACGCATTGAGCTTCGCGACGAACGCCTGGCGCTGGGCGTCGGTCGGCGTCGGATTGGTCGCCATGGTGACACCTCCTGACGTTGGCCCGGATGCCTAGCTAGCCTTCCTGATGGCCGGCGGGTTCCAACGCCCGTCCAGCACTTGCGGCCTGGGCGCGTACAGACGCATCGTCACGCCGAGTTGGCCGTGGGCGGGCGACGGGAGCCAGTTGGACTCCTTGTCGGCGCCGGGGCTCGCGGCCTGGATGTACAGATCAAGGGAGCCATCGGCGTTGTACTTCAGGGCGTCGCGGTCGCCAATGGCGAACCGGTTGAGCGGGTTCGCGACCTGGTAGCCATCCGCGTCGTACATCGTGACGGACCAGAACGCATCGACCGGCGGCAGTTCGGCCGCGCCGAAGTGCAGCACGTAGCGGTTCTCGCCGGTGAGTGGCTGACCGTCCGCGTCGCCGATGTTTAGCGGGTAGACCGCATCCTCTGGCTGATTCGCACCCAACCCGAACAGCGCCACGCCGGCACGCTTTAGGTAATAGTCGCCGTACACCCCCATGGTGTCCGTGTTCATCTGCCACCCGTTCACCACGCGGGCGAGCGTTGGGACCTTATCCTTTATGAGCTGGAGCGACGCAGTCGGGGCAGCTTCCAGCGCGTCCCGAACGGCCGGCTCGACCTGCGCGGCGTCGAAGCTTTTCCCGGGCTCGATACCGATGCGCTGCAGACGCGCGACGATCGACCAGTCCGTCGCGTGTGGCGGGTGCAGCTTCATTAACTCTGCCGCGTAGGCAAAGTAAGCTGTGCCAGCCATGCTGTTCACCTGTTCCATCGGCGGCGTCTTCATGTCCACGGTAGGGTCGATCGTCGCTTCCACCGGCGGCGGCGCCTGGCCCCAGCGCGAGAGCGGCGTGATGGTGTAGCCCGCCTGCACCTGGTGTACGGCGTCGTAGTCGGCCGGACCGTTGGTCTGGGTGCGGCCGATGATCCAGACGTACGGGGTCGGCGCGTCGATACGGGTGACGCCCGCGGGCAGGGTGCCGGTCCAGCCCGGCGGCACGACGGCGAAGTGTCCCGCCGCGGTGCCGCTGGTGCGCTTGCCGGGCACGGCGAAGACGTCCGTCCACATGTCCAGCATCGGCAAGAGGTAGTAGCGGCCCGCGGTGTCGGGGGCCGAGACGACCATCGGCTCGTGGGTGAGGTCCAGCCAGGCGATCGAGTACAGCGTGTCGAAGTTGGGCCGCACGACGGTGCGGAACTCGGCCGTGGGAAAGGCGGAGAAGTGACTGAACGCGTTCATCGGCCCGAAGCCGGGCACGGTGTTCGGCGGGACGTTCGTGGCGACACGCCGCGTGATGTCCGTTAAGACCAGAGGATAGAAGTAGATATAGGCCTCCTGGGCGATGGCCTGCGCTTCTTCGGGCGTGATGGCGGCCGGGATGTCGACAGCCACTGAACCGTCCTCCACTATCGGTCTCCCGTTGGGGCAGGAGTCGCGGCTAGTAGTTGAGCCAGGCGGTGCCCCACGAGGTGTTGTTCCAGGCGGCCGCGCCGCTGCCCGTGTACCACGCCGGATTGGGCGACGTGCGCACCCCGTTGTACTGGACCCAGTACGACTCCACCTCCTCATCCGAGGCGCTCTGCGGTGTCAGGGCGGCGACGAGCATGGTGTCGAGAAGCTGTTGCTGGTCCGCGGGCAACGTCTTGCGGAACTCCGCCAGCCGCTCGGCGAAGGCTTGCAGCAGCTGCTGGCTGGGGAGCGGTCGGCTCTCCGTCATGACTGGTCCCTCCGGGTGCCGGGCCTGCCAACTCGCGGTGACGGTTGGCGCTCCCGGCGCGGCTCCTAGCTGGCGTGCGCTTCGGCCACGGACGTGTCCACCGGCAGCCGCACGTTCCAGGCGGTGGTGCGCAGGATGGTCTTCATGAGGAAAGGCGTCAGGCCCGGATGCTTGGCCAGGATCAGCGCGATGATGCCCGTCATCGACGGGGCGGCGAAGCTATTGCCGGTCATCGTCGCGTAGTCGTGCTCCTCCCAGGCCACTTGCACGTCGATGCCGGGCGCGCCGAAGTCCATCGGCGGCGCGGGGTTGTAGTAGAAGTGGAACGGGTCCTTCTCCTCGTTACAGGCCACCGAGATCACCGACGCGTACATCGACGGGAAGCTGGGCTGCGGCATGTTGTTCGCGGCGGTGACGAGCATGATGTTCTTGAAGGCCGCGAGATCGGCCAGCTCGTGCAGCGCCGCGAAGAAGTCGCGCTTGGTCGTGCCCAGGCTGAGGTTGCACACTTGCATCCCGTGCTCGATCGCCCAGTGCAGCCCCGCGGCGAACGCGCCGCCGCTGCCGCCCCCGGTGGGCTTGAGCACCTGGACGCTGTACAGCTCGGCCTCCGGCGCGACCTTGTGGATGATCCCCGCGCAGGCCGTGCCGTGGCCGAAGATGTCGGTGTGGGGCGTCTCGTCGTAGGTGAACTGGCCGTCCTCGCCCTCGACCACGCGGCAGTAGCCCCGCACCGCGCCGTCTACCGCCGGGTGGGTGTTCTTGATGCCGCTATCCAGCACCGCGACCTTGACGCCGCGTCCGGTGCTGCCGCCCCAGGCCCACTCGGGCGTGATCGCGCTCAGCACAGGCAGGCTCGCCGGGTGCTGGAGGACGTCCGGTTCGAAGGCTTCGTGCCAGGCTGGTTTCACGGTAGTCGCCCTCCCAGTGTGGCGCGGCTGTGCTGCGCGCGCAGGTAGTCGGCAAACGCGTCGAGCACCTGCAGGCAGTAGCGCCGGGCCTCGGGGCCCTGGCGAGCGATCTGGCCCGCCGTAAGGGCGATCTGGATGGCGTCGCGGTAGTCCGGCGTCTCCACGACGCGCGCCACCAGCTCCGCCACGTGGTCGTGGAGCAGCACCGCGTCGGGCGTGTCGCCGAGCAGGCGCTGGAGCATCAAGCCGAACAGCCGCGTCACATCGTTCAGCACCTGCGATTGGGTGATGGCCGCCGCCGCCGCCTCGCCGAACACGCCCAGCGTGCCCATGTCGTCGGCGGTGAACGCCGTCCCGTCGGCCTTGTCGAACAGCTCAATGACGCCCAGGATGCCGTCTTCCCCGTTCAGCGGCAGGCACAGCATGCTGTGCGGCACGTAGCCGATGCGCTCGGTAGCCTCGGCGACGAAGCGGGGATCGGCGGCCAGGTCGGAGCGCACAACCGGCTGTCCGCTCGCCGCGACCCAGCCGGCGATCCCCTGCCCGAGCGGCACCCGAAACTGGCGGGCCGCCTCGACGGCCCGGGGGCCGAGCGCGGCGCCCTCGACGACCTCGAACACCAGCTCGTTCGTGGCCTTGTCGAGCAGCCGCAGCGTGCCGATCTTGGCACGCGTGACCTGCATGGCGTCGCGCACCAGCAGCGTGAGGAGCTGGTGGTAGCTCTGGGGTGCGGCTAGCGTCCCGAGCATGCCGAGGCCGCCGAGCGCGTCGCGCAGCCGCCGCGCGTAGGCCGCGTCGGCGTGGTCGGCTTCCGGGGTAGCTGGTTGGATCACGGCCCTTCCTGGCCCGTCCGGCGCGGGCTTCGCCTGCGATTCTCCAGTCACTGGCTCTCGCTCCCTCCGACCGCCGAGGCGCTCGGCGGCCCCTCTGTCTGGCCGATCTCCGTCGACCAGTGCGGCAATTCCCTCGCTAACTCGGCGCGGCGCCGGCCGCGGCCCCATCCGCGCCCGGTGCCGCCACGCCGGCCTGGACCGTGGCCAGCCGCTGCTGGGTCATCGGCATGATCTGCTCGCCCCACGACGGCCATTGCTGCATCAGGTCCATGAGGTCCTTCTTGCTCAGCGTCAGGAGCTGTACTGGTCCGAGCGCGCGCACGCTGCCGAGGCGCGGCGTGTCCAGGATCAGCGCCATCTCGCCAAAGTAGTCGCCGTCGTGTAAGACGCCGACCTGGCGCTCGCCCGCCGGGGTCTGGACGAAGGCCTCGACCTCCCCGTGAGCAATGACGTACATCTTGTCGGCCACGTCGCCCTGCCGGCTGATGATCGCGCCGTCCGCGAAGTGCTCTGAGGCGAGGTTGGCCGTGATCGCCGCGAGCGCCTCCGGCGGCAGCCCGGCGAAGAGCGGCACGCGCTGGAGGCGGGAGGTTTCCAACGTCACCGGCACGCCCGCCTCCAAGGCAGCCTGCTGCTCCTGGTACAGCCGGGCGTAGGTGCCACCGGCAGCCAACAGCTCGGCATGGGTGCCCTGCTCGGTCGGCACACCTTGCTCCAGCACGAAGATGTAGTCGGCCTGCGCCGCCTGGGCGAGACGGTGGGTGACCGCGACGGTGGTCAGGCCCTTGAACACGTTCGCGAGCGTGGCTTGAATCTGCGTTTCGGACTGCGCGTCGAGCGCCGAGGTCGCCTCGTCGAGCAGCAGCACCGACGGCTTGCGCAGCAGCGCCCGGGCGATGGCCAGCCGCTGCCGCTGTCCGCCGGACAGCCGGCCCCCCCGCTCGCCCACGGGTGTGTCGTACCCGGCGGGCAGGGTCATGATGAAGTCGTGGATCTCCGCCTGGCGCGCGGCGTCCTCGATCTCGGCGTCCGTCGCATCCAGGCGACCGTAGCGCAGGTTCTCGCGGATCGTCGTGTTGAACACGAAGGTGTCCTGGAACACGACGGACACCTGCTCGTGCAGCGACGCCTGGCGCACCGTGCGCGCGTCCACCCCGTCGAAGAGCACCCGGCCCTGCTGCGGATCATAGAAGCGCAGCAACATCTGCAGGACCGTGCTCTTGCCCGACCCTGAGGGGCCGACCAGCGCCACGTGCTTGCCCTGGGGGATGACCAGCGACGGGATCTGGAGCTGCGGCTGATCGCCCGTGTAGCTGAACACGACTTGTTCGAGGCGGATCTCCCGCTCAAGCGGCGGCAGGGTCGAGGCATCCGGGGCATCCGCGACGTCCACTGGCGCGTCGAGGATCTCCGTGACCCGCTGGAGCGAGCCTGCCGCCTGCTGCAGCGTCTGGACCAGCTCCGACGCCTGCTCGACCGGGCTGGTCACCGAGCCCAGCAGCCCCATGAACGAGAACAGGGCGCCCACGGTAAAGTTCCCGGTCAGGATCAGGTAGGCGCCAAGGCCGAGCACCAGGAGCTGGATGAGCGAGGTGACCAGGTTGCCGCTCAGTCCGTACAGCGAGCCGAGCAGCACCATCCGCACCGAGGCCGTGAACAGCCGTTCCAGCTCGGCCCCAAACTTCTCGCGCGTGATGCCCTGGAGGTTGAAGCCCTTCACGACCGCCTGGGCGTTCAGGTCCTCCTGGAGCACGTTCGTCACGTCGCCCAGCCGGTCGGCGCGCTCGCGGGCGGCCCGCGTGACGCGGCTGCTGAGCAGCTTGCTCGCCACGAACAACAGCGGGAGGGTGACCAGCACGACCACACTCAGCCGCCAGTCGAGCAAGAAGATGGTGACCAGGGCGAGGGCGAAGCTGAAGACGTAATAGAGGCCAGAGAGCAGCGCCTCGCTCAGTGCCTGCTGGACGATCACCAGGTCATTGGACATGCGCGACACGATGTCGCCGACGCGCGACCGCGAGTAGAAGCCGGCCGAGAGCCGCTGGAGCTGCAAGAAGGTGTCGAGCCGGAGCTGGATCAGGATCTTCTCGCCGACCCAGGCCGTCAGGTACGCGCGGCGCAGGCTGGTGATGGCGCTCACGACGAAGGCGATGGCCAGGGCGAGCATCATCTCGGCGAGCAACGGCACGTTGCCCGGCGGGGCGATGACGTTGTCCACCAGGAACTTGATGCTGAGCTGCAAGGCGATGCCAAACGCTACCGCGAACAGGAGGTACACGACGATCTCGACGATCTGCCGGGGATACGGCCGCGCGTAGGGCAAGAGGCGGCTCAGGAACCCCCGGATGCTCACCTGCTCTTCGCCGAGCTGCGCCACGCTCGCCAGCCACTGGTCCTGGAGCGCGGCGAGGGGCTGACGGAAGGCGGCCGCCGCGGCCCGATCCGGCTGCTGCGGGTCGAATTGCGTGAGGAAGGCGCGCAGGGCGGGCAGGCTCGAGCTGTCGACCAAGAAGGCAAAAAAGGATAGGGCCAGCCCGTCGTCCGCGTGCTGATTCAACACCGACTGTTCTTGCAGCAAGGGCGCGACGGCACAGGGCTGCTGGCGCTCGAGCAGGGCGAGCGGCGCCGCGTGCAGACGCCGCGCTGAGGGGCGATGGCGCCCGGTGGCCGCGAGCACCGCCGCCAGGCCGGCCCGCAGGAACGGCACCTGGCCCGCCGCGGGCGCGAGCGGTTGAAACACGACCAGATGGGCGATGGCCTCCTCGAGCCCCTCCGCCGGCGACTCGGGACGGCAGACCGCCCAGATCTCGCCAGCCGCGGGGACGGCATACGCGCCGTTGGTGAGCTGGGTACTGGCCTGCTCCGGGTGCGGCACCGCGACGTCGAGGTAGACGTGCAGCTTCGACGGGGACGCTGCGTCCTCGCCGGCAAAAGCGTGCAGGAGGCGCCAGGCAGTCTCCGCCCGTCCCTCGAACCGGGCGAGGTGCTGCGCGGCGTAGGAATTGGGCCGGTAGTGGAAGACGAAGTGGGCCGTCTCCCGCTCGGACCATGGGCTCTGTTGCATGGCGGCTGCTCGCTTCCTGCGCCGCATCGCGAAGGCGCCGTTGGCACGCGGCGCTAGAGCGGCTTTCAGGCTGATTGATCCCAGCGGCGCCGGGCCGGCGGCGGGGGACGAGCCCCCGCCCTACCTTTTGGCTCAATGGCCGTGAAACCCGCTGTAGACGCTGCTCCGTGCAGTGCTCTACGGCAACCGGGTAGCAGCGTCCCGCTTGACGATTAACCGGGCAGTGCGCCGGCGACGCGATCAGGCGAAGGGCCCCGTGGGGAAGGCGCCTGTGTTGCCGTAGCCCGCCCAGATGTTCGTCGTCTGGCCCGGCGCTTCCGTGCCGGTGCCGCTCAGCGGGCTCAACCAGTAGACCTGGACGTCCCCTTGCTCGTGCGCCTGGCGGACCGCGCTGACCATGGCGTCGAGCATGCGCTGCTCATCCGCATCCAGGGTCGACCGGAATTGGGTGAGCTTCGCCACGAACTGCCTTTGCGCCGCCTCGTTCGGTGCTCCTGGCGTCGACATCTTGTCTCCCTTTGTCACGCGCTACTACAGGCTGGCCGCGGACGATTCCTCGCGCCCGAATATTCGCGCCACCCTTCTCAGGGACCCGACGAAGGGGTAGGCGGCCCCGAGGAAGAGGGGGTCGGGGCCGCCTGCCCGGGAACGTATATGAGCTACCAGTAGGCGGGGTAGTAGGCGCCGTAGGCCACGCCCCAGGGGCGGGCGGCCCAGCCGGCTGGGCCGCCCACGGCCACGCCGCGCGGGCCGGCGGCCACCCAGTAGGCGTGGGTGTCCTCGTCCTTCGTCTCGTGCTGCCCCACTGCCGCGTAGTACATGGCGTTGAGCAGGCGCTGGTCCTCCTCTGGGAGCGTGTCGCGCCAGGCGCGCAGCTTCTTCGTGAACTCCTCGACCTGAGCATCGGTTGGACGTGCCATGAAGACTTCCCTCTCTTTCGCTTTAGGCTTAGGCGCGCGGCTGTAGCCGGCGCCTGTGTACGCGCACAGGTGTCGGGCGCCGCGGGCGACCGTACCGCGGTTGCGGCCGCGTCTCCCCCGGTCGCCACCAGGGGCTGCTAGTAGACGCGGACCCCGTAGGCAGCGCCCCAGGGTGCCGCCGCGACCCCGTACGGCCCCCCGACCGCCACGCCGCGCGGCCCCGCGGCCACCCAGTACGACTGGACTTCCTCCGCCGGCTTCTCGTGCTGGCCCATCGCCGCGGTGTACATCGCGTCGAGCAGCTTTTGGTCACCCTCGCTCAGCGTGGCGCGGAAGGCGTTGAACTTCTCCATGAACGCGTCGAGCTGCTCTTGCGTCAGGGTCGCCGGTTCGCTCGCCATAGCAACCTCCCTGTCTTCGCGATGCCACGCGCCCGGGCGGGCCGCCTCCACCCTCGGTGGCGGCCGGGCGCGTCGCTGCATCCACTGTAGGCGCAACCCGCGCCGGCCGCATCCCCCAAAGAGGGGGATTAATGGGGGAGTCACCCAATACCGATCAGTGCGATGGGCACGAGCCGCCCGCCCTACCGCTCGGCCCGGGTGCCCTGCCAGACTCGGCGCGGGAGATGGTCCGCGAGCACGCACCACTCGGGGTAGTCTGCCCACCGCCCGACGAGGTTCCCCAGGCGGGCGGCAGTCGAGGTGATCCTCACCAGGAGACTTCTAAGTGGCGCCTCGGCACGTGTCCTGCGATGACTGTGCTAGTCGGAGCCGCGCAACTGCAGCCGACTCCACACCCGGGTGGCACGAAAAGCGAACCGGCGAGAGTGAGTCTATGACTGATCGCGAACGCCATCAGAATGACCAGGCTGGTCCATTCGAGCAGTTTCTACGAGAATCAGCGGTCTATCGAGCGTTTCTGGAGGAGCCCAGCTCGGATTCTTGCGATATGGCGAATGTGCCAGTTGCAGACAGTCCAGCAGTTAAGGCCCACGAGAGCAAATGGTGTATCGACCTGGAGATAGGGCGCGCTCGATTTGCGATGGCCCTCGACTTGGCAGACCCATCCCAGCCATCGGCTACAATAACCTTCCCGTCACAGATATACCGGCTGGAGCTGGATGACCTCCACCACTGCGTCCGGCGTATCATCGACGCTGCCTATCCTCAGCGTGGACTTACCCCGCTGGTAGCGCTGATCGAGAACGGAAGCGAGACGAGACTCGATTTAGCCAAGTATTGGGATGGCGCGCTGTACGAGCGTGCGATCACGAACCCATCGCTATCGGCAGCTATCTTTTATGTTCAGATCCAGCATTCTCTTCCTGGTGCTCAGCTTTTCAAATCTGCGCCAGCACATCCGGACCTGGTGTACGGCTTTATGCCAGCTTGCGGCGACTCGCGGGAATTCATCAGCATATCCTATCTGCACGCACGGCACATTAGTGTTGATTTGGCCAGCGCGTTCCTGCCGCGACACAGAGACTACCGCGAGGGCGATCTCCCTGCGGATGCGCAGCGGTTAGCGCAGCAAATCCGGAGTGCGTGTAAAGCTCACACTCCGCGGACACTGCTCTAAGCACTCGGCCAGAGATAGTGTGTCTGTTTGGCTTCGCCAAACAGACACACCCACCTGGGCCGGCAGCTTAGCGGCGGGCTGGCGGCGCCAGCTCTGCCCGGTGGCCGTGCCGCTGGACCCATTCTCCGGGCGCCCAGGTCCAACCCCACGGACCTGGGCCGCGTTCGCCTGACCGCTCGCGGGCTTAGCCCCTCACCCGCCGGCCACCGCTGCCCGGTCCCCCAAAAATCCCCCGTGTCGGGGGATGCGCTATCAGCCCGTTCGGCGCAAGCTGACAGAGCGACGACGTTTGGGCAGCTCGGAAAGGAGTCAACGGAGATGCAGTCCTCGCACCTCGCGCGTCTACTCGCCAGCGCGGCCTTGCTGTTGGCCACCGCCGGCGCGGTCCGGCCGCCGACCGCATCGGCGACCACGCGCGCCGTCCCCCGAGCCTACCCGGCCGCACAGGCGACCGCCGTGCCCTTCGAGCTTCCCGCCGCGGCAGGCGAGGCGGATGAGTCCCATGACACCGGGGCCGGGCGATCCACGGACACCGTGGACTTCGCGCCCGGCGACACGGGCACCGATCAGCAGGACACGTCGGAGTCCATGGGCGCCCAGTAAGTGCAGGTCCGGGAACCTGCCGTCTCGCTAGCTCCCCCCGCGCGCGGGGAGCCCCATCCGGGCGCCTGGCGGATTCCGACCGGCCGCGGCAGCAGGAGAGCCACGATGCAAGCACGCCCCACCATCCCGCTAGCCGGCGCTCCGCCCGGCGCCCCGCCGGCGCCCGACATAGTCTGGATTCCGAGCGGCACGTTCCGCATGGGCGACGAGCGGTTCTATCCGGAGGAGCGCCCGGTCCACGCCGTCGCCGTCGACGGGTTCTGGATGGACCGCTACCAGGTGACCAATCGCGAGTTCGCTCGCTTCGTCGAGGCGACGGGCTACGTCACGGTGGCCGAGCGCCCCCCGGACCCCGCCCTCTACCCCGGCGCGCCGCCGGAGAACCTCGTGCCAGGCTCGCTAGTTTTCCATCGCACGGCGGGCCCCGTGGACCTGCGCGACCTGAGCCAGTGGTGGACGTGGACGCCGGGGGCGTGGTGGCGCCATCCCGAGGGGCCCGGCAGCTCCCTGAAGGGCCGCGGGCGCCATCCGGTCGTCCACGTCGCCTACGAGGACGTGGCAGCCTATGCCGCCTGGGCGGGCAAGGCGCTGCCGACGGAAGCGGAGTGGGAGCGCGCCGCGCGCGGCGGGCTGGAGGGCGCGATCTTCACCTGGGGCGACGAGCATTTCCCGAGCGGGAAGGCGATGGCCAACACCTGGCAAGGCGAGTTCCCGTGGCAGAACCTGCGCCTCGACGGCTACGAGGGTACCTCCCCAGTCGGCTCCTTCCCGCCCAACGGGTACGGGCTCTCCGATATGGCCGGCAACGTATGGGAATGGACCTGCGACTGGTACACCGCGCGGCACCCCGAGGACGCGGACAAACCCTGCTGCGTGCCGCGCAACCCGCGCGGCGGCGACGAAGAGCAGAGCTACGACCCCGCGGCGCCGCAGTTCCGCATCCCGCGCAAGGTCATCAAGGGCGGGTCGCACCTGTGCGCGCCGAACTACTGTCTGCGCTACCGGCCGGCGGCCCGCCGCCCGCAGGCGATCGACACGGGCACGGCGCACCTGGGCTTCCGCTGCATCGTGCGCCCCGCGGCGGGAGGCTGAGCCGGATCGGGTGTGCGCGGCCCCACGCGGCCGCCCCGGTTGTCTCAGAGGCACAGCGGCGGTGGGCTGTCGCGAGCCGAACGTGCGCAGTACGCCAGCAGTTAAGGAAGCAAGGCGATGCCAGAAGCACCCGACCGGCCACAGCGCGAGATCCTGCCGATCCCGGATAAGCCCTACCAGGGCTTCATCGCCTACGACGCGAAGGACCCCGAGGCGAAGTTCCCGCCCATCCAACGGCTGCGGCCGCCGGCCGGCGCGCCCAACGTGCTCGTCGTCCTGCTCGACGACGCGGGCTTCGGCGCCTCCAGCGCGTTTGGCGGCCCGATCCACACGCCGACCGCCGAGCGGCTCGCCGGTAACGGGCTCAAGTACACGCGCTTCCATACGACCGCGCTTTGCTCACCCACCCGCGCGGCGCTCCTCACCGGGCGCAACCACCACTCGGTCGGCATGGGGGGCATCACCGAGATCGCCACGGGCGCGCCCGGCTACAACTCGATCCGCCCCAACACCTGCGCACCGCTAGCCGAGATCCTGCGCCGCAACGGCTACGCCACGGCCCAGTTCGGCAAGTGCCACGAGGTGCCGGTCTGGGAGGCGAACCCCTCCGGCCCATTCGAGCATTGGCCAACCCAGAGCGGCTTCGAGAAGTTCTACGGTTTCGTCGGCGGCGAGACGAACCAGTGGTTCCCCGAGCTGTACGACGGCACGACGCCCGTCGAGGTCCCCGACGATCCGAGCTACCATCTCCTGCCGGACATGACCGACCAGGCGATCTCCTGGCTCGCCATGCAGACCTCCCTCCAGCCAAACAAGCCATTCTTCATGTACTTCGCGCCCGGCGCCACCCACGCGCCGCACCACGTGCCGAAGGAGTGGATCGAGAAGTACCAGGGGCAGTTCGACCAGGGCTGGGACAAGCTGCGCGAGGAGACGTTCGCCCGCCAGAAGGAGCTGGGCGTCATCCCGGCCGACTGTCAGCTCACGCCGCGCCACGCGGAGATTCCCGCCTGGGACGACATGCCCGCGGAGTTGAAGCCGGTGCTGGCGCGCGAGATGGAGTGCTACGCGGGTTTTCTGGAGTTCACGGACTACCAGGTGGGGCGGCTGCTCGACGTGGTGGAGCGACTGCAGCTTCTCGACAACACGCTGATCTACTACATCATTGGCGACAACGGCGCCTCGGCCGAGGGCACGCTACACGGCAGCTTCAACGAGATGATCAACTTCAACGGCGCGGCCGCGCTGGAGACGCCGCAGTTCCTGCTGGCGCACCTCGACGAGTTCGGCGGCCCCAGCTCGTACAACCACTACGCGGTGGGCTGGGCGCACGCCATGGACACGCCCTACCAGTGGACCAAGCAGGTCGCCTCCCACTGGGGCGGCACCCGCAACGGCACGATCGTCCACTGGCCAAAGGGGATCAAGGCCAAGGGGGAGCTGCGCGAGCAGTTCCACCACGTCATCGACATCGCCCCCACGGTGCTCGAGGTGGCCGGCCTGCCGGAGCCGGCCGTGGTGGACGGGGTGGCACAGCAGCCTCTGGAAGGCGTCAGCATGGCCTACTCGTTCGACGACGCGCAGGCTCCAGACCGCCACGAGACCCAGTACTTCGAGATGTTCGGCAACCGCGGCATCTACCACAAGGGCTGGACCGCGGTCACGAAGCATCGCACGCCGTGGGAGCTGGTCGGCGCCGAGACGGTGGCGTTCGACGACGACGTGTGGGAGCTGTACGACACGACGCAGGACTGGAGCCAGGCCAAAGACCTGTCGAAGGAGCAGCCCGAGAAGCTGCACGAGCTACAGCGGCTGTTCTTGATCGAGGCGACCAAGTACAACGTGCTGCCGCTGGACGACCGGGCGGCCGAACGGCTCAATCCGGACGTCGCGGGCCGCCCAGTGTTGGTGCGCGGGAACGACCAGATCCTGTTCGGTGGGATGGGGCGGCTGGGCGAGAACGCCGTGCTCAACATCAAGAACAAGTCGTACTCGGTGACGGCGAGCGTCGAGGTGCCCGCGGCGGGCGCGGAGGGCGTGATCATCGCCCAGGGCGGAAACTTTGGCGGCTGGGCGCTCTACGCGAAGAACGGGCGGCTGAAGTACGTCTACAACTTCCTCGGCCTGCAGACGTTCTTCGTCGAGACGAGCACCAACCTGCCCGCTGGGGCCCACCAGGTGCGACTAGAGTTCGCCTACGACGGCGGCGGCCTCGGCAAGGGCGGCACCGTGTCGCTCTACCTGGACGGTCAGAAGGTGGGCGAGGGGCGCGTGGAGCACACCCATGCGGTCGTGTTCTCGGCCGACTCCTCCTGCACCGTGGGCAACAAGACCGGCGCGCCGATCTGCGCGGACTTCCAGCGCGGCGGCAACCGCTTCAGCGGGCGGGTCACCTGGGTCAATCTGCAGCTCGGGCTCGACAGCCAGGACCACCAGATCAGCCACGAGGAGCTGATCCGCATCGCCATGGCGCGGCAGTAGGCTGACCACGCGTGTGCGGCGGGCGAGCAGCCCTCGCCCGCCAGGCACGGGCCGGGCCTGCGGGGAGCGCCCGGGCGCCGGTTGACCCCCATGGAGGATAGGTGATGGCTAGCGACAACGGCTCCGCTCCGCGGGTGTATCTCGACCATCTGGTGTGGGGCGTGCTCCTGGGCCTGCTCGGCGCGGCGGGCGCGTTCGTCTTCGTGGCCGTCACGAGCTATGCTACGAAGCTCCTCTATCCGGTGACGCCCGGCCCAGAGCCGCTCTCCGGCTCCTGGCGCATCGTCGCCATCATGACGGCCGCCGGCCTGATTGTCGGGCTCATCCACCATTTCCACCCGGCCAAGGAGGAGGACGTCTTCGACGCGGTCCCCGCGGGGCGGCTCGACCCGCGACCCATGCCCGGGGGGGTGCTCGTCGCCGCCATTTCCCTGATCGGCGGCTTCGCGCTCGGCCCGGAGGTGCCCGTCGGGATGCTGGGCGCCGGTCTGGCGACCTGGCTCTCCGAGCGGCGCAAGGTGCCCGCGGACCTCCAGCAGACGAACGTGCTGGCGAGCGTGACCGGCACTTACGGCGGGTTGTTCACGGCGCCCATGGCCGGCGTGCTGATGGCGCTGGAGCTCGCCCACGCGCAGTCGCGCGCCTACTTCCGCACGTTGCTCATCGCCCTGCTCTCGGCCGTCGGGGGCTTCGCCCTGTTCTACGGCGTGCAGGGCGACAAGTTCTCGCCCCTCCTCCGCTTTTTCAACTTTCCCGCCTACACGCTGGAGCTGTGGCATCTGGGCGTTGGTATCCTGCTGGGCCTCGTGGGGGCGGCGCTCGCCCTGGTCTTCGGCCTCATCCTACGGCTGCTGAAGCGGGCGATGGCGCCGCTCAGCGACAAGCCGATCGTGCGCTGCACGCTGGCGGGGCTCCTGCTGGGCCTGCTGGGGATGGCGCTGCCGCTCACCTTGTTCCTGGGTACCGACGGGCTGACCGTCGTCACGCGGCAGGCGGCCCAGCTCGGCCTGGCCCTCCTCATCATCGTGGTCTTTGCCAAGATGCTCGCGCTGGCGGGCGCGCTGTCCGCCGGCTTCATCGGCGGGCCGATCTTTCCCTGGCTCTTCATCGGCGCGACCGCGGGTGTGGCCGTCAACCTGATGTTCCCGCAGATCCCCCTGGCGGTCGCGGTCACCTGTCTCATGACGGCCGTGCCCGCGGCCCTGACGCCCATCCCGCTGAGCGTCGGCATGATCGTGTTCCTGATTTCCGGCGTGGCGGTCACTGAGGCGATCCCGATGTTCCTCGCGGGCCTGGTCGCGTTCGTCGTCTTCCAGCCGCTGGCCGCGCGGGCGGCCCACAAGGAGGCGCAGCCGGAGCCGGTCGCGCCCGTCCTGACCGCGCCCGCGACGAGCCCGAGCTGACGTGCCGCTGGTACAGGAGTGTTCCAGGCTGCAGCGGTCCCGGCCCGGGAGGAGCGACCACCGTGACCGCGTCCAGCGCCGGCGAGCCGGGACAACCTGGCCAATGGCTGAAAGGAGGTGAGACCTGGCCCAACGCTCGTACCGCCGCCCGTTGGCGGCAGCAGTCGCCGGATCCCCATCTGCGCATGCTGGCAAGGAGAACTACGATGCCTAACGGAAAGCCCAACATCCTGATCCTCTGGGGCGACGACATCGGCATCTGGAACATCAGCCACTTCAGCCGTGGCTCGATGGGCTACCGTACCCCCAACATCGACCGCATCGCCGCGGAGGGCGTCACCTTCACCGACTACTACTCCCAGCAGAGCTGCACCGCCGGCCGCGCCTGCTTCATCGCCGGCCAGAACCCAATCCGTACGGGCCTCACCAAGGTCGGGATGCCCGGCGCGACGGTCGGCCTGCAGCCAGAAGACCCGACCATCGCCGAGCTGCTGAAGCCGCTCGGCTACGCCACCGGCCAGTTTGGCAAGAACCACCTCGGCGACCGCAACGAGTTCCTGCCCACGGTCCACGGCTTCGACGAGTTCTTCGGCAACCTCTACCACCTGAACGCCGAGGAGGAGCCCGAGCTGCCCGACTACCCCAAGGTCCCAGGTTTCAAGGAGCAGTTCGGGCCTCGGGGGGTCTTGAGCTGCACGGCAACGGACGTGGACGACCCGACCGAGGACCCGCGCTGGGGGCGCGTTGGGAAGCAGACGGTCGAGGACACGGGGCCGCTCACCAAAAAGCGCATGGAGACCATCGACGAGGAGATCACCGACCGGGCCATCGCCTGGATCGAGACGCAGGCGAAGGCCGGCAAGCCCTTCTTCTGCTGGTACAACTCCACGGCCATGCACTTCCGCACCCACGTCGCGGAGAAGAACCTTGGCAAGAGCGGGCAGGACCCCTACAGCGACCGCATGGTCGTCCACGACGAGCAGATCGGCCAGATCCTCACCAAGCTGGACGAGCTGGGCATCGCCGACGACACCATCGTCATGTACTCCACCGACAACGGTCCCGAGAACGACACCTGGCCAGACGGCGCCAACACCCCGTACCGTGCCCAGAAGGACACCGGCTTCGAAGGCGGCTGGCGGGTGCCCTGCTTCATGCGCTGGCCGGGCAAGATCAAGGCCGGCTCGGTGCTGAACGGCATCGTGTCGCACATCGACATGTTCCCGACGCTGCTAGCCGCCGCCGGCAACCCGGACGTGACCGAGCAGTTGCTCAACGGCTGCACGGTGGGCGGCAAGCAGTTCCACGTCCACCTCGACGGCTACAACATGATCCCCTACCTCACCGGCGAGGCGGCGGAGAGCCCGCGCAACGCCATCATGTACTTCAGCGATGACGGCGACGTCCTCGCAGTGCGGGTCGGCGACTACAAGTTCCACCTGGCGGTGCAGCGGGCCAACACGATGCAGTTGTGGGCCGAGCCGTTCGTGAAGCTACGGGTGCCGCACATCATGAACCTGCGGCGCGACCCGTTCGAGCGGGCCGACTTCAACTCGAACACCTACTGGGACTGGATGGTCGATCACGTCCCCCAGATGTACCTGATGCAGGCGTACGTGGCACAGCAGATCGAGGACTTCAAGAAGTTCCCACCGCGCCAGAAGCCCGCCTCGTTCAACCTGGACTCGGTGCTGGCGCAGGCGTCGGTCCCCCATGGCTGATCTCGTCGGGTTCTCGCAAGGTTAGCCGCGCCCCGGGCGCCCGGCGCACGCGCCGGGCGCCCCCACTCGAACCACCGCGAGTGTCAGCGACGATCTTTCCGAGTGAACTGGACCGCCATAGCCGAAGCGGTCCAGGGAAAAATCCGCGGCAGCGCCGCACGGCCCGTGGCGCCGCGCGAATCGGATGTGGGCCCAGGATGCTGATGGATGATGAAGGGGATCGAGCGGTTCATCGGAGCGACCCTAAAGTACTGCCTCATCATCTTTGGGCTGGCTACCTGCCTGCCGATCGTGGTCGCGTACAACGTCGATCTCGGGTCGCGACTTCTCTTTTTCGGCCTGCTTGACTATCTACCGCCCAGCGTTCCAGTACTTCGCCACTGGGGAATCATGGTCTGCGGCATCGGCGTGCTGATGATTGTCGCTGCATTTCGGCCGTGGCTGCGCTTCGAAACGATGGTGTTCAGCACGGTTGAGAAGTCGTTTCTGGTCTTCCTGGTTATCACGAGCATGGGGGAGCCCTGGGGACGCGCGTACGCCGTGGCTGGCGCGATGGATGCCACGATCGTGGTGTACAGCGTTCTCTACTTCATCAGCTCGTACGGAAGGCCCCAAAGATGGGTTCCGACGGCTCCCACGCGGCGATGGGCCGAGTCCCCGAAAGGCAAGTAAGCAGATGGTCGCGCTTGCGGGGCGAGCAATAGAACAGGATCTACCGTGAACGAATGGTTGACTGGCTTCGGCGTGACGACCTTTCTCTCCGTGCTGCCGGTGCTGAACCCGCCCGAGGCCATCCCGGTGTTTGTTGCGCTCACCAATGGACAGCCGCGCGACTATCGGCTGCGCATGGCGAAGGAGACGGCGATCTACGTCCTGGCAATCATGCTCGTCTCCCTGCTCGCCGGGCGGGCCGTGCTGGCCTTTTTCGGCGTGGCGGTGGGGCATCTCCAGGTGGCGGGCGGCCTGATCGTCGCCAAGACCGCCTGGGAGATGTCCACCGGCAGCGTCCGCGCCCCGCAGTCGGATGCCAACGGGGACGGCGCCCCGCCGGACATTGCCTTCTCGCCGATGGCCCTGCCGGTCTTGAGCGGGCCCGGGGTGATCGCGCTGCTGATCGCCACGGCCACGCGTTCGGATCGTCCGCTCGACTACGTGGAGGCCATTGGCGGGCTAATCCTGCTGGCGATCGTGACGTACGTCTCCCTGCTGGTGAGCGGTCCCGTCAGCAAACGCCTCGGGAACAAGGGCATCGACGCCATGACCCGCGTGATGGGCTTCATCGTGCTGGCCATCGCCGTCAGCTTCGTCGCCAGCGGCACGGCCGCCCTGGTGCGCCTGCTGGGCTTCTGAAACCCTGAAGCGGAGGCTGCTCGGTGAATGCAAGCGACTCATCCCAACGGGCTCCGGCGGGGGCAGCGCACGCGGTCTGCGACTTCTATGAGCGGAGGCCGTATCCCCCGCCGCTCACCAGCCTGGACGAGCACCGTGAGCTGTACCGCGACCCCGAGCGGCGCCGGGCGCAGTTTCATCTCCACTGGCCCACCGAGCGGCCGCGGGGCAACCGGGCGATCCTGGTGGCCGGCTGCGGCACTTCGCAGGCGGCCCGATGCGCCCTGATGGAACCCGATGCTCGCGTCACGGGCATCGACGTCAGCACACAGAGTCTGCGCTACACGCGCGATCTCCAGACCAAGTACCGGCTGGAGCACCTCGATCTGCATGAACTGCCGATCGAGCACGTCCAGGAACTGGGGCGCACCTTCGACCAGATCGTCTGCACCGGGGTGCTCCATCACCTGCCCGATCCGGACCGCGGCCTGCGCGCGCTGCGCGACGTGCTCAAGCCCGAGGGCGCGCTGCACCTGATGGTCTACGCACCCTACGGGCGGGCCGGCATCTACATGATGCAGGAGTACTGTCGCCTGCTGCGGGTCAGTCCCTCGGACAGGGACCTGCGGGATCTCGGCACCGCGCTGGCGACTTTGTCCGCGGATCACCCGCTGGCCGCTGTGCTGCGCCGGTCGCTGGACTTCAGGAATCCCGACGCGCTGGCCGATGCGCTGCTCCATCCCCTGGATCGCGCCTATACCGTCCCGGAGGTGTATGCCTGGCTGGCGCGCTGCGGGATGACCTTCGGTCGCTGGTTCGAGCAGGCGCCTTACCTAGCCCAGTGCGGTATGGTGGCCCGGACGCCGCACGCCGCCCGGCTCGCCGCGCTGCCCGCGCCGTTGCAGCACGCCGCCGTCGAGCTGTGGCGGGGCACGATGGTCAAGCACAACCTCATCGCCTACCGAGATGATTGCCCCCGCGCAGGCCAGCCGATCACGTTTGTCGGCGACGGCTGGCGAGACTACGTCCCGATCCGCCTGCCCTGGACGGTTTGTGTCCGGGAACGCCTGCCCCCGGGTAGCGTCGCCGTGCTGATCAACCGGGCGCACACTTTCACCGACCTTATTTTTCCCATCGATGCAGCTGAGGACCGACTGCTAGCCGCGATCGACGGGCAGCGCACGATCCGCGAGATTGTGCAGGCCGCCACGGACGGCGGTCCAAACCAGGAGCGCCTCGCCCGCGAGTTCTTCGAGCGGCTCTGGCAGTACGACCAGGTAGTCTTCGACGCGTCGCGCAGTACGCACGCCTCTGCCCCGGCCTCTTAGCGGGAATGAGCCAACGCCAGGTCAAGCAAGACGAACCGCGTCCAACCACGGCCCCGGACGGTGGGGCGTCCCCCAAAAATCCCCCGTGTCGGGGGATGCGTCCTTGGCCCGTCCGGCGCAAGCTGACAGAGCGACGCGGCTGAGCCAGCAGCGAACGGGGCGAGCGTCGCGCGAAGGTGACGTCGAGAGAGACCGTAATCCCGGGGACGGGGCCAGATGGCTAGCGCGTGATGAGGAGGGAATCGTGTTCAAGCTGTGCCGGTTGTTCTCGCTGATGCTCGCGGTACTGGTGGCCGCCGGAATGGCGCTCGCCCCGAGCGTGGGGGCGCAGCAGACCCCGACCCCCGAGCAGGCGCGCACGTTCGTAGGCAACATCGCCGGGCTGGAGAACATCGACGCCAAGTTCGTGGCGATCGTGGCCCCGGACAACCGGGCGGTCGCCTTCCTCGGCAGCCGCGACGACAATTTCAACCGGATGTATGCCAAGTGGTATGTCGGGGCGATCAACGGGAACTCCTTCGTGGGGACGGCCAGCGACGGCACGCTGCTGACCGGCACCCGGCAGGGCGACACGATCACCGGCACCGTCGCGGGCGGCCAATGGACGGGTAACCTAACCCAGACCGGCACCGCTGGCCTCTACCGCAACCGCGTGAGCGACACCGAGACGGACGTCGCGATCGTGGCGCCCGACGGCTCGTGGGTGGGCATGGCCATCAACCCGACTAACGGCCAGCTCATCCGCACCTGGAACTCCGGCACTGGCGTGGTGGAGCGCGTCGCCAACTCGACGGCCATCCGGGTGCAGCCGGACCCGGATTCCCCGCCTGTCCAGCTAGACCCGGTCGCGCCCAATCCGAGCGCGGGATTCTGCTACAGTTCGCCCTTCTGCTAGAGCTGGCCGTCGCCGTCCGCCGCTCGGATCGTCGGGTAGGCGACGGGCGTTTCTTGGGTCGCCCACAGGATAGGGCCGGGGGCCAAGAGCGAGAGCGACACGGAGCGAGCGAGATGCAACAACAGCGGGCCGCGAAGGCCCTCGTCGTATTGACTCTGCTGCGGGGGCTCCTCGCGCTGGCCCTCGCGCTCATCGTCCTGCTAGGGGGCGAGGCGGCTGGGCGGATGCTGGGCAACTTCATCGGCCTTTATCTCTTCGCTACCGGGGCGATGTCGTTGCGCTGGTGGCTGGCCTACGACCGCAAAGCCGTGTTGCCTGGCTTCGCCGGTGTCCTGGGGATCGTGACCGGCCTGGTGGCGCTCGGGCGCTTTGCGCTCGGCCGTGCCGTCTCCGTCGACACGGCCGCGCAGGTGATGGGCATGTTCGCACTGCTGACCGGCTGGACGCACGTCATCGGCGGCTTCGACACTCCCGGCACGGCGCATCGCTTTCGGATGCTTGAAAGCGACCTGCTGGGCGGCTTCGAGCTGCTGCTCGGCGTCCTGCTCATTCTCTCCCCGGCCCTCATGGAGGCGCCGACGCGCCCGCTCGCGGTCACGGCGCTACTCGTAGGGTGGGGGATCGTCGGGGGCGTCACGCTTCTCGCCGAAGCCTGGCGCCGCTACGCGAAGCTCCATGCGGGGCCAGAAGCCTCGGCGGCGGAGACTGGCGCGTAGGAGCGCCGTGGGGTCGCGCTGCCCACGCGAGATCGTGGCACACGCGTCGCCGCGCTCGGCGTGCAATCTCAGGCGAGGAGGGCAGTCGGCGTGAGGCACCCGGATCGCCGGCGACGGCGGGCCTTCTTGCTCATCACGGTGCTGCTCGCGCCCGTGCTCCTGATGGGCGGCGGGGCCGTGATCGTCAGCGCGCTCGTCACGGACGTGCGCACGGCCTACGTGCGCGGCATCGTCGCCGCGGGCAAGGAGCCCGCGTTCCTGCTCACCCTGGCCTTCCTGTGTACCTTTGGCATCGTGCGGCTCATCACGTATGGCATTCACTACCAGACCCTGCCCTTCGTCCACAACATCACGACCAAGAGTGGCTTGCACATCCACCACATGGTGCCCGGCATGCTGCTGGCCCTGGCCAGCGGGTATCTGGGCCTCGTCCTTACGGTCCAGCGGCCTACCACGCTGCTCGCCATTCTGTTCGGCGTCGGCGCGGCGCTGGTCCTGGACGAGTTCGCCCTCATCCTCCGGCTGGCCGACGTCTACTGGGAGCCTGAGGGACGCGAGAGCATCGACGCCGTGGTGCTGGCCGGGGGCATCGGCGTGCTGTACCTGCTCGGCCTGGACTTCTGGCCGCATCTGATCGAGGCGCTGTTACGGGTGCCGCAGTCCCTGCGCTGAGGCGGGCGGCCTAGCGAGCCACCTTCCTCAGCGCAGGGAGGTTCCGCCGGCCAGCACCGGGCCATTTGGCCGGACGACCCGACATGCGGGAGGCGTGCATGAGCGCAATTACGGTCGCTGCAGGAGAAACGAGCGCGATCGCGCGGTGGATACCCGCACTCGCTTGGCTGCGCGCGTACCAGCCGGCCTGGCTGCGCTTCGACGCGGTCGCGGGGCTTACCACGGCCGCGCTCGTGATCCCGCAGTCCATGGCCTACGCCACCCTAGCCGGCCTTCCCGTGCAGGCTGGCCTGTACACCGCCCTGGCCGCGATGCCGGTCTACGCGCTCCTCGGCACATCGCGCCCCCTCAGCGTGAGCGTCTCCTCCATGGTGTCGATACTCACCGCGTCGGCGCTCGTGGGCATCCCACCCGAGCGCGTGCCCGGCACAGCGGCCCTCCTGGCCCTCCTCTTTGGCGCGACCGTGCTGCTCGCCGGCCTGCTGCGGCTCGGGTTCCTGGCCGAGTTCATCTCCCAGCCCGTGCTCGTCGGGTTCAAAGCCGGCGCCGGCCTGTTCATCGCCTCCGGCCAGCTCGGCAAGCTCCTGGGCGTATCCGTGCCGAGCGCCGACTTCTTCCAACAGCTCGCCGGAGCGGTCGTCCGGCTCCCCGCAGCCCACCCGCCCACGGTCGTGCTCGGTCTCGGGAGTATCGCGCTGCTGCTGGCGCTGAAGCGCTGGGCGCCCCGCGTGCCGGGGCCCCTTGTCGTCGTGGTGCTCAGCATTGCGGCCGTCCAGAGTCTGGGACTGGCCACGCAGGGTGTAGCCGTCATCGGCCCCATCCCCCCAGGGCTGCCCACACCCGCGCTCCCCGATCTCGCGGATGCCCGGGCGCTGCTCGTCGCCGCCCTGGGCATTGCCCTCATGTCGAGCATCGACACCATCGGCGCTGGGCGGGCCTTCGCCACCCGACAAGAGCCCCGCCTTGACGCCAACCGGGAGCTGGTGGCCCTGGGCGCCGCGGCGATCGGCGCCGGGCTGCTGCGCGGCTACCCGTGCGACGGCGGGATGTCACAGACTGCCGTGAACCGGGCCGCCGGCGCCCGCACGCAGGTAGCCCAACTGGTGACGGCCGGGATGGTGCTGCTGACGCTAACCATCCTCACGCCGCTGTTCGAGAGTTTGCCCCAGGCGGTGCTGGGCGCCCTGGTCCTGGTCGCGGTCGCCGGCCTCGTCGATGTCGCGATGCTCCGGCGCATTGGCGTTATCCGCCGCCGCGACCTGGCGCTGAGCCTGGTCGCCGTGGCGGGCGTCCTCGTGCTGGGCGTCCTCAACGGCGTGCTCATCGCCGTCTTGGTCTCCATGCTCGTGCTGCTCTACCAGACGAACCACCAGCCAGTCGAACTGCTCGGCCGCGAGCCTGGGACCCAGCACTGGCGCGCCCTCACCGGGGCCCAGCCTGTCGAAACGGTGCCGGGGCTGGTGGTGGTCCGCGCCCAGGGACGCCTCTACTTCGCGAACGCACAGCGCGTGACCGATCACCTCTCGGCCCTGGTGGAAGGAATCTCCCCATCGCCGCGCGTGGTAGTGCTGGACGCAAGCGCGATCCCGGACCTGGAGTTTACGGCCCTGCAAGCGCTGGCCGGGCTCAACCAGGAGCTGCAGGCCCGCGGCGCCGCCCTTTGGCTCGCCGGGCTGCACCGGGTGCCGCGCGAGATGGTGCAGCGCGCGCTGGCGCTTTATGAGGGGCCCAGCGTGCGCCTATGTGACGACGTGGAGGCGGCGGTCGCCGCCTTCGAGCACGAGGCATGACGGCGCGGGGCCCTCCGCGCCGCGGCGATGTGGTGATCCTCGGAGTCTATGGAGTCACCATCCGATGCCGTGCGCCGCACGGGCTGTGCCGACAGCCTGACCCAAGTCTCGACCATTTGCTCGGCATTTGGCGAGGGCTCGGGGTCAGGGGCCCACTTCCTCGTCCGCGGCTAGAGTAGAGCGCAGTCCCGACGGTGCACTGGCGCCGGGCCATCATTGGCTTGCTAGCCGCTCAGCTGCTACTCGCCGACCGTCTGCGTCGTCACCTGGCTCGGCGCCACGCCGCCCGCGTCGCTGATCCAGACGGTCTTGATATTTACGAACTCGCGGATGCCAAACGTCGACAGCTCGCGGCCGTAGCCGCTGTCCTTCACGCCGCCGAACGGCACCCGCGGGTCCGACGCCACCATGCCGTTGATGAACACCAGCCCCGACTCGATCTGCCGTCCCAGCCGCTGCCCGCGCTCGTCGTCGCGCGTGAAGATGCTGGCCCCCAGCCCGAAGCGGGAGGCGTTCGCTACCTGCACCGCCTCCGCGTCGTCGCGCACGCGGTACACCGCCGCCAGCGGCCCAAACGTCTCCTCGCGCATCACCGGCATCGCCTCGCGCACGTCCGTCACGATCGTCGGCGCGAAGTAGTAGCCGCGCCCCTCCAGCCGCGTGCCGCCCGTCAGCACCCGCGCGCCCTGCTCCACCGACGCGCGCAGCTGCTGCTCCAGCGCCTCACGCAGGTCGCCGCGCGCCATCGGCCCCACCTGCGTCTCGCGCTCCCGCGGGTCGCCTACCCGCAGGCGCCCGACGGCGGCGCGGAAGCGCTCCTCGAAATCCGTGGCCACCCCGTCCTGCACCAGGAAGCGCTTCGCCGCAATGCAGCTCTGGCCGGTGTTCTGGAAGCGCGCGCGCGCCGCCGTCTCCGCCGCCGCGTCCAGGTCGGCGTCGTCGAGCACGATGAACGGGTCCGAGCCGCCTAGCTCCAGCACTGTCTTCTTCAGCGCCCGCCCCGCCGCCGCGGCCACCTCGCGCCCCGCCACGTCGCTCCCCGTCAGCGTTACCGCCCGGATGCGGTCGTCGGCGATGATCCCGTCCACCGTGCGCGCCGACACTAGCAGCGTGCGGAAGACCCCGTCCGGGAACCCCGCCGCGCGGAACACCTCCTCCACCGCCAGCGCGCAGCGCGGCACGTTCGAGGCGTGCTTTAGCACGCAGGTGTTGCCCGCCATCATCGCCGGCGCCCCCGCCCGGAACACCTGCCAGAACGGGAAGTTCCACGGCATCACCGCCAGCACCACGCCTAGCGGCTGGAAGGCGACGTAACTCAGCTTCGCGTTCGTGTCGATGCGCTCGTCGGCCAGGAACCCCGCCGCGTGGTCGGCGTAGAACTCGCAGCCCCAGGCGCACTTCTCGATCTCCGCCTCGGCCTCGACGATCGGCTTGCCCATCTCCGCCGTCATCAGCCCGGCGTAGTGTGCCTTGCCCTTCCGCAGCTCCGCGGCCGCGCGCCGGAACAGCGCGCCGCGCTCGTCGAAGCTCGTGCGGCTCCAGGCCCGGTAGGCGTCCGCCGCCGCCGCCAGCGCCGCCTCGACCTGCGCGGGCGTCTGCTCGTCGAAGCGCGCCTCCACCTCCTCCGTGGCCGGATTGATCGACTCGATCGCCATGGCCGCTCCCTCCTCCTGCACGCGCGCGGCGTCGCCTCCCGGCAGCCGGCGCGTCCGCCCCGCTGCCCCTGCCCATCTCATCGTTCGGGCGCCTTGCCTCTATGGTACACCGCGCGCCGCGACGGCCGCGGCGGGGGGCGGCGGCCGGCGGTACCATACGGAGAGACAGGAGGTAGCTGCATGCCCGACCGCCGTCACCCCAACACGCACCGCGCGCCCGCCCGCCCCAACCCGACCCTCAACCGCGCCGCCGTCAGCGGCGAGCCGACCCAGGACCAGAAGCTGCTCGCCTGGTGCGAGCCCGAGCGCCAGCGTGCGGCCGCCTTCCGGGACACCGACACCTGGCGCGTGCTGCGGATCATGGGCGAGTTCGTGGAGGGCTTCGACGAGCTGGCCGGGCTGGGCCGCGCCGTCTCGGTGTTCGGCTCGGCGCGCGTGTCCCCCACCGATCCCATGTACGCGCTGGCGCGCACCGTCTGCTACGAGCTGGCGCGCGACGGCTTCGCCATCATCACCGGCGGCGGCCCCGGGCTCATGGAGGCCGCCAACCGCGGCGCCGCCGAGGCGGGCGGCGTCTCCGTCGGCTGCAACATCGAGCTGCCCTTCGAGCAGCACATCAACGGCTACGTGAACCTGCCGCTGAACTTCCGCTACTTCTTCGCGCGCAAGACGATGTTCGTCAAGTACGCGATGGCCTTCATCATCTTCCCGGGCGGCTTCGGCACGCTCGACGAGCTGTTCGAGGCGCTGACGCTGATCCAGACCCACAAGGTCTGCAACTTCCCGGTCATCCTCGTGGGCCGCGCCTACTGGCAGGGGCTGATCGACTGGATCCACGACGTGCTGCTGGCCGAGAGCAAGATCACCGCCGACGAGCTAGCCCTGCTAAAGCTGACCGACGACCCGGAGGAGATCTGCCGCCTGGTCGACGCCTACTACGCGGCCGAGTGTACCCGCCGGGGCATCCAGCCGGCGGCCAGCCGCCACCGCGACGCCGCCATCCCGACCAGGCCCGCCCGTAACGGCCGCCGCACCCGGCGCTGACCTAACCCCCTGCCCCCCTTCCCTGCGAAGGAAGGGGGAAGGACAGCAGCGCAGCCCGCACTGAAAGCCCCGGTCCCCTTGTGGGGGAGGGGGGTTGGGGGGAAGGGGGCTGCTTGTGCGACAATAGCTAGAGAGTCTGCGCGCCGCCCGGCCCCGCCGGCAGCGCCGCGCCCGCGGAGGTCCGCATGGCCACCGCCCACCCGGCCGACGTGCCCCTGCCCCGCACCCCGACGCAATACGACGTGCCGGCTGCGCCGCCCGACGTGCGCGATCCCTCCGAGCAGACCGGCTTCACACCGGTGCTCGACGAGGGGCTCAGCAGCGCCGACAGCGAGCTGCTGTACCGCGTCAGCGAGTCCATCGATCGCTACGAGCCGATCCGCGCCAGCGGCTCCCGCATCCAGGTCGCCATGCGCCAAGGCAGCGTCGTGCTCACCGGCCGCGTGCGCAGCCAGCCGCTCCAGGTCATGGCCGAGCGCCTGGCCGCCGCGGCCGCCGGCGGGCGCCCCCTCGTGTCCGAGCTGATCGCCGATCCCACCGTCGGCGTCGCCGTGGCGACGGCGCTCGCGCTCGACCCGCGCACCAACCTCGCGCCAGTCTACGTCGATTGCAGCTTGGGCGTCGTCCACCTGGTCGGTCCCGTGCCCAGCGCCGCGGCGGTCGAGGCCGCCGCCGAGATCGCGCGCGCCGTGCCCGGCGTCGTCGCCGTGCGCAACGACCTGGTCGCCGTCCCCGGGCCGCCTCCGCCCACCACCGCCGAGGCCAAGGCCGAGGCTGCTGCCGCGAGCAAGCCCAGCGCCGACACCGCGTTCACCTCCGAGCCGCGTCTGGAGCCCCACGGGCGCACCCAGAACGCCGACCAGGTGACCCGGCAGCAGGGCGACCAGCGCGTGCCCGTCTCCGATACGTAGCCCGTGGACGCCCGCCCACCCGACACGCCGCCCGGTCCCGCCCCGGGCAGCCTGTACCCCGGCTTCGACCCCGCCCGTGCCCCGAGCGGCCGTCCCTGGCGCCGCGCCGCCGTGCTCTTCCTGCTCTACGAGCGCGCCGGCGTGGCCTACACCTGCTTCACGCGCCGCACCGCCACCGTCGCCACCCACCGCGGCCAGATCTCCCTCCCCGGCGGCGCCTATGAGCCGCGCGACGGCACCCTCGTGCAGACCGCGCTCCGCGAGACCTACGAGGAGGTCGGCATCCCCCCCGAGGCCGTCGAGGTGCTCGCCGAGCTAGAGCCCGAGTACGTCGCCGTCAGCGGCTTCCTCGTCACCCCCGTCGTCGGCCGGCTGGCCGCGCCGCCCACCTTCCGCCCCGACCCGCGCGAGGTCGAGCGCGTCATCGAGGTTCCCGTCGCCACCCTCCTCGACCCGGCCAGCCAGCGTATCGAAGACCGCGGCACCTACATCCGCCAGAGCCCCGTCTACCAGTACGGCGAGCACGAGATCTGGGGCGCCACCGCGCGCATGCTCAGCCGCATCCTCGCCCGCCCCCACCACCTCCCCGGCCTCGCCGTCCCCGAATAAGGCTTACGACGTCCCGTTCCGCGTCACGTTCGTCGACCCGCACGCCCGGCACACCAGCTCCCCCTCCCCCTGCACTTCCCAGCCTAGCGGCATCTTCTCTTGCCGGATCTCCCCCGGCCGCTGCGTGTCCGGATACACCGCGAATCGCATCAGCGCCGGCCGCCGCGCCTCGAACCGCGTCTGGTTGCCGCACTGTCCGCACCGTAGCGCCATCTCATCCCTCCCGCGCCGTCGCGCGCTGTCCCATCCGAGACTAGCATAGCGGACCGCCCCCCGCGTGTACGCGGCAGGGCAGCCCGCATCGCCCGTCGTAGTGGCGATGGCGACCCGCCCCCGGCGTGTACGCGGCAGGGCAGGGCGCCGTCTCCTCCCACCCACGCCACGGCTCACGCGCCGTCAACACGCGCCGGCCCGCGGCGTCCGGCGGTACCATAGTGAGGCGGCCCCCGAGCCGCGGCGAGGAGAGAGCGCGATGCACGACTTCGGCGACGGCGAGCACGAGCACCTGGCCGACGGCCTCATCCTCTTCAAGGAGATCGGCCGCGCCGCCTACAGCACCGTCTCCAGCCGCGAGCTAACCCAGGTCACCAGCGTCGGCATCGACGTCGGCTCGGCCACTGCTCACCTCGTCTTCTCGCGGCTCGCGCTGCGCCGCCAGCAAGTCGGCCTCGCCTCGCGCTACCAGGTCGTCCACCGCGAGACTCTCGCCCGCTCGCCGATCGCCCTCACCCCCTACGCCGCCGGCGACCAGATCGACGCCCCCGCGCTCGACACGATCGTGGCCGCCGCCTTCCGCGAGGCCGACCTGACGCCCGACGGCGTCGACACCGGCGCCCTCGTCATCACCGGCGCCGCCGCCGAGCGCGCCAACGCCGCCGCCATCGCCGCCCTGTTCGCCGAGCAGAGCGGCAAGTTCGTCACCGCCGTCGCCGGCCCGCACCTGGAAGCGCTGCTCGCCGCCCACGGCTCCGGCGCCGTTGCGCGCTCGGCCGCCGAGGGCCAGACGCTGCTCCACCTCGACGTGGGCGGTGCCACCAGCAAGCTCAGCATCGTCCAGGCCGGCGCCGTGCTGGAGTCGATGGCGCTCGGCGTCGGCGCCCGACTCGTCGCCTGCGACGCTGCCGGCCGCGTCACCCGCCTCGAGCCCGCCGGCGCCAGCGCCGCCCAGGCGCTCGGCCGCCCCCTCGCCCTCGGCGACACGCTCGACGCGGCCGGCCGCGTGGCCCTCGCCGAGCGGCTGGCCGACGCGCTCTTCCAAGCGCTCCGGCGTCAGCCGCTCGACCCCTTCGCCCAGGGCCTGCTCGTCACCGAGCCGCTCGCCTACGATGGCCCGATCGACGCCATTACCTGCTCCGGCGGCGTCGCCGAGTACGTCTACGAGCACGAGGTGCGCGACTTCGGCGACCTCGGCCCGGCGCTCGGCGCCGCCCTCCGCCGCCGCCTCGCCGCGCCCGACTTCCCGCTCCCCCTCGCGCCCGTCGACGAGCGCATCCGCGCCACCGTCATCGGTGCGGCCCAGTACACCCTCCAGGTCAGCGGCAAGTCGATCCACGTGCCGCGCCCCGACCTGCTCCCGCTCCGTAGCCTGCCCGTCATCGCGCCCGCTCTGCCCGACGGCCCGGCCGACGCCGAGCAGGTCGCCGCGGCGGTGCGCGCCGCCCTGCGCCAGCGCGACCTGGTGGACGGCGCCCAGCCGCTCGCCGTCGCCTTCCGCTGGGCGCACGAGCCCTACTCCGAGCTACTGCGCGGCCTCGCCGAACGGCGCGTGCCGGGCGTCAGCGCCCTCTACCGCCGCCTCGAGCCCGAGCACCGCCTGCTGCAGGCCCTGGCCGAGGGCCTCGTCGCCGCCCTGCCGGAGACCCTGGCGCGGCGCCAGCCGCTCGTCGTCGTCTGCGACAACGACGTGGGCAGCCTCCTTGGCCGCCTGCTCGCCGAGCAGCTCGCGCCCGGCGCCGACGTCGTCTGCCTGGACGAGATCGAGCTAGGCCCCTTTGACTACGTCGACGTCGGCGAGCGCCTGCCCGACCGCGCCGCTGTGCCCGTCGTCGTCAAATCGCTCGTCTTCGGCAGCGGGCGCAACCAGCACGGCCACACCCAGGCTCATCCGCAGCACGCCGCCGCTCCCGCTCCGCCCGCCTGATCCAGCTGGCTGCCCGTGCGCGGGCGCGCCCCACACACAAGAAACCGGCGGAGCCGCAATGGCTCCGCCGGTTGTGCGCCAGTCGGCCCGCTGGCCGATGCTCACGGGAGTTCCCTACTCACGACCGCGGCGGCAGCTGTTGCTCGAGCAGCCCCAGCAGCTGGGCCATCTCGAACGGCTTCGCGAGCGCCACTTGCGCGCCCGCCTGCTCCGCCGCGGCCAGGTGGGCGTGGCTCGCGCTCATCGCCACGATCGGCACCGCGTACCCGCGCTCCGCGCGGTGCCGCAGGACGTCCAGCCCGTCGATGCCGGGCAGCATCACGTCCAGCAATACCAGCGAGAAGGGGTGCCTGGCCTCCTGCTGGTCCAGCGCCTGGATCGCTTCGCCGCCGTCGGCGGCTTCCACGACCTCGTATCCCTGGGCGCTCACCATGTAGGCGAGCAGCTCGCGCAGCATCGGGTCGTCTTCGACGACCAGGATCGTCCGGGCGGGCTCAGCGTTCATCGGTTCCACCCCCCAGGCCGAGCATCCCCGCGAGCGCCGCACACCGGCTCGCGCTCGTCCCCACCGTGAGCCGTCGCGTCACATTTCTGTTATCAGGCTGCTATTATAGCGCCGGCCCGCCCGCCAGTCTACAGGCCGCGTCACGCCGCCGCGCGTCCGCCACAACCTGTTAACATCCCGTCCACGGCCCCTTCACATCGCGACGCCTATCCTTGTAGTGCGTTACGCGATCTCTCGGCCCGGCTAAGCCTGCCGTGCCCTATCGGAGGTACCTCCTTGCGTCGCTTGCTCCTCGCCGCGGCCCTCGGTGGGCTGCTGCTCGTCGCCCCGCATGGCGCGCTCGCCTTCGACTACGCGGAGCCCAGCGTCCCGGCTGCCCTCGGCGGGCCGGATGGCAGCGTCGTCGTGACCGACCCGGCCGAGGCCCCGACGGCCTCCCTGCAGACGGTTCCCAACGAGCCACCCTTCGTCCCCCACGGCACGTGGGACGACGCCGAAGGGGGCGGCTGCGCCGTGTGGGACTGGAACGTGTGCTAGGCGGCCGCTACTCGGGCCGCCACACTACGCGGGGTACGAGAGAGGGGGGGTAGGCTTGGCGAGGCCAAGCCTACCCCCCCTCTCTCGACCAGTTGGCTAGCAAGCCGGCGCGTAGTATCCATAGCTCGACGGGTCGCTCCAGCTCCCGCCGTAGCCCGCGCTCGCGTCATACAGGCAGCGCCCGAACGCCGGGTAATAGCCGTCCCACCAGCCGCCGAACTCCACCCCGCCTGCGCTGGAGTACGACGGATAGGTGGTGCTCACCGGCCCGCCGTAGTACGCGCCGTAGCTTGGATACGTCGGGTACGGCAGCCCATACGCGCTCCCGTAGTAGCCGCCGTAGCGGTAGTACGGATACCCCGGACTGCCCGCGTACGGGCTGGTAAAGTCCGGTCCGAAGTAGTACCCGCCCGGCCACCCCGCGGGCCCAAAGTACTGAGCCGGCGCCCCGGTGGGCGGCGCCGTCGCGGCCTGGGCTGCCCCCGGCCCCAGCGCGACGCTCAGCGCGAGGATCCCGATCCCGAGTCCGATGGCGCGGGAAACGCGGCGCAACGCTTTCATGGCGATACCTCTCTTCCGAACGACCCATCAGCGGCACCACGCCGCGTCGCGCGCGGCGCTCTCGGCCGTATCGGCCCCCGGCATCGCAGGCCCCGTGCCCACGAGAGTCCCTGACCGCGGTCGGCGCTGCACCCGTTAGCCGAGGGAGCCTGATCCGTACGCCATGCGGGCACTACTTCCTGCCCTACGGGGGCGCGGTGCCCAGCTCGGCCGTCAGGCTAGCGGCCGCCTCGGCGCGGCGGCGGCACCCCTGGCCCCGCCGCCCACTCAGTCTGGCTGCACACCGCAGGGAGCGGCGCGTTACGGCTCGCGCGGCTGGCTGGGGGACAGATCCACCAGGCGGAAGCCCGCTTCGTCGCGCGGCGCATACCGCACGACCCGGCCCAGCTCCTGCACGCGGCCGATCAGATCCTGGGCCGCGGCGTTTAGCTCGGCCCAGAACTGTTCGGACGCCCCGCCGGGGTATGCCCCGGCCTTCTGGAGATCGAGGAGGGACGTCAAGATGGTCAGCGGCTGGTTCAGGCGATGGCTCATCGTGCGCGCCATCGCGAGCACCGCTTCGTCCTGCGCGATCTGCTCGTCGAGCTGGCGCACGCGCGCTTGCTCCCGTAAGGCCCGCGTGTGAGCGGCCCGGATGCGTTGCCGAGCGCCCGTCCAGGCCCGCACGCGGTCGAGCAGGTCCCCGATCGCGAACGGCTTGGTAATGTAGTCGTCCGCCCCCGCCGCAAAGCACTCGCGCCGCCGTTCCGGGTCCAGCACTCCCGTCAGCATAATGATCGGCAGGTACACTTCGCGCGTCTGCTCGCGCACCTGGTGGCACAGGTCCAGCCCGCTCACGTCGGGCAACATCAGGTCGAGCAGCAGCAAATCTGGCTCCTGGGCCTCCAGCCAGCGCAGCCCGTCCGCCCCGCGGGCCACGCAGTGCACCGAGTAGCTGGCGCGGCCCAGGGCGCGCTGCACCATCTCGCACAGCTGCGGGTCGTCGTCCACCACCAACACGTTGGGGGCCACGGGCGCATCGTCAGCGGGGTGCATCGCTACCCTCCGCGTACGGCTGGCCGGTCGAGATGGGGCAGTAGCGCTCGAGCAGACTGGCTAGCTGGAGTAGGTCCAGCGGCTTGGCGAGCGTCGCGCGTGCGCCGGCCGCCTGCGCGCTCGCCAGCTGGGAGGGGCTGTCGCTCATCGCGATGACCGGCACCGGGCTCGCCCGGCCCGCGAGCTGCCGGAGCGCCGCCATTCCGGTCCCGTCGGGCGTGCCCGGGTCGAGCAGGATGACGCCGGGCTGCTCCGCTGCCACGTCGTGGGCGCCCACGCGCTGCAACGCTTCGTGCCCGTGGGGCACGGGCGTCACGCGATACCCTTCCGCGCCGAGCAGCTCCCGGAGCAGCTCCCGGACGGCCGGATCGTCGTCGACGACCAGCACGCTGGGCGGCTGGCGCGCCGGAGGGCGCTCCCTTCCCAGCGCCGGTCCGGCCGCGGGGGCGGGGGGCGCGACAACGGCCCCGCCCCCCTCGGTCGCCCCGCGCGCTTCGACTGCCCGCGGCTGGGAATGCGTCCAGGCGCGCACGCGGTCGATCACCGCCTGGTTCCGGAACGGCTTGAGCAGATAGTCGTCCGCGCCGTACGCGAAGCCTGCGCGCCGGTCGGCGGCGTTCACCGAGCCCGTCAGCATCAGAATGGGGATCCGGCGCGCCTGCTCGGACTCCCGCACCCGGCGGCAGAACTCCAGACCGTCTACCTGGGGCATCATCAAGTCGGCCAGGACGAGGTCCACCCCGCCCAGCGCGAGCCGGGCCAGCGCGGCCGCCCCGTCCGCGGCCGTCTCGACGCGAAATCCCGCGCGCTCCAGCAGGCGCTGGAGCAAATGGCGCATATCGGCGTCGTCGTCCGCGACCAGGACCACGGGACGCTCTGTCTCCATGACATTCCCCGCCCAAACAGACATACGGACTGATTGGGAGGATCATCGCACCCCCCGCCCGTCAGGGCAAGAAATGTGCACAGACGGACCCGTCGACGCGGGGACGGCCATAGCTACCGACCCGGGAAGCCGGCTGAGTTGCGGAACGCTCGCGGCCCAACCGCCGGGGGGTCCCCCGGATCCCGCGGACCGGCCGCGCGGTCCTCGGCCATCAGGGCGATCCGCTCGACGCGCGCGGCCCTCCTGCGCTCGCAGACGGTTGCCCAGCGGTCCACCACGTACAGCAGCTCGTCGATGTCCAACGGCTTGGTCATGTAGACATCCGCGCCCGCCGCGAGCGCGTTCTGGCGGTGGCGTTCGCCGCTCAGCGCCGTGATCATAATGATGGGCAGGTAGCGCTCCGACGGCTGCCCGCGGATCAAGCGACACAGCTCCAGCCCGTGAATGAGCGGCAGCATCTGGTCGAGGACCACGATGTCGATCCCCCCGGTCGCCAGCGCGGCGCGAGCGGCGGCGCCGTCGGCGGCCGTTTCGACCACGTAACCCGCGGATTCCAGCAGCTCTTGGACCAGCCCTCTGGTATCCGGGTCGTCCTCCACCACCAGCACCGTTGGTCGCAGCAGCACCATACGCTTGCCTCACCCCGAGATTCGCGCTCGATCAGTGGGCCTATCATGGCGCGGCGCCCCGGCCCCGTCTAGGCGCCCCCGCTGCCCCGACACAGCGCCAGCGCGGTTCGTGACGCACTTGTTACCGTCCTGTGACGGCCGCGTATGTAACGCCGACATGGCTGGCCGTTCTGGGTGCAAGCGGGGTGCTGCTCGCTCCTACGCCAGCAGGGATTCTCTGGTACACTGCTCCCACTCGGAGAACGGCCCATGAGCATCACCGTGCTAGCTCGCCGTGCTGCGCGTCCGGGGCAGGAACCTGGCTTACTGGCGGCCATGCAGCAGCGGATGGCCCAGGTGACCCCACAGGGCAAGGCGATACCGTTCAGGGGTGGGCATCCCCCATCGCGATGCAGGCGTTCCTGGGGCAGCTACAGCCGGGCCTAGAGCTGGAGTTTCGCGCGATGGGCATCACGGCTGAGAGCTTCAACGGGGTCATGCACATGACCTACGAGACAGGGAGGTAGGCATGGGCTATGGATTGCGGGCGTCGCTGCTGCTCGGCCTCTTAGTGACCGCCGCGTGTGCTGGCTGGGCCGGCGGGGGGGCTACCAGCGAGACGGGCCCAGCGCCGGCCCCCGCCGCTCCGCCCGGCACCTTGGTCCCCACCGGGGCAGCGTCCCCTACGCCGGAGCCCCCAGCCCAGAAGGTCACGGTGGCGTATCCGTCGGTCGCCGGCGGCTTCCTGCCCTTGTGGCTGGCTGCGGACGAGGGGTTGTTCGCGAAGTACGGCCTGGACGCCGAGCTGACCTACATCGCCAGCGGCACCACCGCGATGCAGAGCCTGCTCGCCGGCGACGTGCAGTTCGTCCTCACCTCGGCGCCCGAGCCGGTCGGTGCCTACCTCGCCGGCGCGCCCGTCCAGATCCTCATGGGCTGGAACCCGGTGCCCTCGGCCGTCTTCGTCGTGAATCCCCGTATTACGAGCCCGGAGCAGCTACGCGGCGAGACGATCGGGATCACGCGCTTCGGCGCACAGCCCCACGTCGCGGCGCGGATCGCCCTGAAGCACTGGGGCCTCGATCCCGACACCGACGTGCAGTACCTCCAACTGGGCGGCCCGCCGCAGATCGTGGCCGCCATGCAGTCCGGCGTCGTCGTGGGCGCCGCCCTCGCCCTGCCGACGAGCGTGCGCGCGCGCCAGCTGGGGTTCCGCGAGCTGGGCGACGTGGGCCAGATGGGCGTCGAGTACCAGAGTGATGCGTTCGTTGGCGTCCAGTCCTACGTCGACGCGAACGCGGAGGCCGTGCGTCGCGTGGTGCGCGCGCTCCTGGAAGGCATCAAGTTGAGCCTGACCGACGACGACGCCTCGCGCGCCACGCTGGCCAAGTACACTCAGCTGGAAGAGCCCGAGCTGCTCGACGAGACGATCGCCCACTTCCGCGCCATTACGCGGCGCGACGGCCGCCCGTCGCTGCCGGGCCTGCAGGCGATCCTCGACGACCTGGCTGAAGCGGACCCGCGCGCCCGCAGCGTGCGACCCGAGCAGCTCGTCAACCTGGCAGCGCTCGAGCAAGTCGAGGCCGGCGACTTCCTCAAACAGCTCTACGGCGAGTAATCAGAGCGGCTGAGCGCATCGCGATGGAGGCTTCCAGCGCGCTAGCCGCTCGTTCTCGTCCTGGCTTAGCCTCCCGGTTGCTCCTAAGCGCTCGCCCAGGGATGGTGTGTCAGTTTGGCTTCGCCAAACTGACACACCATCCTGCGCCGGCCGCTTACTCGAACAGCCCGCGAGTGCTCGGCGCGAACAGCTCGTCCACCGGGATTGGCTGCTTCAGGAGGCCCTGCGTCGTGGCGAACTCCACGAACGTCTCCAGGGTGCGGCGGTTGCGCTGCAGCCCGTACGGCCAGGAGTCTTCGCCAAACACCGCCGCTGTCTCCTCGGCGGAGGTGCCGGCGATGGGCGGCTCGGGGCCGGCGCCCGCGGCGATGGCCCGCTCCTTGGCGGCCACGAACGCCGCGCACAGGCTCTCGGCTAGCCAGGGGTGCTGGGCGTCCAGCTCCTGCTTCATCACCACGAAGTGCATGATCGGGAAGACGCCGGTCTTCTGGTAATACTCCCGCTGTGTCTGGACCGGGTCGGCATAGGGCTGTCGCACGCGGCTGTCGCGCGCGGCTAGCTGGTCGCCCGGCCGCGGCGTCATGGTGGCGTCTAGCGCACCCGCCAGCAGCATCTCCTGCAGCGCGGCGTCGGGGGGGCCGCCGCCGTCGGCCGCGACCGGCCGCAGCGTCACGTTCGGAGGCGTCCCCAGGCCGGCGAAGCGCTCTTCCGTGATGGTGACCCAGTTGACCGCCTCCTGGGCGACGCCGTGCTGCTGCCGCAGGATCCCGCGATGCCACAGCGACGAGGTCATCCAGAACTGCGGCAGGCCCACCCGTTTGCCCGCCAGATCGGCCGGCGTGTCGATGCCCGCCCGCGTGGCTACCAGCACGCAGGGCTGCAGGAAGCGGCGGCCGGTGAAGATGGGCAGGCCGATGAGCGGCGTGCCCTGCTCCCGCGCCTTGAGGTACGTCGCCAGCGACATCTCCGCCACGTCGAAAGCGAGGTTCAGCATCTGGCGCGAGTTGCCGTCCACCGACTTGCCCCGCGTGACCGCGACTTCCGTGCCCTTGGGGACCACGTCGCCGGCAAGCACTGGCTGCGTGAGTGGCCCGGGTACCAGGGACATGCTGAGCCGTAGGTTGGAGGTGGTCCCCCGGGATGGATTGGTGGCGCTCATGCGTCTACCTGCCTTCCTAGCCGCGCCCGCGCCGCGCCCGCGGGCGGGCCCCCCGACGTTATGGGCTCGCTGCCCCGACGGCCGCGGCCACTCGTGGCCGGAAGAGCGCGAAGCACTTACTGGAGTTGAAGACGTAGCTCTCGACGTAGTCCACGATCTCCGCCGACTGGCCTAACTCGGCCATCGCGCCGGCGAGACACACCCAGTTCAGCATTTCGTGCTGGCCCGCGTCGTCCAGCTGCGGCGCGTCGATCTGGTCCCACTGGACGAAGCGGCCGGTCTGGAGGTCCTCCAGGCGCGCGCGGTCGGCCGCTACGTCGGGATACAGCCGGTGATGCTTGCGAGTGAGCGAGCCGTGCGACCAGCTCGACGAGGCGACGAGCGCCACCCGCCACGGACTGGCGGCGAAGAAGCGGGCGGTGGCGCGGCCGATCGCGAAGCAGCGACGGGGGCTGGGCGCGGGCGGCGACAGCTCGGGCGAGCCCTCGCCGTGGGCGCTGGCCGCCGTCTGCAGCAACTGGTTGCCATAGCAGTTGACGTGGAACGGGATCACCGGATACGGGAAGCCCGCCAGCTCGTAGTCGAGGTACAGGAGCGTGTACTGGAACGAGTGGGCCAGCCCGCGCTCGTGGCGAGTCAGGTAGGAGTACGCGATATCGAAGTCCTGTTCGAGCAGCGTGCGCGCCAGGCCGTTCGCCGCCTCGCGGTGGCCGCGTACCCGCAGCTCCCAATCGGGCGGCATCCCCCAGGCGTTGACGTCGGTCCGAAACGGCCCCCGCGCGCCGCCCGCGAACGGCGTGGAGACTGCCTCGTCCAGGATGTACACGCAGAAGGCCGGGACGCAGTCTCGCTTGAAGTTCTCGTACTGGTCGTCGCCCCAGATGACGACGAGGTCCGGGTGGAAAGCGTCAAGCTCTTCGCGCAGCTTGCGGTAGGCGGGCAGCAGCCTGGCGCAGTGCTCCCGCGCGGCGGTCTGGCCCTCGTCGTCGCCCCACTCCGCGCGCATCGGCGCCGGCCAGCTCGCCACGTCGGCGAGGATCTCCGGCGGGATGCGACCGTTCTCGACGTTCGTGCGCAGCATTCGCGGCCAGTACTCGGTGGGCACGGCCGGTCCTGGGTAGTGACTGAGGCCCAGTCCTAGAATCTCGCCCATCGGCTCAACTCCACGCGAGCGAATCACGCACGGCTACAGCCGTGCCAACGGCGGACGCGGCTGGACGACGATGCCAGGCCCCATTATAATCAATTCGTTAGACGGTTTGGCGCACGAGCGGCTTGCTGGCGTCCTGGCTGGGCGTTCGGCGACACCCCGCGTCACCCGCCCGGCTCGGGCGAAGCCAGCGGCGGTGCCGGGTTGCCGCTCGCGAAGGCCCGCGGCCGCTGAGGCCCCGTGAGCGGGCGCTTGGCCCCGGCGATGAGCCAGTCCAGGTACCGCTGCAGGCCAAGGTAACCTGCAACGACGGCGATCGGCGCGGCGAGCAGGGCTACGCCCATCACAAGCAGAGCTTTTCGCATCGTCCTACTCCGAATGAGCAAGCTGTCGAGTCCGAGCGGATTATAGGCCGGGCTCCGGACGCGAACACGCGAGTACGGTCAGGGCCCCAGAAGCGCGGGCTGCGGGAGCCCAATTCCCCAGCAGAGGTGTTGCCGATGAGAGGCCGGGAGCGGTGGGTCCTCCTGGCGCTACTGGCGCTCGCGGTGGTGGTCGGCGGCCGCCGCTTCCTTCGGCTTGCGGATCCGGACGCGAGCCTATACGCCGCACCGCCACGCGGGCGCTAGCGTGTCGGCTGCTCGCGTGCGGGTGGTACAATCCTCCCCATCGGCTGCTGGCGGCGGCCCGCCGCCTACTTGGCTCCGCGCCGGGTGTGCCGAGCGCCAAGAGCTGAAAGGAGACTCTGATGGTCGCGGTTGAGCAACCCCAGGTCCGATCTGTCGAGCGGGGCGCGGAGCCGCGACTGCGGAGCACGCGTGGGCCGCGCTACGAGGCCGCCGTGCTGGGCTTCCGCCACTACTGGTATCCCGCCATGCTGTCGCGGCACCTCGGCAAGAAGCCCCAGGCGATCAAGATGCTGGGCGAGGACCTGGTGTTCGTACGCGGCGAGGAGGGGCGGCCGCACGCGCTGTACGACCGCTGCGCCCATCGCGGCATGCTGCTGTCCGCGGGCACGTGCCTGTCAGCGGGCACCATTACCTGCCCCTACCACGGCTGGACCTTTGACGTTGCGAATGGCGAGCTGGTGGCGGCGCTCACCGACGGGCCGCAGTCGGCCGTGGTCGGCAAGCTCGGCAAGAACGTGCGCTCCTACCCCGTCGAGGAGCGCAACGGCATCATCTACGTCTACATGGGCGACGCCAATCCGCCGCCGCTCGAAGCAGACGTGCCGGAAGAGATGCTGAGCCCCGACTACACGTTCTCCGTGGTAGTGTCGCTCTGGAAGAGCAACTGGCGGGCCGGCATCGAGAACGGCTACGACGCGGCCCATGCCCCCTACATCCACCGCGATAGCCTGCGCTGGCGCACCGCGATGCGCCTGCAGCCCGCCTGGGGCGGCTACGTCCAGAGCGTCGTGGAGGGGAAGTACCTCCGGCAGACCCGTGGCGCCGAGCGCGGCTACGAGGCCGAGTATCCGCGGGTGGGCCGCTGGCCGCGGCACACCTGGCTACGCAAGACCCTGGCGAAGATCGGCGAGCGCCAGACGCGCCCAGCCGTCCAGACGAACGAGTTTCGCCTGCCGTGCATCATCCGCAATCGATACACCTACTACTACCACGTCCGCTGGGCCGTGCCGGTGGACGAGCACACCAGCCGCACCTTCCAGGCGCTGGTCGGCCCCTACGACGGCGCGCGCGCCGCGGCATTCAAGGCGCAGTACTGGCTGTGGCACCGCTGGGTGTTCCACATGTGGTTCAACGGCCAGGACGACCGAGTCATCTCCCAGCTCGAGTACGACGCGCCGGAGCAGCTTTTCCGCCCGGACAGCTCCATCGTGGGCCTGCGGAAGTACATCGAGGCGCACGCCCGCACGGCCGACCCGGAGCCCGGCGTGCCGGAGCCGGACTTCAGCGGCGAGCGCTATCCGTAGGAACGCCGCCAGCCGCGACGGCCTGGGAGGGACGCGGCGCCGTTAGGAGCGTCCCATCATCGTCCGCATCTCCTCGCGGATTTTGGGCTGCTCGTTCAACGTGAAATCCCAGGCGTTCTCGTCGAAGTAGTCGACGCCGGGCTGGGGCAGCCAGGCGCGCGGCACGGCGCTGTCGTCGAGGTCGTTGCGGACCGACACCTGGCGCTGCGCATCTTCCCAGAGCTGCTGGCCCTCCCGGGAGAGCAGCCAGTTCACGAAGACCTTGGCCGCATTCGGATGGGGAGCGCGGTCGAGCAGCCCCAGGTGCCCAAACCCGGCCGACAAGCTGTCGGGAGACTCCGGGGGGTTCTGGAGGACGCTCACATGGAAGCCCTCCTCGGTCAGACGTCCGACCTCCTGCTGCTCCAACGACAGGGCGATGGGGTAGGTGCCGCGGGCTAGCAGGTCGGCGCTCTGGCGGTGGTCGCGGGTGACGAACGGCTGCTGGTCCACATACAGCCGCCGCGCGTAATCCGCCCCGAGGTTGAGGTACAGCTCGGCGGACTGGTTCGTGGCCGCGCCCGCGACCGTGGGATCGTAAGTGACGATCTTGCCCCGGTACTCGGGCTTCAGCAGGTCATACCAGCTCTTGATGTCGCTCGGCTGCACCGCATCGGTGTTCAGCGTGACCGTGCGGTTCACAGTATTGTTCATGCGATAGACGTACTGCTCGGCGGGGTCCATGAAGATGAGCTTGCCCATGCGGTACTTCGCCGTATCGAGCACCTCGGGGAGGATCAGGGCCGGGCGCAAGGGCGCCAGCATCCCCATGACGCCGTTCTCGACCTGCCCGCGGCCCGCCAGCACCTCGTACATCGAGTTCGAGCCGGAGATGACGACGTCCGCGGAGTAGATGCCGGCGCTGCGCTCGGCCTGGAGCCGCGCCGCGAAGTCGCTGCTCGCCTGCCCGGTGTACTCCAGGTTGATACCGAAGCGCTTCTGGAAGGCCTCGGGCAGGCGGCGGCGCAGCTCCGTGGTGGGTGGCCCCAGGACGACGACCGTGCCCTCCTCCCGGGCCGCGGCCACCAGGGCGTCCCACTCCGGCCCCGCGGCCGTGCCGCTCACTGCGGGCTCGCCGCCCGGCGGCGCCGTCGACGCGGCGGGGCCGCACGCCGCGAGCAGCAGCGCCATCAGGGCAAGCAAGACTGCAGGGCGCAAGCGCGCTCGGTCCATGCGACGTACTCCTGAGTGTTACTGTGTGCCGAGGAGTTGTCGTAGCTCGGGGACGATCCGGGGCGTGGTGTCCAGGACGAACTCCCAGCTCTGGTTGTCGAAGTACTGAACAGCGGGGTCCGGCACGCTGGCCTGGAACCAGGCCGGATAGCGCGACTCGTCCAGATCGTTGCGCGTGGAGGCCTGGAGCTGCGCGTCCTGCCAGAGCTGCTGGCCGGCCTGCGACGTCATCCAGTTCACGAACAGCTTGGCCGCGTTCGGGTGCGGGGCATGGTCCAGGAGGCCGACGTACGAGAAGCCGCCCGTGACGGTCGGTTCCAGGCCCTGGAGGTGGGGCAGCGCGGTGACCGGGAAACCCTGGTCCTGTAGGTCGCCGATGGCTTGTCCTTGGATGTACAAGGCAATAGGGCGGGTACCGTGGGCCAGCATGTCCGCGGTCTGGCGGTGGTCACGCGTGAAGGTGACCTCCTGATCGACGAACAGCCGCTTCACGTAGTCGCGGCCGAGGCGCTCGTACTTGTAGACGGCGGCGCTCACACCCGCCCCGGCGATCGTCGGGTCGTAAGCCGCGATCTTGCCACGGAACTCGGGCTTCAGCAGGTCCTGCCAGCTCTGGATGTCTGACGGCTTGACGTAGTCCGTGTTGATCGCCACGTCGTGGTTGGTGTAGTTGGCCGTGCGCAGCACGTACTGCTCGGCCGGGTCCATGAACAACAGCTTGCCGGTGCGGTACCTGGCCGTGTCGAGCACCTCGGGGAGGATCAGGGCCGGGCGCAAGGGGGCCAGCATCCCCATGACTCCGTCGCTGATCTGGCCGCTCCCCGCGAGCACCTCGTACATGGTGTTGGCCCCGGCCACCACGACGTCCGTCGAATACAGGCCGGCGCTGCGCTCGCTGGCAAGTCGCGGGCCGTAATCTCCGCTCGCCTGGCCGACGTACTCGAGGGTGATGCCGAACTGCTGTTGGAACGCCTCGGGAGCGCGGCGCCGCAGCTCGGGCGTGGGCGGGCCTAATACCGAGACCTTGCCTTCCTGCCGCGCGGCGGCGACCAAGGCATCCCACGCCGGGCCCGCGTCCGCTCCGCTCACGCCGGGCGCCGCGGCCGGCGCCGTCGACCGCTCCGCCCCGCGCGCGGCGGGCCCCCCCGCGCACGCCGCCATGGCGAGCGCCAGGCACACCAGCGCCGCCAGCTGGCCCCGTACCGCGCCGCAGCCTATCCGAGACATTTTGTACCGAGCATCCGGACCGCCTCTCCCGCCTGCCACCCGCGCTGCAGCGTGGCCGCTAGTGGGTGAGGAAGTCGATAACCACGCGCGCGAACTCGTCGGGGTGCTCGAACGCCACGAAGTGCCCGGTGTTGTCGCCCCAGATGTGGGCGCGCACGTTGGGGATGTTCCGAAGCCCGTAGAGCACGTCGTCCACGGGAATCATGCGGTCCGCATCGCCCCACACCATTAGGGTCTGGGTCGTCTTTAGCTTGTGCAGCTCGGGCACCAGGTCGCTGTTGGAAGGCATGGACATCTCTCGGCGGCTTTCCAGGTGGCCCGGCACCGTGGCCATCTTCATCCGCGACTCGATGAAGTCGGCGGGGCGCCGCTCCTCGCGCGGGATGAACATGCCGACCATGGCCTCCATGTTCTCGCGGGTGGGGTTCTGGGCAAACGTCGCGAGCGACTTCAGGCCTTCGGTCGGCGTATGCGGCGCGCCCGGGGCGAACGCCTGGATGATGATCTTGCCTACACGGTTGGGGTAATCGATGCCGAACCGCAGGGCGGCCGGGCTGAACGCGGACGATCCGTACACGTGTGCGCGGTCGATGCCTAGCTGGTCCATCAACCCCAGCTTCAACCGCGCGCAGAAGATATCCATCGGCACGCCCTCGCGGCTCACGTGCTTCTGTGACTCGCCGAACCCGGGCATGTCCATCAGAATCACGCGGAAGTGCTCCGCGAGCTGGTCGAAGCACCACCGGGTGTTGTCCCAGGCGTTCGCGCCAGGGCCACCGCCGTGCGTGCAGATGAGCGCCGGGCCGCTGCCCGCCTCGTTGTAGTGGATGTTGATCCCATTCACGTCGATGAAGCGATCGGTCTGCTCCTTGGTGAGTGGCATCTGTGCTCTCTCCACTTGCTCGAATCCGGCACTAGCGCGTGAGGGGCAAGCGGTCGGGGCGCCGCGGCCCCGTGCTGCGTGGCGGCGCTGCCCGCCAGCGAACGGTCAGGCGCGAGCCCGCGGCGGGCCACAGGGGCCGGCCGGGTCAGTACGATCAATTCGTTAGACGGTTGGCCGCCGCCAATTCTACGGGGCCGCCCAGCTACCGTCAAGCAGCGCCTCGCTCAAGGGCAAACCTGGCGTTGGGACGCTGCCCCCCGCTCTGCCGAAGCCTCGCACCGCCGTTCGTCAGCCGCCGTGCTGCTATAATGCAGCCGAACAGGCGCGGAGCGCGCTCGTGCGTCTCCTACGGCCCGCAGTCACCGCGCGCGGGCCGACGATCCGTAGGAGACCCCAGTTTTCCTGGAGGCCGCCCCATCTGTGGCCCGGGTACGACATCGCCTCAAGACCGTGCCGACCGGCACCGCTGCCAAGCAGGTACCCCGTACACGGCGCGCCGGGCGGGGCGGCTCGTCCCAAGCTGAGACGCTCCGCCAGATCACCCTCGTCGAAATGCTTGCCGGCCGGCTCCGAGCCACCATCGTAGACGGGAATCTACCACCCGGGAGTCGACTCGGAACGAAGACCGAGCTGGCCCAACAGTATGGTGTCAGCATGGGCACCGTCCATGCCGCCGTCCGCTTGCTCGAGGCCCAGGGGCTAGCCGAGGGGCGCCCAGGGGTCGGTGGAGGCGTGTTCGTGAGCGGCCGGGAATCGCACCTCGCGCTCGCCTCCATCCTCCTCACGCTCCACGAGAGCAGCAACCAGGCGTCAGTGCGCGACATGCTGGAGGCCCGCGCCTCGCTCGACGTGATGCTCGCGCGGCGTGCCGCCGAGGTGCGCCGCGACGAAGATCTGCCTGCGCTTCGCGCTGCCCTGGCCGAGATGGAAGCCGCGGGCCGGCAGACGCCGCAGGAGGTAGGTGAATATTTCCACCGTGTTTGGGCCCTGCACGACGTCATTGCCCAGGCCGGCCACAATGCTACGCTGCTGGCGGTGTATCGGACCATCCGTGGCTTCATTAACGCGCAGGTTCAAGAGATCGCGCCCCGACCCCATACGATCCCCGCTGTCGAGGAGAGCCTGACCGTCCACCGCGGCATCGTCGAGAGTATCGCCGCCGGCGACCCCGAGGCGGCGACCCGGTTCGCGGAGCAGCACCGCCGACGAGTGCTTCCTCAGGTCCAGCCGTAATCAGGCGCGGAACAGCGCGGCCACTTTCGTCGAGTTGAACACGTACGTCTCGGCGAAGGCGAGCACCTCCGCTCTCCGCTCGGCCATCGCGCCCGCGAGACAAATCCAATTCAGGAACTCGTGCTGCCCCGCGTCCACCAGCGTGTCGAGGGTCAGATTACGCCACTCCGTGTGCCGGCCGGCCTGCAGCTCCGCGAGCCGCCTGCGGTCCGATTCCACGTCGGGGTAGAGCCCGTGGTGCTTCTTTGTCAGGAAGGCGTGCGACCACGACGAGGAGCCGATTACCGCCGCGCGCCAGGGGCTCGCCTCCAGGATGTGCGCCACCTGCCGCCCCAGGTCGAAGCAGCGCTGTGGCGTGGGCGCGGGCGGGGCGGGGAAGCCGTCGCCGTTGGTCTCTTGCACCTCGATACGGTTCATCAGGTCGCTGCCGTAGCAGTTGACGTGGAAGGGAATCACTGGGTAGTCGAAGCCCCGCTGGTCGTAGTCCAGGAACATGATCGTGCGCATGAACGCGTGCGCCAGCGTCGGGTGGTGATGGGGCTTGTAGGCGTAGGCCACGTCGAACTGGTCGAGGATGAGCTGCCGCGCCAGGTAGCCCGCCGCCTCGCGGTGGCCGCGGACCGGCACCACCTTGTCCGTGGGCTGGTTCCACACGTTCCGCGGCGTGTTGATGACCTTGCTGGCCTGATAGGGCAGGCAGTCGAGCTTGTCGTACATGTAGACGCAGAAGGGCGGGACGACATCCTCCTTGAAGTTCTCGTACTGGTCATCACCCCAGATCAGCACGAAGTCCGGGTTGAAAGCATCTAGCTCTGCCCGCAGCTTGCGGAAGGCTCCTACCACCAGCTCGCGGTGCGCGCGGGCCGCGGCTAGCCCCTCGTCGTCGCCCCACTCTGCGCGCATCGCCTTGGGCCAGTTGTCCATCGCGCGCGCCTCAGCGGGGATGGAGTCGCGCTTGAGGAAGCTGCGCAGGATGTCGGCCATGTTCTCGTCAGGAAACTGGAACATGGGTGCGTGGGATAGCCCGATCCCGAGTAACTCGCCCATCTTGACTCCTCGTTAACCCCGCTGTGGCAACGGCATGAGTACCGGCTCAAGCCCCTTCGCACGGCACTCGGCGTAGAAGGTCTCGCGAATCGCCGGATCCTCCAGCTCGTACTTCAGCAGCTCGGCCATGTGGGCCTCGGCGCCGCCCTCGCCCGCGCCGTACATCGAGGTGCCCCCACGGAATGCGAGCTGGCGCAGCGGCTCGGGGTTCGGGTTCGCGTGCTGGTGATAGATCATGTTGCCCGGCGAGATGATCGAGCCGGGGCGCAGCTCAAACCGCTCGCGCGGCCCGCCCGCCCGAAACATCAGCTCGTAGCCGCTGCCCGACAGGATCAGGATCATCGCCCCCGCCGCGTGCCGGTGCGCCTGCACGTACGTGACGGGCGATAGCTCGTGGATGTGGCAGCCGTAGGTGCCCTCGGCCATCACGAACCGCATGTGGCGGGCGCCAGCCCCCTTCTCGTTCCACTGGTCCAGCAGGAACTCGTTCACATTCGGCACGAAGTTGGTCTCCCAGCTCCGGACGCCCCAGGAGTGCCCCGGCCGCGAGAAGTAGTCGCGGTCCTCCGTGCTGAAGCGGTCGCGGAACACCCACGGGTTGTCGAAGACGAAGTCTTCGCTGTGGTATTGGTTCAGCGCCCGCGGGGCGGTCGTGGCCGCCAGCAGGCGCGCGGGCTCGGAGCCCGAGCCGTTGAAGAAGCGATGATGCGCGTTCAGCGGAATGGCGAACAGCGCGCCGGCCGACCACTCGAAGGTGTGCGGCTCCTCGTTCGGCTGCCAGACCTGCGTGAGCCCGGTCCCGCTCAGCACGTAGACGATCTTCTCGAACAGGTGGCGCTCCGGGTTCAGCGCGCCCCCCGGCGGGATCTCGACCACGTAGCCGTCGGTCTGCTGCTGGTTCGCCAGGTTGATGTACGCGCCGCGACCGCCTACCCGCTTCCAGTCGGCGAGCGGCAGGGCGTACACGTCCTCCACGTAGTTGCCGCGGTAGACGGGGAGGCCTTCCTTCTCCAGGAACCAGTCATAGTAGCTCTGCCGGACCGCGTTGTCGCGCCAGCTCGTCCTATTCGTCGTCTGCGCCATCCGTCCACCTCCCCTTGCTCCTTCGCTCGTGGTCGCGTGTGGCAGGGCGTTCACGTAGCGGGCCATCCCGGTCGCGTGGCGGAGCGCGCCCGCACGGTGCCACCTCAGCCGCCGCCCAGCAGCTCTCGCAGCTTCTGCTGGGCGGCGGGTTGGATGTGGCCCTTGAACTCCCAGGTGTAGGTATCCTCGTAACGCACCCCCGGCTTGGGTATCACGAAGCCGGGCACCCAGTCCGCGTAGTTCAGGCGGGCGACCGGGCTGGACGCGACGGGCGCGTGGCGCATCGGCGCTCCTCACGAGCGTACATCGCCTCGGCTGGGGCGCGGGCCAAGTATCAATTCGTTATACGATTTGGCGGTACGCCGTTCCAGCGGCGAGGTGACGGCGGTTAGCGCTCGGCGCGGCGAGTCGCGCCGAGCGCCCGTAGGCTACTCGCGCGGCACGTGGTCCCAGCGTGTCAGCTTGCGCGCGTAGTAGGCGAAGATGGGTGGCAGTCGCTCGGGCGGCACGGCGTGGAGCTGCTTGATCGGCGCTTCCGCGTCGGGTGTGTAGAGGGCCTCGCTGCCGTCCTGCTCGGCGAGAAGCTGCACGCGAGCCGCATAGTCCAGCATGATCGCCGCCACGCAGGCGTTCTCCACCGTCGGGCCTCGCACCGCGATGCCGTGGTTCAGCATGAACACGCCTTGCGCGTCGCCTAGCGCGTCCGACACCCACTTGCCCTCTTCGTGCGTCAGGATCAGGTCGGTCTTGCGGTCGAACACCGGCACGCCGGGCGGGCAGAAGTAGCTCCCCTCGTGGCCGACCGGCCGCAGCGGCCGGCCGCGCGCTGCGAACGCCACGGAGTAGGCCGGGTGCGTGTGTACTACCGCCAGCACGTCCGGGCGGTCGCGCATGATCTCCGAATGGATGGGGTACTCGGCGTGACGGCGGTGGCGGCCTTCCAGCACCTCCCCGTCGAGGCTGACCAGCACCAGATCGTCGACGGTGATCTCTTCTAGGCCGAAGGTCGCCGGCTTCATCCAGTAGCGGTCCCAGCCTGGCAGCCGCGCGGACATGTGCCCGAGGATCGTGTTGCTCTGCCCCTCCATGGCCAGGATGTGGCACGCCTGCACCAGCGTCTCCTTCAGCGTGCGCTCGTCATCGTGGCTCGCCATGGCTCGACTCCTCCTCCAGTAGCGTCGTATCAGGGCAGCCGCATCCGTGCCACGGAGTCCTAACCGTGGCGAGCGCCAGCCACGCCAGCCAGGCTAACGTTAGGCGCATCGGTCCCTCCCCTGCGGTTGGACTCCGATGCAGCAAGAGTACGGCCTGGTACCGGAGCTAGGCTAAGGAGGCCGTCAGTGGCCCACGCGCCCAACGGTGAGCCGTTGCTCCGGGCGCGCCCACTCCTTGAGCGGCCAGCCCTCCGCGAGCGCGCGCAACTCGCGCCGCCAGAGCTGGCGCAGCATGATCACGCTCACGTCCTCGCGGCCCAGCCGCTCATGCTGGCGGTCGGCAATCGTGCCCTGCCCCACCTGCGAGACGTAATCCTGGAGGTTGAACAGGCGCCCCGCGTCGGCCTTGACGTCGGGGATGTCCTCAATGCGGTAATCGCCGCGCAGCACCGCGTCTCCGAGCTCCGGTATCGGCGTGAGATTCTGCTGCCGCGCACGCTCCGCCCGCGCCCGCTGGCGCTCCTCGTAGCGCGCGCGGGCCTCGCCCGTCACGTGGGTGAAGTTCACGCCGAACGTAGCGAAGTGCTCGTCGTCCACGGGGACGCGCCAGGCCATCGCCTCGCGCCAGGCCTCGGCGCCCAGCTCGGGGGCCGTCCGCGTCGTGTGCATGCCAAGGGGCATGTGGAAGTGCAGGTGTGCCTCGGGCCACTTCGTCGCCTCGGGGCGGGTCACGTGCGCGACGAAGCCGTACTCCGTCTCCTCACACGTGACCTTGGGCGTGCCCACGCGCCCGGCGGCGAGGTAGGACTCGCGGTGTACCCAGTCGCCGTGGAAAGGATCGTTCTCCAGCGCCTGGAAGTAGTTGCAGGGCCAGGTGTACGTGTACACCTCACGCACGCCCTGCGCCTCGTCCTCCAGTTCCGGGAAGCGGGGGAGCGGCGGCGCCTCGTCCTCGCCGAGATAGGCGAAGATCAGCCCCAGGTACTCCTCGGTCGGGTAGCTGCGGATCTTGACCTTCGGGGGAAAGCTCGGGTCTTCGGCCGGCATCTCGACGCACTGGCCGGAGGCGTCGTACTTCCAGCCATGATAGAAGCAGCGGAGGCAGTCGCCCTCCACCCAGCCGGTCGAGAGCTGCGTCCCGCGGTGCGCGCAGCGGAACGCGACGATGTGCGGCTGCCCGCCCTCGCCGCGGTAGAGGGTGAAGTCCTCGCCCAGGATGCGAAGCGGCTTGGCCCAGCCGGCGGGGAGGTCCGCCGCGCGATAGACTGGCTGCCAGAAACGGCGCAGGTAGCGGCCCGCGAGCGTCCCGGGGCCGACGTGGGCGAAGTTGGCATCGTTGGCCTCGCGCGGGCGACCAGCGTTCATGGCAGCCATGATGCTCCCTCCAGGCATGCGGCCGTGGCTAGCAGCCCATGCCGCCTATCGCAGCGTACGATTAGAGTGCCGCCTTGCTCCGAGCACAAAGCGACGCGCCCCACCGCCACGCGCCCAGCCTTCGGCCGGCCGCGTCTAACGATTATAAGGAATGCACTGCGCGAGCGCGTCACGTAGGAGCAGCCGGCTCGCCGCCCTCCCTTACGATGCGATCGCTGCGGCCACGCCGACCACGGGTTGCGCAGCGGCTTCTTAGGCTGTTAGCATTCTGCCGTCGGCACGAACGGGCGCTATGAACCCGTCGGTGGCCCCGAGAGAGGCTCCCGTACCAGGCAGCCCGCCGCCCTCGCTGCTCGCAGCGGAACAGGGGCGCAGAACCATTACCTCTGCAATGCGGCACCGAGGGCCGGTGGGGGCAACACCATGGCAGAGGGAGACGCCAGGTTCGCGGCTCTCTACGAGGTCGGGCGCTACATCAACTCCTCACTCGATCTCGCCGAGGTGCTCGAACTAGCGATAGACACTATCCTCCGCGTGACCGGCGCCGAGCGCGGCTTCATCGTGTTGGCGGACCCCGACTCCAGCGAACTGCGGGTGCAGATCGCCCGCAACTTCGGTCGCTCCCCCACGGACACCCCCAGTTTCGAAGTTAGCCGCAACATCGTACACAGCGTCGTCGAGCGCGGCACGCCCTTGCTGGTCAACGATGCCCTCAGCGACCCGAGCTTCCAGCGGTTCCAGAGCGTGCTGGTGCTGGGGCTGCACTCCGTCCTGTGCGCGCCCTTGCGGGTCAAGGGCCGGACCATCGGCGCGATCTACGTGGACAACCGCCGCCGGCTGGGCTTGTTTACCCAGAGCCACCTCGATTTGCTCGTCGCCTTTGCCGACCAGGCGGCCATCGCGATTGAAAATGCCCGGCTGTACCAGGGCTTGCAGCAGCGGCTGCGGGAGATCGCGGACCTCCAGGCGTATCAGGAGAACGTCTTCCGCAGCGTGGCGAGCGGCATCGTCGCCCTCGATCACGCCGGCTGCATCACCAGCTTCAACACCGCGGCGGAGGTCATCTTCGGCGCGCCGGCCGAGCAGGTGCTGGGCCGCGGGTATGACGCCGTGCTAGGCCCGGATATGGCCCAGTTCGTGCGCGCCTATCTGGCCGGCGCGCCATTCTCCGAGCAGCCGGCCGACTCGGGGCAGGACATCGCTTGCGAGATCCCCGGGCGCGGGCGGATCTATCTTAGCGTGCGGGCGACGCCGCTGCGCGCAGCCGACGAGCGGGCGGGCGGCCTGGTACTCGCCATCGAGGATCAAACCGAGAATCGCCTGTTGCGGAAAGCGCGCCAGGCTGAGGAAGAGAAGCGTCGCTTGCTCAGTCGCTTCTTCGCGCCGGCGGTCCTGGAGGAGATCCTGCGCAATCCGGAGGCAGCCGCCAACCTCGCCGGCGTCCGCAAAGAACTGACGGTGCTCTTCGCGGACCTGCGCGGGTACACGACCTTGAGCGAACATCTCCCGCCCGAGCAAATCGTCACGCTGCTCAACTGTTGTCTGGATCTGGCCACGCGGGCCATCCGGACCTGTAACGGCACCGTCGACAAATACATCGGTGATGCCGTGTTGGCTCTCTTCAACGCCCCGACCGAGCAGGCAAACCATCCGGAGCTGGCGATCTGGGCCGCCCTGGCGCTGCAGGGCACGAGCGCGCGCTTGCGCCACGTGGTGGGGCGGCACGTCCGCTTCGGGATCGGCTTGAACACGGGCGAGGCCGTGGCCGGTTATATCGGCACGCCCGAGCAATTGAGCTACACTGCGATTGGAGACGCGGTGAACGTGGCCGCTCGCCTGCAGGCCAGTGCCGCGCCGGGCGAGGTGCTGATCAGCGAGGCCACCTACCGCCGGGTGCAGCACGTCTTCGAGGCGCAATGCTTAGGGCCGCTAGAGGTCAAGGGACGCAGCGAGCCGGTGACCGCCTACCGCGTGCTGGGGCCGCGGGTCGCGGCCGCGGCCCCAGAAGATCGGCTCGCCCCTACGGCTCGCCACTGCCCCGCGTGCGGCGCGACGCTCCCGGCGCGACAGCTTCCGTGTCCGGCCTGCCATGGCGGCGCCGCGCCGGCCGATGCCGACTACCTCGAGCTGCCCGGGGGTCAGCGCTATGCGTTGGTCCGGAACACGGTGACGCTCGGCAGAGGCGCCGAGAACGACTTGATGCTAGCGGACACGGCGATCTCGCGGCGGCACGCCCGGCTGCAGCGGCTCTCTCAGGGCTGGCTGCTCATCGACTGGAAAAGCAGCAACGGGACGCGGGTCAACGGAATCTTAATCGACGGGCCGTATCTTCTGGAGGACGGTGACGTAATCGTGTTGGGCGATCGGAGACTGGTCTTCCGTAGCGCTCCCCAGTCAGAGCCGTCAGCCGTCGACGCGAAGCACGAGGCCGCCGCGACCGTGCTGGGTCGCCTGGCGTTTCTGGCGACGCCCGCCGCGCCGTTGCGGGGCGCGGGGGGTGAGTAGCTCGGGCCCAGCTCCTGGCAATACCGCGGCTGGATCCCGGCCGCGAGGTGGCATAGATGTTTGAAACCAGAAAGCGCGATAGCGCCCCGAACGAGGCCGAGACTGACCTGATCGAGGTGCGTCGGCCGGCCGCTCCCACGACGGAAATACGCTGGCGCCGCGATAGCTCCTTTACGATCGGGCGCCTGTCCCAGAACGCCCTGGCGCTGAGCGACGACCTCACCGTCTCGGGCTGTCATGCCGAGATCCAATACGTCGGCACAATCGCGGTGATTCACGACCTCGGCAGCACCAACGGAACGCTTCTCAATGGGGAGCCGCTGCAGGTTCCGACGCGGCTGGCGCCGGGGGACCGCATCAATGTGGGCAGCGCCGAGCTGGTGTTCAATCCGCCCTCGCCCACGGCCGCGGGGCCCCCGCCGCGGGCGCACGACGCCGACGTCTTCTACGTGCGCTGCGCGGACGCGCTCCCCTTCGTCTTCCGGTGGGACCGCGGCCAGCCGCTCAAGATCGGCCGGCTGGCCGTGAACACTCTGGCGTTCACCGATGATCGCGACGTCTCGCGCCGGCACGCGGAGATTCAGTACGTCGGGGATGCGGCCACGATCCAGGACGTGGGGAGCGCCAACGGGACCTTCCTCAACGGGGAGCCGGTGCAAGGGCCAGCGCGCCTGGCGCCCGGGGACCGCATCGGCATGGGCAACACTGAAATGGTGTTCCAGCCCGAGCTGGCCACCCCAGCGGCCGAAGCGTGGCTCGAGGTGCAATCCGGACCGGCACAACAGCCGGTGCCCGCGGAAATCCGCCTGCCCGCGGCGCGCTGCGTCTTCTTGGGGCGCGGTCCTCACTGCGACGTGGTACTCCCGGACCCGGCCGTGGCCGAGAGACATGCCTGTATCCAGACGTATTGCGGCGACTACGTCTTTACCGATCTCTGTAGCTCGACGGGCACGTTCCTGAACGGGCGGCGCATCTTCGGCGGGATCCGGCTCAAACCCGACGACGTGCTGCAACTGGGCAGCATGCGCTTTCGCTTCAAGTGCCCTCAGGCGGCGCCGCCGGCCGCGTTGGCCGGCGGCGAGGCCGATCCCTCCGCATCGGCCACCCTGCACAGCCTCCCCCCCTTCAACCAGCTGCCGACGGAGCTGCTTGCCGCGCTGGCCGAGAACTGCGAGTGGATCACGGTCGACGCGGGTGCGGACCTGATTCCGGACACGCGACGCGAGCTGCCGGCCGCGCTGTACATACTCGCCGAGGGCAAGGCGCACGTCGTCGGCACGGTAGGTGTCCGTCACCAGCAAGCCTACGTCGTGGCCGAGCTGCGGCGGGGCGATCTCATCGGGGAGCGCGCGCTGATCACCGGCCGGCCGTACTCGCGCCGCGTGGTCGCCGATACCCCGCTTCGCGCGCTACGGATCACGCGGGCTGCGTATGCCGAGCGCTGGGCGACGAATCCCCGGCTCCGCGCCTTGTTCGAGGAGCAGCTGCCGCAGCTCGCGCTCCGCCGCCAGCTCGAGCGCACGCTGCTCCTCCGCTGCTTGCCTGCGGACGTCGTGGACCGCTTGCTCCCCCGCCTGCACGCGGTCGCCTACGCGGCCGGCGACCAGCTCGCTCAGCGCGGCCAGCCGAATGATCGCTTCCTGCTCCTCGTCGCGGGCCGCGCGCGCGTCCAGGCCCTGCGGGGGGAGCGAGAGGTCGCGCTGGGCCAGATCGGCGCGGGCGAATGTGTAGGCGAGGCGATCGCGGCCCCCGATGGCGTCTATTCTTCGACCGTCATCGCCGAGACGCCCGTCGAGGCCTACAGCCTCTCCCGGGCGGACTTCGAGGCGGCGACCGCCGGGCACCCGGCGCGGACGGGCCTGCTCAGCGGCAGCCTGGAGTTGACCCCGCCCAACCTTCTGCTCGAGAGCATCGCGCCCTTCAACGCGCTGCCACCCCAGCTCGTCACCCGGATCGCCACACACATGCGGTTGAAGCGATTCTATGCTGACGAAGTCGTTATCGAGCAGGACGATGTGGCGAGCGCGTTCTACATCGTCTTGAGCGGCACGGTGCAGGTCTCGTTTCACACCGCGTCCGGCGAAGAGAAAGTTATCACCACCCTGGGGCCCGGCCAACACTTCGGCGAAGCCGCCCTCCTCACCGGCGAAGGCCGCAATGCGCGCGTGCGCGCACTGGAGGATTGCCAGCTCTGGGCGCTCTACAAAGACGGGTTCGAAGAGGCCCTGGAGTATGGCCGAGCCTATCAGCTCGATGCCTACTTCGGCCAAGACCTCCGGATGCGCTCGCGCCCGCGCCGCCTCGCGGAGATCGAGATCGTTCGCCAGTCTGGCGGGGCCGACGCGGGTTACATCTTGCACCGGCCCAGCAGCAAGAGCTACCTGCGATTGTCCGAGCAGGGCATGTTCGTGTGGGGCCTCCTCGACGGCGACCACACGATCAATGACCTGTGCGTGGCCTACCTGGCCAAATACCACAACTTCGATCTCGAGCTGATCGCCAGCACCGTGGCGCAGCTGCAGGCGCTGGGATTCGTCGAGGTTCCGCCAGTGGACCTGCACCGAGGGGCGGTCGACCAGCGAGCGCCCGCCTGGCGCCGCGCCTTGACCACCGCCTTCCAGGTCCTGACCTGGCGGAAAGAATTCTCGCAAGCCGATGCCTGGTTCGACGCCCTGTACCGCCAGGGGGGGCGGGTCTTGTTCGCGCCGCTGGCGCTGGCGCTGCTCGGGCTTCTGGCCGTGGCCGGGCTGGCGGCCTTTGGCTACCTGTTGCTCGTGGAGCTGCGGGGCAGCCCGCCCGGGCGTGAGATGATGCAGGGGGCTGCCCTGGCGATCGTGCTGCTCGGCTTCCTGCTCATTACCGCGCTTCACGAAGTTGGGCACGGGCTGACCTGTAAGCACTATGGGCGTCGAGTCAACGGCGCGGGCCTGGGAATCGCCTATTTGTTTCCCTATGCCTTCGTGGGCACGACGGACATCTGGATGGCCGGCAAAGGGGCGCGCATGGCCGTGAGCGCCGCCGGCCCGTTCGTCAACCTGCTGACCGGCGCCGTCTGCGCCCTGGCGGCCCTGGCCGTGTCCGACGTCACGATCCGCGCTGCCCTGTTCAGCCTCGCCGGCATCTCCTATCTCCTGGTCATCAGCAACCTGCACCCCTTTATGGAGCTCGACGGGTACTACATCCTGGTCGACTGGCTAGAGATGCCGTCGCTTCGCAAGCGCGCGCTGCGGTTTCTCCGCCGTGACCTGTGGCGATGCTTGCGGGCGCGTCGCTTCGACCGCGAAGAGCGCATCCTGGCCGCTTTCGGAGCCGCCGTCCTGCTGTTCACGGTGCCCATGGGGCTGGGGCTCGTGGTGTTCTTCCACGACCTGTTCGTGAATCACCTGAGCGCGCTGCTGTCCGTCGGCGGCAGCGAGCTGCTGGGGTGGGCCTGCGGCGCGCTCGTTCTGCTAGCGTTCCTGATCCCATTCGCCTTTGAGCTGGAGCTTATCTCGCCTCAGCCGTTGACGTTGCACGGGCGAACGCAATAGCCCTGCAAGCTATAGGATCCTGAAATGCTGCTCAAGAAAGCCTGGCGCGACCTCTCCGCGCGCAAGCTGCGCACCCTACTGGTAGTGCTGAGCGTCGCCATCGGCGTGTTCGGGGTCAGCGCGATCAAGATCCTCGGCGACCAATTCGAGCGGGCCGCGCTCGAGCAATACGCTGCCTCGCGCCCCCCCGACCTCACGATGGACACCACTCCAGTGTCCACCGAGCAGACTGACAAGCTCGCCAGCCTGGACAACGTTCAGTCGGTCGAGCGGCGCATTGCCAGCACCGCGCGCTGGCAGCCCCCGAGCGGCGATCGGAAGGAGAGCATTGCCGTCCAGGGTGTCGGCGATTTTCACGCCGACGCCACCCTCGACCGCGTGCGGGTGACCCGGGGCGCCCTGCCGAGCGCCGGGGAAGTGCTGTTCGAGAAGGGGTCACGCCAGAAGTACGGGCTGCAGATCGGTCAGGAAGTCACTCTGACCAGCGGCGACCGCGAGCAGACCTTCAAGATCTCGGGCTTCGGCGATAACCCAAACGTGATGAGCGCGGCAGCCGTGGGCTTCGCCTCCGTGTGGCTGAACCAGGACGATGCAGAGAACCTGCTCCAGCTGGGTGGCGCGAACCGCCTGCTGATCAAGATGAAGCGCCAAGACACGGCAGACGTTCGTGCGGATACAGAGAAGCGTGTTCGCGAGTCCCTGGAAGGCGACGACGTCACGATAATCCGGAGCGACGTGCGCGACCCGGCGGTGGTGCCCGGCAAGGACACTCTAGACTCGCTGCGTACGCTGTTGCTGGTGTTCGCGATTCTGGGCGCTCTCACCAGCGGGCTGCTGGTCATCAATACCGTGTGTACGGTCATACTCGAGCAGCGGCCACAGATCGGCTCCATGAAGGCCGTCGGCGGTACGATGGCGCAGGTCATGCGCATCTATCTGATGCTGGCACTGTTGTATGGCATTTTGGGTACCGCGCTTGGCCTGGCGGCGGCGATCGGCTTCAATCTCTTAGCGAGCGGTCTCCGCGCCGCGGCGCTGGATGAAGCGCCGACGGCGCTCAGCGTCAGCGCCGGGGCCGTGGCGCTGGCTGTTGGCGTGGGCGTCGGCATCTGTCTCCTCGCGGCGCTGATTCCGAGCTGGCTCGGGTCGCGCGTCACCATCCGCGAGGCGATCGTATCGTACGGTCTCGCGTCGGACTTCGGCCGGACCCTGTGGGACCGCGCGATCGCGCGACTGACCATCCTGCCGCAGGCAGCGATTCTCGCCTCACGGAACCTGTTTCGGCAGACCAACCGCGCGCTGTTCACCATCCTCGGCCTGGCGGTAACGACCGCCCTCATCATCGCCGTGCTCGCCGCGCTCAGCTCGCTGTTCACGCGCCTGGAGGTGTCCAGCAAAGCCCTCAAGGCCGACCTGGGATTTGCCTTCGACGCGCCGGTCGAGGACGAGAAGGTCGATACCGCGCTCCAGGACACCACGGGCATCGACCGCCGCGAGCTGTGGATCGTCTCGTCGGCGAAGTCGGACGGCAAGGTCGTGTCCGTCACCGGCCTGCCCTGGAACACGGACCTGTTCGATCGGAGCACGGTGCAGGGCGGCGGGCGGTGGTTCGGCGAGGATCGCGACGACGAGGTAGTGATCACGCAGCGGCTCGCCACGCGGCGCGGGCTGAAACTGCAGGATCGGATCGAGCTGCAGAGCGGCTCCCACCCGACGCAAGCGTGGACGATTGTCGGCATCGTCCCAGGCGCGGGAGCGGACGCGCTCGCGCCCGAAGGCGCCGTCTATGCGTCACGGGAGGCCGTGCGCAAGCTGCTCGATTTCCCCGATGGACGCGGCAACTATCTGTACGCGCGCCTGGTCGACCATAGGGACGCCCAGGTCGATGCGAAAGCGACCGCGATTTCGGACGCGCTGGCGAACGCCGAGCTGTCCAATACGCCAGTGAAGATGTATGAGCAAGAGGAGAACAACCAGCGCGCCTTCATGGTGTTCATCCTGGTGTTTCTCTTGATGATCCTGATCGTGTCGGTAGTTGGCGCGCTAGGGCTGTTCAGCACCCTCACCATGAACGTGCTAGAGCGGCGGCGGGAGATCGGCGTGATGCGCTCGGTTGGCGCTTCGACGGGCACGATCCTCTGGACCTTCCTGTTGGAGGGCTTGCTCCTGGGGATGGTCGGCTGGGGCCTGGGCGTCGTATTGGGCGGGCCGGCAGGCCGGTTGTTGGTCGACTTCCTGAGCGACAAGCTGTTTGCCATGGAGTATGCCGCGGTGCCAGCGAGCGCCCTGGTGACGCTGATCGGCATCCTGGGCGTGGCTTTCGTGGCCAGTATCGGCCCGGCGATGGTCGCGGCCCGGATGAAGATCGCGGAAATCCTTCGCTACGCCTGAGTCCTCGGCAGCCGGCGGCCACGCTGCCCAGCCGCATCGGCCCCACCGCCGCGAGCACAGCCCAGGCTCTTGCGCCTCAGCCGCCGTGCCGCGACCCAGCCCCAGCATCCGAAGCCCACGCTTTAGCGCCTCTCCGCCGGCCGGTCCGCTTTGGATTGGCCCAACGGTCGGCCTTGACTAGTCATTCTACTTGACGGCTGATAAGGGAGTGCTTACAATGCGCCAAGCCAACCACTAGGCGGTCGCAAGTGGTCCTGCGAAACAGGATGAGAGAGGTGGAGCCAGTTAGCGATCTTATCGCGTGAAATGCTAGCACGTTAATACCCGTCGGCCAAAGCACGGTGATTCTGTTATCCATTGCGACACGATGATGCACCGTACAGCTACTCCTGAGGCGCGGCTGGACGCGGGAGTCTTGCCTCCACTGGGGCTCCTGTCAGTACATGCGCGCGACCGCCCTCGCCCCGCCCCCTTCCCCTCGTCCAAGCGGGGACTTTTTGAGAGGAGGATGCATCAAGAAGAGGCATAACCCGCAGTACCCCTCGTCAAAAAATCCTGCCCTATGCTACGCTGGCGACGTGACGGACCGCCGACGAGACAAGTGAATATCTCGGCGGCAGCGGGTCCGGGAAGCCGGAGTGTATCGGACTCGATAGGAGGGAACGATATGGCAACCCAACCCACCGAGCAGCAGGTCCAGGAAATGGTCCCCCAGCGCGAGCTGTCGCCTGGTTTCCAGGCGATGATCGGCCGGATGATTGCCGACCCCGAGTTCCGGAAGCAGTTGGCGGCAGACCCCGAGGGTGCGCTCAAGAACGCCAACATCCAGCTGAGCCCGGAGGAGATGCAGCGCTTCCGGACGATGAAGCCGGAGGATCGCGCGAAGCTCACCCAGGAGCTGGACGCCCGCGACTCCAAGTCGTGGTGGATCGTCATCTGGCGCTGGTTCTCGTGGTGGTAGGCGTTCGTTTGGGGGCGGCCGCCGATTCGGCCGCCCCCACTCCCACCGCCGGCTGGCGCGCGGCCGAGGTCCACCTGATCGAAGACGGTGGCCTGCTCGCCCTGGCCGTCCGCCACAGCCGTCTCTACGCTCTGCAGCCGGTGGAGGCGGCGGTGCTGCGTCTGCCGCCGCCCATCGGCGTCTCGACGGCCCAGGAGCGCCTGGCGTCGCAATTCGACCGGGCAACCGTCGCCGCGGCCTGTGCGTCGTTGCTGGACCGGGGCCTGTTGCTTCCGCAGGACGCGCCCGAAGCGGAGCCATTGCCGCGCGGGCCGCTTACGCGCCTCGAGCTGGGCGTGGCCGAGGACTGCAACCTGCGGTGTCCCTATTGTTTCGTGTCGCAGGGAAGTTTTGGCGGCACGCGACGCCTCATGCCGTGGCCCGTCGCCCAGCGAGCCGTCGAGCTGCTGTTTGCGGAGAGCGGCCCCGCGCCCCTGCTCCAGATCGGGTTCTACGGCGGCGAGCCGCTGCTCAACACCGCGGTGGTGCGGCAGGTTATCACCGAGGCCACGGCGCGCGCCGAGCAGGCTGGCAAGCAGGTCGGCTTCGACTTGATCACGAACGGCACGCGCCTCACGGCCGATCTGGTCGCCTTCCTGCGGGCGCACCGCGTGGCCGTGCAGGTGTCCCTGGATGGCCCAGCCGCCACGAACGACGCCATCCGGCCCAATCTCGGGGGGCGGGGCTCGTACCGGCAAGCGACCGCGCCGCTGCGCTTCTTCGCGGGCTACCCGGCGTTACAAGCCCGAGCCACGCTGACGCGCGCGAATCCCGCCGCGGACGATATCGTCGAGCATCTGCTGGGCCTCGACCTACCAAGCGTGGTGGCGCGGCCCGTGGTTGGCGCCGAGGGCGACCTGGGGCTCGACGAGGCCGCCGCGCGCCGCATCGTCGCGGGCTACGGACGGTTGGCGGAGCGCTGCCTGGCGGCGGCGAGCGACGCGGAGGCGGCACGGCGCAGCGCGCCCTTCCTGGGGTACTTCGGCAAGCTGATGGAGGGGCGGCCCCGGCGCGTGCCGTGCCAGCAGGAGGCCTGGACGGTTGCGTGCGCCGCCGACGGGGCGCTATATCCCTGCAAGGACATGGCGGCCAAGCCGCAATACCAGATCGGCACCGTCTGGAGCGGCATCGACTGGGCCAAGGCCTATGACGACGCGCGCGGCAAACTGCTCTGCCAGCAGCAGGCGCCCAAGAAAGCGGAGTGCAAGACGTGCTGGGCCCGCGAGCTGTGCCAAATCAGTTGCATGCACGTCACGGTGGAGCCGAAGGGGGCAGACCAGGACGAGGCCCCCCAGTACAGCGGCTGGGAGTGTTGGACCAGCTTGCGGGTGATCGAGATCGCGCTGGCCCTATTCCAGCGCCTGCGCCAGGAGCGGCCCGCCGTGTTCTGGGCGCTGCTCGGCGGGTACCAGGGGAGCGAGTCGCCTGCGATGGCTACCCTGCTGGCGCACCCTTCGTGCGCCCCGCCCGTCGAAGCTTAGCGGTAAGACTTTGGACGAGGTAGCGATGTACTGCAGCGGATGCGGCGGCCTGAACGATAACCAGGCCGCGTTCTGCACGCATTGCGGACGGGCGCTTCCCGGCCACCCGCGCGGCGTGGCGGTGGCAGGTCGCGGTGTGGGGGGGGGCGCGACCAAGCTGCAGGCCGCGCCCCCCTTGCCCCGGCCGGCGGGCGCGGCCCTTTACTTCCCGGGGCCACCTCGCAAGGGAGACCGCATCGAGCTAGATCCCCTGGCGCAGTGCACGGTCGGCCGCGCAGCGGACAACACGATAATCATCGACGACCAGTCGGTCTCGCGCGTTCATGCTTGTGTGAGCTACCACGAGGGCCAGTTCTTGGTGGCGGATCTGAATAGCCGCAATGGGACCTGGCTGAACGACGCCGTCGTGACGAGCCCAACGCCGCTGCACAACGGCGACATCCTGCGCCTGGGCGACGTGGAGCTGCAGTTCCAGGGGCCGGATGGCGAGGGGACGCAGCTCCTGGCGCAAGGCGACTGCCTGCAGCTTGCCGACGGCCAGGAGATTCCCCTCACCGGCGATGACCTGTACATTGGCCGCGCGCCCACGAATGACATCGTGTTCGACGACGACGCCACGTCGCGGCAACATGCGCGGCTCCAGCACCTCCCGCAGGGCTGGCTGCTCAGCGACCTGGACAGCAGCAATGGCACCTGGGTCAACGGCCAGCGACTCTCGGGCCCGGTGTTTCTGACGGCCGAAGACACCATCGCGATCGGCTGCTTGAACCTGACCTACCACCAGGGCGGCGTCCCGGCCGCGGCCGTGCGCCGCACCCAGGTGATCCACCGGCGCGACGGCGCGCTCGTCGTCGCGTCCGACGCGCGGCCCATACGGCCTGGCGGGGCGGCCGGGCCTGCCGGCGTGCCCATCGTGGTTCTGCACGAAATCGTGAAGAGCTACCGCGGCAGCGCGGGCACGTCCACGGTGCTCAAGGGCGTCTCCCTCTCGGTGCAACCGGGAGAGTTCGTGGCTATTGTAGGCCCTTCCGGCTGTGGCAAGTCCACGCTGCTAAACATCATCACCGGGATTGACCGACCGGATAGTGGCGAGGTGAACGTCCGAGGCCAGGACATCCTGAGCCTGAGCACCGACGCGCTGGCGCGCTGGCGCGGCCGCAACCTGGGGATCGTGTTCCAGTTCTTCCAGCTGCTCCCCACGCTGACCGTGCTCGAAAACGTGATGCTGCCGATGGCCTTCTGCGGCATGTATCGCGGGCGCGAGCGTCGCGCGCGCGCGATGGAGATGCTGCGCCTGGTGGGCATGGAGGACAAGGCGAACCGCCTGCCCAGCGCCCTATCGGGCGGGCAGCAGCAGCGCATCGCCATCGCGCGGGCCCTGGCCAACGACGCGCCGGTGCTGGTGGCCGACGAGCCGACCGGCAATCTGGATAGCGCGACGAGCCAACAGATGTTCGACCTGTTCCTCACCCTCGTGGCCAAGGGGAAAACCGTGCTGATGGTCACTCACGATCCCGTGCTGGCGCGTAGCGCCGGCCGTCGGGTGGAGATGCTCGACGGCGCAATCGTTTAGCCCGTATGCCTCGGCCCACAATCAGACGCCGCGGAGGTGGATCGTGCTCAACCGGATCTGGCGTGGCTGGCGAGCAATGACCAGGCGCCCCGGGAGGCCGGCCGTCAGGCACGCCGGTCGCGCGTCGGCCCTCCTGGTGGTAGCGCTCCTCGCCCTATACCCGGCGGGCCTGGCGCAGGCGACGACCGGCGGTCCGGCGGCGGCTCCGCCCGAGAGGGCCGGGCGCCTGGCGGGGAGTCGCGCGACGACGCCCCCGGCGTCCGTGCAGGACGCCCCCGCAAGGCAGATCGACCCCAACGTGGTCGTGCAGATCACCAGTCCCACCCCCGGGCAGCACTTGAGCGGGCCTGTGGACATCACGGGGTACGCGGCCGACACGCGCAGCCAGGACGGCTCCGGCATGAATGAGCGCGACATCCAGCTCTATCTCAACGATTCGTCGGACCCCTGGAACATCTTCGACTATGCCGTTGGGGGCCGGGACAGCCCCGACGCGGCGGCCGCGCTCGGGCCGCAGTTCAGCCAGGCCGGCTTTTGGGACGCCTGGGAGACCTGCACCTTCCCCGAGGGGCCGTATAAGCTGATCGTCTGGGTGTCGAGCAGGGCGACGGAGGGAGCGCGGAACTTCGCCAGCGTGGACGTCTACATCGACGCCTGCCCGCAGGGCACCATGATCGGCCAGGCGAACTTCGATTCCGAGCCCGGTGGCGTCTATACCATTCGCCTGAATGGTCCGGAGACGCGGCAGCACTCGCTCGACCCGATCTTTGCCGACTTCGCGGCCGGGATCGACGCGCGATGCCCGGATGCTACCGTCAACTGTACCTACGGCCTCCAGTTCCGCGAGCTGCCGGGGCCGCAGGGCACCAACACCGACTCGTTCTATCGCTTCACGGTTGACCCCACCGACGGCACCTTCACCCTCGGCTACTCGCCGCCGGGCGACGCTCCGATCGTGGCACTCGTGCCGTGGACGCCGTCGCCCACGATCGCCCAGGGCAGCGCGACCAACCGGCTGGCCGTCATCGTGCAGGGCAACTGGCTGCGCCTGTTCATCAACGGGCAGCAGGTGGGCGACACGCGGGACGATCGCCGGCCCTGGGGCCAGATCGGGTGGGTCGCCGAGACGACAGCCTCTCGCACCGTCGAGGCCCAGTTCGACAACTTCAGCGTCTCCACGCCGGGGCCGGCCGAACAATTGGCGCCGCTCTTCCCCGGGGCGGGCGTCGGCCCGGCCCCAGCGGCCGGCCGCGTCCTGCTCCACGACGACTTCAGCGACCCGTCCAGCGGGTGGCCCCGCCAGTCCAGCGACCCGTCCGCGCGTCGCGTCGGCTACGATCACGGCGAGTACGACATCGCGCGGATGCCGGGCGACGTGGGGGCGCCGTACGTCACGCGGTCGGACCGCTTTGGCGACTTCCAGGTAGAGATTGACGCGCGGCTCGTCCCGCCGACCGAGAACAGCTACCTCTACCTCGACTTTCGGCGGCAGGATGATGGGAGCCACTACTCCTTCATGGTCGACCCCAATGACAGCACCTTCATGCTGCGCCGGAACGGCCCCAATAGCGGCGTCAACCTGATCCCGTGGACCAGCGCGCCGGCGATCCAGGGCGGCTCCGCACGCAACCGCCTGGGCGTCCGCGCGCAAGGTCCAGACATCACGCTGCTCGTGAACGGCCAAGAGGTGGGCCACGTGCAGGACGGCACGTTCTCGGAAGGCACGTTAGCCTTTGGCGTCGACAGCTTTAACGACGGCCCGGCCGAGGGCCGCTTTGGGAACCTCCTGGTCACCGCCGTCGACTGACGTCCCGGCGTGAACGGCTTGCGGCAGCGGTGGGCGGAGTCGGCTCCTCCCAGCGCGCGACCGTAGCGACAAGCGGCGATGTAGGTAGAGGAGCCGATCCGATGCTTCGCATAGGCCTCGCGTTCGTGCTGGCCACGGTGACGCTGGGTTTGCCGTTGCGCGTCCACGCGCAAGGCCTAGACCTCGCCAGCGTGGTCTTGACCGAGTCCGACGTGCCAAGCGGCCTGCGGCTGAGCCGGGACCACAGCGGCGCGCAGGAACGCAACGGCGCCCCCGGCTATCAAGTGACCTTCGAGGCGGACCCGAGCCAGGTTGGCCCCGGCAGTGGCGGCATCGCCGTCGTGATGAATCTGGTGGCGCTGCCGAGCGATCCAGTGGCCGGTCTCGACGAGATCAGTCAGAGCGCGAAGCAAAGCCTGCCGGGCACGGCCACCGATCTGGCCCCGCCCGCGGTCGGCGAGGAGAGCCGCGCCTTCACCAGCAACGCCGGCTTCGGCCCCTTCGCGATGACGGTCGCCACGACCACGTTTCGCCGTAACGGCGTCGTCGCCGGCGTTACCGTCATGAGCGCCGGGGGCCAGCCCCAAATCGAGCAGTGCTTGCGGCTGGCCCAGATCGTGGATAGCCGCCTGATGGCGGCGGGCAACCGATCGGGCACCTAATTAGGCTAGTGCTCAAGGGAGTGGACACGTGAAGCGCGCGCTGCTGGTGAGCATGCCGTTCGCGACGACGGCGAGTCCCTCACTCGGGCTCAGTCTGCTCAAGGCATCGTTGGTACGCGAGGGCCTTCCCTGCGACCTGCATTATCTCAACTTGCTGTTTGCCCGGCGGATTGGCGTCACCGCCTACGAGCGCATTAGCAACTTCAGCCCCGACGTGCTGTTGGGCGATTGGCTCTTCGCCGCCAGCTTGTTCGGCGACCAGGTCCCGCCCCCGGCGCGCTACTTCGCCGAGGTGCTCCACCGCTGCGCCTTCCTGCCCTTCGAGCACGAGCGCGCCGAGGGCTACAGCCCGGAGCGCGATGGCGAGATTCTCGAGATCCGCGCCCAGGTGGCGGCGTACCTGGACGAATGCCTCGCCAGCGTGCCCTGGGAGGACTACGCGCTGGTCGGATTCACCAGCACGTTCCAGCAGAACGTGGCAACCCTGGCGCTCGCTCGGCGGCTCAAGGAGCGCTACCCGCACCTCGTCGTCGTCCTCGGCGGTGCCAACTGCGAAGGCGAGATGGGCCTCGCCATCCACCGCCTCTTCCCGTTCGTCGACTACGTGTGCTCGGGCGAGGGCGACCTGGTCTTTCCCCGCCTCGCGCGGCACGTCCTAGAGGGCCAAACGCCCGGGGAGTTGCCGGGGATCATCTCCCGCGCGGCTGGCCGAACGGTGGGCTCGGCCGCGAGCGTGCCGGTGATGGACCTCGACTCCCTGCCCGTGCCCGATTACAGCGATTTCATCGCGCAGCGATCGATTCTGGGCGCCGAGGCGATCCCCGACTGGCACCTGCCGCTCGAGACGGCGCGCGGCTGCTGGTGGGGCGAGAAATCCCACTGCACCTTCTGCGGCCTCAACGGCGCCACCCTGCGGTTTCGCGCCAAGTCGGCGGAGCGCGCACTGGCGGAACTGGCGGCGCTGGTGGAGCAGTACCAGCCGCCGCGGGTCGCGGCCGTCGACAACATTCTGGACCTGGGCTACTTCCGCGACGTCCTGCCTCGCCTGGCCGAGATGCAGCTAGGCGTAGAGTTGTTCTACGAGACGAAAGCCAATCTCCGGAAGGAGCAGATCCGGCTGCTGCGCGAGGCGGGAATTAGCCGCATCCAGCCCGGGATCGAGAGCCTGAGCACCAACGTGCTGCGGCGGATGCGGAAAGGCGTGAGCGCCTTACAGAACATCCAGCTCTTGCGCTGGTGCTCCGAGTACATGGTACAGCCGTATTGGAGCCTGCTCGCCGGCTTCCCGGGCGAAGACCCGGCCGACTATGCGCGTCAAGCGGAGCTGGCCCCGTTGCTGACCCACCTCCCGCCGCCCATCGACGTGGCGCCGGTCCGCCTCGACCGCTTTAGCCCGCTGTTCGTGAACAAGGAGCATAACGGCATCTGCAACGTCCACGCCGCCCACGCCTATCGCTATGTGTACCCGTTCCCAGAGCAGGACCTCGACCGCCTGGCCTATTATTTCGATTTCGAGTACGCCGACGGCCGAGCCCCGGTAAGCTACATCGGCGAGCTGCGGCGGCAGGTCGAGGTCTGGGCGAACCCGGCCAACCAGTGCCAGCTCGTGGCGCTCGTCGAGGGCGACGCCCTGGTGGTGCGCGACACGCGGCTGGTCGCGGTGCAGAAGGAGCATCGGCTGACGGGGCTCCAGCGGGCGCTGTACGAATACTGCGACCAGGCGCGCACCCGCGCCGAGATCGATCGCCACCTAGCCTTGCTGACGGCGGACGAGAGCGCGGCGGCGGCCGCCGTCGACGAGGCGCTCGGCGCGCTCCTGACGGCGAAGTTGCTCCTGCACGAGGACGGGCGCTATCTTAGCCTGGCGGTCTGGGGCGGCTACCAGGTCGATTTCGTGACCCAGCAGCTAGGCCTTGCGCTCGGACTGCTGCCGGAGCCCGCGGCCGCGAGCGGGTAACCGCGGGAAGCCGGGACATCGGCGCGGCTCGCCGCGGGACGCGTCCCGGCGCCGCGACAACGCGGCAGTCGGCTGCTCGCGACGGCGTGACACGCGAGACGGTTGTATGTAGCGCTCCGACCCAATCGCGTCCCTGTCCACGAAGACAGCGGCGAAAAGGCTAGGCGATGGAACCGTCCGCACACCCGACTCGAATCAATGCCTTAGAAGGCCAGAAGCTCGGCCAGTACCAGATCGTCCAGATGATTGGCCGCGGCGGGATGGCTGTCGTCTATAAGGCCCTGCAGCCGTCGCTGCACCGATACGTGGCCATCAAGGTCTTGCCCCCGTATCTGGTCCAAGAGGAGGAGTTCCGCGCGCGCTTCCAGCGCGAGGCGGAAACCGTGGCGCGTCTTGACCATCCCAATATCCTGCCGGTCCATGACTACGTGCAGGAAGGCGACGTCGCCTACATCGTCATGCCGCTGGTCACGGGAGGCACGCTCGGCGAGTGGCTGCAGCAATCGCCCCCGCTGGCACGCGTGGTGCCGGTGCTTAGCCAGATCCTGAGCGCCCTGGGCCACGCCCATACCCGCGTGCCGCCCATCGTCCATCGTGACATCAAGCCAAACAACATCCTGATGGGCGAGCGGGATCGGCCGCTGCTCACCGACTTCGGCATTGCCAAGATCCTCGAGCCATCCTTGTATGCTACCCGCACGGGCACGCTGATTGGCACGCCCGAGTATATGGCTCCCGAGCAAAGCCAGGGTGGCCCCATTGATGCCCGCACCGACCTGTATGCGCTGGGAATCATCCTCTTTCAGATCCTCACCGGTCGGCTGCCTTTTGAAGGGCAGACGCCGGTCATGGTCCTGATGCAGCACGTCCAGGTGGAAGCCCCTTCGCCGCGCGCCCTCAATCCCGGGTTGTCGCCGGCGTGGGAGGAGGTCATCCGCCGGAGCCTGGCGAAGTCGCCGGTGGACCGCTACCCGAACGCCGACGCCATGGACCAGGCGATTCAGGCGGCCTGGCGCCAGGTGCAACGGGAGATGGACACCGCCAAGGCCGCGAAGCCGAGCCCCGCGTTGACCGTGCAGCAGGCCGCCGGCAGCGTGGCCCACGGTGACGAGGCGCTCGCGGCCGAGCGGTTCACCGAGGCCCGCCGCTACTACGAGGAAGCGCTGCGGCTAGCTCCGGGGCTCGTCGACGCGCTAAGCGGCCTCGAGCGCGTGCAGCAGGCCCAGACCGTCGCCGGCTTGTACCATTCGGCGCGCGCCGACATCGCCGCGGAGCAGTGGGACGACGCGGCGGCCAAGCTGGAGCAAGCGGCCACGCTCGCGCCGACGTACAAGGACGTCGTTGCGCTGCGCCAGATGGTCGCCCTGCAGCAAGAGCGGACGCACGCGCCCCTCGGCGACGTCCAGACCGACCAGCCCCTGCCAGCCCGGCCCACTACGCCCCTGCCGGTCCGGCCGGAGGCAGATGGCACCAAGGGCGGCATCCGCGTCCCCCCCGACGCTCACACGCCGCCGGACGACCGCCTCGCGCAGGAGGAGATGGTCGGCCCAGATCGCCAGTCGGCCGGGCCGCCGACTCGCCCGCCACGGGAGGTGGCCGAGAAGCGGGCCGGGCCGCCGACTCGCCCGCCGCGGGAGGTGGAGCGCCCACCAGTCGAACCGGAGCGCCGCGACGACTCGCTGGACACTCAGCGGGACGAGCGCGGCCGGCCATATCGACGGATCGCCGGCCTGGTTGCTCTCATTGCGGTGGTCGCTGCAGTCGGCGTCTGGTGGATGGTCCATCCACGTCCGAGCCCGGAGCCGACGACCATTTCCGCAGACCCCACTGCAACCCCAGCGCCGAGTGCCACCCCCGAGCCGACCGCCGCCGACCTGTTCCCCGCCTGCCAGAGCGCCGTCGACGCGACAAGCTGGGATGACGCGGCCGACGCGTGCGAGAAAGTGCGCGCCAAGGATGCCAGCTATCCCGGGCTGGCGGACGCGCTCGACGCCACTTACCTGGGCCTTGGCAAGAAGCAGCTGGCCCAAGGGGGACCGGTAGATGCGGCGCTAGCGTACTTCCAGCAGGCGCTCGCGGCCAATCCCGACGACGCGGACGCCGAGGCGGAGCGGTCCAGGGCTGCCGAATTCCAGGAAGGCGCCGCCGCGCTCGACGCGGGCAACTGGTCCGTGGCCGCCGAGAAGCTGGGCGACGTCTACGCCGCGGCCCCCGACTATCTGGACAGCGCCGGGGATGGCCGCGTGAAGGCGAAGCTGTTCGCGGCGCGGCTGGGCTGGGGCCAGGCCCTGCTCGACGCGGGCGATTACGCGAACGCGCTGCAGCGCTGTGAGGACGCGCTGGCGCTAGATGCCGACAGCCCCGAGGCCACGACCTGCAAGACGACCGCGCTCGCCGCGCTCGCTACCCCGACGCCCAGGCCGGCGCCTGTCGAACCGGTGGTGCGCCAACCAACCGCCGTCCCACCGCGGCCGCAGCCCCAGCCAGAGCCGCCGCGGCCGACTCCGGTCCCGCCGCGGCCGCAGCCGCAGCCGCAGCCGCCGCCGCGGCCAACTCCAGTCCCGCCGCGGCCACAGCCCCAACCGCAGCCACCGCCGCCACCGCGGCCGACTCCGGTCCCGCCACGGCCGCAGCCGGCGCCACCCGCACCGCCGACGCGGGCGCCGATAGTGGCACCGCCCACGCGCGCGCCGTAGCGACTCTGGCGAGCCCGGTAGCTTAGAGCCGCTTGCGCGCGCGGTGAGCAGCCGGTCGGTCATAGGAGCGGCTCTCGTGGCCGCCTGCGGCCCTGCACCCGTTCCTGCTCGGCCGCCCATTCCGCATCAAGTGGCTGAACAAGGCGCGCGGTCGTCCAGCGCCTACGAGCGCGGGCTCGGCGCTGCTGGGCTGGCGTCGACCGTGGGGACGTCCCCGGGGCCATGATTCGTCTGGTCGAGCGCCGCGCGGAGGCCGTGCGCCAGGGCCAGCGCGTCGTCGTTGGCGAAGAAGTGCATGAATGTCAGGTGGGGCTGATCGCCTAGCTCGTGGTTGTGAATCGGGCCGACGTCGATGCCGTTCGTCCGAAGCGCCCGGATGACGGGATTCACCTCGCTGTCCACGAGACAGAAATCGCCCGTCACCGCCGCCCGCCCTGGGCCAGTGGGCTGGAAGAAGATCTCCGTCTCCGCGCCCGCGGACTGCGGCAGCGGCCGCCCGTTCACGGTGATAGTCTCGGCGCGCGGGACTTCGAACTTGAGGATGCCGCTATCCGCGTACCCGGGCTCGCCCATGATCGCCTGAATCTGGGCGGCGTCGATCCCGCGCGGCGCCCGACCGATCGCGGCTGGCTGGAGCTCCATCGTAGTGAATTGCATGGCCGCGCCCAGCTCTTGGGCGAGCTGCATCGGATCGCCTTGACCGCTGAAGTGCAAAAAGAGGACCGGTGGGGTGTCGCCGATGGCATGGTGGTGGATCGCCGTCACCTCGAACTGGTGATCCTCCAGCATGGCCATCACAGGGCTGACCTCGTCCTCGCGCAGCGGCAGCTCCCCACCTACCAGCGCGCCGTTTGCCGTCGGCACGAAGTGGACCTCGCCCGTCTGGAAGAACGCCGGTCGCGTCGGCACTCCCATCACGGCCACCTGCAGGTCGGCACGCGGGGTGGTGAACGTGGCCACGCCGTCATTCGACAGCAGGGCGCGCCTGCCGACGATCTGCTCGACCTGGGCCAGCTCTGGGATTGGTGCTGCCTGCCCCTGGGCCAGGGCGGGGCGATGCGCCATCGCCCCGAATGTGGCGAACCCGGCCGCCGCGAGAACGGCGAGACCGCTTGCGGTCAAGCGCGCGCGTAGCCCGTACATCGCGATGCGCCTCCTCCATGCTCCAGGCGCCGGGGCTAAGGCCGGCGGTTCGCGTGCGCGCCGCCTTGAGCAAGATTCGAACCGGTCCCTGTCGGTGGCTGGCATGCGGCACCGCTCGATGGTAGAGGTCGTCGCTGGCGCCCAGATCGGCTTGGAGGCGCAGCCGCCCCAGCTCTACGGCGACATCGTGCCAGCCCTCAAAGAGAAGTACGGCTGCACCGACGCCCAGATCGCCTACTTCTCGGTCCATGTAGACGCGGATACCGAACATGGCGGGCGAGCCTATGACCTGGTGGAAAAGTACGCGCGCAGCGCGGAGCAGCGGCGGCGCGCGGTACGCGCGGCGCGCGAGGGGGCGGAGAAGCGCTGGCTGTACATCGACGGCATCTGCATCCACTACGTGCTGGGCTATAAGCTCACGGATGACCGGTGGAACGAGTACCAGGCCGAGTGGGGGCCGAGCCCCTACTACGACGCGGTCTACTAACCTGATTCGGGGACGGAGTGCAGGGCTGGCGCTGCCAGCCCTGCACTCCGTCCTTGATGAGCTGCTTCGCCGGCCCCCCGGGAGCGGGGCTGGACTCCCGTCGGTTCTCGCGCGCGCTGGGGCGCTCTAGTGGGAGGGGCCGAGCGTCTGCACGGCCAGGCGCTGGGGCATCACGGCGCGGTGAGGAAGGTGTGGATGGTTGCGGCGATCTGGCGCGGGTACTGGAGCTGCATCGCGTGGCCCCCGCCCGTGAACTGGGCCAGCCAGGCGCCCGGGATGCGCTCGGCCAGGATCACCGCGTTGGCGGGGGGCAGCACCTCGTCGCGCGTGCCGACCAGGATCAGCGCCGGCAGCTGGAGCTGTGGGAGCCGCTCGCAGGTGCCGGGCCAGTCCGCCATCGCCTGCTCCTGCTGCCCGATCGTGTCGGCCGACGCATGCTCGCGGGGTCCGGCGCTGGCAGCGCGCAGGTAAGCTTGATTCTGCGCGACCCACTCTGGCGGGAGCAGCACGCCAAGAATCTGCGCGGCGCGCTCGGCGGGGTCGCCATCCGGGGCGCCGATGAGGCGGATCGCTTCGGCGTTGGCCGGCAGCCCCGTGCTCCCCCCGCAGGCCGTCGACATCAGCACCAGCCGTCGCACCCGCTCGGGATAGCGCAGCGCCAGCTCCTGGGCGATGTACCCGCCCATCGAGTAGCCCAGGACGTGCGCCGGCGCGAGCCCGAGCGCGTCGAGGAAGGCTGCCGCGTCCTCGGTGAGCTGCGCGATGGAGAACCCGCCCGGCGGGGCGGTCGAGCGACCGATGCCCCGATTGTCGAAGGCGATTACCAGGTAGTGGTCCGCGAGGGCGGCGAGCAGGGTGGGGTCCCAGTCGTCGATCGTGGCGGCGTACCCGGTGATCAGCACGAGCGGCTCGCCCTGACCCAGGACCCGGTAGCCCACCTCTCGGTCCCCGATAGACACCGTCAGCACCCGGTCGGGCGGGGCAACCTGCGCCGGGTACGGGACGCCCGCGGCGGCCCCGGTCGGCGCGGTAGCGCGCCCGGCGAGCGCGGCGCCGACCAGGGCCAACACTCCCAGCGCGGTGGGCAGGCCGAGCGTGGACCGCCTCATATCTTCTCCTCCTGGGCGACGCCCCCTGGGCGCTGGCTGGGTCACCGCGGCGCTCCCCTTCCCCTGGATCACCGACGCGGCAGACGGCACCGTCGGCCGACCGCCAGTATAGCGTGTGCGGGCGCCGCCTGCGTCGGGCGCCTGACGGTCAGCGCCCGTGGACCGCGGACAGGCGCTGCCCACCCCCCTCGCCCCAGCACCCAGCGCACCCCGCGTCGCTTGCCCAACCCCAATCGCTCGCCACGCTGGCTCAGGCTACCTGCCTGGACGCTCGCCGTGCAGCGGTCCCGCGTGTCCGAGCCCTCGGGCGCTGGACGTGCCGCAACCGCTGGGCGTACCCTACAGCCCGTAGTCTCGCAGCAACCGGGGAGCGGACCGAGCGGAGCCCGTGGGCCGCGAGAGACGGGCGACTCCGCTGGCGGGGGGTGGCATGGTGAAGAGCATGTGGTCGCGCTGGCAAGTCCTCTTGGCGCTCGTCTGTCTGTGCGGGATGGGGTCCGTCACCGTGCAGGGTCCGCGGCAGGTGGCGGCGGCCCGGCTACCGCAGGCGAGCCCGGTGGTCACGCGGCTCGTCCAGGTGCAGACCGAAGACGGGGTGCGCCTCGACGGTGCGCTGTACACTCCGGACGCGCCGCAGCAGCGTACGGTGGGCGTGGTCGTGCTGCACGGAGTGGGCGGCCGTTTCTACGGCGAGTTCGAGCGGTTCTTCGCCCCGGCGCTCGCCGCTGCCGGCTACCCGGCGCTCGCGATCAACATGCGCTCGCACGACGCGGGCTATGCCGACAGCCGCTTTCCCGACTCGCGGCTGGACGTGCGCGCCGCCCTGGACTACCTCGCGGCGCAGGGCGTCGAGCGAGTGTTCCTGGTGGGGCACAGCCTGGGCAGCATCACCGCCGCCTACTACGCCGCGGTGGCCGACGATCCGCGCGTGGTGGCGGTGGGGCTCTACTCCGCCATCGACGACCTGCCGCTCATCCAGCGCGACTACCAGCAAGGCGCGGCGGACTACGACGCCTGGGTGGCCCGCACCCGCGCCCTCGTCGCCCAGGGGGAGGGCGACACGATGCTGCTGGCGCCGGCCGGCATTACCGGGGCGCCGCGCCCCATGACCGCCGCGACCTGGCTGAGCTGGCGCGGCCCCGACGCCGAGACCGCGCCGGTCCGCTACGCCGGCCAGATCCGCGTGCCGCTGCTGCTCGCGTGGGGCGAGGACGACTGGACGGACGGGCCGGCGGGCCGGCGCCACTTCCGCGAGGATGCCGCGGCCATCTACGCGGCGGCGGTTGCGGCGCCCACCCGAGTCATGCGGGAGATGCCCGGCGATCACTACTACGCGGGCCACGAGGGCGAGCTGGTCGCGTTTACGCTCGACTGGCTGCACGGGCAGGGGCTGGACGCCAGCCAGCCGGCGGCGCCGCAGACGCCGGAGCCCTATCGCACGGAGCTAGTGTACCTCCCAGCAGCGGACGGCTCCGTGCTGGAGGGCGCCTGGTACACGCCCCGCGAGCAGCCACAGTCGGTCGCGGTCCTCACGCTACACGGCACGGGCGGCAACTTCTACAGCGGCCCGGCCGGCTTCCTCGGCCCGGGGCTCGCGGCACGCGGGTATCCGGTGCTGGCGCTCAATCGCCGTGACCACGACGCGGGCTTTGCCCAGAGCACGTTCGAAGGCGGACTTGCGGACGTGGGGGCGGGTGTAGACTTCCTCGCGGCGCAGGGCTACGACCGGGTGGTCCTGGCCGGGCACAGCCTCGGCACGACCTTCGCCAGCGCCTACGTGCCGCAGACGAATGATGCTCGAATCGTGGGCCTCGTGCTCAGCGGCACGCTCGCCGACCTGCCGGCGCGCACGCAGGAGTTCATCCCACCCGACGACTACGCGGCGACCGAGAGCTGGGCGGAGCAAGCCGTTGCGGCCGGGCGGGGCCGCGAGCTGCGGCTGATCCCCTACTACACAGGCGGGCAACTGCTCACGTCGGCGCGGGCCTTTCTGAGCTATCGCGTGGCCGGCTCGCTCGCGGTGCCGCGTGAGCAGGTCCAGGACGTGGCGCTGCCGCTGCTCATCGTCCACGACAGCAACGACCTGGTGGCGCGCAGGGAGTTCTCCGAGGAAGTCGCTGCGAGCGCCCTCCTGGCGCCCACGGTTACGCAGGTAGAGCTGCGGGACCCGACGCCCCGCGACCCGAACGCCGGCCACAGTCACGTCGGGCTGGAGACGGAGACGATCACGACGATCGGGGCCTGGCTCGACGCTCAGATCGGGCCGCGGCGGGCGCAGTAGGGCTCGCCCTGAGCCATCGCGCTGCCCGCCAACCTGTCGTCCCCCGCCCATTTGCTAGCGCCAATCCCCTGCACGACCACTCCATTGTTGGTCCTAGCTAATCGGAACCGCGAGCATCTCGCGCGACGGTTGCGCCAGTCAGCCACCACGAGCTTTAGGAGGGCAGCCATATAGTCGGGCGCGACACGCAAAACTCTGAACGACGAGCTACCCATATCGAGCGTCCGATTGATCCAGGACATCGGAACCTCCGCAATGTCGTAGCCCGCCATGAGTGGCCTCAGGCCCGTCTCTACGTTTGCGGCGAATCCTGGCTGCTCGATGATCAACTGCTTGAAGATCTCCGCGCGGTAGAGCTTCAAGTTATTGGATATGTCCCGAAAGTCGCGTCGGATAAGAAGGTTGGCTAGCAGATGAAACGCTCGGTTGCATATAATCTTCATGAACGGATAGTTGATCAGAACAGATTCCTGGGAAAAACGACTCCCTATAGCACCGTCATGGCCGTCAGCCACCACCTCAAACAGATCGCGTAGCTCTGGTGTGATTAGAGCAAAATCACTGTCCATGGTCAGAATGTAGCGCCCAGTGGCTGCGGCGTAGCCATCGCGCAACGCCCGGCCCACGCCACCCGGGGGCGCCCGCTGGATGAGCTTGATGCGCGGTTCGCTGCCGGACAACTGCCGCGTTACAGCCGCCGTACGGTCGGTGCTATTGTCATCTACGATAATGATCTCGTGAATATAGGCGTCATATCTCTTCAGCAGCTCCGACACCAGCGGACCGACGTTCATTTCCTCATTGTGACATGGCACCACGACCGACGTTGACGAATAAAGACGCGGGTTGGTGGCCAGGCTCACTGACGGTCGCCGCGCTTGCTCATCGCCCGGCTTCTTTAGCCAAATATAAAGAGTGCCGCACACCTCGCGGATTACGGGCGCGTGTTCAAGAATGAAGGCTAGTGATGTGATAGCAGGAATCAGACGGTTGGGCGTGAGCGGGTGTAGAATATCGTAAGGCACGACCTCGATATGTGTAAACCCTTGTCGCGACGCGGTCTGCATCAACTCGTAACGGCGCATACCGCGCTGACAACTGGCTTGTCCAGCCAGCCTACCAAACCATTGAATACGGTCCTTCAGAAATACCTGCGGGTTCCAGTGATTAGCTTCGAAGAATAGCACCTGTCCGCCAGGTTTGAGCAGCCTATAAAGCGCCTGAAGGTTCATGGCGTACAGATTATGACAGAGGATTGCCGAGCCAACGATATAGTCAAAACTTTCCGGCGTTAAGTCGGTATTTAGGTCATTAACGTGGAGAAACTGGACATTCTTGAGCCTACGCTGCGCTGCGACGCACATGAAGCCAGGGTTGAACACGGCAGCAGTAATCGGGTTCTCACCGCGCAGCACCTGCGCTAGGTGTGCTGTCCAAAGGCCAGTGCCCGCGCCTACCTCTAGAATCGACTCCCCAGGTAAGACGTGGAGGCAATGGCGCACCGTAAGAGCTCTCCATCGCAGTCGAATTGGCGAGGTCTTCGGGTATCTTCGCCAGTATCCTTCCCGGGTCTGCTCCATCTCTCGAAGATTATCTGTGAGCGACATGGTGCCCCCTCGGCCGCCTGGCCCGTTTCCTGGGGAGCCGACACCCCTGACGGCATCGGCACATGCTGGTGTAATGAGTACGGTTGTGCGTGAGGCATCCCTACGTATGGTCAGCCGGCACGTGTCCCTAGGGCCGAGTGGGTCAGCTCGGCTACTCTACTATTGCGGCGATACTCGGCTCGCGGCGGGAAACGACGCTTCGTCGCCCTCCGGTACGAAGTAGGAGATCCTGGCCTCGCCGATCACCAATTCATTCGTCAGGAGCGCATGTTGGCGCAGCCAAGCCTCCTCAGGTGCCGGCTCGGCCACATCGTGTAGTTTCACCAGTATCACTCGCCGATAGCCGGCCGTGAGGGCTTCCAGATCTTCGGGGACGCGGCGCTGGGCGAGCTGGCCGACCCACGAGAGAATCGGCGTACTGCCGTGGACGTAGCGAGCTAAACCGAGGACACCTGAAGGAATCGAGTGCATAATCACCACGTCGCCGGGCTGTGCGTCCCGGTCGAGCAGCTCAGCGACTGGGCGGAACGGCTTGGCAGGATAGCGATTATCGGTCAGGTGTCGAATGCCGGGTGACCAGGCCACGATGACGAGCAGCAAGAACGCTCCCCGGATGGGCAGCGGCAGCCGGCTGAGCGCTAAGCCGGCCAGCAGCATCGCGGCCGGCATGCCGGCCAGGACGTAGCGCGGGACAGCCATCGTGTACGTCCCGCGCAGCGCGTCGAAGATGAGCGGGCCGGCTAACGCCCCGAGAAGCCAGACCCAGACCAGCCCGCGGTCCCCGGAAAAGAGCCGGCGGGAGAACTTCCAGCAAAGAACCCCGGCCAACGTGGCGAACAGCAGCAAGGCCAACATGTCGGCGCGGCCGCGGGCGCCCCACTGTGGCATGTCCATGCCCCCGAGGTCCCCACTGCCGGAGATGTAGCTCAAGGGTAGGCGGACTAGCGCGTCTAGCCGCGAAACCCTTGGCGGCAGGACGAGCCAGTAGCCGGTTACCCGCCAAGCGGCCAGGCTCTGCGGCACCAGGACATACCAAGGCAGGACAAGGAGAGCCGTCGCGGCGCAGGCAGCGCCGAGCACTCTGCGCGGTAGGCGACCGGGATTCAGCAGTAGCCACCCGCTCAAGGCGAGCCAGACAAAGACGTAGAAGTAGTGGGTCAAGAAGCCGGCCGCGCCGATAAGGATCCACGAGGCCACAGCGGAGAGCCGTGGTCCTTCTCGGAGCGCCAGCGCGAACCACGCGCTGCTGACGACGATGAACCACAAAAGGGAGTACATTCGTCCTTCGGTTGCGTAGTACAAGGCGACCGGCGCCAGAAAGAAGAGCACGCTAGTGGGTGCAATTGCTCCGCTCCCGCCTATCCGCCGAGCAACTAGGCCAAGCATGGGAAGGCAGGCAAGTGCCCACAGGATCGAGAAAAGCCGGAGACTTGGATCGCTCGTTCCAACCAAGCGCGTCCAGCCAGACAGCAGCAAGTAGTACAGCGGCGGACTAGTGTCGGATAGCAGCACGGCGCGGAGCACTCGGTCGGGCCCGGCGGGCGGCTCGTCGTGCGCCAAATAGCGATGATAGTCGGCTGCTAATAGCGGTGCTGGCGCTTCCACGTAATCGCCCTGCCTGGGGTCCGCTTGCGCGGCGGGATGCTCAAGGCTATGACCTGTCGCCATTGCGAGCGAGAACACCTCGTCGGGCCACAGCGGCTGATTCACAAGCCGGAGCATGAGCACGGCCGACGCCACGAGCACCAACACCTCCTGCAACCAAGGAGCCCGAAGGAGTCCTAGCGGCTCGGCCCATCGAAGCCAATGACGCCGGGCGGACGAGGAGCGCGTGGAAAGGTCTATCACAGGCCACTGACCGCCTTTGCCAGGCCATGTACGCATGCGCAAGAGCCTGTTGTGAATTGTCGGGTCGCTTCTGGCTGCCGCATGAGTACGGTCAGCTGCAAGCCCTACCCGAGCGATGTGAGTGCTGGGGAATGGGCGACGGTCGCCCCCTAGGTCACGCTGCTGCCTCAAGATGCCGGCCAGCGTCGCTACCCACTGCGCGAGATCGTCAACGGCGCGCGCCGGATCGTGCGGGCCAGCGCCCCGTGACGCTTGCTGCCGAGCGACCTGCCGCCCTGGAAGGTGGTCTAGCAGCAGACGCAGCGCTGGCTGGCCGCCCGCTGCTTTGAAGCGCTGGTACCCGACCTGCTGCGCCTGCTGGCGGAGCGGAACCCGTGGTCGAGCGCGATCAGCTTCCACAGCCGGACGCTGCAATCGACGCCCAAGAGCGGCGCCCGCGCCCGCTAGGACGGGGCCAAGCGGGGCCACGGCTCCAAGCCCCATCTGGCGATAGAGACGCTCGGCTATTAGCTCCCCGCGTTTCTCCCGGCGGCCGACCAGCAGGTCCGGGCCCCGGTGACCCATGTGACCGGCGTCGCGCCGGCGGTGACCGGGGAGCAAGTCGAGCTGGCGTATGTGGGTCAGGCCTATACGGGCGAGCAGGCCGCGGCTGACGCGGCCACGCACTGCATCTCGTTGGAGGCCGTGCAGCGGCCCGGGGCCAAGCGCGGCTTGGTGCTCCGGCCCCGCCGCTGGGTCGTGCCGCGCCCGCTTGGCTGGCTGGCACGGTTCCAACGCCTCGTCCCCGACTATGAGCGGTTGGCAGAGACTGTCGAGGCCTTGACCTTCGTCGCCTTCGCTTGCTTGATGCTTCACCGGCTCGTCCATGCCTTCAGTTCGCAACAGGCTCCAGACGCGAAGGAGCCACCGCGGTTGCTTCAGACAACCCAGCACCTGCTCTTCTCGCTCAGCGCGGCGGCGAGGCGCCCAGCAGTTTCTGAAGTCGGGCCTCGCGTTCGTCCGTGACCCCCTCCGCGGGGTCCAAGGCGCTCTCCCGATCGCGGAGCGCTGTTAGCACCCTGATGAGCACGCTCGCCAGAACGAGCTGGATGCCTCCTAGCACGAGCGTGGTACCAATTGAGAGGTATGACCAATGGCGGGTAATCGTCAGCGTGGATAGATACTCTAGCGCCGCTGGGGTATATAGAACCCCGCCGAGCACCATGAGCACGAGGCCGCTGGTTCCTATTGCTACGACGGGTGGCGCATGCAGAGTAGGCCGTGCGAGCATGCCTTGCCGGATGGGGCGTGGATCAAATAAGTAGATGGCGGAGTTAATGGCCAGCCCGAAAGTGATCAGCGTTACCCCGGCTACGCTGCACAGCAACACGACAAAGAATCGATAGATAAACCACTCTTCCAGGCGGTGGTTCTCCACGTAGTAGACCGCGGGGGGTAATCCGACGATGAGCGCGGCTAGCAGCAGCAGTGACCCTATCATGGCGCAGAGACGCAAGGGATTATACAGCATGGTGTGCCAAACGATGGCCCAAAAGAAGCGCCATCCATCCCGGAATACACCGAGCTTGGAGCGGCCCGCGCGCTCCTTGTAAGGTATAGGCACCTCGCGGACGCACAAATTCTCATGAAGCGCAACCGTGCTCATTGCCGGCGTGAAGTGTAAGCCATCGGGCAACGGAGCGCACAGCGCCAACAAACTGCGGTGGAACAGGCGCATACCACTCGCGCTATCCGCAACCGGCTGGTTTGTTATGAACGATAGCATGGTCGCGAAAAAGAGATTGCCCAGGCGCCGCACCCGTGGCATTTCACTATAGTCCCCGCTCATACGGCTGGCCACTACTAGGTCCACGTCGCCACTCTCCGCGACTGCGCAAAGCCGTGCGAGCGCCGCGGGCGGATATGTCCCATCGGCGTCGAGAAAGGCTAACCACTCATACGTCGCAGCATTGAAACCCGTCTTTAACGCCGCACCATAACCTCGGTTCACCTTATGCCGGATAAGCCGGACATCGGCAAACCGAGCCACTACCTCCGGGGTTCGGTCATTCGACCCGTCATCGACAACAATGATCTCGACAGTCTCCACGCCACTTCCCGCCAATAGACCACGTTGCCTCATAAGCTCCGTGAGAATTGCCGCGATCCCCTCCTCTTCGTTATATGCTGGGATCACGATACTAATGGCAGTTGGCTTGTCGTGTTGCTGTCGTCCTGAGCGTCCGGTCTTCATCCGATGCTCCGCACCTGAGGCGCCACCACCCCACGGAGTCGCCCCTTGCCCGTTGAGACGCTCCCAGCTATGGCACCCCTAAAGCAGCCGTCTGGCGGCGCTCGTAGCAGACAGACCGAGCGGCCCCCGCCCTCCCCCGCATGAGAAGCCCCCCCGCCGGTTCAGCCAGACGTGCGCCGCCCCAGGCACTAAGGCCTGCGGGGCGCTCCCCCGACACCTGTCAGGAGCTGAGCCATCTTGCGCCGGCCACGCCGCTCGGTCCGGCCGGCATCCCCGCGTGGGCCTTGACGCTCGGTTCCTGAGCGGAACCCGTTCTGGCTCTCCTCACCGAGCACCCGCCCGACTCGGTGCGCACCCCCCGCATCGCAAACACTATCCACAAGGGACCGCCACGCCCCCTGGACCACGGGCCTGCGACACGAGGACTACATTCCCATTCCGGCCATTAGGGAACAATAAAATTAATGACAGCAGTTGTAAAAAAACTGCTTGGAAACCGAGCGTGCATACCGTTACTTCTCCTGAACTCCACGCTCGCAGCCACGCTCCTTCCGATGGCGCAATCCCTGTCCCCGCTGTATCATGGCTGGTAGCCTAGGGGACAGACGTACTTTACGCGCGTTCCACGGCGGAGATGGCACTCCCGCTCAAGTGCGCCCTACCACTTGACAATATCATCAGCAGACTGACACACTTCCCACTGCTGACCGGCGGCCGCCCGCGAGCGCTGCTCGCGCCGGCCCCCTATCCATATAACGTAGCCTCGGCGCTCACGATGGTCCCGCAGCAGTTCGCGCCGAGGGGATAGTTCGAGTAATGCAAAGGGTTCCGCGCGGAGAATATATGTTGCAGAGACTAAGCGCCCGCGCGAAAGATCTCACCGGCGATCGCCCGGGAGTGCGAAGGCTCGCTCATCCCGAGACTCGGCAGATGGCTCATCCTGAACCGCCGACCTCGGCCGCAACCGCGCGTAGCTGGGCTGGCTGGCCCTTGCTGATACTCATCGCCATCACAGCGCTCCTCTGGCTACCACGCCTCGCCGGGCCAATCGATTTACGCTACGACGCAGGAGCCTACTACATTCTTGGGACTTCCCTCGCACAGGGTAAAGGCTATCGGCTCACGAATGAGCCGGGCGAGATCCACGCCGTCCAATACCCACCTCTGTTGCCATCGATAATCGCACTGCAGGAAACGCTGCTTGGCCAGCATGACCCGGTCGTGGTCGGCCATTACCTTCGGTTGCTCAACCTGGCTTTCTCCCTGGCCTACACCATCGCCGTCTATCTGTTCACCAGACGCTATCTCCCGGCCTGGTGGGCACTATTTGCGGCTCTGATCACCATTGCCTCCCTCCAGACATATTATTTGTCCGACCTCCTGTTTGCTGAATTACCATTCGCGCTTGTGAGCATCTTGTTCTTCCTGGCTAGCAGCAGAGCGTCGGGGCGCACCTCCCAGCTGCTAGCAGGGTTGCTGGCGGCCGCGGCATTTCTGCTACGCACGACGGGAGTGGCACTGCTGGCGGCATGGATTCTCGAGGGCGCTTTTGCCGGCGGCCTTCGCCGGGCAGCGTATCGAAGTGTATTCCTAATTCTACCCCTCGTCCTATGGCAGGCTTACGTAACCAGTATCCAAAGCTCTCCAGAGTACCAACAACCGTCCTACCCATACCAGCGAGCGGCATACCAGTACTACAACGTCAACTACCTCGACAACATCCTACTGATCGACCCCTTCCGGCCAGAGCTCGGCAAGGCCTCGCCACGAGATATCCTTCGGCGCGCATTTGGGAACGTCTTGCCCCTGGCCGTAGGTCTCGGAGAGACTATCTCCGCGCCGATCGGGTTCCCTCGGTTGCTGATCACGAGGGTTAATGAACGCCTCCCGGGAATTCGCGTCCCTTACCGTACGGCCCAGATTGTGCTACTGGCGCTGGCTGTCTTCATCATTGTCGGCCTGATTCAGCTCGCGCGTCGTCGCGAGTTGCTACTGCCCGCGTACGTCGTCGTCTCCCTTACACTGATCGACTTCACGCCGTGGCCGGGACAATTCACGCGCTATCTCATGCCACTGGCCCCGGTTCTCAGTGTGGCACTTTGTCTCGGGCTCATGACGACGCTCATGGTAGCAAGCCGCCGCACGCGCCTACTAGCCCAAAGATCCTATCTCGTTCCACTCCCAGCGGTCGGCGTGGTTTTAATCCTGGAAGCTTTTAGCGTCCACGATGCGTACATAGATCACCATGATCCCGTGGTTTCGTATGACGCTGCCGATCAGCCAGTCGCCTACCATCTCTTCTACTACGACGAGAACTGGGATGCCTTCGAGCGCGCCCTGTACTGGCTGAAGGGACATGATGTGGGGACTGATAGCGTCATAGCGACCTCTGCGCCGCACTTCGCCTATCTGCGCACCGGGCACCGCGCAGTGATGCCCCCTTTCGAACCGGATACGAGCGCAGCACAAACCTTGTTGGACTCTGTACCGGTACAGTACGTCATCGTGGACGAGCTGGGATTCACCGATATCTCGCGGCGCTATGCGCTTCCGGTCATGGAAGCCCACCCTGCCGACTGGCTCGAGATCTACGCGGATGGAGCCCGCCTCCGTATCTACCAGCGAGTCAATGTTACAAGCGATCGGACCGGCCAAGCTGAGCGGCCGGACCGTAGCGCCGCGGCGGTAGTCCGCTGAGCGATGGTTGGCGGGTGACTCCCCGGGTAGATGGTGACATCATCCTGATTGGCAAGTAGGCGCGGGTGGAAGCCCGGAACTGCTTTGAGGCGGCCGGTGGTGCGGAGGGCGGCGGATGGTGCCCGGTCAGAAGATTGCAGTGACGGTGGCGATTCCCACCTATAACCGGCCGGCTCTGTTGCGAGAGGCTTTGGCATCCGTGGTGGCGCAAGACATGCAGGAGTTCGAAGTTCTCGTCGTAGACGATGCGTCGCCGAGCGATACGCAAGGAGTGCTGGCCTCGTTCCGCGATCCGCGGCTTCGACTACTGCGGCAGAGCAGCAACGTCGGCATGCAACGGAATTGGCGGACGGCCTTGACCACACCAAGCACTCGTTATGTGGCACTGTTAGAGGACGACAACCTCTGGCTACCGCATCACCTCCGCGCGGCGGTGTCGGCGCTGGAGGCTCACCCCGAGGCCACCATGTATGCCTGCGCCAGTGAGAGGTTCGGGGGGGGACGCGAGGACTATTTCCGGCCTGAGTGGGCTAAGAGTTCGGGCTCAGAATTGTGGCGCTGGCGGGAGACAGGGTATGCGAGGTGGCTGGCCGGCTGCCCCATCCTGGCGTCAGCCGTCGTGGTGCGGCGGCAGTCTCTAGACCGCCTGTTCTGGGGGGGCAGCAACTGGCCTTGGTGCCACGACTGGCTATGGTGGGGGCAGCTCGCGTTACAAGGCGCCGTATTTTACGATAGTAGAATTGGTATCAGGTATCGGTGGCATGAATCGAACGCGACCTATGGTTTCGAGAACATGCGGGGTCGCGCAGAGTGGTTGTATACAATACGTGAACTGGCGACACGTGCCTGGAAAGCAGGAGCGTTACGCGACTTAGCTGGGGAGACGTTATCCTTTTCGCCAGCTGCGCTGTCCATAATGGTGGTAGCCCTGACCGCGCCGGAAACGCCGCCACCGCTTCGTCGGCAGGCGTACCGTCTGTTCCGCATGCGTCGAGACATCGCTAAGCGCCCCGGGTGTGCGATGAACTTCCGGATCGCGTGCGTCTTGGGCGGGTGGTGGCTCAGTCACGCCGATCTGCGAGCACGCCTGTGGGCTCGCTGGTGGCCTAAGGCGAACTAGTGGTCTGTCACGAGTCAATTGCCGGGTGTTGGCAGTTGCCAACACCCGGCAATTGACTCGTGACGAGGTACTAGTATGGCACGAGTTAAGAGTTCTGATAGGTGCTACTGGCCAAGAGAGGGTCATTGCAGGCCAAGAGACGTGTTCGACGGAACTGAGAGTCGCTCAACGCGCGCATGGCAATGGTGATAGTGAGCATAGTAGTCGTGGATAAGCATGCAATGGCAGAAACACTCGTTTCGGTGATTATTCCATGCTACAATGCCGGCCGATTTCTGGGTGAGACTCTAGATAGTGTGCTCAGGCAGGGACACAGCAATCTAGAGATCATCGTAGTAGACGATGGCTCTACGGACGGTAGCGCTAATGTTGCTGCCAAATATCCAACGGTGCGTTGCGTGCACCAGCGCAATGCTGGGGTTGCGGCGGCGCGGAACACCGGGTTGCAAAACAGCAATGGCGCGTTTGTCATTTTCCTGGACGCAGATGATCGCATGCTACCGGGTGCCGTCGAAGCCAACCTGCATTGTTTGCTAAGGCAGCCAGAATGCGCGTTTGCGTTTGGCGATGTGCAAGCCATTGACGTCAACGGTGTGCCGCTTCCGCACCGGTCGGCTTGCCCACATCACGAGAACTATCACTACCTCTCGCTGCTGTATCACTGCTATATCTGGACACCTGGCGCAGTAATGTACCGGCGCAGCGTGCTGGAAGCCGTATCAGGATTCGATAGCCGGGTCGCCGCCGCAGCGGATTTAGATCTGAATCTTCGAATCACCCGTATCTACCCTGCTTGCTACTGTGGCACCACCGTGCTGGAATATCGAATGTATCAAGGCAACATGAACAGCAACTACGCTACTATGTTGGCGGCTACAGTATCGGTAATGCGACGACAGCGCCGGTGGGTGGATGGGGACGCACGGCATAGAGAAGCATATCAGCACGGTGTCAAGTTCTTCCAGGCGTACTATGGCAATCTGCTCATCACTCAGCTCGTCGATTGCATAAGGCATCGTAGCAATTGGCGGATGGCGGTTAGTGGAATGCTAGTGCTGGCGCGGTATGCTCCGCTGGTACCAGTCAAGCGCGGCATGCGGCATGCGCCGTGGATCGGAAAGATGGCTCGGAGATCCTGAGGGCTGAGAGGGCCGTAGCCTCGGTCCCTGGCCTTCGGGGAGCCGCCCGGCTAAGCGTAGCAAGCGGCCGCGCTGGTCGTACGCCGCCAGCGCGGCCGCTTGCTACGCTCTAGCGGCACCCGGTATGGTGGCGCGCAAAGGATGGTGCTAATGCCCACGTTGCGGGAAGTCCGGGTCAGCCGGTTGCTCACAATGCGCGAATTGGCGCGGCGCGCCGGCGTCGCCCTGAGCACGGTCTATTTGCTGGAAGCCGGCCGTACCCGACCCTCGCTGCGGGTAATCCGCAAACTCAGCGCGGCGTTGGGCGTGGCGCCCGAGGCCGTCGACGAGTTTCGGGCCGTCGTGGAGCTGTCGGACCCGTCGATGGAGGCCCACACCCCGCCATAACCAGCCGCCATCGTCACTGGCCGTGCCGGCCGGAGGGCTCCCCCCGGAGCGTGTCACAGTCCGCGTCCGTTCCGATGACATGGGCAGCCACCGCACGGATCGCCAGCTCCTGCTCGGGGAAGTGGCGCGCTAAGGCGTCCAGCAGGTGGCACTGCCAGGCATCGCAGGCGGCCACCGTCGCAAGCTCCTCTAAGTGACGCAGTTGCCAGACCAGCTCGAAATCCTCTGGGGACAGCCGGTCGCGTAGCTGGCGTTCGAGTAGTCGGATCCGCTCTTCCAGGTCTGCGTCGAGGGGCGGCAGCATCACGTCGCATCCTCCCCGGTAGCCGGTCATCGCTTGAGCCGAGAATCGGTAGAGACAGGATAGCCGCCAGCCCACCAAAAAGCGAGCGATCAGGGGGGTGTGGACGCGGGTTCCGAGGGCTGCTACCTCGGCCAGGCGTGCCTCGGCCGTCTTGCACTCGTACGCCAGCGCGTCGAGCATCTCGGGGGTATGCCCAGCCCAGATGGCTGTCGCGCCTTACAAGACGCTCGCCAGCTTGCCCGCGTCGCCCAGAGAGCTGCTACGGTTCCGGTAGGACTCCGACCTGCCGCAGCACGGACAACTGGTCCCAGTAGATGCGCTCGCTGCAGATCTTTCCATCCCGGAATCCGACCACGGCGACTTGATCCGTTGTAACGTGGCGGCTCGTCGGCGGCACGTTCGGGAGTAGCCAGTCCATCTGTTTGCTATGGGTAAATGTGATATGCACCTCCTCGACGAGCTGGCTCTCCCCTATCACCCGGTTGGTCGATTGGACCTGCCAGTCGTCAGGCAGTGAGGCGATGAACACATCCTGGTAGTAGGCGCGCACCGCCTGGTAGCCACGAGCACCGGTGTTGACCGGCATGTTGTGGTTCACGACGTCGTCCGTCACGGTCGTCATGAGCGTGTCGATGTCCTTCGAGTCGAATTCCGCTCGCAGGTGGGTCTCCCAGACCCGCATCATCGCTGCCCGGGTCATCGCTCAACCTCTACCCGAGTGCTCGCCGAGCCGGGCTGCCAACTCGCGCACTTGCTCTTGCCGGGCGGCATTCTCCACGTGAGCGCGGCGTTCTCCAGTTGGCGCCTCGCCGACTGCTCCGAGAGAGGTGCCGGATCAGCAGCCCGAGTCGTCACGGACCGCTCGGGGGCCAACAACAGCGTCGTCTCGATCATGCCACGGTTGTAGCGCGTCGCAGGCGACCTGGCAAGCGGGCGGCCAGGCTCTCACACCGGGGGATCTGAACGGTTACGTACGTGCCAGCGCCCGGTTCAGTGCATCGCGCGCCTGGGAGACGCGCGGCAGAGCCGTTGCAGGGTGGCGAGGGCCGTACCCAGGCCCCGTCAACGGCGGCTTGGTGACAAAGGCCGCGAACTGGGTCAACTGCACGCGCCGACTAGCCGGCGGGCTTGGGGGCCATCGGGGGCGCCGTGGCCGCCTGTTGCAGCGCCGCATGCATCTCGTCCGGGGAGAGCACACGCACCAAGCGGTTGCTTCTCAGGTGCCCCCCGGCCAGGTCCGCGATCTCGATGGCGGCCGCGGCGGCATCATCCGGCGCTTCGAACAGTGCGAAGCCGTCGTACTCGGTGCCGGGCGTGTAGTACAGCCCTACCAGACGGCCCCCGAAGTGCCGCACCAGCGCGTCGGAGGCCGCCGCCCGGTCCTGTGGCGCGTGGATGAGCGTCGCCCAGGCCGCCGGGCTATATGCAAACTGCGCCATGAACAATGGCATGATCGTATCCTCCCGTCACGGCAGCACCGTATGCAAGCAGGTATAGCGTGCCACCATCGCGTAGACAAGCGCATGACCGCGCCGCCTGCTTAGCTTGTGATTTAACTCATGAGCGGCGGGCCGATCCGCGAAGGATCGGGGAGTTCAACGATGGGCAGGGGGTACGGGGCTGTCCGCCGGCTGGGCCTCCAGCAGCGCTCGGATCTGCGCCGCCGCGACAGTGTGGGCGTTGGCGGTGGGCGGCACGCGGCGCACGTCGAGCGGCGCCGTCCAGCTATCGTGCGTGAAGCTGATCTGCGCCAGCCCCGCCGATGCAGGTCCGCCACGCCATGCCCGCATCCTACGCGCGCCGCCCGACGTGCAGAGCGTCTGCCACACGCACTCCAGCGGGTGCGTGCTGTTCAGCGTGCTGCCGATCAAGCTGCGCGCGGCGCACAACTACGGCGCCTTCCTGCCCGCCGAGGGCGCGGCGCTCTACGAGCCGGCTGGCCTGATCCGGACGATCGAGCAAGGGGACGCGCGGGCCGCCCGCTGGGCGAGGAGTCTGCTGCCCCGGGGTCCTCACAACGAGACGGCGCCGTCGATAGTGGTTCAAACTGGGGAACCGCGGTGGTCGCACGCGGGGATGCGCTCGGGCGCCGGCGGGTCCGCCCCACCGTCATACGACTCGCTGGCGTTGCCCAACGCCGCCGGTCGGTGGCCAGTCGCGTCAATCCGTGAACCACACCTCTGGGCCGCCGAAGCCATTGGCGGCGTTCCACTCGATGGTGTCGAAGACCCGGCCGGTGATACCCGTCTTCGCATCCTGCTCGGCCAGGAACAACGCCAGCGGGACCACGTGCTCCGGCTTCGCGCCGATGACCTTGGACCCGCCCATCAGCGCGTAGCGCGCCGAGGTCTTTTCGTCGAAGCCAGTGGTGCGGGCGCCCGTCGGGTTGATGACGTTGACGGCCACGTTCTGCTCCTTCACTTCGTCGGCGAGGTAGCAGCACATGGCCGTGAGCGCCGCCTTGGCCGACATATAGGGCTGCTCGCGGCTGTTGGGACGCCGCGCGACCCACGACACGCCGTCCCCGTACGGCATAGTGGTGCCGCCCTTGCTGGAGATGCCGATGATGCTGCCTGATTGCTGCGCGAGCATGGGCCGGATGAACGCGCGCGTGACCTTCAGCGTCCCGAACAGCGACACGGCGAACTGCCGCTCCCAGTCGGCGTCCGTGGTCTCCAGGATCGTGATGTCCCCAATCGGGGGGAACTGCGCGCTGGGGAGTAGGGCGGCGTTGTTGATGAGCACGTCCACGGTCTTGAACTTGTCGATCGTGGCCTGGTACGCCGCGGCGATCTGCTCCACGTTGGTGATGTCGCAGGTCAGCATGAGGGCGTCGTCACGGGCCGCAAGCTCCCGATAGAAGCGGTCGTCGGCATCGTTCGAGGCGCCGGACGGCGCCCAGGAGAGGTCGAGCGCCGCGACCTTGGCGCCCCTGGCGAGGAACGCTTGCACGTACGCGCGGCCCATGCCGCGGGCCCCGCCCGTGACCACGACCACCTTGTCTTGAAGTGCCATTACTCCTCCGGTAGTAGTAGCATGTGCCAACCGTCTGGTTTCGCCGTGACGCGCTCCGCTGTAGCGGTGGAGGGCGATTCCCGTAGTCGACGTGCCGCCAAGCGAGCCGGCATTGCCCAGACCGCGCTGGCCGCGGGCCGGCTTCGCCTGCTCCACGGTAGCGACTCGCCGAGTGATTCACCAACCATCGCAGCCGGCATTAGCCAGGCGCCAGGGAGCGATTGTTGGGGTAGTCTGACTACCTGGCGGTGGCCCCGGCGCCTGTTGGTGAGCTAGCGTGGATGCCCCCCTCGGCGCGACGAGCCAGGATCAGGCGCTCGATCTTGCCAGGCGTGTCGTCGTCGGGGAGCGGCGTGTAGACCTGGATTTTGTGTTCGGGGTTGTCTTGCGAGTGCAGCACGAGCCGCTCGACGGCGAGGCGCCCCGCGCGCGGATGAAAGATGTGCGTGGAGCCCGGGCGGTAGAGCCGAACGTCGTGTTGCTGCCACCACGCGCGGAACTCCGGGCTGGCCGCTTCGAGCCGCTCCAGTAGCTCCGCAAACATGGTGTCGCCCGCGTAGTGCGCCGCAGTGGCGCGGAAGTCCGACAGCCAGCGGCGCGCCACGTTCCCCCAGTCGCGGAACAGGCGCTGGAAGCGCCGGCTCGTGAAGATGAGCCAGAGGCTGTTGCGCTCGTCCGCGGGCACGGTGCTGAACTCGAAGACCGCGTCCGCGGCCTCGTTCCAGGCGAGTATGTCGTCGCGGCGGCCACGGACGAACGCCGGGCTGACCAGCAGCCCGGCGAGCATCCGTTGAACGAGCGGGCTGACGGCTTCCTCGGCTGGCCGCGCGGGGGCTTCCCGCCGCGCGAGGGTGAGCAGGTACGCTTGCTCGTCCGCGTTCAGGCGCAGCGCCCGGCCAATGCTTTCCAGCACCTGGACCGACGGGTGGATGTCGCGCCCCTGCTCCAGCCAGGTGTACCAGGGCTCGCTGACGCCGGCGAGCGACGCGACCTCGTTCCGGCGCAGCCCCGGGGTATTCCGGCGGAACCCCGTGGGCAGCCCGACCTCGGCGGGCGTGAGCCGCGCCCGGCGCGTGCGCAGGAAGTCCGCGAGCTCCTGCCGACGCTGGAGCGCCCGCGGCGCGCCGCGCGCGTCTTGCATCGTCGTGCTCTCCTTTCCGGCTACCGTGGTACCCGAAGAGGGGACGTTGAGACCCAATTTTGTCCCGTTAGGAATAGTTCTCGCAAATAGCTCGCTCCGCGCGCCGGGAGCAGCGCGGGCAGCGCCCGCTGAGACGTTTGCCCTGATAGTCGCGCTACCTGTTGGCCCGGGCCCGGGCGGCCGTATAGTTGCACTGGCGCGCGCGTGCCCGTCTGCCGCGGAGGGAGGGCCCCGGCGCCGCGTGCGCCCGGCGCGGCGGAGCCGGCGCTACGCCCAGCGGGCGACCCCGCCGGCTCAGGATAAACGAGGGCAGATGGCCACGTACCTGCTCATTCATGGGGCGAATCAGGGGGGATGGATCTGGAAGCCCGTGGCGGCCCGGCTGCGCGCCGCCGGCCACGTGGTGTATCACCCCAGCCTGGATGGCTGCGCGGAGCGCAGCCATGCCGTCCGGCCGGGCATCACGCTGGATAGCCAGGGCACGGAGATCGCCGGACTACTGTTCTATGACGACCTGACCGAGGTCATCCTCGTGGCGACCAGCGTCGGCGGGATGGTGGCCGCGCGCGCGGCCGAGCTAGCGCCGGGACGCATTCGGCGCCTGGTGTTTATCGACGCCATCGTCCCCACGCCCGGCGAGTCCGTCTCGGTGGTCCTGAACCGCCCCCCCTGGGACCCGGGCGAGCTCGTCCACGGCGTCTCGCCCGAACAGGCGCGCGAGCAGGTATTTGCGGAGCTGGAGCCGGGCCTGCGCGCGTGGGCGGCGGCGCGCTACACGCGCCAGCCGCGCGCGCCCCACGAGGAGCCCGTCGACCTGCGGGCGTTCTGGGCGGCGCGCTGGCTGGTGGACGTGCTGCGCTGCCGCCAGAGCCCGCGGCCGCCGGAGGCCCATCAACGGCGCACGGCCGAGCGGCTGGGCGGGCGCTATCAGGAGATCGACGCCGGGCATTACCCGATGCTCTCGCACGCCGACGAGCTAGCCGCCTATCTCCTGGCGATGGCCTGAACGTGATGGAAGAGCTGTGGGCAAGCCGTCCGCGGCCGCATGGCCGCGAGGAGACAGTTGCGACGTCCGATTCGCGTCGGCGCCACCTGCCGGCGCTCGACCGGCGCGCCTTCCTGCGGACACTGGCCGTGGGGGGCGCCGGCCTGCTCGCCGGCTGCCAGGGGGCGCCGACGCCACGGCCCGCGGGCGCGCCCACCGTCGGCCCGGGGGGTGCCCCATCCACCGCCAGCGCCCCCGCCGACTGGGACGCGCTCGTCGCCGCCGCGAAGCAGGAGGGCCAGCTCGTCCTCCACGGACCGCCCAATCCCGACACCCGGCAGATGGTCCCAGAGGCGTTCACGCGCCGCTTCGGCATCCCCGTCGAGTACAACGCGGTGCGCACGAACGAGCTAGCGGCGAAGATGGTGGCGGAGAAGCAGGCCGGGCTGGTCACGGTCGACGTGATGATGATCGGCCTCGGCACCTTTGCCGATGTCCTCTATCCCAACGGTATGCTGGCCGACGTGCGCTCCGCGCTGATTTTGCCCGAGGTGACCGACCCCACCGTCTGGTTGATGGAGCCGGCCGACCTCTTCCTCGACCCGGAGCACACCCGGCTAATGCGGCTCTTCTACACGGCCACCTGCCCCCTGGCGATCAACCGCGACTACGCCGACCCCGCGCTCATCAAGAGCGCGCAGGACCTGCTGCGGCCAGAGCTTAAGGGGAAACTCTCCGCCGAGGACCCGACCGTCTCCGGCTCGGGCGCGAATACCGCGACCCACCTCTACCTGCTCTTCGGCGAGGACTTCGTCCGCCGCCTATACCTCGACCAGGCGGTCACCACCCGGGACTACCGCCAGCGGGCCGACTGGCTCGTGCGGGGCACGCAGCCGATCGCGCTCTTCATGAACGCCCCCGACATCGACCGCGCCCAGAAGGACGGCTTCCCAGTCGACGTCGTGCGGACGCTGCCCGACCTGCCGGGCACGACCAGCTCCACCTTCGGCGTGGTCGGGCTGATCGACGGCGGCCCGCACGCGAACGCGGCGCGGGTATTCGTCAACTGGATCGCCAGCCGCGAGGGCCTGGAGGTCTTCAGCCGCGCGGAGCGGGTCCCCGGCACCCGCAAAGACCTGGACTACGCGCAGTGGGTCCCGGAGTACACGATCCCCCTGCCCGGGGTGAATTACCTGGACACCTACACCTGGGACTTCAAGGCCAACACGCAGCCGGCCGCCGCGGCGAAGGTGAAGGAGATTCTCGCGGGCCGCTAGAGGGCCGCGGCGGGCGTTCTACGGGCGGAACCCCGAACCGGGAGGACGAGCGACGGGCGGCGGCCTGGCACGCATCCGGACGGGCGTGGCGGGCAACCTGATCAGCCAGGACGACCAGCGGCGCAAGCTGGAGCGCGTGGTCGAGACGGCGCGCCGGGCGTGGGGCTAGCAGCCCGCTCGGGGCGCTTACTTTAGGACCTCGCTGGTCAGCTCCAGCGCGCGCACGCGGACCGGGAGCAGCGCCTCGTCCTGGTGGGGCACGTACGTGTCCCACTCCGCCGGGTCGGGCTGCATTTCAGGCACGGAGGATGGCACGTCGGTGCGGCGGCTGCTGTCCCCGGTCGCCTGGGTGAGCGCCTGCTGCGCGCGCTGCGTCATGAGCCAGTTGCTGAACACTTTGGCGGCGTTCGGGTGCGGCGGCTGGCTGAGCGCCTGGATGCCGCCCGAGCCGATGGAGAGGGGCACCGCCTCGGTGCGCAGCGGCTCCACGTTCTTGCCGAGGCCTTCCTGCTGGAACACGAGCAGGTCCGAGTGGCGCAGCCCGATCGCGAGCGGGTAGCGGCCCCGCACGACCCACTCGGCCACCTGCCGGTTGTCGTTGGAGACCACCAGGTCCTGACTCAGCAGGTCGCGCAAGTACTGCTCGCCGTGGACCTTCAAGAACGTGGCGAGCGCGGCCAGCGTGGCGCCGCCCCGCGGGTCCTGGATCACGATCTTGCCCTTCCACTTGGGGTCGAGCAGGTCGCGCTCGGTGCGCACGTCGGGCGCCTGGTCGCGGTTCACGAAGACGATGGGCGCCAGCGTCGCTAGAAACCCGGGGATGAAGCGCCGCTCCTTGTCGGCGAAGATGCTGTCGTAGCCGCCGAACCACTTGCTGTCGTCCACCACGTCCGGGAGCACGAGGAGCGAGCGCGCCGGCTCGAACATGCCCTCGTCCTTCGCGGCGAACACCTGGGGGTCGGTCCCGCCGACGCGCACGTCCCAGAGGTACTGCCCGCCCGCGCGCTCGCGGCTCACGCGCGGGAAGAAGTCGCGCGAGTTGGCCCCCGTGTACTCGACCGGGATCTCCGGGTACTCCTTCTGGAAGGCGGTTAGCTGCTCGCGCCAGACGGCGTTGGCCGGGCCGGAGACGACGACTTTGCCCTCCCGCTTGGCTGCGGCCACCGTCTCGTCCCAGTCGGCGGGCCCCGGCGCGCTGGCCGAGGGGGCTGGCGGCGCCGGCTGGCTGCCGCTGGGCCGCGCGGGCGAGCCGGTGCTCGGGCCGGCAGCCGGGCCGCAGGCCGCCAGCAGCGCGGCCGCCAGTCCTAGTAAGAACAGCCGACCGAGCGGCAAATGGGTGGCCCGACGCGGCATCAGGTTCCTCCGGCTAGCCCAAGCCATACTCGTGCCAGCGCGCGCGGACTCTCTGCCGCAGCTCGGGCGAGGTCGTGGCCACGGGTGGGTCCGCGGTCTCGCCGGCGCCCGGGCCCCACTCCATCTCCGGCTTGTTGCGGAACGTGGCGTCGATCACCAGCATCGGCACCGCGCCGTAGCGCCCCGCGCGCACTTCCTGGACCTTGAGGTCCTTGTCGGGGCGCACGGCCAGCGTGAAGCGCCAGAACAGGTCGCCCGGATCGCGAATCTCCGCATCCTCGTCCACGATCACGAGCCAGTTCGGCTTGACCAGCAGGTACGACTCGCTCGGCATGGCGACCACGGCGTCCACGATGCGCTGCACGTCGTCCGGCTGGCGCACCCGGGCGGACACGACCGTGAGGGGACGGTTGCCCGTCCGCGGGTGTACGTACACGTCGCGCACGATGTCCAGCTTCGAGCGCAGGTAGCTCTTGGTCGCGGCCCCGGTCAGGAACTTGGGATAGTCCATGAGCGGCCGACAGGTCATGCCGTAGTTGATTGGATTCCTGCGGTGCGTGATGCAGTTGACCTGCATGAGCAGCGCGCACTCGGAGGCCGCGTAGATGTCGGCGTTCTCGCCCCAGGGCCCCTCGGCCGTGCGCCGGTCGCGCAGCACCTCGCCCTCGATAACGATCTCCGCCCACGCCGGCACGAGCAGGTCGTTCGTCACGCACTTCACGACCTCGAGCGGCTCCCCGAGCCACGCGCCGGCCACCGCGTATTCCGCGTGCCCGTTATCCGGCACCGTGACGGCCTGGGCCGTGGCGTAGGTGAGCATCGGGTCCATCCCGATGGCGAGGGCGATGGGCGCGTTCTGGCCCTGCTGCTCCCACTTCAGCACCTGGTAAGCGCCGCCCTTGCGTCTGGTGTTCGGATCGGGCTTCGTGCCGACCGGGTAGTTGCCGTTGGCGACCGAGATGTGGTTCCGGTCGAGGATCATGCAGCGGTACATCCCGCTGTTGATGGCGCCGGTTTCGGGGTCGGCGGTGATGACGCCCGCGGCCGTGCCGATGTAGGGTCCCCCGTCCTGCTCGTGCCAGATCGGCGTCGGGATAGAGTAGACGTCGACGGTGTCGCCGGTCTGCACGACCTCCTGGCAGACGGCGGCGTCGGCCGCCCGGGGGGCGAGCGGGTTCGCCTTGCCCTGGTGGATGACGTCGACGATGGCCTCGTCGTCCGGCGCGGTGTTGAAGGCGAGCGCGACCTGCTCGGTCGTGGACATGACGTTCACGACCAGCCGCTTCCCCGGATGGCCCTTGATGTTCTCGAACAGGAGGCCGGGGCCGCCAGCGTCCAGCGACAGCGCGGCGATGGCGCCGATCTCGTGCTTGAGATCGACTTCCGCCCTAACGTGGCGCAGCAGGCCGTGCTGCTCCAGCAGCGCCAGATAGCCGCGCAGGTCCTTGTAGCCAACCCGTCCCATGGTACGGCTCCTCAGTTCGTCAGTGGCAACAGGCTCCCAGAAGCGGGCGGACGGAGGACGGTCTACCCGCGCGGGCCTGGGCCTGGCTGCGTGCGGCGCGCTCGCGGCAGCGCGCCGGGTCTCATGCTGGTACTGGACACTGGTGCGACAGGACGATCTCCTTCCGCTGGCGCGCGGACTCGTAGATGGCGACCGTGGCCTCCAGCGTCGCCATGCCCCATTCGCCGCTCGGGAAGACCGGGCGGTCCTCGATAATCGCGTTGTACATCTCGTTCATCTCGGCCACGCGGGCGGGCTCGGACCCCGCTAGCGAGATCTCGCGCCGCCCGTCGTCGCCGTAGATGAGGAGTCCGTCCGGGGACTGGCGTATGTCCCCCTTCTCGCAGCTCACGAGCGTGAGGCCAAAGAACGGCTGCCGCCGCGGTATCTTCAGGTCGAAGTGCGAGTAGGCGCCCTCCGCGCGGCCCCCGTACTGCATCGCCGCCTTTAGCTCCGCCTCGTTGCCGTCGACCGCCGCCTGGGCGATGCGCCGCCGCGACTTGATCGCCTGCTCCGGATCGCGGTTCTGCCCTCCCTCGCCGACCCACCAGTGCAGCTCGCCCGTGTCGAAGTGCGCGTAGCCGTTGTACACCGCCGTCGCCGGCGTGCCGTCCTCGAACTCCAGGTAGGCGGTGTAAGCACCGTCGCAGGGGCGGCTCGGCACCCAGTTGCCGACCATGCCGCGCAGGCTGCGGACCATCCCGCCGCCGATGAAGCGGATGATGTCGAGCTGGTGGGGTGCTTGCAGGTACACGGCGCCGCCGCCCTTCTCGGTGACCAGCTCGTGGGGCATGCGCGGCCGGTAGACCAGGTCCGTGTAGTCCCAGTTGTGGATCATGCCGAGCTGGCCCAGCTCGCCGCTGCGCACGATCTCGCCCATCTTGCGCACCGGCGCGTCCAGCATCTTCGTGTGGCCCTGCATGAGCCGTACGCCGTTGCGCCGGGCGGCGTCCACCATCGCCTGGCACTCCGTCACGGTCAGGGCCATCGGCTTCTCGACGATGACGTTCTTCTTGTGCTCGGCCAGCAGGACCACGTGCTCGGCGTGAAACTGGTTCGGCGTGGAGACGAACACGATGTCGACGTTGCTCTTCGCCAGGTCCTCGACGCTACGGTAGGTCTCGCCCCCGAATTCTGCCGCGAACTTGTCCAGCACCTCGGGGCGGACGTCGGCGGCTGCCGCGACTTTCAGGTGCGGCAGCAGCTCGAAGGCCGGCAGGACCTGGGTGCTGGCGACGCCCAGTCCCGCGAAGCCAACCCGGAGCTGGCGCGTTGTCGTAGCCATGAAATCCTCCTCCGCGGGTGGTGTCAGCTAGTACCTCGCACGGGCAATCGGATGTGTGTTGTGGACTCACAACGCACATCCATTCACCAGTGACGCACCACTAGCTCGGGGCGAGCCCCGGCGCGGCGAGATCGCGCGGCTCTTCCTGCCAGAAGGCGCGGTGGTCGACGGAGTTCGGCATGACCTGGCTGGTCAGGACGAGGTCGGCATAGCGATTGGCGGCCGGGTCCCGAACGACGTTGCGCGGGTCGCGGCCGGCCTGCACGTCCTTCATGGCGGCCATGAGCAGCTTGCGCATGGTGACGATGGCGATGTCGCGCGAAGTCAAGTGCTCCTGCGTGCGGTCCTGGACCGGCCCCTGCGTCTCGGTCGCCCAGGCGTCGTGCTCCTGGAAGGACATCCCCATCCCGAGGAACGACCGCGTCTTCATCTCCTCGCGGTCCTGGAGGTAGCGGTTCGCCCGGTTGCGCACGAGATGGTAATCGGGCGTCGTCTCCGCCTTGACCTGGACAGCCTGCGTCCTGTCGATCGGTCCGCCGCGGCGAAACGCGATGACGTACTTCCAGTGGTGCGTGTCGTCGATGGCCACGTGCCAGTTGATGCTGTAGCCGTCCTGGTAGCCGCCGAAGCACGTCAGATTGGGCATCACGGCGTTGGTCAGCCGGACGTACTTGGAGTCCGGCCCCGCCTGCCGCACCGCGTAGATGCGCAGCCCCCAGTCCGTGACCTCCAAGTCGATCGTGGGGGCCGTATCCCGCGCGAGGAGCTTGATGCGCGCCGCCTGGTCGGGGACCTCCTCACGCTGGATCCGGTGCAGGAACGAGAGGTGGATCGGGTCCTGGTTACCCTCGTTCCCCTGCAGGTAGTTGCAGTCCTGGAAGATTTTCGTCACGACGCGGTGCTCGTCCGGGACGTTCAGGAACTCGTACCCCGGGAGCAGCGGCGGCTCGCCGGGGCCCAGGTAGGCGAAGATGATCCCGCCCTTCTCCCGGCAGGGATAGGCGGTGTGCCGGATGCGCTGGTAGAACGTGCTGCCCGCGGGCTCGCCCGGCTGCTCCAGGCAGCGGCCGGCGCGATCGAAGAGCCAGCCGTGGTACAGGCAGCGCAGGCCGCCGTCCTCCAGCCGACCGTAGGAGAGGTCCGCCCCCCGGTGTGGGCAGTGCAGGCCGAGGAGGCCCGGCTGCCCCGCCTCGTCGCGGTAGAGCACGAGGTCTTCCCCGAACAGGCGGACGGGGAGCGGGGCGCCGCCGGCGGGCAGCTCCTCCGACAGGGCGGCGGGCTGCCAGTAGCGGCGCATCAGCTCGCCGCACGGCGTGCCGGGCCCCACGCGCGTCAGCAACTCGTTCTCTTCCTGCGTCGGCATGCTCGTTCTCCAGACTTGTCCCCGTGGCGCCGGCCCCCGCTTTGGGCCGGCGGGCCGCCGCCCGCGACGAGATCGCCCGGACGGCAAGGCCGCGCTGCGCGCCTGGCGCTAGCTCCAGTAGGCGAAGCCCATCCCCACGCCCGTCGCGGCCGGGGAGCGGTAGGCCGGCTCGTAGCTCACGAGCGTCATGTCGAGCGGCTCCAGGGCGCCCGCGGCCACGATCCAGTTGCGAATCTCCGTCGTCCCGGCGGCACGGTCCAGACGGTCGGCCGGGAGCGCGCGCAGCCGATCGGCGTCCTTGGCGAGCAGCGCGTCGAGCAGGGTGCGGTCCAGCTCCTCGTCGATGATGACGTGGCTGAGCCCGCCCGACGCCATGACCGCGACGCGCTTGGCGCCGTCCCAGGCCTCGATCCCTTTCCGAATGGCCTGGCCGAGGGCGTAGCAGCGCTTCGCCGTCGGCACGTTCGGGCCGTACATCGTGTTGACCATGATCGGCAGCATGGGGACGTTGCACTCGGGCAGGATCGTGCGGTAGACGAAGTGGAAGGCGTGGCCCATGCCGATCTCTTCGCGGAACGCACTGCACGTCGCCACGTCGAAGTCGTCGTCGCGCAGGAAGCGGATCAGGTGATCGGCCAGCTCTGGGGCGGCCTCGCACGGCCGCGGCACGTCCGGCGCCGTCGCGTTCGAATGCTGGTGGTAGCCCAGGCTGGCGAACATCCCCCGGCGCCGCCGGCGCTTGAAGAACTGCATCGGGCCGCCGCGGTAGACGCAGAACGCCGGCATGTTCTCGTCGTCGAACTGCTCGTTCTGGTCGTCGCCGATCACCACGAGCACGTCCGGCGCGGTGTCTTCCAGCACCTGCTGCAGCGTCCTCAGCGCCCGCTGGCTGGCCTCATAGCGCGCCCGCTTGCGCTCCAGGGTGATCTCCTCTGCGATGTTGGCCGGGGCCGTCTGCAGCAGGGCCTGGTAGTCCATCCGCTTGTCGACCTGGTCCTTCTCCATGAGCATGTGCCAGAGGTCCGCGGACATGGTCACCGGCGGGCCGTGGGAGGAGCCCAGGCCGAGCACGATCTCTGCCATCCTGCACTTCCTTTAGCAGGCCCCGGCCCCGCGGCGGAGGCGATCGGCGGGAGCCCGCCCGCCGGCTGCCCGCGAGCGCGCGCCGTCTGCGCTGGCCGCGGCCCTTAGATGGCCTTCGTCCCCTCGCGACGGCGACCCTCGCGATGCGCCTCCAGCGATTCGCCGCCGCGGTAGAGGCCGAGCTTCTGGCGCTCCGCCTTGCCCCTGTCGACGACGGCCAGCGCCTCCTCAGCGGTCGGGTAGTGCGCTTCGATCTCGATGCGGTGGCCGTCCGGGTCCTGGAAGAACCAGGATACGTTCTCCGGCTCGTTCCCGTGGCCCTGCGGGCCCTCGACCTCGACGCCGCACGACTTGACGTGCGCGATGGCCGCGTCGGCGTTTTCCGGGAGCACTCGGTACGCGAAGTGAATGGCGAAGGGCACCTCGTACGGCTCGCCCGGCTTGCGCTCGTGCACGGACAGCCCGAGGTTCCCTACGTACATCTTGATGCTCTTCATCTTGGGTGTCTCGCGCCGCCACTCCAGCTTGGCGCCCAGGACTTCCGTGTACCACTTGATGCACCGGTCGATGTCCTCGACGTCGAAGCCGGTGTGGCTCATGCCCTCAAGCTCGATCATCCTGTCCTCCTTGCCTTGCCGCGCGACGATGCGCGCCTGGCTCAGTTGCTCAGGTCCCAGTAGCCGACGCCCATCGCCTGGATCGCGCGGTAGAACGGCTCGTAGACGAGGAGATCGGGGCGTACGTCGCCAATCACGCCGTGCAGCGCAATCCAGCTCCGCAGCTCGATCTCCCCATTCGCCAGGATCGCGTCGTTGGTCAGCTCCCGCAGCGCGCGCCCCTGGCCGGCCGCCATCTGCGCGAAGAGCGCGCGGTCGAACGCTTCGCTGATCGAGCCATAGGTGTAGGGGCCGTGGTAATGGCGCCACGGGTAGCCCGCGGTGAAGTGCGACATCCCGCCCGAGGCGTACACCGCCACGCGCTGGTCCGGATCGGCCCGCGCGATGCCGGCGCGGATCGCCTCGCCGTAGCCGTAGCAGCGCTCCGGCGCGGGCGCCGGGACGTGAATCGCGTTCACGAAGACCGGCACGACCGCGACCCGCGCCGCCGGGTCCACGACCCGCAGCGTCGGCCCGAAGGCGTGCGCCAGCAGCGTGTCGTCCGGGAACCGCCGTAGCGCCGCCATGTCGATGCCCGACTCCACGCACGCGGCCAGAATCGCCTCGGCCAGCGCCGGGTCGCCGCGATAGCGTACTTCCTCGTCGCCGCCCCGCGAGCGCACGACGAAGCTCTCCCCGAGATAGATGGCGATCTGCGGCACGTTGAGGTCGGTGAAGTTCTCGTTCTGGTCGTCGCCGATCATGATGAGGGTGCGGGCGTCGCTCGCCGCCAGCCGCTCCCGCAGCGCGCTGAGCGCGTCGCGGATGCGACCGTAGCGCGCCCGCACGTCCTCCTCGGTCTCGCCCTCGACGCCCGGGTTCTCGGGCGGCAGCACGCCGTAGCGCCGCTGGTAGCCCTGGCGGTTGCGGGCGCGGTGCTCGTCCCACACGCTCGGGTCGTTGAACGTCGCCGCATGCGACGAGGCCATCCCCGCGACCACGGTTGCCATCTCTGCCCTCCTCCCCGGTCGCCCCTCACGAGCGAGGCTGCGCCAACGGCCGTACGTTCGCGCCCGTGCCGCACCATACAGCGGTTTGAGCTGCCGCTGCACGGTTAGCTAGCGCCGGGTCTGCGGCCAGTTGCGCTTGCCGTATTCCGCGCCCCACGCCCCCGCGGCACCGGCCCTCCCGGTTGCTCCGGCTCCCGGACGGGGGCAGTGGCGCTTGCCGTATTCCGCGCCACAGGCCGCGGTGGGCACGAGACCCGCCCCTACGCCACCCTGGCCGCTACACCGCTCCGCAACGCGCGCTAGGTGTTCAGCGTGCTCGACGCGAAGATCTCCTCGTACGGCGGGACCCGCTCGATGATGCCGTGTTCGTGGCAGTGCTTGGCGAACGTGTCGATCGCCACCTTGTTGGGCGTGCTGCCGTGCGGGAAGAGATCGCCCCACGCCTCGGTTTGCGCGAGCGCGCGCTCGCGCAGGTCGATCAGCGAGAACCCCGCTCGGTCGTCGAGCACGTCGTCCATGGCGATGCGCTTCGCCTGCTCGAACGCGGCGCACAGCTTGCCGGCCAGCTCGGGATAGTCGCGGTCGAGCTTCCGGCTCAGCACCATCATGTGGACCGGCGTGTAGATGCCCGACTCCTCGAAGTAGCGGCGCGCCTCGCCCAGATAGTCCGGGAACAGCCGCGTGATTTTCGGGTGCGTCTCCAGCGTCTGCCAGAGCTGGCGGTCCGAGACGTCCAGCATCGTCGCGTCCGCGTCGCCGTCCAGCAGCGCATCGACCACGCTCTTGCGCCCCGGGAGCTGCTCGACGGTCCAATCAGCACGATGCTGGGGCCACTGCTCGCGGCCGGTCACCCAGGTGACGCGCGTGAGGTCCACGCCGTGCCGGTGCGCGAGCAGCGCCTTGAGCCAGATCGCTACCGCGCTGCCGCCCATCGTGCTCAGCACCCGCTTGCCTTCGAGGTCTTTGGGCGTCTCGATGCCCGCGTCGGCACGGCAGAAGAGGTACGTGTAGACGTGCTTGCGCTTCGGGAACACGGGAAGCGGCGCGATCTCCCAGCCGGCCTCGAGGCCGGTCAGCCAGTTGCCCATGTTCATGTCGACCAGGCCGAAGTCGCCGCGCGGGATCGGGTTATCCGGCCCGATGATCGTGCCGTTCGGCACGGACCGGCTCGGGACGAGCTTCACGCCGTCGACGGCGACGCGCCCGTCAATGAGCGGCATCGTCACATCGTAGCGCATCCAGGTAATGGGGATCTCCAGCTCCGTAGCCACGGGTGCTCCCTTCCGGTCAGCTTGCTGACGGCGCGGCCATTGCTAGCGCCCCGTGGTGACCCGACTTCGAGACCGGCAGTAGGCCCCGGGCCACGCTGTCCCAGCGCTCCCCCTGGTCGTCGCTGAAGAACGCGTCGCCGTCCGTCGGGCCGGCGAACAGCGCGAAGCCGTTCGCGTGCGCGTTCATGCTCAGCGAAGGGCAGACCTCTCGCCAGGCCGCCCCCGACGCGGCGCGCTGGAATGTGACGATGCCGCGCTGCGTGGCGACCAGCAGCTCCTCCACCGGGCCCGGCGTCGCATGGAGATTCACACCATCGGGGGACAGGCTCACGGCCACGTCTGCACCTCCCCGCGTCGTGCGACCATGCCGAGGGATCGGAAGACGCCGATGAATGGTACCCCCCATTGTGTGCCGCGCACGGGGGGCCCGCCAGGGAGCGCCTGTTGTGGTAGTGGCTCTACCTGCCAGGGACTCCCCATCCCCCGCCTTTTCGGCCATTGTCCTAGGGTTGGTCATCAGGCTGGGTATTTGCGGGAGTCTCGCTGGCCGCAGTCGCCGCGTCGCGACCGCTCGCGCGCGGAGCTGGGCGCTGCCCGATCGGGCGGAGCTTCATGCTGCTGCTCATCGCCACGTCGGGGATGCAGTTCGTCTCCCAGATGGGCATGTCGCGGGCGCCGCCCTGGTAGCGCTGGTCGAGCGTCAGGAAGTCGGCCTGGCCGTCGAAGCGCTCGCGGAAGCGGAAGGGATCGTTGTAGATGAACTCCTCGCGAGTCCTCCAGCGTGGTCGAGCCCGAGCCTTCCAGGATGTAGATGACCTTTTCGTAGAGGTGGTGCTCGCGGTTCGTGGTGCCGCCAGCGGGGATCTCCGCCACGTACATGCCCGTGATTCCCTCCATGCCCTTGAGCACCACCAAGTACGCCACCTTTCAAGCACAAATCCATCGATCGGTCGCCAGGGCCCCGAGCCGCGGCGCACCAACGACGGGGAGAAACGTGAAGTCTGAGGGCCGCTTCCCAAGGAACGGCTGCCCCAGCCCCTCGGTCAGCCAGACGAAGCGCGACTGGCCGCCGCCGGGCCCTGGCCGGCGGATGAAGGCGACGATCTTGCCGCGGTACTTCGGATCGAGCGCGTCCCAGTAAGAGGTAAAGCTGTTCGGATCGACCTGGCTCGTGTTCACCGCGATAAGCTGGCTGACGCTCCCCTCGAACATCGGGGTGTATTGCTGCTCGTTGTCGGCCCACCAGAGCTGGTTCTCGAACTAGCGCGCGGTATCGGTCACGTCCGGGCGGACGAGCAGCGGCGGCATGGGATCGAGGGCACCGGCGGGCGGACGTCTTCTGATCCGGCTACTGCTTCGGCGCCTGGAACGCGGCCGTCGGGTGATTGCGCACGCCCTGGGTGACCACCGTGTAGGCGTCCCCATTCAGCGTGGGCCAGCCCTTCGTCTCAGCGACTGTCACCAGCATCTCGTTCTGTGCGGGGTCGCGAACGAGCGCCATCGGCTCGCCGCCGCGCTGCACGATCTCGATCTGCTCACGCAGCAGCTTGCGCAGCATGACGATGCCCCGGTCGGAGGCGCCCAGGTGCTCCTGAGTGCGATCGTACAGCGCCCCCTGCGTCTCCCAGGCCATCTTGTCCTGCGCAGGGAAATCACACAGGTCGTACTCGTCGTCCGGGCCGATGAACGTACCCAGATAGGCGGCGGGCGGGTCCTCCGGCTGCTCAACCCGGCTGCCGTCGGGCGAGGGCCGGAACATGACGCGCATGATGCGCATGTGCGTGTCGTCGATCGGCACCCGCCAGTGCATCGACAGCGAGCGGTCCTCGAAGACGCGCAGGATGTTCGGGAAGATCAGCGGGATGCCCATCGCCGCCTCGCCGCGCTCGCCGCCATACCGCCAGTACTTGAGGATGCCCCACTCGAAGCTCTTGAAGCCGTATTCCTCGATGGGGCGGTAGAAGTAGGCGACGCCGCCCTTCTGCTCCCCCCGCAGGTACATCGTATGCCCATGCAGATAGTAGGTATGGGTGAAGTCGACGGTATTCTCCATCGCCTGCAGCCAGTTGCAGTCGATCGGGCGCACCTCCAGGCGGCGCTCGCCGTCCTCACGTACCAGCACGTCCCAGCGCGGGAGCAGCGGCGCCGGCTCCGGGCCGAGGTACACCCACAGGAACCCGGCCAGCTTCTGCACCGGGTAGGCGCGCTGCCGCACGCGCTCCCGGTACGTGCTGCCGGCCGGCTCGAACGGCTGCTCCAGGCACTGGCCGTCCGTCGTGCGGTACTTCCAGCCGTGGTAGGGGCAGCGGATGCCGCAGTCCTCCACGAAGCCGTAGTAGAGCGAGGCGCCCCGGTGCGCGCACTGCTCCGCGACGCAGCCGTAAGTCCCCTGCTGGTCGCGGAAGGTGACCACGTTCTCGCCCATGATGGTGACGCGCTTGGTGGGCTTCTGGGCGGTCAGCTCCGCCGCGACGCAGAGCGGCTGCCAGTAGCGCCGCAGCAGCGCGCCCGCCGGCGTGCCGGGGCCGATGCGCGTAAGTAGCTCGTTCTCTTCCGCCGTCAGCATCGTTCCGACTCCCTACCGCCGCTGCTTCCACAAGCCCGCGATCGCCTTGCGGCCGGGATTCCATTCGTCCTGGGCAGGCATTCTCGCACCGCGGCGCGTCCGGCTGCCAGGGAGCGCTAGTGCGGGTAGTCCGGCTACCTGTAGCCGTCAATTGCCGTGGTTGGGGGAGACTCGCACTATCTGGTAGCCGGGCGAACCATCGCGTATAAGTAGCGTCGGCGCCCGAACCGACGGGCTTGCCGCGGGCCGATGGACAGCGCTCGGCGCACGCAAGCACGAGGAGTAGCGGGAGCGGATGGCGGAGCTAGCGCCGGCTGCGCGACGACCCGCCGCGCGGCCGTGGCCAATTCGGTGGAGCTGGCCCCAGGTCGGCATGCTGGCCTTGATCGGCGCCCTCGGGTTCTACGTGCTCTACCCGCTGTTCCTCATTCTCTTGGGCAGCTTCAACACGGCGCGGATCGGCCAGCCGCCCGTCTACAGCCTCCAGCCCTGGATCGACGCGTGGAGCGCGCCGGGATTGCTCCAGTCGCTCTGGAACACGCTCTCTGTCGCGTTCTGGTACCAGGCGATCTCGTTTCCGATCGGCATCGTGCTGGCCTGGGCTCTGGCGCGCACGAACGTGCCCTGGGCGCGCGGGCTGGAGTTCCTGTTCTGGCTGTCATGCTTCATCCCGGCGCTCTCGACCACCCTGGGGTGGATGCTCCTGCTCGATCCGCGCGTCGGCGTGCTGAACCAGGTTGCGACCACACGGCTCGGGCTGCCCGCGGGCTTCTTCAACATCTATTCCTTCTGGGCATCGTCTGGGTCCATCTCATGGCCCACTCGATCTCCCTCAAGGTCATGCCGCTCACGCCGGCCCGTGGCGCTGGGGCGTGTTCGCGCTCGTGCTCGCCGTGTGCGTGCTGCTGGTCGTGGTACCGATCTTCGCGATCGGGACCGGTAGCTTCATGACGCGGTTCGGGTTCTTCCACCTGGCCCAGCCGTGGACGCTCGACAATTGGGCCCGCACGCTCGAGGAGTCGGTCTTCGGGCGCTCCGTGCGCAACACACTGCTGCTCGCGTTCACGGCCGCCATCGTGAGCCCGCTGGTATGCTCGGTGATCGCCTACGTCGTCGAGCGCGCCCGGCACGTCTGGGGACGCGGTCTGCTGGACCTGCTCCTACTCCTATGGGTGCCCAGTGTCATCCCGGGCGCGCTCGCGGGATTTGAGGCTGCCTCGCGGCTCCGACGACGGGCGGGCCGCATTAGTTAGGGCGCGCGGCCTCGGGCTCCGGGTCAAGCCCCGTCCAGGTCTCGGGCGCGAACAGCTCCTCCAGCGCCACGGGCCGCGCCGTGAGCCCCTGCTCGTGCAGCGCCGCGAGCAACGCCCGCAGCGTGTGGCGGTTCGCCGCCAGGCCATACGGCCAGAAGTCGGGGCCCATCAGCGCGCGCGTCTCCTCCAGCGCATGCATGAGGAACGGCACGCTCGCGGCCAGCGCGCCACTGTAGCTCAACTGGCGCATGCCGAGGGCCTTCGCCGCCGCGAACGCCTTGTACACACTCCGCGCCACCCACGGCTCGCGCTCGTACACGTCGCGCCGCACGACGACGACGTGCATGATCGGGAAGTGGCGCGTGCGGCGATAGTAGTCCATCTCCCGCTGGTGATAGTCGGGAAACAGGCGCCGCACGCTGGGCGAGCCCGCTAGGAAACACCGCGGCAGATCGGCGCTGATAAGCGCGTCGATCGCGCCGCGCTCCAGCAGGTCGCTCAGCGTCTCCCCCGCGCCGAGGCGCACGGCTTGCAGCCCCGCGGGCGCGCTCCCCTCGATGCGCTCCTCCTCGGCGGGCTCGTCCAACCCGCCCAGGTACCACTCCAGTTGCCCTGGGTGGACGCCGTGGTCGCGCGCAAGGAAATCGCGCACCCACACCGCCGCCGTCTGGACATACTCGGGGCAGCCCACGCGCCGCCCGATCAGATCGCCCGGCTGCTCGATGCCGGCCGCGGCGTGGACCAGGATGTGGCCGTGGCGGAAGGAGCGTGAGGGAAACACGGGCACGCCCACGAACCGCCGGTCGCCGCGGCTGAGCAGCACGGCGTGCGTGGCGAGCGAGAACTCAGCGACTGCGAACTCGGCGTGGCGCGCCTGCCGCCGGAACATCTCCGCCGGTGGCAGCACGATGGGTGTGAAGTCGATGCCCTCGGCCTTCACCCGCCCGTCGAGCAGCGGTCGCGTGCGGTCGTAGTCGCCGCAGGCCAGCGAGAGCGCCAACTGGCTCATGCGGAACGATAGGTCAGTAAGTGCCGCCGGTACAAGCCGGCCGCCGTACTGAGGTTCCCCTTCTGGTGGACGACGGCATAGTCGATACGGATCGGAAAGCCCTCGACCTGGAGAATGGCCAGCTGGCCCGCTGTAATCCCCGGCACCGCCGCGTGGCTGCCAACGGGCGCGATGCCCACCCCATCGGCCACGGCATGCAGTTTGGCTTCGATGTGGTTGGCCTCCATGGCCACCTGGAGCGTGATGCCCGCCTCTGCCGCCAGGCGGTGCATGATGGAACGGAGAAAGAACGTCGGCTTCGGCAGGAGCAATTGCTCGGATCGCAGCGCGGCGAACGGCGCTGGCGGCCCGTGCTGCAAGCGATGGCCCGGGCGCCCCACCAGGACCACGTCATAGCTGCCGAGCGGCTCGGCGACCAGCGCGGGATCGTCGACCGGACCAGCCACGACTACCAGGTCAAAGCGGTGCCGCCGTACACCGTCTAACAAGTCGGGTACGTCGCCGATTTCCTGCGTGACGTGGACGCCGGGCTGGGACTGCCGAAAGGCAGTGTGCACGCGCGGCAGGAGGTAGGCGCCGAAGTAGAGCGAGGCGCCAAAGGTCACCGTGCCATGCTCGAGCCCGCGGAAGGCGCTGAGCGCCTTGTCCGTTCGCTCCAGCATGTCCTCGATCTCGGCGCACGACGCGAGCAAGACCTCGCCGGCCGGGGTCAGGTCGATCTGGCGGCGGCCCCGGGAGCGCACTAGCAGGCGCACCCCGAGGATCGTCTCCAGCTCCTTGATCTGAGCGGACACCGCGGGCTGCGACAGGCAAAGGTCATCGGCCGCCCGGGCAAAGCTCCGTTGGCGGCTCACCGCCGCGAAGGTCCGTAGGTGGTGCATGGTGATCGAGGAGCAGCGATCGTACAACACGCGCCGCGTTCTCTCCGGGTCCCGCGTAGATATAAGCGCCCGTGATTTTAATGCTAATCAAGCGAGTATTGCAGGGCGCTATCGAGGGTGCTACGGTGGGATGGATTCGTTCTACGGTTGGGCAGTGGCGGTCCGTTCAGGAGGTGGTCCCCATGATGGTCGGTCGCTACGACGAGTCGCGCCTGTTGCTGGTGTCCCAGGTGGACCATTCACGGGTGGCGGGCCTCCTCGCCGCCCACTGGGGCAACGACACGTTCGCGCCGCCCACGCCGTACCTGTCGATGGTCCTCGCCGCGCAGGAGCACGACACCGGCTGGTGGGAGTGGGAGAACAAGCCGACGCTGAACGAGGCCGGCTACCCGCCCGACTACATCGGCAGCATTCGGCACCTCGGCCGCGGCGTCTGGCTCGATTTCTACCGCCGGGGCATCCAGCGCGTGGCGGCGCAAGACCCCTACGCGGGCTACATGGTCTCGATGCACGGCGATGGGCTGCTGACGCAGGGGATGGGTCTACTGCCCTACATGCCCAAGTACACGGGCGATCCGGCGGTCGTAGCCTTCCTCGACGAGCAGAAGGCGCTGCGTGCCGACCTGAAGCCCCGCCTGCAAGCGGACGGCGTCGCCCCCGAGGCGCTGACGGAAGAGCACCTCTGGACTAACTTCAAGCTGATGGAAGTGTTCGACCAGTTCGCCCAGTTCATCTGCAACCGCTACCCGTTCAACAGTCGGGAGCGCCAGAACGGGCCGACCCCCACGCTCAGCGATACGCCGGCGCCGGTGCGGCCGGGCCAGGACGACGTCGTCCTCACCGTCGACGTGCAGAACGAGACGCGCGCCATCGTGCGGCCGTACCCATTCGGCGTCGACCCGCTAGTAGTGTCGTTCCAGGGCCGCCTGGTGCCCAATCGGCCCTTCGCCAGCCAGGACGAGTTCCTCCACGTCTTCTACACGGCCGAGCGCGTCAACCTGACCTACACGCTGCACGCCGCGTAGGCCCGGGGGCGCGCAGCGGCACCGCGCCGTGGGCACGAAGAGAGGGGGGAGCGACGCATGGCAGTCGAGGTCGAGGTGGGACGCACCGACCTGGCGCGGCCGCGGTGGCGCGATCTGCGGGAGTGGCTCGCCCTCGTCGAGGGCATCGGCGAGCTCCGGCGGGTGGACGGGGCCAGCTCGGAAGAGGACGTTGGCGCCATCACCGAGATGCTGGAGCGCTACGAGGACAGCCCGTGCGTTCTCTTCGACCGGCTGCCGGGGTTCGAGCCCGGCTACCGTGTGCTCTCCAACGCGCTCGGGACGCGGCGGCGGCACGCGCTGACCCTCGGGCTCGACCCGGCCGAGGCCACACATGAGCGACTGCTGGCCTACTGGCGCACCCTGCTGCGCGGCTTCACCCCCATCCCGCCGGTCGTGGTCGGCGATGGGCCCATCCGGGAGAACGTCCTGCGCGACACGGCCGTGGACCTCACGCGCTTCCCCGCGCCCATCTGGCACCCGCTCGACGGCGGCCGCTACATCGGGACCGCCAGCCTGAACATCGTGCGCGACCCGGAGACCGGCGCGATCAACATGGGCGCCTACCGGAACCAGGTGTTCGACCGCAACAGCATCGGTTTTCGCGGCGCACCCACCCACCACGGCGGCATGATCCAGCAGAAGTACGACCGGCGTGGGGAGCCGACACCCATCGTCGTCGTGGTGGGCTCCGACCCGCTCCTGTTCATGGCGTCGTGTGTGGAGGGCTTGCACCTCGGCCAGAGCGAGCTGGACTGGGCCGGCGGGGTGCAGGGGCGGCCCGTCGAGGTGATCGAGGGCGAGCTGACGGGGCTGCCGATTCCGGCCCACGCGGAGATCGCGCTCGAAGGCTTTATCTCCACCGAGGAGTACGACGTCACCGAGGGGCCCTACGGCGAGTGGATGGGCTACTACCAGGAGGGCTTCGCGCGCAACCGGGTCGTGCGGATTCAGCGCGTCTACCATCGCCACCAGCCGATCCTCCTGGGCTGCCCCCAGGGCAAGCCGCCGCACGAGGACAACCGCTTCCTCGCCTACCTGCGCGCGGGCATGATCTGGGACCAGCTTGAGAAGGCCGGGGTGCCCGACATCCGTGGTGTCTGGACCCCGCCCGAGGGCGGCAACCGGCTGATGACGGTGGTCGCCATCAAGCAGCGCTATCCCGGCCATGCCAAGCAAGCGGCCACCATCGCGTCCCAGTGCGGGGGCGGGGTGGAGATGAACCGCCTGACGGTCGTGGTGGACGAGTACGTGGACATCACCAGCCTGCAAGACGTGGTGTGGGCGATCCTGGCGCGGTCGGACCCGGCCCGCGACGTGGAGATCGTCACGCGCACGAAGGCCAGCCGGATCGACATGGCGCTCAGCCCCGACGAGCGCAACCTGTCGCTCAGCTCGCGCATGATCATCGACGCCACCACCCCATTCGAGTGGAAAGACGATCCCCAGGCCGGCACCCCGATCGGCTCGCCCGAGCGCACGCGCGCGACGCTCGAGCGCTGGGGCTGGCTGCTGAAGGAGTAGCGATGACGCTAGGCCAGTCGGTCCCCCTGGTCGATGCGCGGGCGCGCGTCACCGGCGACATCGACTACACGCTCAACCTGGAGCTGCCGGGCATGCTCCACGCCCGCTTCCTGCGCAGCCCGCACGCCCACGCGCGCCTGCTCCGCGTGGACACCGCGCGGGCCGAGGCGCTGCCCGGCGTGGTGGCGGTGCTCAGCCGCAACGACCTGCTCGACGAGGAGCGGCTCTACCCGTACTACGGCGCAGTGATCCGCGACCAGACGCCGGTCGCCCTGGACAAGGCGCGGTTCGTGGGCGACCCAGTGGCGGCAGTGGCCGCCACGACCGAGGAGATCGCGGCAGAGGCCCTGGCGCTAATCGAGGTGGAGTACGAGGAGCTGCCGGCGGTCTTCGATCCGGAGGAGGCGCTGGCGCCGGGCGCGCCGCTGGTGCACGAGGGCCCGCACCGCGTGCTGCCCAGCCGCCCGGACGTCAAGGCGCGCTCGGCCACCGGAACGAACATCTGCCACCTGTTCACCCAGCGCAAGGGCGATATCCGGCAGGGCTTCCGCGAGGCCGACCTAATCGTCGAGAACGAGTACACCGGCCCGCCCGCCGAGCACGTCGCGCTCGAGCCGCACGTCGCCGTGGCGCAGGTCCGCGATGGCAAGGTCACCGTCTGGACGGCGTGTCAGAGCCCGCACCTGCTGCAGGGGCAGCTCGCTGAGATCTTCCGCGTGCCGATCTCCGACGTGCGTGTCGTCATCCAGACGCTCGGGGGCGGCTACGGCGGGAAGATGCAGGCGTCGGTCGCGCCCGCGGCGGCGCTGCTGGCCTGGAAGGCGCGGCGTCCGGTGAAGCTCGTCCTGCGCCGCGAGGAGGACTTCCTGGTCGGGACGCAGCACGCGGCGAAGGTCCGCCTCAAGACGGGCGTCAAGCGCGACGGGACGCTCGTCGCCCAGGAGGCGTACTGCTACTTCAACACGGGCCCGTACGCCACCAGCACGCCGAACCTGATCACCCGCGGCTACGCCGCTACAGGGCCCTATCGCGTGCCGCACGTCTACGTCGATTCGTACGGCGTGTACACCAACGCCGTGCCGACCGAGGCGTTTCGCGGCTACGGCATCACGCAGGTCGCGTGGGCGCACGAGTCGCAGATGGACGTCATCGCCGACGCGCTCGGGATCGATCCCCTGGAGCTGCGCCTGAAGAACGTCCTACGTCCCGGCGACGCCTTCTCGACCGGCGAGGCACTACCCGAGATGCACTACACCGAGCTGCTGGAGGAGGCGGCCGAGCGGATCGGCTGGCGGCGGGGCCCGTTGGTGGCGCGCGACGGCACGAAGGTCCGCGCGAAGGGCATCAGCACGACGATCAAAGGCATGGCGACGCCGACCGCGTCCGCCGCTACGGTCAAGCTCAACGGCGACGACAGCCTGAACGTGCTCACCAGCACGGTCGAGATGGGGCAGGGCGCGAAGACCACGCTCGCGCTGATCGCGGCCGACGAAGCCGGGCTGCCGCTGGAGCGGGTGCGCGTCTCGGAACCCGACACGTTGGTCACGCCGTTCGACACCATGACCGCGGCCAGCCGCTCGACCTACTGCATGGGCTCGGCCATCCGCCTCGCGGTCCAGGACGTCAAGGGCCAGCTCCGCGAGCTGGGGGCCAAGCTGCTCGAAGCGCCCGCGGACGACCTGGTGGTCGGGGGGGGGCGCGTGAGCGTGCGGGGGGCGCCCGATCGCTCCCTCGCCTACGGCGAGATCGTGCGGCGCAGCCGGCACGGCACTCTGACCGGGGAAGGCACTTTCGTCGCGGAGACTGCCGGGATGAATCCTGAGACGGGGCAGGGGCCCGGCTCGGCGCAGTGGCACCCGGCGGTGGTCGCCTGCGAGGTCGAGGTGGACACCGAGACCGGCGCAGTCGAGATCGTCCACCTGCACGCGGGGCTGTATGCGGGCCGCCTGATCAACCCGCGCATGTGCGAGATGCAGGTCGAGGGGAGCGTGCTGTTCGGCCTGGGCCAGGCGCTGTTCGAGGAGGTGCTCTTCGACACCGACGGCCGCCTGGTGAACCCCAACCTGTCCGACTACATGATCCCCTCCTTTGAGGACATGCCCCAGAAGCTCACGGTGCACCTATTGGTGCCGGAGGGGGCGACGGAGGTGCACGGGATCGGCGAGACCGCGCTGCCGCCGGTGCGGCCCGCCATCGGCAACGCGATCAGCCGCGCCATCGGTGTCCGCCTGTTCGACCTGCCCCTGACGCCCGAGAAGATCCTGCGCGCGCTCAAGGAGCGAGAGGCCCGCGAAGCGGGCACACGAGGATAAGCCGGTATGGAGCTGCAGCAGCCAACGAGCCTGGACGAGGCGGTCGCCGCGCTCGCGCGGTGGGGCGACGACGCCCGGCTTATCGCCGGCGGCACGGCGGTCGTCCTGATGCTCAAGAATCGCCTCATCGCTCCGGCGGCGCTAGTCAGTCTGGAGCGCGTGCCGGGCCTGCGCTACGTGCGGTACGAGCCCGGGGTGGGACTGCGGATCGGCGCGCTCACCACGATCCGGGAGGCCGAGTTGCACCCCCTGGTCCGCGAGCACCACCCCACGCTGGCGAAGACCTTCGCGAAGGTAGCCAACGTCCGCGTGCGCCACGCCGCGACGGTGGGCGGCAACCTGAGCGAGGCCGACTATGCCTCTGATCCGCCCTGCGTGCTCGTGGCCATGGGCGGCCGCGTCAAGGCAGTCGGGCCGCGCGGCGAGCGGGAGATCGCGCTGGGCGAGTTCTTCACCGGCTTCTACGAGACGGCGCTCGCCCCCGAGGAGGTCCTGACGGAGCTAATCGTGCCCGATCCGCCGCCGACCGCCCACTCGGCCTACATCAAGCACGTGACGCGCTCGTCGGAAGACCGGCCGTGCGTGGGGATGGCCGCCGTGGTGGACCTGGGGCCCGACGGAGTGTGCCAGGACCTGCGCGTCGTGGCCGGGGCGGTGGCCGACCGGCCGCAGGTGGTCCCCGAGGCAGAATTGCTGGCGCGCGGCCAGCCGCTGACCGACGAGCTGATCGCGGAGGTGGCCACGGCCTTCGCCGCGGCGCTCGACCCGCTCTCGGACGTCCGCGGCTCGGAGTGGTACCGCAAGCAGGTCGCGGCGGTGCTGGTCCGCCGCGCGATCCGGCAGGCGCTGGCGGCGAACGGCGAGAGGGGCTGACGCCATGGTGGTCGTGGGCCAGAGTGTGCCGGTGCTGGACGCGCGCGAGCGCGTGACGGGCCAGGTGCGCTACGTCCTGGACGCCGAGCGGCCCGGCATGCTCACCGGGCGCATCCTGCGCAGCCCGCATCCCCACGCCCGCATCGTCCGTGTCGACGCCTCGCGCGCCGCGGCCCTGCCCGGCGTACACGCGGTCCTGACCCGAGCGGACCTGCACGACCAGGCGCCGTACAACGCGCGCTACGGGCGCGTCTATCGCGACCAGGGCATCGTTGCCATTGACCGCGTGCGCTTCGTCGGCGATCCGGTCGCCGCGGTGGCCGCCGTGGACGGGCGCACGGCCGAAGAGGCGCTCGACCTGATCGACGTCGAGTACGAGCCGCTGGACGCGGTGTTCGACGTCGAGGACGCGCTCCGTCCGGACGCGCCGCTGCTGTACGAGCCGCGGCTGGCGCCCCAGCCGGGCTTCGCGGCATTGGTGGGCGACCTGGGCGGCGCGAGCAACGTGTGCAGCCACTTCAAGCTCCGCCACGGGAACGTCCAGCAGGGGTTCGCCCAGGCGGATTTCGTCTTTGAGGACACGTTCCGGTCGCCCGCGGTGCAGCACGTGCCGCTCGAGCCCCACGTGACCGTGGCCGAGTTCGAGAACGGCCAGCTCACCGTGTGGACCTCGACGCAGATGCCGCACGCCATCCGCGCGCAGCTCGCGGAGCTGTTCCGCCTTCCCTTGACGCGCGTGCGGGTGATCGTCCCGATGCTCGGCGGGGGGTTCGGGGCGAAAGGCTCCCTGCGCCTGGAGCCGATCACCAGCCTGCTCGCGCTCAAGGCGCGGCGCCCCGTGAAGATCGCGCTGCGGCGCGAGGAAGAGTTCCTGACCGTTACCAAACATGCCGCGACGGTCCGCCTGCGCACGGGCGTGCTGCAGGACGGGACGGTCGTCGCGCGCCAGGTGACCGGCTGGTACAACACCGGCGCCTACGCCGACGTCGGGCCGATCGTCGCGCGGAACGGCGGCTCCGCGATGGGGGGCCCCTACCGGACGCCGCACGTCCACGTCGACTCCTACGCGGTGTGGACGAACGTCGTGCCCGCGGCCGCCTTCCGCGGGTTCGGCGTGCCCCAGATCGCCTGGGCTTACGAGAGCCAGATGGACATGATCGCCGAGCGCCTGGGCCTCGATCCGGTAGCGCTGCGGCGCAAGAACATCGTGCACGACGGCGACCGCTACGCCACCGGCGAGGAGCTGGAGGACATTCATTCCGACGCGCTCCTCGACCGCGCCCAGGCGGCCATCCAGTGGCGGCCGGAGGACGCGCGCTGGCTGCGCGGCGTCCCGAGCGGCGAGCAGGCGCCGGCCGCCAGCCTGCAGCGGGGCAAGGGCCTCGCGGTCGTCATCAAGGCCACCATTACCCCCTCGACCTCCACCGCGGCGGTCAAGCTGAACGAGGACGGCAGCCTGGACGTGCTGACCAGCAGCGTCGAGATGGGGCAGGGCGCCAAGACGGTGCTGGCCCAGCTCGCGGCCGACGCGGCCGACCTGCCGTACGAGCGCGTGCTGGTCTCCGAGCCGGATACCGCGATCACGCCCTACGATCAGCAGACCAGCTCGAGCCGCACCACCTACTCGATGGGCACGGCGGTCGTGCGGGCGGTGCAGGACGCCCGGCAGCAGCTCCTGGCCCTGGCGGCGGAGCTGCTGGAGGTCGCGGCGGACGATCTGGTCACTGCGGACGGCCGCGTGGCCGTGCGCGGGGCGCCGGACCGGTCGCTGACTTACAGCGAGATCATCCGCCGCGGTCAGCAGGGCAACATCCTGGGCCACGGCACCTTCGTCACCAAGGGGGGCCTGGACCCCGAGACCGGCCAGGGCATCGGCTCCGTGCACTGGCACCAGGCCGCCGCGGCCTGCGAGGTCGAGGTGGACACCGAGACCGGCAAGGTCGAGGTCCTGACCTTTCACTCCACGGTGTACGCGGGCCGCATGGTGAACCCGCGCCTGTGCGAGCTGCAGACCGAGGGCAGCACGTTCCTCGGGCTGGGCCAGGCGCTGTTCGAGGAGCTGGTGTACGACGACGGGCAGCTCGTCACGCAGAACCTGGCCGACTACATGATCCCGTCGTTCGGGGACGTCCCGCGCCGCGTCGAGAGCGCGATCCTGGAGCGGGACGGGGCCGGCGAGGTGCATGGAATCGGCGAGACGTCGCTGCCCCCGGTGGCGCCGGCGGTGGCCAACGCGGTCTACAACGCCACCGGCGTGCGGATCACGGATCTCCCGCTCACGCCGGAGAAGGTCCTGCGGGGGCTGCACGCCCTACGCGCCGCCCGGTCGGCTGGCCAGTAGCGCGGGACCGAGCGACACCATAGCGAACGTACCCCCGGCCGCGGCGGGCGGGATGGTCGGCTCGACCACAGGAGGAGCAGTGAGTCAACGAGTCACGCTCAGGGTGAACGGGGAGACGCGCGACCTGGAGGTCGAGGTTCACGACACGTTACTCGAGGTCCTGCGGTCCGAGTTCAAGCTCACCGGACCGCGGGAAGGCTGCGGGATCGGGATGTGTGGCGCGTGTACCGTGCTGGTCGACGAGAAGCCGATCAGCTCGTGCCTCGCCCTCGCAGCGCTCGCGGCCGACAAGGACATCCTCACCGTCGAGGGGCTGGCCGACGGAGACGGCCTGCACCCGATCCAGGAAGCCTTCGTCGAGCAGATGGGCTTCCAGTGCTCCTACTGCACGCCGGGATTCATCCTGGCCACGAAGGCGCTGCTCGCGGAGCAGCCCTCCCCCACCCCGGACGAGGTGCGCGACTACCTGGCCGGCAACCTCTGTCGGTGCGGCAGCTACGTCAAGATCCTCGACGCCGTGCTGGACGCCGCGGCCCGCTTGCGGGGCGCGGCAGCAGTCGAGAGGCCGCGGCCATGAGCGGCACGCTGAGCGCTTCAGGTGATACTCCGAGCGGTGGCCACCGGCGCCGCGGGCCCGCGCCCCGGATGAGCCATCCGTGCCTCTGGGCGCTGGCCTTATTGCTGGTGAGCCTTGGGTGCCAGGCGGCGCCGTCGACCCCGGCGCCGACCGCGGCACCCGTGGCCACGGCCACCCCCGCGGCGACGCAACCACCCGCCGCGGCGCAGCAGCCGACCGCCGCGCCCGCTGCACTCACCGTGGTGCGGGTGGGCACGCTCAACGCCACGACGGACGCCCCCTTCTATCTGGCGCAGGACCGGGGCTACCTCCGCGAAGAGGGGCTCGACCTCGAAACCACCCCGTTCGATTCCGGCCAGCAGATGGTCGCGCCGCTGGGGGCCGACCAGCTCGACGCTGGCGGTGGCGCGGTGGGGCCCGGCCTGTACAACGCCATCCTGCGCGGCATCAACATGCGCATCGTCGCCGACCGCGCGCAGTCGGTGGCGGGCACGCGCTTCAACTGCCTGATGGCCCGCAAGAGCCTGCTGGATAGTGGCGCCCTGCGCACGATGGCCGACCTGCGCGGCCGGGTGTTCGCCGAGCCGGTCCCGGCCAACATCCTGACCTATGCGCTGGAACGCGGGCTGAATCAGGAGGGCGTGCACCTCGACGAGGTGCAGATCGTGACGGTTCCCTGGCCGGAAATGGCGAACGCCTTTGCGAACGGCGTCATCGACGCGGCCTTCCCCATCGAGCCGTTCGTCACGCAGTCCGCGGAGCGCGGCGTGGCGGAGTGCTGGCGGGAAACCGCCGACCTCGCCCCGGGGATCGAGACCGGCGTCCTGATTTACGGCCCAACCTTTGCCGAGCAGCGCGCCGATGCGGCCCGGCGCTTTATGGTGGCCTACTTGCGCGCGGCGCGCGACTACTATCGGGCCTTCTTCGGGGACGGCCAGGGCCGCGCCGAGATCGTGGAGCTGATGACGCGCATCACGCCGATCAAGGATCCGGCGCTGCTCGGGCGCATCGCGCCGACGTGGCTGGACCCCAACGGGGACGTAAACACGGCCAGCCTGCGCGACACGCAGCGCTGGTACGTGGAGCGCGGGGACCAGGAGACGGAGGTTGATCTCCAGCGGGCCGTCGACCCGAGCTTCGTCGCCTTTGCGCTGCAGCGGCTGGGCCGGTACTAGGGCTATTCACTGCTCTAACGAGCGAGTGAGCAGCGGCAAGCCGCCATCGACTTGAGCGGCCAGCCAGCGGCGCGCGTCGGGCAGGAACACGAAGCCGCGCCGA